>NZ_PDWN01000010.1 GCF_010093205.1 Pseudoxanthomonas daejeonensis
GCCCCCCAGGGCTCCGCGCCGGGTGGCAACGCCCCCTGAAGCTCCGCCGGCCGGGCCTTCCGGCCGGGTTGGCCGGGCCGGGGCAAAAGCGTACAATTTCGGTACGCTTTCAACGCCCCGCCCGCCATGCTCCGTGTCACCAAACTGACCGACTACGCCACCGTCGTCCTGACCGTGCTCGCCGCGCGGCCCGGACAGGTGCTGAGCGCGGCCGAACTGGCCGAGCATTCGGGGCTGGAACAGCCCACCGTCAGCAAGCTGCTGAAACCGCTGGCCCAGGCCGGACTGGTCGCCAGCCAGCGCGGCGTGCATGGCGGCTACCGCCTGAGCCGCGACGCCTCGCAGATCTCGCTGATCGAGATCGTCGAGGCGATGGAAGGCCCACTGGCGATGACCGAGTGCAGCCAGCATGAGAGCCACTGCGGCATCGCCCACCAGTGCGGCGTGCGCGCCAACTGGCGCCTGATCAACGACGTGGTCGCCGACGCCCTGCGCGGGGTGACCCTCGCGCAGATGCTGCGCCCGCCCTCTCCCTCCCCCGAGACGACGCGACGGCGCGAGATCGCCGTGCGTGTCGCCAGCTGAACCCGTAGGCAGCCCCATGGCCACCGAAATTTCCGACACCGCCGTCGAATCCCCGCCCCAGAACGCCGAGATCCTCGAGCGCCTGGGCCGTCGCTACGATGCCGGCTTCGTCACCGAGATCGAATCCGATTCGCTGCCGCCGGGCCTGGACGAGGACACCATCCGCGCCCTGTCGGCCAAGAAGGACGAACCGGAGTGGATGACGCAGTGGCGCCTGGACGCCTATCGCCGCTGGCTGACCATGCCGGTGCCGCACTGGGCCAAGCTGAAGATCGCGCCGATCGACTTCCAGGCCATCAGCTACTACTCCGCGCCCAAGGGCCCGAAGTACGCCTCGCTGGACGAAGTGCCGCAGGAACTGCTCGACACCTACGACAAGCTCGGCGTGCCGCTGCACGAGCGCGCCAAGCTGGCCGGCGTGGCAGTGGACGCGGTGTTCGACTCGGTCTCCGTCGGCACGACGTTCCGGAAGGAGCTGGCCGAGAAGGGCATCATCTTCTGTTCGATGTCCGAGGCGATCCGCGAGCATCCCGAACTGGTCAAGCAGTACCTGGGCAGCGTGGTCCCCCATGGCGACAACTACTTCGCCGCGCTCAACTCGGCCGTGTTCTCCGACGGCAGCTTCGTGTTCATCCCCAAGGGCGTGCGCAGCCCGATGGAGCTGAGCACCTACTTCCGCATCAACGCCGGCCATACCGGCCAGTTCGAGCGCACCTTGATCATTGCCGAGGAGGGCAGCTACGTCTCCTACCTGGAAGGCTGCACCGCGCCGATGCGCGACGAGAACCAGCTGCACGCCGCGGTGGTGGAGCTGGTCGTGCTCGACGACGGCGAGATCAAGTATTCCACGGTGCAGAACTGGTATCCGGGCGACGAGGAAGGCCGCGGCGGCATCTACAACTTCGTGACCAAGCGCGCCGAATGCCGAGGCGCGCGCAGCAAGGTCACCTGGACCCAGGTCGAGACCGGTTCGGCGATCACCTGGAAGTACCCGTCCTGCGTGCTGCTGGGCGACGACTCCTCCGGCGAGTTCCACTCGGTGGCGCTGACACACCACCGCCAGCAGGCCGATACCGGCACCAAGATGATCCACATCGGCAAGCGCACCAAGTCCAAGATCGTCTCCAAGGGTATAAGCGCTGGCCGTGGACAGAACACCTACCGCGGCCTGGTCAAGGTCGACCGCAATGCGGATGGCGCGCGCAACTACACCCAGTGCGACAGCCTGCTGATCGGCAAGCGCTGCGGCGCGCACACGTTCCCCTACATCGAGGTGAAGAACCCCGGTGCCACGGTCGAACACGAAGCCACCACCTCCAAGATCAGCGACGACCAGCTGTTCTACTGCCGTTCGCGCGGCATCGGCCCGGAGGACGCGGTTTCGCTGATCGTCGACGGCTTCTGCAAGCAGGTCTTCCGCGAACTGCCGATGGAGTTCGCGGTCGAGGCCAAGAAGCTGCTGGAAGTCTCGCTGGAAGGCAGCGTCGGCTGATCAGGCGCCGCTTGCGGGGCACGGCTCGCGCACCCGTGATCGCCCCACGCGATCGGACCGGGTACGCCTCCTGGACAGCCGCGACGATTGAAATCCCTCCGCCCCGGCGGGGAATAGCTCAAACAGAAATGGATCCCCCATGCTGAAGATCGAAAACCTCCACGCCAGCGTCGCCGGCAAGGAAATCCTCAAGGGCCTCTCGCTGGAAGTGAAGGCGGGACAGGTACACGCCCTCATGGGTCCCAACGGCGCAGGCAAGTCCACGCTGGGCAACGTGCTGGCTGGCCGCGACGGTTACGAAGTCACCGCCGGTTCCATCGAGTTCGACGGCCGGCCTTTGCTGGAACTGGAACCGGAGGAGCGCGCCGCCGCAGGCATGTTCCTGGCCTTCCAGTATCCGGTCGAGATCCCGGGCGTGAACAACACCTACTTCCTGCGCGCGGCGCTCAACGCCCAGCGCAAGGCGCGCGGCGAGGCGGAGCTGGATTCGATGCAGTTCCTCAAGCTGGTCCGCGAGAAGCTGGCCGTGCTGCACCTGAAGGACGAGCTGCTGCATCGTGGCGTCAACGAGGGTTTTTCCGGCGGCGAGAAGAAGCGCAACGAGATCTTCCAGCTGGCCGTGCTTGAGCCCAGGCTGGCGATCCTGGACGAGACCGATTCGGGCCTGGACATCGACGCGCTCAAGAACGTCGCCGACGGCGTCAACGCCCTGCGTTCGCCCGACCGGGCGTTCCTGGTCATCACCCACTACCAGCGCCTGCTCGACTACATCCGGCCCGACGTGGTCCACGTGCTGGCCGACGGGCGCATCGTGGAAAGCGGCGGACCCGAACTGGCACTGGAGCTGGAACAGCACGGGTACGCCTGGCTCAAGGACCGCGTGCCGCCCGAGAAGGTGTCCTGATGGGCGCACTGCTCGACTCGTTCCGCGACGCATTCGGCGCGCTGCGCGATGTCGATGCGCAGCAGCTCGGCGCCGGCCGGCGCGAAGCGCTGGATGCACTGCTCGCCGACGGCCTGCCCGGCCCGCGCGAGGAAGCGTGGAAGTACACGACGCTGCGTACGCTTGAACGACGCACCTTCGCCGCCGCCGACGCCGTTGCCCCCGGGTTCGACGCCGCGCTCCTGGCCGGCATTCCGGCGCCGCGCCTGGTGTTCGTCAATGGCCGCCATGATCCAGTGAGCAGCGACGTGGCGGGCCTGCCTGCGGGCGTGACGCTGCAGCCGCTTTCGGAAGTCATGGCCAGCGGCGAACCGCGCGACGTCAATTTCATCCTGCGCCGCTACGACCAGCGTGCCGAAGTGTTCGCCCGCGCCAATGCCGCGCTGGCCGACGAGGGCGTGGTCCTGCGCGTGGATGCGGGCGTGCGGGTCGGCACACCGGTGCACCTGGTGTTCATCGGCGCGCCGCAGGACGGCGACCGCGCCTGGCACCTGCGCCATTTCATCGACGTGCGCAACGAGGGCGCCCTGGACCTGGTCGAGCACCAGTTATCCAGTGGCGAGCATGCGCACCTTTCCAATGACGTGTTGCACCTGCACCAGGGCCAGCGCAGCGAGGTCCGGCACGCGCGCATCCAGTCCGACGCGGCACGCGCCACGCGCTTCGCACGCACCGACGCCGTGCTCGCGCGCGAGGCGCGATACCAGCGCGTCGACCTCGAACTGGGCGCTGCACTCAGTCGCCACGAACTCAACGTGCGCCTGGAAGGCGACGGCGCCCGGCTGGTCGCCAACGGGGTTCTGCTCGGCGACGGCCGCCGCCATGTCGACACCCGCCTGGGGATCGAGCACATCGCCCGCGACACCGCGTGTGAACTGCTCTGGCGCGGCATCGCCGATGGCCGCAGCCGCGTGGTCTTCCACGGCGGGATCGCCATCCACGCCGGCGCCGATGGCTCCGACGCGGCGCTGTCCAACAAGAACCTGCTGCTGTCGGCCGACGCGGAGATCGACACCCAGCCGGTGCTGGTGATCGAGGCCGACGAGGTCAAGGCGGCGCACGGCGCCACCGTGGGCCAGCTCGACGCGAACGCCCTGTTCTACCTGCGCTCGCGCGGCCTGTCGCAGGCCCAGGCGCAGCGCCTGCTGACCGTGGCCTTCTGCCGGGAACCGCTGCTGGCCCTGGACAGCGATGACCTGCGCCAGTTCCTGCTGGCACGGCTGGACGCGGCGCTGGCCACGTCCCTGGACCCGTCGGCACCCGCGGGAACCGCCGCATGAGCATCGTACCCGCAGCCGTCCACGACGCCGCACTGGCCAACCACGGACGCATCGTGGACTGGGATCGGGTGCGCGCCGATTTCCCGTTGCTCATGCGCGAAGTCCATGGCAGGCCGCTGGTCTATCTCGACAATGCCAACACCGGGCAGAAACCGCTGCCGGTGATCGCCTCGCAGGACGAGTTCTATCGTCGCCAGAACGCCAATGTCAGCCGTGCGGTGCACGCGCTGGGCACCGAGGCGACCGAGGCCTACGAGGCCGCACGCGGGAAACTCGCCCGCTTCCTCAACGTGCGCGCCGACGAACTGGTGCTGTGCAGCGGCACGACGTTCGCGATCAACCTGGTGGCCTATTCCTGGGCGCTGCCGCAGCTCAAGGCCGGCGACACGATCCTGGTTTCTCGGATGGAGCACCACGCCAACATCGTGCCCTGGCAGCTGGTCGCCCAGCGCACCGGCGCGACGATCCGGGTCGCCGAGATCCTGCCCGATGGCAGCCTCGACCTCGACGCGCTGTACAAGGCGATGACGCCGGACGTGAAGTTGCTGGCCGTCACCCACGTCTCCAACGTGCTGGGAACCGTCAATCCGGTGCGCGAAATCTGTCGCGAGGCACGCCGCCGCGGCATCATCACGGTGGTGGACGGCTCCCAGGCCGCGCCGCACCTGAAGCTGGACGTGGCCTCGATCGGCTGCGACTTCTACGCCATCACCGGCCACAAGATGTGCGGCCCGACCGGAACCGGGGTGCTGTGGGCGCGGCGCGAACTGCTGCAGGCCATGCCGCCGTTCCTGGGCGGTGGCGAGATGATCCGGGAAGTCAGCTTCCACGGCACCGTGTTCAACGATCCTCCGCACCGGTTCGAGGCCGGCACGCCGAACATCGCCGGGTTCATCGGCCTGGGCGCGGCCGTGGATTACCTCGAAGGGATCGGCATGGCGCACATCGCCGCGCGTGAGGCCGAACTGCTCGCCCATGCCACCGAGGCGCTGCGGTCCATTCCCGGCCTGCGCATCTTCGGCACCGCGCCGGGCAAGGCCGCGGTGATCTCGTTCCTGGTCGAGGGCGCACATGCCCATGACCTGGCGACCCTGCTCGACCTGGAAGGCGTCGCCGTGCGTTCGGGCCAGCACTGCGCGCACCCGCTGCTGCAGTACTTCGGCGTGGCGGCGACGTTGCGCGCCTCGCTGGCGTTCTACAACACCCACGACGAGATCGAGCGCTTCGCCGCCGCGCTGGAAAAGACCCGCCGGCTGCTGGTCGCGTAAGCAGGGCCATACCCACCGCTGCACGGCAGCCGTAGCGCTCGCGTAAAGCGGTGCTTGCGCGTATTCCGCATGCTCGCGTATAGCGGAGCTTGCCCCACCGCCACCTGGCAGCTCCTGCGGCATCGGCCGGCAAGCACTGGGTAGAGGGTATGCCCCGCTGAGACGAAGGCAGGGCGCCGCGGGCATTGCCCCGCTCTACAATGGCGTTATGGACTCCCTTCATTTCCGCGCGGCCACGCAGGCCGACATACCCGCCCTGGTCGATCTGGTCACCTCCGCCTATCGCGGCGACAGCAGTCGCAGCGGCTGGACCACGGAGGCAGACATGCTCGACGGCCAGCGCATCGACCCGGTGGTGCTCGCAGCCGACATCGTCCGTCCGCGCAGCGTGGTCCTGCTCGCCGAACGTGCCGGGCAACTGCTCGCCTGCGCGCACGTGGCCGACGAGGACGGCGCCGGTTACTTCGGCATGTTCTCCGTGCGTCCCGACCTGCAGGGGAGCGGGGTCGGCAAGGCGGTGCTGGCGGAGGCCGAGCGCATCGCCCGCGAAGACTGGCAGCTGCCGGCCATGCGCATGTCCGTGATCGATATCCGCGATGAGCTGATCGCCTTCTACCAGCGCCGCGGTTACGTGCGCACAGGCATCCACAAGCCCTTCCCCTACGGCGACGAACGTTACGGCATCCCGCTGCGCGACGACCTTCGCTTCGAGGTGCTGCACAAGGACCTGGGCGGCGGAGACGGCACATGAGCGACACCTGGACCTTCGTCTGCGCCACCGGCGAACTGCTGCCCGGCGAGATGAAGCCGGTCTTCGACGAGGTCACCGGCACGCCGATCCTCGTATTCAACCTCGACGGCGACCTCTACGCGCTGGAAGACCGCTGCAGCCACGAGGACTTCGAACTGTCCTCCGGCGCCATCGACCCTGCCGAGGGCAGCGTCGAGTGCGTGCTGCACGGCGCGCGCTTCGACATCCGCGACGGCCGCGCCCTGTGCGCACCTGCCTACTCGGCGGTCCCCAAGTTCCCGGTGAAGACCGAACACGGCGGCGTCTGGACTCGCGACGACCGCGGCTGAGCTGGCGCCGGCCACGGCTCCAATCCGCGTAGCCGTCCCACGCCAGCCATTGATCGGGCTTCCTGCCCGAGCCCCAACATCCTGGACTGCCTGGCGGGGGTTTGCTGCTCCGACCGCCGGGCTTCGAACTCGGAGCGCCGAGCTCCGGACTCCATCACCCGAGCTTCGAACTCGGCGCACCGAGCTCCGGACTCCAACGCCCGAGCTTCGAACTCGGAGCGCCGAGCTCCGGACTCCTTCACCCGAGCTTCGAACTCGGCGCACCGAGCTCCGGACTCCAACGCCCGAGCTTTGAACTCGGAGCGCCGAGCTCCCGACTCCATCACCCGAGCCCTGAACTCGGAGCGCCGAGCTCCCGACTCCACTCGCCGCATTCCAGAATCGATTGCAGGGCCATCGCATCCCGAGCGCCCTACCCTGCACACCATCCAGTGAACCCGCTGCTCCCGCACAGGCGACAGCGCAACCGGTGCTGGCATACGGCGCCTGGGACGCCGTGAGCCAAACCCCTGCCAACTCGATCGACCGCTTCGATCCCCGGCAACGCTACCCTCCCGAACCATTGGGCGCCGCCGGCCCTGGGGCCGGGTTTTCAACGGCCGCTACCAAAGAGAATAATTCTCATTTAAGATGGCGACCCGCCCCGCCGGCCACCGCCATCCCCGATGCGCGCCATTGCGACCTCCTCCGCATCCGCACCGACGTTCCGGCGCCGGATGCGTTCGGGTGGAGCCGGCGGACGCCACGCCGCATTTTTCGGGATCGGCTGGCTGTTGCTCGCGCTGGCCTGCCTGGCAATCGCACTCCCGGGCAAGGCCGAGCCCAGCCGGATCAGCGGCACCACCTCCCATTTCGCCATGCTGGCACCTGCCGTCGAACGCACATCGCCGACTGCATCGGCCAGCGACAGTGCGACCGCGGCACCGGCCACCGACGAAGGCGAGCCCGAAGCCTTGCCGGCACCCTTCGAGCCCTCGGCTGAAAAAGAGCCCTACGGCGACAAGTACCGTCGCGCGCACGGAACCGGCTTTCCAGCGTTGTCGGGCCTGGGCCGGGTCGCTCCTATCGCCATCGTCGCCCGTGACCGCAGTACTGCGGCCGAAGGCCGCCTGCCCCCCGCGCACGCATCTCCCGCGACCGGCTGATCCAAGCCAGGGCATCGCCGAGGCCACGCCGCACACCCGCCCAGCCATCGCGAACGATCCCGCTCCACGGCCAGACCGACGCCGTGGCCGGCGCGGGCATACGCCCCTTTTCCACCTCCGCAGCCATCGCCAGCCGGATCCCATCCCTCCTAGCGACCACCACCCAATGACTCCTTCCTTCTCGCCACTCTCTTCCGCCGTGCTCCTGGCCCTGGCCACCCCTGCGATCGCGCAGGCGAGCGACGCCCTCCCCACCGACAAGAGCGTCACCGAACTGGACAGCCTGGAAGTCCAGGGCGACCGCATCGAAAAGGCGTCTTCGCCCAAGTACACCGCGCCGCTGCTGGACACGCCACAGACGATCACCGTGGTCACCCGCGAGGTGATGGACCAGCAGGGCCTGATCGGCCTGCGCGACATCCTCAGCACTTTGCCGGGCATCACCTTCGGCGCCGGCGAAGGCGGCGGCGGCTACGGCGACAGCGTCAACCTGCGCGGCTTCAGCGCCAGCAGCGACATCACCGTCGACGGGGTGCGCGACAGCGCACAGTACACGCGCAGCGACAACTTCAATCTCGAGTCCATAGAGCTGATCAACGGCGCCAACTCGGCCTACTCCGGCGCCGGCTCGGTGGGCGGCACGATCAACCTGGTCAACAAGGTGGCGCGCCAGGGCGACCAGACCACGGTGACCCTGGGCGCGGGCACCGACAGCTTCGGTCGCGCCACCGTGGACAGCAACTTCGACCTGGGCGACGGCCAGGCCCTGCGCGTGAACGCGATGGCCCACCGCAACGACGTGCCCGACCGGGACGTGGAGGAGTACAAGCGCTGGGGCTTCGCGCCCTCGTTGGCGATCGGCCTTGGCACCGACACCCGCCTCTCGGTGAGCTACCTGCACCAGCAGGACGACAACATCCCCGAGTACGGCATCCCGTATTTCGCCGCGTATGGCGGCCTGTTGCCCGGCGTGAGCCGCGAGAGCTACTTCGGTTACCGCAACATGGACACGCAGGAAGTCGAGGTCGACGTGCTGACCGGCATCTTCGAACACGACTTCAATGACGCGACCTCGATCCGCAACCTGGCGCGCGTGCAGCGCGTGGACCAGTACACCGTGGTCAACCCGACCCAGGGCACCTGGTGCCTGGACAGCGGCGTCAACCCGGCGACCGGTGCGGCCTGCGCCAGCCATGGGACCTTCCTGCCCAGCGGTCCGCGCGGCACCACGCGCGATACCCGCAACGGACTGGCCTACAACCAGACCGACCTGACTTCGCGCTTCGCTACCGGCAGCGTCGACCACTCGCTGGTCGCCGGCATTTCGTTCCTGCACGAAACCTACGAGCTGGACAACGGCAACATCCAGCGTTACCCCAACGGCACCACGCCGGTGTATCCGCCGATGAGCCTGGCCGACCCGGATAACGCCTATACCGGCCCGGTCAACTACATCCGTGCCGGTCGCACCTCCGGCACGCTCGACAACCAGGCCGTGTACCTGTTCGACACGCTGGAATTCAACCCGCAGTGGCAGCTTGGCCTGGGCGCGCGATACGAGCGCAACGAAGGCGATTCGCGCGTGCGTGCGTTCAATGCCGCCGGCAACGTCACCAGCGACGCCACCTTCGACAATTCCGACAACCTGTTCTCCTACCGCGCCGGACTGGTCTACAAGCCTGCGGAAAACGGGAGCGTCTACCTGTCCTACTCGGACTCCAGGACGCCGTCCAAGGCCTCGGTCAACGGCTCATGCACGTTGCAGACCTGCGGCGTGGACCCGGAAACGGCGGTGAACATCGAACTGGGCACCAAGTGGAACGTGCTGGGCGAGAAGCTCGCGCTGACCGCCGCGGCGTTCCGCAACGAGCGACAGAACTACAAGGTCGCCGACCCGGGCAATCCGGACAATCCAAGCGGCATGCAGCAGCTGGATGGCCAGGCCCGCGTGGATGGCGTGATCCTCGGCGCGGCCGGCCGGATCACCCGTGCGTGGTCGGTGTTCGCCAACTATGCGTTCCTGGACAGCGAAGTGCTGCAGAGCGTTTCGGACTTCGTAAAGGAGTCCACCGGCATCGATGCGCAGGCCGGCAACCCGCTGGCCAACGTTCCGGAACACTCCGGCAGCGTGTGGACCACCTATGCACTGGCCGACTGGACGGTGGGTTACGGCGTGAACTACCAGGGCAGTTTCTACCTGGCCAGCACCGACAACGCGCCGCAGGCCAGGAGCTACACGATGCACCGGGCCATGGTCGGCTACCAGTTCAACGACGGCTTCGCCCTGCAGCTCAACGTCGACAACCTGTTCGACAAGCAGTACTTCACTCGCATCCGCAACAACGGCTGGGCCACGCCGGGCGCGGCGCGCTCGGTGGTGCTGACTGCGACCGTCCGCTTCTGAGGCGACACGACCCCGTCCCGTTCCCACGGGACGGGGCTTCCCGCGAGAACTCCCATGCTCTTGTCCATTCCCGATGTCCTGACCGCCGAACAGGTCGCCCACTGCCGGCAGCGCCTGCAACACGCCGGCTGGGCCGACGGCAGAATCACTGCCGGCCACCAGTCGGCCAAGGCCAAGGACAACCTGCAGTTGCCTGAGGACAGCGAGGTGGCTCGCGAGCTCGGCGCACTGGTGCAGGAAGCGGTGCAGGCGAACTCCACGTTCTTCTCGGCCGCATTGCCGCGGCGGATCTATCCGCCGCTGTTCAACTGCTACCGCGACGGCCAGTCGTTCGGCTTCCACGTCGACAACGCCGTGCGCTATGAGCGCGGCGCCGATGGCGCAGCGCAGCCCGTGCGTACCGACCTGTCGGCGACCCTGTTCCTGATCGATCCGCAGGACTACGACGGCGGCGAACTGGTCATCGAAGACACCTACGGCATGCAACAGGTCAAGCTTCCCGCCGGCCACCTGGTGCTCTACCCGGGCACCAGCCTGCATCGGGTCAATCCGGTCACCCGCGGCGCGCGGCTGGCTTCGTTCTTCTGGATCCAGAGCATGCTGCGCGAAGACAGCCAGCGGCGGCTGATGTTCGAACTGGACGTGTCGATCCGGCGCCTGACCCGCGAGGTGCCCGAGCATCCCTCGCTGGTCCAGCTCACCGGCGTGTACCACAACCTGCTGCGGCGCTGGGCCGATGTCTGAGGCGGTGGCCGCCGACCTTCGCCAGCTTCGCGAAGCGGCGCTGGCTGGGCAGCGCGAGGCGCAGTTGCTGCTGGCGCAGGCATGGATGGAGGGTCGCGGCATGCAGCCCGACCCGGACGAGGCTTTCCATTGGTACAGCGTGGCCGCCAACCTGGGTGAGCCGATGGCGATGAACATGCTCGGCCGTTGCCACGAGCTGGGCCAAGGCACACGCATCGACATGACGCTTGCGGCGGTGTGGTACCGCAAGGCCGCCGACGCCGGGCTGGACTGGGGCATGTACAACCTCGCCCACCTGCTGGCCTCCGGCAATGGCATCGCCCAGGACCGGGCCGCGGCCTATCGCTGGTACCTGCGTGCCGCCGAGCTCGGACATGCGCGTGCGATGAACTTCGTCGGGCGCTTCCACGAGAACGGCTGGGAGGTGCAGCGCGATCCGGCGCAGGCAATGGCCTGGTACCGGCGCGCCGCACGAGCCGGCGACTTCCGAGGCCAGGCCAACCTCGCCTCGATGCTCGCCGACCTGGGCCAGCTCGAAGAAGCTGCCCGATGGCTGCAGAGCGCCCTGGACACCGGTACGCCTTCATTCGTGGCCCGGCTGAGGAAGGCCTTGGCTGAAAGCCCCCATGATCGGTTGCGTGACCTGGTTGACGCGTCATGAGGGTCGGATCCATCGAAGCGGAGACACCCGATGTCAGCCAATCTCGTTTGCATTCGATAATTATTCTCAATTAGAATGATGGCCTGACGGTGCCCTTCAGTGGCACTCCACGGGGCCTCCCTTGTCCGACCTGCCGTATCCCGCAGCCTCCACACGCACCAGCCGGCGCCGCGCGTTGGTTGTGATGGCGCTCATGGCGATGCTGCTGGCATGGAATCTTCTGGGCCCGGCCGAGGACGGCGCGCAGGCCCGGATCGCCGTCCGGAATGCGGCAGGCCTCATCGCGATCGGCGTGCAACCTGGGGATGGGGCACCTCCGGAAAGCCTCCACCACCCGGCGGAACGCAAGAAGCCGCGGCAGTTCGAACTGGCGGTGGCATCGCCGCTGGATGCCACCCTCTCTGCGCCGTCTTCCTCCGCCGGTATCGCATGGACCTCCGGCTCCGATGCGCCGGTGGCCGACATCGTGTCGGCTGTCTGCATCGCCGATACCGAACAGCTTCCACCGGCTTCCGCAGATGCCGGCCGGCTGCGCCTGCATCCCGGCCAGGCACCGCCCTCGGCTTGATCGCCCTCCGTGCGCTTCGCGCGCACGCGCCGACCCCGACTTTCTTCCGCCCCGCGATGTTCCCGGCCTGCCCGGACTCCGTCGTCGTGTGCCGCGGATGCCTTTCGAATGCGAATCCACGAGCCCAACCCCATGCCGTCCCTTCGTCCTGTCCTGCGCCCCACCGCCCTCGCCCTGACTCTGGGAGCCATCCTCGCTTCTCCGCTGCCGGCAGCGGCCAACCCGGCCACCACCGGCGACCCGACCACGCTGGATACCGTCGTCGTCACCGCCGCCGGCTTCGAACAGAAGATCGTCGACGCGCCCGCCAGCATCAGCGTGATCACGCGCGAACAGCTGCAGCAGCGCCCGTACCTCACGTTGATCGACGCGGTTCGCGACCTCGAAGGCGTGGACGTCGGCGAGACCTCGGACAAGACCGGGCAGAAGACGATCAGCATCCGCGGGATGGGCCCGGAGTACACGCTGCTGCTGATCGATGGACGCCGGCAGAACAACCATGGCGACATCTATCCCAACTCGTTCGGTGGCAACCAGTTCAACCACATTCCGCCGCTGGACATGGTCGAGCGGATCGAGGTCATCCGGGGCCCGGCATCGACCCTCTACGGCGCCGACGCGCTGGGCGGCGTGATCAACATCATCACGCGCAAGGTTTCCAATCGCTGGCGCGGCTCGGCCTCCGCCGGGCACAGCTTCCAGGAGAACAGCGACTTCGGCTCCGAGAGCACGTTCGATTTCGCGCTGATGGGGCCACTTGTAGCCGACACCCTCGGACTGGGCCTGCGCGGCTCCTGGTACGAGCGCGACGCATCGATTCCCGAATACGAAGTCATCTACGACCCGGCCGGCAATCCGCACGAGCGCGCACTGGGCTTCGGAGGCGGTGGCAAGACCGTGGACAACACCAACAAGAGCGCCGGTATCACCCTGAGCTGGACGCCGACCGACGACCAGAGCCTGAAGCTGGAGTACGACACGTCCGAGCAGGTTTACGACAACACGCCGTACGTCAACAACCTAGGTACCGAGACGTACCCGCTGGGCACGGTGGATGGATTGGCGGGCCTGTGGCGCGCGGCGCCGCAGGTCGGCTACGCGTCCGACCAGGAATTCACCCGCGACCAGTGGGCACTTACCCACCAGGGCCAGTGGGACTTCGGCAACAGCCTCGTCGCCTTGTCGCACATCGACACCGGCAACCATGGCCGCACCCTGCCCTTCAGCGTGGACGAGCGCGTGACGCACCGGGCGCTCTACTGCAACAACGCCGCCACCTGCGCAACCGGCGCCTACGCCGGCATGACCCGCGCGCAGCGCCAGCAGCTGATGGTCGATACCTTCCTGCCGCGACCGAAGCGGACCATGGACAGCAGCCAGTACACGCTCGACGCGAAGCTCGATATTCCGCTGGAAAGCCGCGTCGGCAGCCACCATCTCGTCGTCGGTGGCCAGGCCATCGATGGCGAACTGGAGGACGGCGTGTTCGGCATGGAGAGCGGGGGCTACGGAAACGGGACCGTGCAGGAGCACCGCATGTGGTCCCTGTTCGCCGAGGACAACTGGACACCGTTCGAGGCACTGACCGTCACCGGTGGCGTGCGCTTCGACGACCACAACCTGTTCGGTGGCCACTTCAGCCCGCGCCTGTATGGCGTCTACAGCATTTCCGAATCGTGGGTGCTGAAGGGCGGGGTCAGCACGGGCTACAAGACGCCCAAGACCACCGACCTGTACGACGGCATCACCGGCTTCGGCGCCCAGGGCACCAGCCCATGGGCGGGCAATCCGGACCTGGAGCCGGAAACCAGCGTCAACAGCGAGATCGCCTTGTACTGGAGTTCGGCCGAGGGCGGCAGCGATTTCAACGTCACCGTGTTCCAGAACGATTTCGAGGACAAGATCGAGCGCGTCGAGGCCAGCCAGAGCTGCACGGTGACCGGCGGCGTCCGCCCCTGCGTGAACCTCGGCGACTACTGGGCGGTGCTGGGCGTGGGCAACGTCCTGCAGTACGTCAACATCGACAAGGCGCGCATCCGCGGCATCGAACTCGCCGGCAGCTACCGCATCGTCGAGCCGCTGTCGCTGCGGGCCAACTACACCCATACCGACAGCGAGCGCCAGAGCGGCGTGGATGCCGGCCTCCCGCTGACCCAGTCGGTCAAGCACATGGCCAACCTGACCCTGGACTGGTCGATCACCGAGCAGGTGAGCGCGCAACTGATCGGCGAGGCTCGTTCGCGTCGCTACCGCGGCCGTGATGCGAATGGCGAGCCGCTGTATTACCAGGGCTACGAAGTCCTGCACCTGGCCGCGCAGTACCGCGTCACCGACAAGGTGTCGCTGTTCGCGCGGATCAACAACCTGCTCGATGAGGATTTCACCAGCTTCCAGACCGTGTTCACCGCCAATCCCGACGGTTCGTGGACGCCGACGTACAACGACGACTTCAACAACAAGGACAAGTCGCGCAATCTCTGGCTCAGCGTCAACGTCGCGTTCTGATCGACGGGGTGCCCGGATGCGTCAACCATCCGGGTACCTGCGCGTTAATCCCCACCGCGCCATCCAATGAGAACCGTTCTCATCGATCGCCTATACTTGGCTACCCAACCCCTTGCATGACCTCGTGACCGCAAGCTCCCCGCGCCCCGATCCCGTGTCCGCACAGCAGCGCCGTGGCTTCTGGCTGCGCCAGCTGCACCAGTGGCACTGGATCAGCTCGGCGGTCTGCCTGGTCGGGATGCTGCTGTTCACCGCGACCGGGATCACGCTCAACCACGCCGCCAGGATCGAGGCCCAGCCCCGCGTCGATAACCGGACCGCGGAACTGCCTGCGCCATTGCTCGCGCAGTTGATGGAGTCGCCGGAGGAAGGCAACGCGCCGCTGCCCACCGAGGTCGCCGGCTGGCTGGGTGACACGCTGGAAATACCACTGGGCCGCCGCCCCGCGGAGTGGTCGCCGGAGGAAGCCTACGTCTCGATGCCCTCGCCCGGAGCGGATGCCTGGCTCAGCATCGACCGGGAGACCGGTGCGGTGGAGTTCGAGCGCACCGGTCGCGGCTGGATTTCCTACTTCAACGACCTGCACAAGGGTCGCAACGCCGGGCCGGCCTGGGGCTGGTTCATCGATGTGTTCGCCATCGCCTGCCTGGTGTTCTGCATCACCGGATTGTTCCTGCTGCACCTGCATGCGCGCCAGCGTCGGCTGACCTGGCCGCTGGTCGGCCTGGGCCTGCTGGTTCCGCTTGTACTCATCCTGCTCTTCATCCACTGAAGCCGTCATCCCATCGACGAGGTCCGTTCCATGCGCGCCAAGGTTTTCATTGCAATCAGCGGACTGCTGACCGTGCCGGCCTACGCGGCCGAGCTCGAGATCAACGTCGAAATCCCCAAGCTCAACGTGGCCGAGTACCACCGCCCCTACGTGGCGATCTGGATCGAAGGTGCCGACCAGAAGGTCGCCTCCAACCTGGCGGTCTGGTACCAGATGAAGGACACCGCCGAGGGCCACGGCACCAAGTGGCTGCCGGACCTGCGCCAGTGGTGGCGCAAGTCCGGGCGCACGCTGCAGGTGCCGGTGGACGGCGTGACCGGGCCGACCCGCCCGGTCGGCAAGCACGAGGTGTCCTTCGCCGCCAGCCAGCCACAACTCAAGGGCCTGGCACCAGGCGAGTACACACTGGTGGTGGAAGCCGCGCGCGAAGTCGGCGGTCGCGAACTGGTGAAGATCCCTTTCGCCTGGCCGGCGAAGGCACCGCAATCCGGCAAATCGCAAGGCCGCACCGAACTCGGTGCCGTGACCCTTTCGATCACGCCTTGAAACTGCTCGCGTCCATCACGCACCGCACCCGTTCACTGCGACACCTACGGAGATCCCGATGAAGCGTCCCCTGATCCTCGCTGCCGTCATTGCCTCGCTGGCCGTCCCGTTCAGCGCCACCGCGCACAAGGCGTGGCTGCGCCCGTCGCAGACCGTGCTGGCCGGCACCGATCCGTGGATCACGGTCGATGCGGCGGTATCCAACGACCTGTTCTACTTCAACCACGTGCCACTGCGACTGGACAATCTGGCGATCACCGCGCCCGACGGCAGCAAGATCGAGCCGCAGAACCCGGCCACCGGCAAGTACCGCAGCGTGTTCGACCTGCAGCTCGCCCAGCAGGGCACCTACCGCCTCGCCGTCGTCAACAGCGGCCTGTCCGGCAGCTGGGAAGAGAACGGCAAGCCCAAGCGCTGGCGCGGCACGCCGGCCACCTTCGCCACCGAGGTTCCGAAGGATGCGAAGAACCTGCAGATCTCGCAGAGCGTCGGCCGCATCGAGACCTTCGTTACCAACGGGTCACCCAACGACACCGCGCTCAAGTCCAGCGGCGAAGGCCTCGAGCTGGTGCCGCTGACCCATCCCAACGACCTGTTCGCAGGCGAAGCAACGAAGTTCCGCGTGCTGGTGGACGGCAAGCCGGCCGAAGGCGTGGAGTTCGAGATCGTCCGCGGCGAGACGCGCTATCGCAACGCGCAGGACGAGATCAAGGCGGTGAGCGATGCCAAGGGCGAATTCGCCGTCACCTGGCCCACTGCCGGCATGTACTGGCTGGAAGCGACCAAGGAAGACGCAAAGACCAGCCTGCCGCAGGCCAGGAAGCGTCGCCTGAGCTACGTGGCCACGCTGGAAGTTCTTCCGCAGTAAGCAGCGGCCAGCAAGCATGAAGGACCAGGCATCCACCGGGAGCGTTGCCAGCCTCGGCGGCGAGACGATGGGCACGCGCTGGAGCGTGCGCCTGGCCGCGCGCGCAGGCACCGACCTGCACGCGCTCCACGCGCACATCCAGCAGCCGCTAGACCAGGTGGTGGCGCAGATGAGTACCTGGCTGCCCGGATCGGACATCAGCCGCTACCGCGCGGCGGCGGCCGGCACTTGGATGCGCCTGCCGTCCGACTTCCAGCGTGTGCTCGACTGCGCGCTGGAAGTGGCGTCGGCCAGCGGCGGCGCGTTCGATCCGACAGTCGGCCCGCTGGTGGACCTCTGGGGCTTCGGCAGCTCGGGCAACGGGCGCCACGTACCGGAAGCGGGAGATATCGACCGCGAACGCACCCGCAGCGGCTGGCAGCGACTCCAGCGGCGCGCCGACGGCCGCGAACTGCTGCAGCCCGGCGGGTTGCAGCTGGACCTTTCGGCGATCGCCAAGGGCTACGGCGCCGACCTGGTCGCGGAACGGCTGCGTGCCCGCGGAATCGATGCCGCGCTGGTCGAAGTCGGGGGCGAGATACGCGGCTATGGACGCAAGCCCGACGGCGAAGCTTGGCGGGTCCTGGTCGAGTCCGCACTCGACGAAGACGCCAGCACGGAGGAAATGCCACCGCGCGTGCTGGTACTGGATGACGCGGCCGTCGCCACCTCGGGCGATCGCTGGCACCGCTTCGAGCAGGAAGGCCAGCGGTACGCGCACACGATCGATCCACGCACCGGCTGTCCGGTCGTCGATGCCGCCGCGTCGGTCACGGTCGTGGCGGCCGATGCGATGCACGCCGATGCATGGGCCACCGCGCTGACCGTGCTCGGAGCCGACGCAGGGCGGGCGCTGGCCAGTGCCCGCGGCCTGGCGGCTCGCTTCGTGGTCCGCGATGGTGATGCGGTGCGTGAAACGATGACCGACGCATTCAAGAACCACCTGGCCCAATGAAAGACCCGATCCAAGCGCGCGAGCAAGGCGTGGCCTGGTCGCTGCTGGGCAATTTGGCCCTGCTGGCGCTCCTGGCCGCTGCCGCCGCACTGCTGCTCCCCCTGCACGATGAAGCCTGGTGGCAAAGCCCGCCGCGTCCGCTGCGGTGGTGGCTGCTGCTGGCTGCGCTGGTCGCCTATGCCGGCCTCTGCCTTGCCTTCCTGCGTCGCGCCGACGGCCACTCCGCCAGCCGGGCGCTGGCGGCATCGCAGGGCGGTCCGCCGGTGCTGGTCGCCTGGGCCAGCCAGACCGGCTTCGCCCAGCTGCTGGCCGAACGCAGCGCCACGATGCTGCGCGAGGGCGGCGTGCCGGTGCTGACGCTGCCCCTCGACGAGGTGGATGCCGCATTGCTGGCCCGCACCGGGCGGGCGCTGTTCATCGCAAGTACTACCGGTGAAGGCGACCCGCCCGATCACGCGATCGGATTCCTGCGCCGGGTCATGCCGCAGGCGCCTGCATTGCCCGGGCTCGAATACGCGCTGCTTGCGCTGGGCGATCGCGAATACCACGATTTCTGCGCCTTCGGCCGGCAGCTGGACGAATGGCTACGGGGCCGCGATGCACGCCCCCTGTTCGACCGCGTCGAGGTCGACAACGCCGACCAGGCGACGCTGCGGCACTGGCAGTACGAGGTCGGCCGGATCGGTGGATTCGATGCCCTGCCCGACTGGACGCCGCCAGCGTACGAACCCTGGCGCCTGCTTTCGCGTGCACAGGTGAACGACGGCAGCCCCGGCGCTCCGGTGTTCGACCTGGCGCTGGTACCTGCCGCCGGCCCGCTTCCGGACTGGGAAGCCGGAGACATCGCCGAAGTGGGTGCACGGAATTCGTCGGCGCGCGTTAGGGCCCTGCTGGACGAGCTCGGCCTCGAAGACGCCACCGTGATTGATGGCGGCGACGGCAAGGAGCCACTGGCGGAGCGGCTGACCCGCATGCAGTTGCCACCCGCCGGAACCGTCGCAGGCCTCTCCGCGCAGCAGCTGGCCGATGCGCTCGATCCGCTGCCGCATCGCGAATACTCGATCGCGTCCGTACCCGCCGAGGGCGAAGTTCGCCTGCTTGTCCGTCGGATGACCCGCCCTGATGGCAGCGCGGGAATGGCCAGCGGCTGGTTGTGCGACACCGTCCTGCCCGGGCAGTCGATCGACGTGCGCCTTCGACGCAATGCCGGCTTCCATCCGCCGCCTGCCGACCTGCCACTCGTCCTGATCGGCAACGGCACCGGCATCGCCGGCCTGCGTGCGCATATCCAGGCCCGTATCCACGCAGGTGCGCGCGACAACTGGCTGCTGTTCGGCGAACGCAGCCCGGACCATGACCGCTTCTACGGCGAAGACATCCACCAGTGGCAGGCCGCCGGCTGGCTGGCCCGAATCGACCTGGCGTTCTCGCGCGCGCCGGATGCTCCCGCCTACGTGCAGCATCGCCTTCAGGCCGCGGCCGACACCTTGCGCGAGTGGGTGGACCGGGGCGCATCGATCCTGGTATGCGGCAACGCCACCGGCATGGCACCAGCTGTCGATGACGTGCTGGCCGACGTGCTGGGCGAGGAGTCCCGCGATGCACTGCGCGCCGCCGGGCGCTACCGGCGCGACGTCTACTGAGCGCGTCACGCCGGTTCCGCGTCATCGAGCCGGGCGACCGCATCGCCAGGGCCCGCCACCCGGACCAGCAGCAGTTCGCCGCCGCCATCGATCGAATAGCGCTGCTTGCCCGTCCCGGGAGCCAGCCATGCGCTATCTCCCTGTGCCAGCGTTGCCTGCTCATGGCCACCCGCGCCGATGCGCGCCGCACCCGCCAGCACGTGCACGGCCCACGCCGTGCGCGCGTCCGCGAAGCACCACATGCCGCCGACCAGCGGCCGATGGAACAGCACCGCACTCATCCGTTCCGGGCGCCACATGAGGTTGAACACCTGTACGGGTCCGTCCACCGGAATGCCGGTCACCGGGCGATCGCCGGCAAAGCGGGCTCGCTGGTGCGGGGGCAGCAGGTCCACCCGCTCACCATCATCGAAATGGAGCTGCAAGCCGTTGCCGTGGAGCAGGACCTGTTCACGCTCCACGCCGTGGAACGGCGAAAAATCGGCAGCCGCATCCACTTCGGCGATTGAAAGCCGCAGGTCCCAGGCGTCCGGATCGGGCAGCACGAGGATTTCCCGTGTCCAGCCCCGTCCGTTGCGCCAGCGGCTGCGCCGGTACTCGGTGGCCGGAATCGTCACTACGCCATGATCGTTCATCCGGGCATTGTGCCCCACGCACCGTGTCTGGCCCGGAAAGGCGTCGCCCGGCTGCACATCCTGTGCGATCCGGGCGACGTGGCACATCCCTGTCGGCGTCCTGCCTGCTTCTTGCGTCCCTGCCCACCGGCAGCAGCCGCGCCTCCTGCGCATGCCGATGCCTCAGCGTCCAAGTCACGCACGCGAGGGTGCGGGTCCGTGCGGCTTCCCTGCCGGCCGGACGCTGTTGTTCTTACGCAACCTGCACCGCCGGGAGGACAGGCTCAACGACGTGCGACGGGCTTGGACGGGGTGACGGCCGCGGCCGGCTTGGGCTTGGCCGGCGCCGCACGCGAGCCGCCCACTGCGATCAGGTCCCGGTTGCGCTCCACGGTCTTCAGGCCGATGCCCTTTACCAGGGCGAGCTCGTCGGCGCTCTTGAACGGGCCGTTGGCCTTGCGGTACTCGACGATCGCCTCGGCCTTGGATGGGCCGATTCCGACCAGCGATTTCTCCAGCTGGGCGGCGCTGGCGACATTGATGTCGACGCGATCGGCGGCGAATGCGCTGCCGGCCAGCAGCAGGAGCGACAGCAGCAGCGACTTGAACATGAGTGGAAAAGGCTTCATGGCAACTCTCCTTGTTGGATGATCCGGGTTCGCCGGGACGGGGATCCTGCCCGTCATCGACAGCCCCAGTCTCCTGCAACACGGGACGCACGCCCAGCGCCCGAACGCCCTTCCGCGACCCGACGGATACCTGTTCACGTGTAGGAAATTTCCGGGCACCGGCCGCGGCGTAGAATGGACGCTTTCCGCATTGCACCTGGACCCGACATGGACGCTCCCCGGCTCGACCCCCGCACCGCCGAGAAATTCATCGATGAGAAGTGGGACGGCGATATCGTCCCGCAGCTGGTCGAATACATCCGCATCCCCAACAAGTCGCCGATGTTCGACAAGGACTGGCAGGCCAACGGCCACATGGAGGCCGCCGTCCAGCTGATGGAATCGTGGGCGAAGGCCCAGTCCATCCCCGGACTGCACGTCGAAGTGGTGCGCCTGGAGGGCCGCACGCCGCTGATCTACGCGGAAATCCCGGCCAGCGGACCGGATTCAGGCGAAGACACCGTGCTGCTGTACGGGCACCTGGACAAGCAGCCGGAGATGACCGGCTGGGATGCCGATCTCGGCCCGTGGATCCCGGTGCTCAAGGGCGACAAGCTCTATGGCCGCGGCGGTGCGGATGATGGCTACGCGATCTTCGGTTCGCTGGCGGCGATCCAGGCGCTGCAGCTGCAGGGCGTGCCGCACGCGCGCTGCGTGCTGCTGATCGAGGCCTGCGAGGAGTCGGGCAGCTACGACCTGCCCGCCTACGTCGACCACCTGGCACCGCGCATCGGCAAGCCTTCGCTGGTGGTGTGCCTGGATTCGGGCTGCGGCAACTACGACCAGCTGTGGTGCACCACCTCGCTGCGTGGCCTGGCCGGCGGCAACCTGACCGTGAAGGTGCTCAGCGAAGGCGTCCATTCCGGCGACGCCTCGGGCATCGTGCCCTCCAGCTTCCGCCTGCTGCGTCAGCTGCTGTCGCGACTGGAAGACGAGGCCACCGGCAAGATCAAGGTCGAAGGCCTCTACGTCGAGGTCCCGGCCGAGCGCCTGGAGCAGGCCGGCAAGGTCGCCGGCGTGCTGGGCGACGAGGTCTTCAGCAAGTTCCCGTTCCTGGACGGCATGAGTCCGATGACGGACGACCTCACCGAACTGGTGCTCAACCGCACCTGGCGCCCGGCGCTGTCGGTGACCGGCGTCGACGGCATGCCGCCGCTCTCGTCCGCGGGCAACGTGTTGCGCCCGTGCACCTCGGTGAAGCTGTCGCTGCGCCTGCCGCCGACGCTCGACGGCAAGCGTGCCGGCGACCTGCTCAAGGACGTGCTGCTGGCCGATCCGCCGAACGGCGCGAAGGTCGAGCTGGAGCTGGAGAAGGCTTCCACCGGCTGGAACGCGCCGGCGCAGTCGCCGTGGCTGACCGCGGCGATCGAGGCCGCTTCGCAGGCGGCCTTCGGCAAGCCGGCGATGTACATGGGCGAAGGCGGCACGATCCCGTTCATGGGCATGCTCGGCGAGAAGTTCCCCGGCGCGCAGTTCATGATCACCGGCGTGCTCGGCCCGCATTCCAACGCGCACGGCCCCAACGAGTTCCTGCATATCCCGATGGGCAAGCGGGTCACCCAGTGCGTCTCGCACGTGATCGCCGAACACTACCTGGCCGGCACGCGGGGCGAAACCACCGGGGTGGGTGCGGTGGCCGGCGGCCAGGTGCACGGCGACCACGGCTGCTGCTGACCCCACGACACGCGTTGATCCAGGGCGCCGGGACCTCCCGGCGCTTTTTTTTGTGCCTGGCGGCCCGCCACGGCACTCGACCACCGGCTGCGCTACGCTGCGCGAACCCCCACCCAATCCGACCGGAGTATCCAGATGGAACAGATCTTTGGTGGCGGCATCCTGTGGACGGTGTTCATCGGCCTGATCGCGGGCCTGCTTGCCCGCGCGCTCAAGCCGGGCAACGACAAGCTCAGCCTGCTCTGGACCATCGTGCTGGGCATCGCCGGCGCTCTGCTCGCGTGGTACATCGGGGGCGCGCTGGGCTGGTACGGGCCAGGTGAACCGGCCGGCTTCATCGCCTCGGTGCTGGGCGCGATCGTCCTGCTGGTGCTGTACGGGTTCGCGAGGAAGAAGCGGGCCTGAGCCGGGACTGCTGCCTGCTCCGCGTTACGGAAGGACCCCGCATGCGGGGTCCTTCCACGTTCCCGGCATGGAAACGCGCAAGTGCGCGATACGGCGATCCCGGACCGGCCACCCGGCACACTCGCCGGCCGCAGCCCGCGCGTTTACCCTGTAGGCCTGCTCATGACCGACGCCTGCATGCCCGCCCCAGAACGCACCGAACAACGCCTGGCCTGGACCCGGCAGGCCCTGTCAGACCCTGGCCTGGCGTTGCAGGTGGCCTCGGCCGACGCGAGCTTCCGCAGCTACTGGCGCACCCGCAGTGGCGGACGCAGCTGGATCGTGATGGATGCGCCGCCGGGACAGGAGGACATCGCCCCGTGGCTGCGCATCGGCAAGCTGCTCGCCGATGCCGGGCTGCACACGCCCGACGTGCGCGCCGCCGACACCGAGGCAGGCTTCGTGCTGATGGAAGACCTCGGCGACCGGCTATACCTGCCCGAGCTCGACGCCGACGGCGCCGATGCCCTGTATGCGCCGGCGATCGACGCGATCCTGACGATGCAGGCGCAGGTGGATACCGACGGCCTGCCGGCGTTCGACGAGCCGTGGATGGTGATGGAACTGGAGCTGATGCCGGAGTGGTTCCTGCGCCGTCACCTGGGTGCGCAGCTGGAATGCGAGGACTGGGATCCGATCGAATTCGCGTTCCGCGCCATCCTCAACGCCGCCCATGCGCAGCCGCAACGGTTCATGCACCGCGATTTCCACTCGCGCAACCTGCTGGTGGTGCCCGACAACATGCCGGGCGTGATCGACTTCCAGGGTGCGATGCGTGGCCCGCTGGCGTACGACGTGGCATCGCTGTTGCGCGACTGCTACATCGCATGGCCGGAGGAACGCGTCGCCGCGTGGCGCGAAGGCTATCGACGGCGCGCGGTGGAGCTGGGGCTGACCAGCGCCGACGAGGCGCTGTTCGCGCGCTGGTTCGACCTGACCGGCCTGCAGCGCCACATCAAGGTGCTGGGGATCTTCTGCCGCCTCGCCTACCGCGACGGCAAGCCGGGCTACCTCGCCGACCTGCCGCTGGTCTGGCGCTACGTACGCGAGGTGGGCAACCGCCACGAAGACATCCGGCCGATGGTCGCGCTGCTGGAGCGATTCATCGGCGACACCGACATCACCCGTCCGCGCGGGGACTGAGATGCGCGCACTGGTTTTCGCTGCAGGCCTGGGCGAGCGCATGCGTCCGCTCACCGACCACACGCCCAAGCCGTTGCTCGAGGCGGGCGGCAAGCCGCTGATCGCCTGGCATCTGGAGAAACTCGCCGCGATAGGCGTGGACGAGGTCGTGGTCAATACCTCGTGGCTGGCGCCACGGTTCCCCGAACTGCTGGGCGACGGCGCGCGCTGGGGCCTGCGGCTGCACTACAGCCATGAAGGCGCCACGCCCCTGGAAACCGGCGGCGGCATGCTGCATGCGCTGGCCCTGCTGGGCGAGGCACCTTTCATCGCGGTCAATGGCGACATCTGGACCGACTTCGATTTCGCGCGCCTGCCCGCCACGCCGCGTGGCGATGCGCACCTGGTCCTGGTCGACAATCCCGAACACCACCCGCAAGGCGACTTCAGCCTGGGCGCCGACGGCCGCCTCGCCGACGAGGGCACGACGAAGCTGACCTTCTCCGGCATCGGCGTGTACCGCCCGGCATTGCTCGACGGCTGGCGCGAAACGGTCACCAGCGAGCCGGGAACCCCGCCCCGCTTCAAGCTCGCCCCCTTGCTGCGCCGGGCCATGGCCCGTTCGGCGGCAACCGGAGAGCACCATGCCGGGGCGTGGACGGACGTGGGCACGCCCGGACGGCTGGCGACACTGGACCGGCAGCTGCGCGACGCGAACGCCTGAGCGCGACGGAACGGACCCCTGGCGCGTAGTACCTGCTGATGGACGAACACGACAGGGATGACGACTCCGGGGCCGATCGCCTGCGCCGCGCGCGCCGCGGCGACGAAGCCGCGTTCGAGTCGATCTACCGGGAGCATGCCCGCGCCATCCACGCGCTGGCGCTGCGATTGACCGGCAGCCCGGCCGCGGCCGAGGACATCACCCAGGACACGTTCCTGCGCATGTTCGGGTTCCTGTCGGGCTTGCGCGAGGACACCCCGTTGCGACCGTGGCTCAAACGGGTCGCCGCCAACCTCGCCATCGACCGGTTGCGGCGCGAGCGGCGCTACTCCGACGACGACGCGCTGCTGCAGGCCCTCGACGGCAACGCGGCACCCGCAACCGTGGCCGAAGCCAGCGGCCTGCTGCGACGGCTGCCACCCCTCGCCCGTACCCTCGTATGGCTGCACGAAATGGAAGGCTGGTCGCACGAGGAACTCGCACGCCGCTTCGGGCGCAGCCCGAGCTGGTCGAAATCGATCCTGTCGCGATCGCTGGCGCGATTGCGCGAGCACCTGGAACCTGCGGAAGACGACGATGAGCACGCCTGACGACCTGCACGATGCCCTGCTGCAACTGCACGAACCGCCCGCGCCGGAATCGCTCTGGCCACGACTGAAGACGCTGCGACGCCGCCAGGTGCGACGCCGCCGCATGGCCGCTGCGCTCGCCTCCACGGGACTGGTCGCGGCGCTCTTCATGGTGCTGCCCAGGCCCGACATGGCGCCGGAACACCCGGCGTTCGCGCCACTTGCGGCGACCGGACCGGCGATCGACGACGGCGTGGATCCGCAGGTGCACGCGATCGACCGCGCCTTGCAGGTGGCTTACGAGAACGGCGCCAGCGACCTCGAGCTTGCGCCGATGTGGGAGGCGCGCCATGCCCTGATCGCGCAACGCCAGGCTTCGCGCAGCCATGCCGGCGACCTCAACGACATCTGACAAGGAGCCGCCATGCGATCCATGCCACAACCCCGCCGGACGCCGCGCATCCTGCTCGTGCTGGGCGCGCTTCTCGCTTTCCAGGCCAACGCTTCGATCGTTCCGGCGCTGGCACCGTCGACCGATCCGGATACGCCGGGTGCGGAGCGGACCTGCGGACTGGTCGGCGCGCAGACGGCGCCGACGCCGGAAAGCATGGACATCTTTCCAGCGCGGATCATGCAGATCAACGGCGAACGGCCACGCCTGGTGCGCGATGCCTACCGCATGCAGCCCGGCAGGCACGTGCTGGTACTTGCCGAAGGCATTCCCCCGTACCGGCTGGGTTCGGCCCAGCAGAAGCAGATCCTCAGGATGCAGCAGCGCAAGGATTTCACCGGCTACTTCAAGCCGCTGGTGATCGAGGTCAGGGCCGACACGCTGCAACGCGTCGGCGTGCGTCTGGTCCGCGACAACCTCGACACCGGGAGCATCCGCGAGAACGCGTACTGGGAGCCGGTGGTCTGGGAAGAAGTCGCAAGGGCCTGCAAATGAGGCACGCGGTCCATCACGGCGGTTTCGCCGCCAGCCGGCGCGTTGGCTTCCGGCGCGCGATGGGAATCGTCTTCGCCGCGTTGGCCGCGCTGGGCACGCCCCCCAGCATGGCGGGCCAGAACGACGAGGCGATCGCCGGCAGGGCCGCAACGCACACCTACGAGCTCGGCGCGGTGGTGGACGTGCGCCGGGCCAGCCCGCTCGGCCTCCGGGTCATGGCGGTGACGCCCGGCGGTGCGGCGGACCACATCGGCCTGCGTGCCGGCGACATGCTCCAGTCGGTCAATGGCCACCGGCTCGATGGCGACACCAGGCCCGCCACCGCGCTGGCCGCGGCGCTGCAGGCCGGCGCGGGAGCGCTCCGCATCCAGGGCCGTCGCGACGGCAAGCCCCTGACGCTGTCCGGTTCGATGGCACTGCCCGGCATCGGCACCAGCGCCGGGTGCGGCCAGCTCACCAGCCAGCTGGACGGCCTGCCAGCCAACAGCAACGTGCGTAGGGTGGACATCACCCAGATCGAGGGCCGGCGGGCGCTTGCCACCGGGGCGCCGCGGCATCCAGTCGCGGCCGGAACGCGCGTGGTGATCCTGCGCGAGCACGTTCCCCAGCCGCCCGCACGCGCCCTGTCCAGCTACGCCTCCAAGGCCTTCGTGCTCGACATCGAGCCCGACACCACCTATTACGTCGGCGCACGACCGCTGGCGGGGAGCCCGACCGGTGCATGGGAACCGTTCGTCTGGCAGACCCTGCCCGAGGCCTGTCGATGACCCGCATGCGGGCAGGCGTCTTTCACGTACCTTTAAGGTGACGACGCCAGATCATCCGTGCAGCACACCCCGCGACCAGGCACCCGCTGTCCAACCGAGAGGATCCGACCATGTGGCGCATTACCCTGCTGTCGACCGTTCTTTTCGCTTCCGCCGCCATTGCGGCTCCGCAGGCCGGGCCGACCCAGGCACCTCCGGCACCGGCTGCACCTGCCCCCCCGTCCGATGCCGTGGCAGGCGATCCGTCTAGCACGTGTTCCTACCTCACGGTCAACCAGGGCGAGATTCCCGAGAGCCGCGACATCTTCGACGCGGTGATCACCCAGATCGATGGCAAGAGCACCCCGCTCAGCCGGACCAACCGGTATCGCGTCGAGCCCGGACCGCATGTGCTGACGCTCGCGGACCGGATCGATCCCAAGCGCGTGCCCGCCGCGGCGGACAACCAGATTTCGAAGATGAAGCGCCTCGAGCAGCAGCGCGCGTACAAGAAGGTGGAACTGGACATCCAGCCCGGGCTCACCTACGCCATCGGCGCGAAGCTGCTGCGCGACAAACTGGACGTCGACAGCATCCGCGACAACGCCTACTGGGAACCGGTGGTGTGGGACATGCGCCCGACCCCCTGCAAGTAGCCCGCGACCACGCGACGGAGACCACCACCATGCTGCGCCCCCTCCTGCTGTCCACCCTGCTGCTGGCCGGTGGCGCGCATGCCGGCGGTGAAACCGCCGCGCCGGTCGTCGGCGTACCGGGAAGCACCTGCGGCCATGTCACCGACCAGCGCGGCGCGATCCCGAAGAGCCAGGACATCTTCCCGGTCGAGATCACCCGGATCGACGGCAGGAGCACGCCGCTCGATGCGCGCAACCGGCACGCCGTCCAGCCGGGCGCGCGCGTCCTCACGGTGACCGACCACATCGATCCGCACCGGTTGCCCGGTGCGGCGATCGCCCAGATCGCGAAGATGAAACGCCTGGAAATGCAGCGCGCCTACAAACCGTTCACCGTCGAGGTGCAGCCGGGGGTGAGCTATGCGATCGGCGCGCGGCTGCTGCGCGACCGGCTCGATGCGCAGAGCATCCGCGACAACGCCTACTGGGAACCGGTGGTCTGGGAGCAGCGCCCGGAAGCCTGCCCGTAAGGCACCGTGCGCGGTCAGCCGGCGGGAAGCAGTCCGCGCAGGAACGGCACGGTGACCCGCCGCTGGGCAGCCAGCGATTCGCGATCGATCCGTTCCAGCAGCGCCGCCAGCTGGGCGATATCCCGGCCGGTGCGGGTCAGCAGCCACTCGATCGCGGCTTCCTCCAGGACCAGTCCGCGACGTCGTGCGCGGTCGCGCAGCACCTCGCGCCGGCCATCGTCATCCAGTGGATGCAAGGCAATGCGCGCGCACTGTCCGAGCCGCGAGCGCAGGTCCGGCAGGACCAGCGGCAACGCGGCCGGGGCGGCGCCGGCGAGATAGAGCACGCCCCGTCCCGCGGCGCGTGCGCGGTTGTGGAAATCGAACAGCGCGACCTCGTCGCCACGATCGCCGGCGATGGCGTCCAGGCCATCGAGCGCGACCACATCGACCGCGTCGAGTGCGTCCAGCGCGTCACCGAGACGTCCTGCCGCCGCGCGCAGCGGCAGGTAGGCCGCACGCCGTCCGGCCTGCTCGGCCTCGGCGCACACGGCCAGGCCCAGGTGGGTCTTGCCCGTGGCAGGGCCGCCCTCCACGTACAACCAGTCCGCGCCAGGCTCGCGCGCCAGCGCGCGCAACTGCGCGATCGCGCCCTCCGGGGCGCCGACGAAACCTTCAAGGCGCTGGTCGGGCGGATAGCGCAGCGACAACGGCAGCTGGGGCGTGGCCCCGGAGATACCGCTCACGACTGCTCCGGTTCCCGGCTGGCAACCTGCTCCACCGTGCTCGGATCGACATAGGAGTCGAGCACGATCACCGCGTGCTCGCCGGTGTACAGGTCGCTTTCCCGGTAGCGCTCCTTGGCGAAGCGCAGCAGCACGTTGGCCACCGCCGCCACCGGCAACGCCAGCAGCATGCCGACGAAGCCGAACAGCTGGCCGCCGGCCATGATCGCGAAGATCACCGCCATCGGATGCAGGCCGATCTTGTCGCCGACGATGCGCGGGGTCAGCACGTAGCTCTCCAGCATCTGGCCGACGGTGAACACCACGCCCACCAGCACCAGCAGCTGCAGGTCGAAGCCCTGCGACTGGACCAGCGCCGCGACGAGCGCCAGGACCACGCCGGTGGTGGCGCCCAGGTAGGGAATGAAGCTGATGAACCCGGCGATCACGCCGATCAGCAGGCCGAGCTTGAGCCCGACCAGCGACAGGCCGATCGCGTAGATCAGCCCCAGCGCGATCATCACCACGAACTGGCCGCGCAGGAACGCACCGAGCACGTCGTTGGACTCGCGCGCCAGGCGCGTCACCGTGCCCAGGTGGTCGCGCGGGACCAGCGCGGCTACGCGGTCGACCAGCATGTCCCAGTCGCGCAGGAAGTAGAACGTGAGGATCGGCAGCAGCACGATGTTGGCCACCCAGGCCAGCATCGCCACGCCCGAACGCGACAGGTAGCCGAACACGGTCGCCGCGAATCCGCCGGCCTGGGTCCAGTGCGTCTTGACCCATTCGGTCAGCCGTTCGGTGTCGAGCCAGCCGACCAGGTCCAGGCCGGTCTTCTGTTCAAGCCAGGGCAACGCGGTCTGCAGGATCCAGTCGCGATACTCGGGCGCCGACTCGATCAGGGTCACGATCTGCCGCTCCAGCAGCGGCACCAGGATCAGCAGCGCGAGCACCACCACCAGCACCATGGCGCCGAACACCAGTCCGACCGCCAGGTTGCGCGAGAGGCCGCGCCTCTGCAGCCGGTCGGCCAGCGGGTCGCCCAGCCAGCCCAGCAGGGCGCCGAGCACGAACGGCGTCAGGATCGGGCCCAGCAGCCCGATCAACCACAACGATGCGGCGACCACCACCAGCCACTTGAGCTGGCGCAGGAAGAGGGCGATCTCCTGCCCCGGCGTCTCTTCGCGATTGGCGCTCATCGGATGCGGTACTCCGCCTGCACGCCTTCCACGGCCACGACCGGCGCATCGGCGCCCAGCATGCGCTGGAAGCCGGTCATGCCGGTGAGCAGGTCCAGATCGAACTCGACCCGCTCGCCATCGGCGCGGGCCGGCGCGATCCGGCGTACCACCGGCATCTTCTGCAGCATCGCCGATACCCGCAGGTAGTCCTCGGCGCTGCGCAGGCCGGTGAAGGCCACGCGGTAGGTTCCGGACGGTTCGGACGGCAGCGCCTTGGCGTAACGCTGGAACAGCGCCTCGGCGGCGACATCGGCGCCGCTGGCCATGGCGCGGCGCGCATCGCTGTCACTGACCGAACGCGTCGCCAGCACCCGCCCGGAATCGACGAAGGTCCAGTCGGCGGTCCAGCCACTGCCGCTGCGGTAGAGCTTGCCGATCAGCTGCATCGGCGGGCTGTAGCGCGCCGAGGCGCGGGCCACCGCCGCCGGATCGTTGCGCCAGATCGCGCCGACCGCAGCCTGTTCGGCGGCGCCGCCGGCCGGCAGGCCGAGCTTGTAGCCCCGGTCCTGGGCGCGATCGAGCACGCTGCGCGCGGCATTGACCTGGCCGGCACTCAGCAGGCGCGGACCGCTGCCGTCATCGATCGCCAGCCAGAGCACCGGCTTGGGGCGCGGCTGCGGCCATACCGGCACGCCCAACGAGGCGGTGATCGAATCCACCGCCTCGGGCACGAAGCGCACCACCAGCATGGTCCGGAAGGTCGGCGCCCCGGCCGGGGATACGCCCTGGTCCTGGCGGTAGTCGTAGCTGTCGACGTAGGCCTTGGCGTTGCGCAGCTCCTGCGCCACCCCGGGCCGGTTGACCACGCCGGCGTCGCCGGACAGCTTTTCGAGCACCTGGGCCAGCGCGCGGGTGAAACCGGCCTCGCGTGCATCGCCGGCCTGGCTGTTGACTGGAACCTCGGCCGCATACAGTCCCTGCGCGCTGGCGACGTCGCCTTCGGTGCGCAGGCCGTCCTGCGCATGCGCGGCGGGCGAAGCCAGGCCCAGGGCGAGGAGAAGTCCGAAGACCGGGAGCAGGCCGGTGAAGGCGCGACCCATGGCGGCGCGGCTGGCTCGCATGCAGATTCCTCGGCGGGCGTTGGGGGGGATCACGGCGAATTGTTGCCCGAATGGCGCCCGTGCGCCAATCGATGCACCTCGCCCGCGCCGCGCCCGGGGCCGCGCGCGGGCCGGCTGCTAGAATACGCGTCCCCCGGACCCTACCGCGCAGGCCCCACGTGAGCCAGACCCCGACGCCCGTCCCCCTGACCTATCGTGACGCAGGCGTGGACATCGACGCCGGCAACGAGGTCGTCGAACGGATCAAGCCGCTGGTCAAGCGCAGCTTCCGTCCGGAAGTGATGGGTGGCCTGGGCGGCTTCGGCGCGCTGTTCGACCTCTCGAACAAGTACCGCGAGCCGGTGCTGGTCTCGGGCACCGACGGCGTCGGCACCAAGCTCAAGCTGGCCCAGCAACTGGGCCGCCACGACACCATCGGCATCGACCTGGTCGGAATGTGCGTCAACGACATCCTGGTCCAGGGTGCCGAGCCGCTGTTCTTCCTCGACTATTTCGCGACCGGCAAGCTGGACGTGGACACCACCGTGGCCGTGGTCGGTGGCATTGCCGCCGGCTGCACCGAGTCCGGTTGCGCCCTGATCGGCGGCGAGACCGCCGAGATGCCGGACATGTACCCACCGGGCGAGTACGACCTGGCCGGTTTCGCCGTCGGTGCGGTGGAGAAGTCGCAGCTGCTGGACGGCGCGAAGGTGCGCGAGGGCGACGTGCTGCTGGGCATCGCCTCCTCCGGACCGCATTCCAACGGCTATTCGCTGATCCGGCGCATCTACGACCGCGCCGGTCGTCCCGACGTGCAGGTCGGTGGCGTGGCCCTGGCCGACGCGCTGATGGCGCCGACCCGGCTGTACGTGAAGCCGGTGCTGGCGCTGCTGCGCGAACACGGCGACTCGATCCACGCCATGGCCCACATCACCGGCGGCGGCCTCACCGAGAACATCATCCGCGTCATCCCCGAGGGCCTGGGCCTGCAGATCGAGGCAAGCGCCATCGTCCTGCCGCCGGTGTTCGACTGGCTGCAGCGCGAAGGCGCGGTGGCCGATGCGGAGATGTGGCGCACCTTCAACTGCGGCGTCGGCTTCGTGCTGGTGCTGCCGCAGGCGGCGGTGGCGGCCGTTTCGGCCAGCCTGGATGCACAAGGTCTGGCCCATCGCGCGATCGGCCAGGTCTCACGCCTGTCGAGCGGTGCCGGCGACGGCGAACGCGTCCACATCGGCTGACCCGTTCCCGATGAATCCCTCCACCGGACGCAAGCCGCGCCTGGCGGTGCTGGTATCCGGCCGCGGCAGCAACCTGCAGGCCATCCTCGATGCGATCGCCCGCGGCGAACTCGACGCGGAGATCGTGGGCGTGTTCTCCGACCGGCCCGACGCCGCCGCGCTCGATCGCGTCGCGCCTGCACTGCGCTGGAGTTTGGAAGCACGCCAGTTCCCGGACCGGGCCGCCTTCGATGCCATCCTCGCCACGGCGGTGGAAGCGACCGCTCCGGACTGGGTCTTCTGCGCCGGCTACATGCGCATCCTCGGCGACGCGTTCGTGCGGGGCTTCGACGGCCGCCTGCTCAACGTGCATCCCTCGCTGCTGCCCCGCTACAAGGGCCTGCGGACCCATGCCCGCGCGCTCCAGTCCGGCGACACCGAGCACGGCGCCAGCGTCCACTTCGTAGTGCCCGAGCTGGATGCCGGGGCGGTGGTCGCCCAGGCCCGCATCCCCGTCCAGCCCGGCGACACCCCCGAAAGCCTCGCCGCGCGCCTGCTTCCCGAGGAACATCGCCTCGTGACAGCGACCCTGGCATTGGCGGCCGCCGGTCGGCTGGCTGAACACGGCGGTCAGGTCCAGCTCGATGGTCAGACCCTGTTTAGTCCGCTGCATCTAGATTCCACCGGAATCCTGCGCCCGGGATCACGCAGCTGACACCGTTTTCCGGGCATGCTGGGTCTTACCTCCAGTCACTTCCTCCCATGCCCCGACGCCCGTTGCTTTCGCGCCTCCCGCTGCTTGCCGCCTGCCTGGTGCTGGCCGGACCGCTGTGCGCGCAGACGCAAACTGAACTGCCTCCGGCGACGGTGACGCCGGTCGAGCCGGAGCAGCCGGTATCAGTGCTCGAGCCGTTCCTCGCGACCTACGAGGCCCACTACCAGGGCAAGCCGGCGGGTAGCGCGACGATGCAGCTGGTGCGCGACGGCGACAGCCGCTGGCGGATCGACCTGACCATCCATGGCGAGCGCGGCATCGCCGGCCTGGCCCGGCTCAACCTGCAGCAGAGCACGGTGTTCGACACGCATGACGGCCATTACCGGCCGCTGACCCAGGCCACTGCACGCAGGGCGATGTTCTTCGGCAAGGAAGTCACCGGCATCTACGACTGGTCGGCGATGCAGGCGCACTGGGAAGGCGACCTGAAGAAGGAACGCCGCCGCCCGCTGCCGCTGCATGCCGGCGACATGAGCGCGCTGCTGATCAACCTGGCGATCATGCGCGACGCCGCGCCTGGCGCCACCCTGCAATACCGGATGGTCGACCTGGGGCGCGCGCGCGAATACGTGTACGAAGCGGCGAGCGAACCCGAGATCATGGCTGTCGGCGACATGAGCTACGACGCATTGCGCGTGGCCCGCACTTCCAGCGACGGCGACCAGACCGTGCTGTGGGTCGCCGGCGGCGTCCCCACGCCGATCCGCATCCTGCAACGCAAGGACGGCGAAGACGAAATCGACCTGCGCCTGGTCGAATACCGAGGAGTCTAGAAATGACGAGTGGACGTATCCGATTCGCCCCGGCCCTGGGCCTGCTGCTGGCACTGGCCGGCACTTCCGCGCACGCCGCCGCGCTGGAACCGTTCACCGCCGACTACCAGGCCAAGTACCTGGGCATGCAGGCCACCGGCAGCATGACCCTGGCTTCCGAAGGCAACAATCGCTGGAAGTACAGCCTCAACATCCGCAACCAGCTCGGCGACCTCAGCCAGAGCACGGTATTCGAGGAGCACCAGGGCCAGCTGCGTCCGCTCAGCAGCAGCGACCGCGCCGTGGCGCTGATGAAGAAGAAGAACGTCGACGCCATCTACGACTGGAAGAGCGGCCAGGCGACCTGGACAGGCGACGTCAAACCCGAACGCCGCGGCCCGGTGAAGCTGCAGGCCGGCGACATGGACGCGCTGCTGATCAACCTGGCCGTCGCCCGCGACCTGGCGGCCGGCAAGCCGCTCAGCTACCGCATGGTCGACGAAGGCCGGGTGAAGCAGATGCAGTGGGAGGTGATCGGCAAGGAACCGGTCACCATCGGCGGCGCGAGCAAGGAAGCGACCAAGGTCGTGCGTCGGACGGACAGGCGCGAGATGTACGTGTGGCTGGTGCCGGGCATGCCGGTCCCCGCGCGCGTGCTCCAGCGCGAGAACGGCATGGATACCGTCGACCTGACCGTGCGCTCGGTGCGCTGAAGACGCCCCGCCGCCGTCCCGTCGGGGCGGCGGCACCAGGGTCACTGCGCCGGTTCGAATACCGTCTTGCAGTCGACCCGGATCGCCTCACCCGTGCGATACCAGCGGAACGTCGTGCACTCGCGCACGCCTTCTTGTTCGCGCGACGCAGTGACCGCATAGAACGCCTGCGCGATCTCGCCACGGCTGACCTCGCCGTCTTCGTTCCAGTCCATGTCGGTGGTGTTGACGCCCCGGGTCACCGCCATGCCGGCCCAGCCGGCCCAGCCGACCGCCAGCAGCAGCACCGCGAGGATGCCCAGCAGCAGCTTGCGCCGCGGCGTCAGCCTGCCCTTGAGCAGCATCAGCCGGGGATCCTGCGGATCTTCGCGCCGAGCGCACCGAGCTTCTCTTCGATGTTCTCGTAGCCGCGGTCCAGGTGGTAGATGCGGTCGATGGTGGTCTCGCCCTCGGCCACCAGCCCGGCCAGGATCAGCGAAGCCGAAGCGCGCAGGTCGGTCGCCATGACCGGGGCGCCGCTGAGGCGCTCGGTGCCGCGCACGATCGCGGTGTGGCCGTCGACCTGGATGTCCGCGCCGAGGCGCAGCAGTTCGTTGACGTGCATGAAGCGGTTTTCGAAGATCGTCTCGCTGATCACGCCCACGCCTTCGGCCACGCAGTTGAGCGCCATGAACTGCGCCTGCATGTCGGTCGGGAAGGCCGGATACGGCGCGGTGGTCAGGCCTACCGCCTGCGGTCGCTTGCCGTGCATGTCCAGGGTAATGCTGTCTTCGGTGGTGGTGATCTCCGCCCCGGCTTCGACCAGCTTGAGCAGGACCGCGTCCAGCGTATCCGGGCGCGCGTTGCGCGCGGTGATCCGGCCGCCGGTCATGGCCGCGGCGACGAGGAACGTACCGGTCTCGATCCGGTCCGGCAGCACCGCATGCCGGCCGCCGCTCAGGCGCTCGACCCCTTGGATGGTGATGCGCGAAGTGCCGGCACCCTCGATCTTCGCGCCCATTGCGTTGAGGCACTCGGCGAGGTCGACGATCTCCGGTTCCATCGCCGCGTTTTCCAGCACCGTGGTGCCTTCGGCCAGGGTAGCGGCCGCCATCACGTTCTCGGTGCCGGTGACGGTCACCATGTCGAACACGAAGCGGGCGCCCTTGAGGCGCTCCGCGCGGGCCTTGATGAAGCCGTTTTCGACGGTGATCTCGGCGCCCAGCGCCTGCAGGCCCTTGATGTGCTGGTCCACAGGCCGCGAACCGATCGCGCAACCGCCCGGCAGCGAGACCTCCGCGGCGCCGTGGCGCGCCAGCAGGGGGCCGAGCACCAGGATCGAGGCGCGCATGGTCTTGACCAGCTCATACGGCGCCACATGCTGGTTGACGCTGCGCGGGTCCACCACGAGGCTGCTGCCGCGCGCCAGGGTGCCCTGGTCGAATTCGACCCCGGCGCCGAGCTCGCTCAGCAGCTTGATCGTGGTGACGACGTCGTGCAGGTGCGGGACGTTGAGGATCTCCACCGGCGCGTCGGCCAGCAGGGTCGCGCACAGGATGGGAAGCACGGCGTTCTTGGCGCCGGAAATGGTGACTTCGCCGCGAAGCGGCACGCCGCCGCTGACTACGATCTTCTGCATGGGAACTCTTGCGCGGGAATCTGGAAAGGGGCGGCGAGCCGGCTCAGGCCGTCTCGTCGGGAGTGACGGTCTTCAGCGCCAGGGCGTGGATAGCACCGCCCATCAGCTCGCCCAGCGTGGCGTAGACCATGCGGTGGCGGGCCAGCGGCAGCTTGCCGCGGAAAGCCTCGGCAACGACCGTGGCCTCGAAATGCACGCCGTCGTCGCCCTGGACCTGCGCGCGAGCGCCGGGCAGGCCGTCCTCGATCATGCGGCGGATGGTATCGGCGTCCATGGAGCGCTTTGGCCTAGAATGAAGCCCCGCATTCTAGCGAATCCGGACGCCCCGGACCGAGCCTGCATGAGCCAGTCCCCGCTTTCCGCCCTGCCCTCCGCCCCGATGGCCCAGTCCCCGGGCCTGATCGCCAGCGCCCGCCGCGTGCTCGAGATCGAGGGCCAGGCACTGGCCGCCGTCGGTGCCCGCATCGGCGAGGATTTCGCCCGCGCATGCGCGCTGGTGATGGCGGGGCGTGGCCGGGTCGTCGCCACCGGGATGGGCAAGTCCGGGCACATCGCGCGCAAGATCGCCGCAACCCTGGCCTCCACCGGGACCCCCGCCTTCTTCGTCCATCCCGGCGAAGCCGGCCATGGCGACCTGGGCATGATCACCGACGCCGACGTGGTCCTGGCGATCTCCTACTCCGGCGAATCCGACGAGATCCTGATGCTGCTGCCGGCGCTGCGCCGGCAGGGCAACACCGTGATCGCGATGACCGGGCGCCCGCAGTCGAGCCTGGCCCGCGAGGCCGACGTGCACCTGGACGTGTCGGTACCGGCCGAAGCCTGCCCGCTGCACCTGGCGCCGACCTCCAGCACCACCGCCACCCTCGCCCTCGGCGACGCCCTGGCCGTGGCCCTGCTGGAAGCGCGTGGCTTCACCGCCGACGATTTCGCCCGGTCGCATCCGGCCGGCAGCCTGGGTCGCCGCCTGCTGCTGCACATCGACGACGTCATGCACACCGGCGAGGCTTTGCCGCGCGTCGGTGCCGACGCCAGCGTGGCCGAGGCACTGGTGGAGATGAGCCGCAAGCGCCTGGGCATGACCGCGGTGGTCGATGGCGACGGCAAGCTGCTCGGGATCTTCACCGACGGCGACCTGCGCCGCGCGCTCGACCAGGGCATGGACGTGCGCCAGACCCCGATCGCCGGGGTGATGACCCGCGACCCGCGCACGGTCCGCGCCGGTCGCATGGCCAGCGAGGCCGCGCACCTGATGGAGCAGCACAGGATCAACGGCCTGATCGTGGTCGATGGCGACGACCGCGCGGTCGGCGCGCTCAATATTCATGACCTGTTGCGCGCGCGCGTGGTTTAACGGCCCATCCCACCAAGGTTCCTACGTGCCCTACGATCCCCTCGCCCACGTCGATGCCGACATCCGCGAACGCGCCGCGCGCATCGGCCTGCTGTGCCTGGACGTGGACGGCACCCTGACTGATGGCCGGCTCTACTTCGACAGCGAAGGCCGCGAAATGAAGGCCTACAGCGTACTGGACGGCCAAGGGCTGACCCAGCTGCGCCGGTTCGGTTTCCAGGTCGCGCTGATCACCGCCCGCCACAGCCTCTCGGCCAGGAAGCGTGGCGAAGACCTGGGCCTGGAGACCTTCATCGGCGTGCAGGACAAGCTGTCGTGCATGGATGAGCTGGCCGCGCGGCACGGCCTGGACCGCGAACGGACCGCCTTCGTCGGCGACGACCTGCCCGACCTGGACTGCCTGCGCACGGTGGGCCTGTCGGTGGCGCCAGCGAACGCGCATCCGTGGATCGCCGAAATCGTGCACTGGAAGACCCGCGCGCGCGCCGGCGAGGGCGCGGTCCGGGAAGTCTGCGACGTGCTGCTGGCCGCGCAGGGCCATGTGCCAGCAATCCTGGCCGGCGCGGCCCCCGGCTCGCGCGACGGACGCCACGCATGAGCTGGCGTACCGGGCTGGGCGTCGTGCTGCTGGTCGCGGCCATCGTCAGCGGCTGGTCGGCCTGGCACATGCGCGAGCGCAGCGAGCCGGCGGCCGACACCGGGCAGCGCTCGGACTACGTACTGCGCGATTTCGAACTGGTGATGCTGGGCAAGGACGGCGTCGAATCCGTGCGCCTGCGCGCGCCCGAACTGCAGCGCAGCCGCGAGGACGAGAGCCTGGCCATCGTCCAGCCGCTGTTCCTGATGCCGGGCGAGGATGGCGGCTGGCAGCTGGCCTCCGACCGGGGCTGGGTCGATGCCGAAGGCAGCGTGGCCAAGCTTGATGGCAACGTGAAAGGCGACAGCGCGCCGGGCAATCCGACGCCGACCACCTTCCGCACCGATCGCCTGGAACTGCTGCCGGACCAGCATCTGGCCCGCACCGACGACCGCGTCACCCTCACCCAGCCGGGTATCATGCAGACCGGCGTGGGCTTCCAGGCCAACCTGCAGACCCGGCAGTACCAGTTCCTTTCCCAGGTCAAGACCCGCTATGAACCTTCTCCGCGCCGCTAACCTGCGGAACCTGCTGGCCTTCGCCATCCTGTCCGGCGCACTGCTGCCGTCGCTGGCGCTGGCGAAAACATCCGACCGCGACCAGCCGATGACGCTGGATTCGGATGCCTCTGACTGCAACCAGGCCGAGGCCAACAGCAAGTGCGTGTTCAGCGGTAATGTCGTGATCACCCAGGGCACCCTTGAAATCCGTGCGGATCGCGCGGAGATCGTCCGCCGTAACAGCGACATCGACCAGGTCGTGCTGACCGGCAAGCAGGCGACGATGAAGCAGCAGATGGACGACGGCACGATGATGAACGCCCGTGCCGACCGCATCGTCTTCGAGCCGAACAAGGACCTGCTGACCCTGACCGGCAACTTCAAGATCGAGTCGCCGCGCGGCAGCAACAGCGGCCAGAAGATGGTCTACAACATGGGTACCGGACAGATGCAGAGCGGCGGCGACGGCACCCGCGTGCGCACGGTGATCCAGCCCAAGACCCCGGCCAAGGGGAGCAACTGATGCTGGTCGCCGAGGGCCTGCGCAAGCGCTACAAGCAGCGCGAAGTGGTGCGCGAGTTCGGGCTGAGCCTGGACGCCGGCGAAGTGGTCGGCCTGCTCGGCCCCAACGGTGCCGGCAAGACCACCTGCTTCTACATGATCGTGGGCCTGGTCGCCGCCGATGCGGGACGCATCGTGCTGGACGGCCGCGACATCACCGCCGAGCCGATGTACACCCGCGCCCGCCTGGGCGTGGGTTACCTGCCGCAGGAAGCGTCGGTGTTCCGCAAGCTCAGCGTGGCCGACAACCTGCGCCTGGTGCTGGAGCTGCGCGAGGACCTGGACAGCGACGGCATCGAGCGCGAGCTGTCCTCGCTGCTGGACGAACTTCAGATCGGCCATGTCGCCGACCAGCTCGGCGCCAGCCTCTCCGGCGGCGAGCGCCGGCGGTGCGAGATCGCCCGCGCGCTGGCCGCCAAGCCCAGGCTGATGCTGCTGGACGAACCCTTCGCCGGCGTCGACCCGATCTCGGTCGGCGAGATCCAGCGGATCGTCACCCACCTCAAGAACCGCGGCATCGGCGTGCTCATCACCGACCACAACGTGCGCGAGACCTTGGGAATCTGCGACCGTGCGTATATCCTCGCTGAAGGAAGCGTTCTGGCGCAGGGGGCACCAGACGCACTGCTGGCGGATCCGGACGTGCGCCGGGTCTACCTCGGGGACACTTTCCGCCTCTAGGCTCCTGCAAGGAGCCGCCCCGGCCGGCAGTCCTGTTGCTCCATACCTGGCAGGGACATGAAGGCAAGGCTGCAGACATCGCTCGGACAACACCTGGTCATGACGCCGCAACTGCGTCAGGCCATCCGCCTGTTGCAGATGTCCACGCTCGAACTGCAGGCCGAAGTGGCCGAAGCGATCGAGACCAATCCGCTGCTGGAGTGGACCGAGGACGCACCCTACGATTCCCCGCCGGCCGCCGACGGCAAGTCGAATGACGCCCCGGCCGAAGCGACGGACAGCCGCAGCGAGGAAACCGGCCAGGACGACGGCGACTGGAGCCCCGAGGAAAGCGCCTGGGACGGGTCGAGCGGTGGCGGGGGCGGCGGGGGCAGCGACGATGACCGCGAGGATGCGGCCGAGCGCATGGCCGAACCGGAGAACCTGGCCGACCACCTCCTCTGGCAGCTGCACCTGTCGCCACTGTCCGATCGCGACCGGCGCATCGGCGCGGCGCTGATCGACGCGCTCGACGAAGACGGCTACCTGCGCGAACCGCTGTCGTCCATCGCCGAGACCCTGCTGCCGGAAGTCACCGCCGGCGAAGACGAGATCCTCACCGTGCTGCACCAGCTGCAGCGTTTCGACCCGGTCGGGATCGGCGCGCGCAACCTGGGCGAATGCCTGCACCTGCAACTGGACGTCCTGCCCGAATGCACGCCCGGGCGCGAACTGGCCCTGCGCATCGTCGACGGCCCGCTGGAACGACTGCCGCGCAGCGGCATCGCCGGGATCGCGCAGGAACTGCGCAGTCCACCCGACCAGGTCGAGCAGGCCGTGCAACTGGTGCGCTCGCTCGATCCGCGGCCGGGCAAGCAGGTCGGCGAAGTGAACACGGACAGCTACGTCATTCCAGACTGCGTGGTCTGGCGCCAGCGCGGGATCTGGAAAGTCGCGCTCTCGCAGCAGGCGATGCCGCGCGTATCCATCCACCGCGGCTATGAACAGATGATCCGTCGTTGCGGCGAGAACGATGCCGGCTACCTGAAGACCCACCTGCAGGAAGCGCGCTGGCTGCTCAAGAGCCTGGAAGCGCGCGGCGAAACGTTGCTGAAAGTGATGCGCTGCCTGCTGCGCACGCAGTCCGGATTCCTCGAATTCGGCGAGCAGGCGCTGCGCCCCCTCACCCTGCGCGAGATCGCCGGCGAAGTCGGGCTGCACGAATCCACCGTATCGCGCGCGATCGCGCGCAAGTACGTGCGCACGCCGCGCGGGACGTTGCCGCTGAAGGCGTTCTTCGCGTCCGGCATCGACACCGACGGCGGCGGCGAGGCGTCCAGTACCGCCATCCAGTCCATGATCCGTCGTCTCATCGACGACGAGAACCCACGCAAGCCGCTGTCTGACGCCAAGCTGGCCGACCTGCTCAAGCAGTCGGGGATTCCGGTGGCGCGACGGACCGTGGCGAAGTATCGTGAGGCCATGAACATTTCGGCTTCGCACGAGCGGGTCCGAATCGGTTGAGTCAGAACACCGACGGAATTCCCCGCCTGGGGCGGAGCCGCCAACGCGGCAACGACCAAGGAGGTTCATGATGCGCATCGAAACGTACGGCCAGCAGATCGAGGTGACCCCGGCCCTGCGCGAGTATGTCGAGAGCAAGCTGCAACGCCTCGACCGACATTTCGACCAGCCCATCGAGGTCCGCGTCCAGCTCGGACTGCGCAAGCCGGCCCACCACGCCGCCGCCGACCTGATCGTGCCAGGCAAGACCGTCCATGCCGAGGCCGATGGCGAGAACATGTACGCCGCCATCGACGTGCTGGTCGACAAGCTGGACCGGCTGATCCTGAAGCACAAGGAAAAGCAGCACGACCACCATGCCACGCGCGTGACCACCGACGTGCTCTGACGCCCTCGGCGGCCGGCGGCGCGCGCGCCGCCGGCACGCGCCGCCCGTTTTGGGCGACAATCGTGCGACCCCATCGAAGAGGCCGGGCTGCATGAGGAACGCGAGCATCACCGCGCGCGAGCTGTTCGACCAGCAGCAGGAGAAACTCGTCCTGCGCTGGGTGGCCGGGCAGAAGGGCGAGAAGCGCGGCATCGAATCGGGCGACACCAACGCGCGCCGCCCCTCGCTGGCCGGCTACCTCAATGCCGTCTATCCGAACAAGGTCCAGATCCTGGGCAGCGAGGAACTGGCCTGGCTCGACTCGCTGGATGCGCGGCTGCGCTGGGAGACGATCGAGAAGATCATCCAGTTCCGCCCGCTGGCGCTGGTTATCAGCAAGAACCAGTCGTGCCCCGAAGACCTGCGCACCGCCGCGGAGGAAAGCGACACCCCCCTGTGGATCTCGCCCAAGCGCGGCCACGAACTCCTCAACCACCTCTCCTACCACCTCGCCCGCACGCTCGCGCCGCGGGTGACGCTGCACGGGGTGTTCATGGAGATCTATTCGATCGGCGTGCTGATCACCGGCGAGGCGGGGTCGGGCAAGAGCGAGCTGGCGCTGGAACTGCTCAGCCGCGGCCACCGCCTGGTCGCCGACGACGCGCCGGAGTTCACCCAGATCGCGCCGGACGTGCTCGACGGCACCTGCCCGGAACTGCTGCAGGACCTGCTGGAGGTGCGCGGCCTGGGCGTGCTCAACGTGCGCGAGATGTTCGGCGACACCGCGGTGAAGAAGAACAAGTACCTGCGCCTGATCGTGCACCTGACCCGGCCGATGACCGAGCCCAATCCCCATGGATACGAGCGCCTGACCGGCGATTCGGGCACCCGCCACGTGCTGGACCTGGACGTGCCGCTGATCACCCTGCCGGTGATGCCCGGCCGCAACCTGGCCGTGCTGACCGAAGCGGCCACGCGCCTGCACATCCTGCGCACCAAGGGCATCGACCCGGCGGCGATGTTCATCGCCCGGCACAGCAACCTGCTGGAGCGGCGCGGGACATGAGCGCCGTGCCGCCGAGCCTGGTCATCGTCAGCGGCCTGTCCGGCTCGGGCAAGTCGGTGGCGCTGAAGACCTTCGAGGACCTGGACTACTACTGCGTGGACAACCTGCCGGTGGAACTGCTGCCGGCCTTCGTGCGCAGCATGGTCCGCGACGACGCCGGGTTGCCGCAGCGCCTGGCCGTGGGCATCGACGTGCGCAGCCGCAACAGCGACCTGAGCCGGCTGGCCGAATGGCGGGTGACCGCCGACGCCCTCGGCGTGGGTGCCCGCCTGGTCTACTTCGAGGCCAGCGACGAGGTCCTGCTCCGGCGTTTCGCCGACACCCGCCGCCGGCATCCGCTCACCCGCCTGGGCCTGTCGCTGCCGGAAGCGCTGGCGCGCGAGCGCGAACTGACCCGGCCGCTGCGCGAGGAGGCCGATGCGGTCATCGACACCAGCCAGCTCAACGTGCACCAGCTGCGGCGCCAGGTCATCACCGGTTTCGCCCTGGAACACACTCCGGGCCTCTCGCTGCTGTTCGAATCCTTCGCCTACCGGCATGGCGTCCCCGAAGAAGCCGACTTCGTGTTCGACGCCAGGGTCCTGCCCAATCCGCACTGGGACCCGGAGCTGCGGCCACTGACCGGTCGCGATCCCCGGGTCCGGGACTACCTGGACGCCCAGCCGGACGTGGACGCCTACGTCGCCCAGGTCGCCGGCTTCCTGGACACCTGGCTGCCGCGCCTGCGCAACGAAACCCGCGCGTACGTGACGGTCGCCTTCGGCTGCACCGGCGGCAAGCACCGCTCGGTCTACCTGGCAGAGCGCCTGGCCGCCCATGCCCGGGGCCAGGGCTGGGAAGAAGTGGCGACCTACCACCGCGAGCAGGACTGACCCCGGCCCCGGGCCCGCCGGAACCCGGCCATTCCGCAACCGCCCCTCGGCGGGACGCTCAAACCCGGCCGACCCCGCTTACGGCGGACATAGCGCTCTGTTAACTTTCCGCCATGGCCTGTGGCATTCTCCTGATCACCCACCCTGGCGTCGGCAGCGCGGTACTGGCGGTCGCGACCACCCTGCTGCGCAACCTGCCGCTGCGGACGGAGGCTTTCGAGGTTCCGTTCGATGCCGACCTGGAGCAGTTGCTCCCGGCCGCCTCGGCGGCGCTGCGCCGGGTCGACGACGGGGATGGCGTGCTGGTGCTGACCGACCTGTACGGCGCCAGCCCGAGCAACCTGGCCGCGAAAGTGGCCAGGCTGGGCACGCCGGTACGGCGTGTGGCGGCGCTGAGCCTGCCGATGCTGCTGCGGGTCATGAACTATCCGGAACAGGGACTGGACCACCTGCCTGCCACCGCGGCGGCAGGCACGCGCAATGGAGCGATCATCGACGATGCTTGAACGTGAACTCACCGTCTCTAACCGCCTGGGCCTGCATGCCCGGGCCACCGCCAAGCTGGTGCAGGAACTGGCGCCGTTCCGCTGCGCCGTGACCCTGCAGGCGAAGGGTCGCGAGGTCAACGCCAAGAGCATCATGGGCGTGATGCTGCTGGCTGCCGGCCAGGGCACCCCGATCACCGTGCGCACCGACGGCGTGGACGAAACCGCCGCCATGGACGCGATCGCCTCGCTGTTCGAACGACGCTTCGACGAGGACGCGTGACCATGCGCTCGCCGGGCCGTCACGCTCGGCTGCGTCCTGCCGCCACGCGCGCATGCGCGGCGCTTCCGGTGGTCCACCGGTGAGGCACGCCTTCGCCGGCCACGGCGCTTCCCGGGGCCTGGCCCTGGGGCGCGCCCGCGTCCGCCTGCCGCATGCGCTGGAGATCGGCGAGCAGCACGTCCGCGCCTCCGGGATCGAAGCCGAGGTCGCGCGCCTGCAGGCGGCGATCGAAGCCGCGCGCACGGAGATGCGCGCACTGCGCGAGAAGCTGCAGGGCGCACTGTCGAAGGAAGCGATCGAGTTCATCGACCTGCATGCACTGCTGCTCGACGACCCTGAACTGGTCAACGCACTCGAGGGCCTGATCCGCCAGGAACGCTATTCCGCCGGCTACGCGCTGCGTGCCCAGCGCGACCGCCTGGCCGCGGTGTTCGAGCGGATGGACGATCCGTACCTGCGCAGCCGGCTCGACGACCTGGACCACATCATCGGCCGGATCAACGCGCACCTGCACCGCCGCGAGCCGTTGCCACGCGGCACCGCCGGCGAAGTGCTGGTCTGCGACAACGTAGCCCCGTCGGAGCTGGCCCAGCTGCAGGCCCAGGGCGTGGTCGCGATCGTTTCCGCGGCCGGCAGCCCGCTCTCGCACAGCGCGATCCTGGCGCGCAGCCTGCACCTGCCGCTGGTGGTCGGCGCCGCCGAGACCCTGCAGCGGGTCAACGATGGCGAAGTGGTGATGGTGGATGGCGAGACCGGCGAGGTCGTGATCGACCCCGACGCCGCCGACCTGCGCCGCTACCACCAGCGCGAGCAGCAGGACGCGCGCGAACGGCGCGACCTGGAACGCCTGCGCCGCAAGCCGACCCGGACCATCGACGGCGTCGACGTCGCGTTGCACGCCAATGCCGAGTCGCGCGAAGACGTCGCCCGCGCGCACGCACTGGGGGCAGCCGGCGTCGGCCTGTTCCGCACCGAGTTCCTGTTCCTGCAGCGCACCGAGCTGCCCGACGAGGACGAGCAGTTCCAGGTCTACCGCGACGCGGTGCTGGGCATGAGCGGCCGGCCGGTCACGTTCCGGACCCTGGACCTGGGCGCCGACAAGGCCGACCGCACCGGGCTGGCCCTGGAGAACGAGGACAACCCCGCGCTGGGCGTGCGCGGCGTGCGCCTGTCTTTGCTGTACGACCGCGTGTTCGACACCCAGCTGCGCGCCATCGTGCGCGCCGCCGCGTATGGCCCGGTCCGCGTGCTCGTGCCCATGGTCAGCTGCCGCGAGGAAGTGCTGCTGGTCCGCCGCCGGCTGCGACGCGCGGTCGCCGTGGTGAAACGGCGCGGCGTGGCGGTGGAGATGCTTCCCCTCGGCGCGATGATCGAAGTGCCCGCCGCGGCGATCGGCGTGTACGGCCTGACCGACGTCGTCGATTTCATGTCGGTCGGCACCAATGACCTGGTCCAGTACCTGTTGGCCGTGGACCGCAACAACGATGCCCTGGGCGACCTCTACTCGCCCCTGCATCCTGGCGTGCTCCGCCTGCTCGCGCACGTCATCGGCGCCGGCGAAGCGACCGGGACGCCGGTGGCGGTCTGCGGCGAAATGGCGGGCGATTCGCGACTGGCGCCGTTGCTGCTCGCGCTCGGGCTCAAGGAGTTCAGCCTGCATCCGTCCCACCTGCTGGAACTGCGGCGCACGATCCGCGACTGCCGGCATGCCGACCTGCGTGCGCGCGCAGGCAAGCTGCTCGAAGCGCGCGACCGCGGCGCGATCGAACGCTGGCTGCAGGCGGCCTCGGCACCCTAGGCGTCCGTTGGCGGACCGGCAGTGGACGGGCCGGGGCGCGTGCGGCGGTCCGGGCCTGGAATCTGCGCTCCGGCCCGCCCCGGTCTCCCGTGAATGCCTCGCCGGGCAGGCGCATGAGTCCGCCGGTGTATACCAATGCAAGACGGGCGGGCGATAATGCCGCGATGAACGCCTGACCCGCCGCGCGCCTCTGCCGCGGCACCTGCCCGCCACCGGAGCCGCGCATGGCCGAAGCCGTCCGCCACGACAAGACCGCGCGCCAGCTGCGCCTGCTGTCCGATGCGCTGGACAGCGGTCGGCTCGGGCCGGTTCGGCGGCTCGTCAACACCCTTGCGCCGGCCGAGATCGGCAACCTGCTCGAGTCCTTGCCGCCGGGCAAGCGCGAGGTGGTGTGGGGCCTGGTCGATGCCGAAGACGACGGCGAGGTGCTGCTGCACGTCGGCGACGAGGTGCGCGAAAGCCTGATCGCGGACATGGACCCGGACGAACTGGTCGCCGCGGTCGAAGACCTGGACATCGACGACCTCGCCGACCTGGTCGAGGACCTGCCGGACACGGTCATCGACGAAGTCCTCAAGTCGATGGACCGCGAGAACCGCGAGCGGCTCGAGCAGGTGCTGTCGTACCCGGAGGACAGCGCCGGCCGACTGATGAACCCGGACGTGGTCACCGTGCGCGCCGACGTCAACGTCGACGTTGTCCTGCGCTACCTGCGCCTGCGCGGCGAGCTGCCCGACCACACCGACCACCTGTACGTGGTCAGCCGCCGCCACCAGTACCTGGGCCGCGTCTCGCTGGCGTCGCTGGTCACGCACGAGGATTCCACCCCGATCAACCGCCTGATCGACGACGAGCAGCCGGCCATCGACGTGGGCGAGAGCTCGCAGGAAGTGGCGCGCCAGTTCTCCGACCACGACTGGGTCTCCGCACCGGTGGTGGACGACAACAACATCCTGCTCGGTCGTATCACCATCGATGACGTGGTCGACATCATCCGCGAACAGGCCGAGCACCAGGCCATGGGCGCGGCCGGCCTGGACGAGGACGAAGACCTGTTCTCGCCGGTGAAGCGCGCCGTGCGCGGCCGCGTGGTCTGGCTGGGGATCAACCTGTTCACCGCGTTCCTGGCGGCCAGCGTGATCGGCCAGTACGAGGTGACGCTGCAGAAGATCGTCGCCCTGGCCGTGCTGATGCCGATCGTGGCCGGCATCGGTGGCAATGCCGCGGTGCAGGTGCTGACCCTGATGGTGCGTGGCCTGGCGCTGGGCCAGGTCGGCGCCAGCAATGCCCGGATCCTGTGGTGGAAGGAGATCCGGGTGGCGCTGATCAATGGCGTGCTGATCGGCGGCATCGTCGGCGTGATCGCCTTCTTCTGGTTCCGCAGCCCGCTGCTGTCGCTGGTGATCGCGATGGCGCTGGTGCTGAATTTCTGCGCCGCCGCCACCGCCGGCGTGCTGCTGCCGCTGCTGCTCAAGCGGATGAACATCGATCCGGCCGTGGCCGGTACGGTGGTGGTGACCGCGGTCACCGACGTGATGGGCTTCTTCTGCTTCCTCGGCCTGGCCACGCTGATCCTGCTGCACTGAGCCCCATGGAGATCCTGGGCAAAGTCGTGGACTGGAACGAGGAGCGCGGCTACGGTTTCGTCCAGCCGCTCGATGCCGGGCAGCCGCGCGCCTTCTTCCACGTGCGCGATTACCGCCAGGACGGGCGCCGTCCCGAAACCGGCGAACTGGTGAAATTCATTGCGCAACGACAGGCCGATGGACGCTGGCGGGCAAGCAGCGTGCGCCGGGCCGTCGCGCCGAAGTCCCCGCCTCCCGCACGTGCGCCATCTCCCGCGCGCGCATGGCCCGGCTGGCTGCTCCTGGCTGCACACCTGGCGGGCCTGGCCTGGGCCGTCCACGCACAACGCCTGCCAGCGCTGGCGGCGATGCTGCTGTTCGGGCTGTGCTGCGTGACCTGGATCGCCTACGCGCTCGACAAGCATGCCGCGCAGCGCGGAAGGCGACGCACGCCTGAAGCGACCCTGCACCTGCTGGAACTGGCCGGCGGCTGGCCTGGCGCGCTGCTTGCCCAGCGCGCACTGCGCCACAAGACGCGCAAGCATTCCTATCGCGTCGCGTTCTGGTGGATGGTGTTGCTGAACCTGATGCTCACCTGGGCCTGGATACTCGACTGGCCGCAACCATGGGCGACTATGCTGTCGCCTCTGCACTGAAACCGGCGATGCGATGCGTCCATGCCCTGCCCTGCGCCTGGTGGCTCTCGTGCTGCTCTCCATGCTGACCCTGGCCTGCCAGCCGCGGCCGGATTCACCGCCCGAGGGCGGGCGCTTCGTGCAGCGCGAGCTCGTCCACGACGGCCGCAGCTACCGCTATGCCGTCTTCGTTCCCGCCGCCACGGAAGCACGGCCGCTGCCGGTGGTGCTTTTCCTGCATGGTTCGGGCGAACGCGGCCGCGACGGCCACGCCCAGACCACCGCCGGGCTGGGCAACTGGATCCGTGGCCAGGCCGGTTCGTTTCCCGCACTGGTGGTATTCCCGCAGGTGCCCGGGAACGAAGAGTGGATGGGCGCGAACGCGCGCATGGCGCTGGCCACGCTGGACGCGGCCAGCAGCGAGTTCAATGGCGATCCGCTCCGCACCTACGCCACGGGCATGTCGATGGGTGGCTACGGCGTCTGGGAAGTCGCCCTGCTGGCACCGGACCGCTTCGCCGCACTGGTGCCGGTCTGTGGAGGCGTGCGGATCCCGCGCGAGGCGCGACCGACGCTGTTCGTGACCGCCGTGGCCAACGAGGCCGATCCATACACCGCGCTGGCCACGCGCCTGGAGCAGGTGCCGGCCTGGATCTTCCATGGCGCGCTGGATGACCTGGTGCCACCCACCGACGACCGCCGCCTGTTCGAGGCCGCGCGCGCGGTGGGTGCCGACTTCCGCTACACCGAGTACCCCGCGGGCAACCACAACGCCTGGGACGCGACCTACTCCGATCCCGCGATGTGGGACTGGCTTTTCGACCAGCGCCTGCGCTGAAGGAATCCGACGATGTCCGAACTGGTCAACGACTACTTCCAGCCCGGCTGGCGCACGCGTACGGTCGAGTGCGCCGCCTGCGAATGGCGCGGGGACAGCCGCGACATGACCCTGGAGCCGCACGAGGACTTCAGCGAGTACCTGTGCCCGCGCTGCGAGGACATCATGCTGGTGGTCCGCCATCCGGACCTGGCGCAGGTCCGCGCCGCGGCCGCGGCCGGGCATGCCGAAGCGCAGGAGCAACTGGCCTTGCTGCAGGCCTACCTGGACCGTCCGGATCGCGAGCGCTGATCCGGAGGCTGCGGCGCGCGGAACCGGCCCCCGCCATCGCGCGACGCGCCTATGATTGACCTTCGATAACGCGAGGCCGGCACCATGGGCAAGCCTTCCGACGAATCCGCGCACGGTGCATCGGGCGAAGCATCCTTCGAACCGGACGACACGCCTGCCGGGGGCTGGGGTTCGCTGCGCGCCGTGGCCCGCGCGATCCGCGGGCAGATGGCGGTGGCGCGCTCGGCCGAAGCGCTGCCGCGGGTGAACCAGCCGGCCGGGTTCGATTGCCCCGGCTGTGCCTGGCCCGATCCGCGCCATACCTCTTCCTTCGAGTTCTGCGAGAACGGCGCCAAGGCGGTGTCGTGGGAGGCGACCTCGAAACGGGCGACGCCGGAGTTCTTCGCCGCGCACACCCTGGCCGAGATGTGGGAGTGGAACGACCACGCGCTGGAAGACGCCGGCCGCATCACCCACCCGATGGCCTACGACCCCATGCAGGACCGGTACGTGCCGGTGTCCTGGGAAGAGGCGGCCACGCGCATTGGTACTGCGCTGCGCGCCCTGCCCGACCCGGCGATGGCCGAGTTCTACACCTCCGGCCGCGCCTCCAACGAGGCTGCCTTCCTGTACCAGCTGTTCGTGCGCGAGTACGGCTGCAACAACTTCCCCGACTGCTCGAACATGTGCCACGAGGCCAGCAGCGTCGGCTTGCCCGAAGCGATCGGCGTCGGCAAGGGGACCGTGCAGCTCGAGGATTTCGAACACGCCGACGCGGTGTTCTGCATCGGCCACAACCCGGGCACCAACCATCCGCGCATGCTCTCAACGCTGCGCGAAGTGTCGCTGCGCGGCGCGCCGATCGTGGTCCTCAACCCCATGCCCGAGCGCGGCCTGGAACGCTTCACCTCGCCGCAGGATCCCGCGGAGATGCTGACCGGGCGTTCGGTGCGGATCGCCTCGACCTATTTCAAGCCGCGCATCGGCGGCGACGTGGCCGTGCTCAAGGGCATGATGAAGTGGCTGCTGGACGCCGACGCGGACGACCTGGCGGCGGGCGGCGAAGGACTGCTGGACCGCGCCTTCATCGAAGAGCACACGCGCGGATTCCAGGCCCTTGCAGACGACCTGTCTGCGACCTCGTGGTCGAGCATCGAGCGCAAGTCGGGACTGACCCGCGAAGAGATCGCTGCCGCCGCAGGGATCTACGCCAAGGCCGAACGCGTGATCCTCTGTTACGGGATGGGCATCACCCAGCATCGCCACGGCACGCAGAACGTGCAGCAGCTGATGAACCTGCTGCTGTTGCGCGGCAATATCGGCCGACCCGGCGCCGGCATCTGCCCGCTGCGTGGCCATTCCAACGTGCAGGGCGACCGCACGGTCGGCATTACCGAGAAACCCGATGCCGCGCTGCTGGATGGCATCCGCCGCACCTACGGATTCGAGCCGCCGGCCGCGCATGGCCACGATGCGGTCGCGGCAATCAAGGCGATCGCTGGAGGCCGCTCCAAGGCACTGCTCAGCCTTGGCGGCAACCTGGCCGTCGCCATGCCCGATCCGCAGGCCACCTTCGCCGCGCTGCGCACGCTCGATCTTGCAGTGCACATCGCGACCAAGACCAATCGCTCGCACCTGATCCCGGCCAGGCAGATGTTCCTGCTGCCCTGCCTGGGCCGCACCGAGCTGGACGTGCAGGCCTCGGGCCCGCAATCGGTGACGGTGGAGGATTCGATGTCGATGGTGCATGCCTCGCAGGGCCGGCTCAAACCGGCCTCGCCGCAGTTGCGCTCGGAGCCGGCCATCGTGGCCATGCTGGCGCGGGCCACGCTGCCGGCGTCGAAGGTCGACTGGGAGGGCATGGTCGCCGACTACGACCGGATCCGCGACGGCATCGAGTCGGTGTTTCCGATCTTCGCCGGCTACAACACGAAGATCCGCGAGCCGGGTGGTTTCCACCTGGAGAACGCCGCGGCGCTGCGGCGCTGGAACACGCCCGACGGCAAGGCGCGGTTCCTGGTCGCGCCGGGCCTGGACGAGGACCCCGCGAGCGGTCCCGACCTGCTCACCCTCGCCACGGTGCGCTCGCACGACCAGTACAACACCACCATCTACGGCCTCGACGACCGCTATCGCGGGATCAAGGGCGGGCGCGACGTGCTGTTCGTGAACCCCGCCGACCTTGCCGCGCTGGGCCTGGCCGCGGATGCATACGTCGACGTCGAAGCACATCGCGAAGACGGGCTGCCGACCGGGCGCGTCATCCGCCGCCTGAAGGCCGTGGCTTTCGACATCGCACGCGGCTCGGTGGCGATGTACTACCCCGAGGGCAACACGCTCATCGGTCTGGACGACCACGATCCGCGCTCCGGGACGCCCGGCTACAAGTCGGTGCCGGTGCGCCTGTCGGCATCCGTGGACAGGCATGACGATGCCGCCTGACCCGCAAGCCGGCCGCGGGCGGCGCACGGTCACCGTCCACGGCGGGGACGACGGCGGGCGCACCACGGACGGGCGCGCAGAAGACTGGCTCGCAGAGGAAGCGCCGGTGGAAGTGCGCTACAACGGCGAACCGTTCGCCGTGATGATGGCCACGCCGGTCGACCTCGAGGATTTCGCGTGGGGCTTCTCGCTGAGCGAGGGCCGCGTCGACGGCGCCGATCGGATCGATGGCGTTGACGTGCAGGCGCGGCTGGAGGGCTTCGTCGTCGACATCGACGCGCCGTCGGCCTCGCCGCCGGAACCGGGCGATGCACGCCTGCTGCCCGGCCGCAGCGGCTGCGGACTGTGCGGAAGCCGCCGGCTCGAAGAAGTGCTGCAGGTCCCGGCCCGGGTGTCCGACGGCCCCCTGCTCGACAGCGACGCGCTGCAGCGCGCCTGCATGGCGCTGGAAGACTTCCAGCCGCTCAACGCGAGCACCGGCGCAATGCACGCGGCGGCATGGGCCTCGACCGACGGACGGATCCTGCGCGTGCGCGAGGACGTGGGTCGCCACAACGCGCTCGACAAACTGCTCGGCTCGCTGGTGCGCGAAGGCGTGGACCTGCGCGCAGGCTTCGTCCTGGTCAGCAGCCGGGCCAGTTACGAAATGGTCACCAAGGCCGCGCGGCTGGGCGTGGGCGTACTGGCGGCGGTATCGGCACCCACCGCGTTGGCCGTGGACCTGGCCCGCGCCTGCGGGCTGACACTTGCGGGCTTCGTGCGCCCTGGACGCCAGGTCATCTACAGCCATCCGCAGCGGCTGGATGTCTGAGCCGCCCGTCCCGGCGAGCCCTGGCCGGTGACGCCTGCACGACCTGCTCCATCGCCGCGGGGAAACCGCGACGATGGCGCCAGATCAACCCCGCAGGCGCTGGATCAGTTCCGCGGTGACCGGATCGGAGGCCTTTGATTCCCCACGCAGCGCCGGCAGCAGCGTACTGGCGACCTGCTTGCCCAGCTCCACGCCGAACTGGTCGAACGCGTTGATGCCCCACACCACCGACTGCACGTAAACGCTGTGCTCGTACATTGCCAGCAACGCGCCCAGCGACTGCGGGGTCAGCGCATCGAGCAGGATCGTGGTGCTCGGCCGCCCGCCCGGATAGGCGCGATGCGGATCATCGCTGGCCTGGCCGTTGGCCAGCGCTTCGGTCTGCGCCAGCAGGTTGGACAGCAACGCCTCGTGGTTGGCGGCGTAGGGATCGTCGTTATGCACCGTGCCGATAAAATCGGCAGGCACGATCCCGGTGCCCTGGTGCAGGGCCTGGAAGAAGCTGTGCTGCACGTCGGTGCCCGCCCCGCCCCACCACACCGGCACGGTATCGGCGGCGACCGGGCCGCCATCCAGCTGCACGCGCTTGCCCAGCGATTCCATCACCAGCTGCTGCAGGTACGCCGGCAGCAGCGCCAGGCGCTGGTCGTAGGTCATCACCGCATGCGACGCCAGGCCCAATGCATTGCGGTTCCACACCGCGGCCAGGCCATGGCGCACGGCCAGGTTGGACTCCAGCGGTGCCTCGAGCGCATGACGGTCGAACTGCGCGGCGCCCTCCAGCAGCTGCTCGAAGCACTTGAAACCGATCGCCAACGCGATCGGGAAACCGACCGCCGACCACAGCGAGTAACGCCCACCCACCCAGTCCCACATCGGCAGCACGCGTTCGGCGGCGATATCGAACGCGGCCGCGGCGCGTTCGGGATTGGCGCTCACCGCGTAGATGCGTTCGCTGCCACCGAGCCAGTCGCGGACGATCGCGCCATTGAGCAGCGTTTCCTGCGTACCGAACGTCTTGGAGATGAAGACCGCGGCGGTGCGCCTGGGGTCCAGTGGCGCCAGCACGCGCTGCGCGGCGGCGCCATCGACATTGGAGATGAAGTGCACGCGGAAGCGGCCCGGCAACGGGCCGCGCAACGCATCGACCACCAGCCGCGGCCCCAGGTCCGAACCCCCGATGCCGACGCTGACGATGTCGGTGACGTCGGTCGCCTCGAGTGCCTCGACGAGTCCACGCATGCGCTGGCGTACTTCGCCCGCGGTGCGGAAGGCCTCCCGCGCGGCCGGCGCCGTCGACACGTCGCTGCGCAGTGCCGTGTGCAGGACCGCGCGGCCTTCGGTGACGTTGATCTTCTCGCCGTCGAACAGGCGCCGGAATGCGCCAGCCAGGTCGTGCTCGCGACCCAGCTGCAGCAGCGCTTCCCAGGCCTGCGCGTCGTAGCGCTGGCGGGCGAAGGTCGCGTACAGCGGGCCGACCTGCAGTGCCTGCGTGCCGATCCGCTCCGGCTCGCTGTCCAGCAGCCCGGCAATACTGGCGCCGGACAGGCGCGCGGCATGGGACTGGAGAAGCTGGAAACCAGGAGCGGAAACGGTCATCAGGCGGCCTGCTTGGGGATCGAATGGTTGGTGTGGGTGATGCGATTGCCGGCGTCCACGTAGACCAGGTCCGGCTGGAAGGTCGCCGCTTCATCCGCACCCAGTTGCGCGAACGCGGCGATGATCACCAGGTCGCCCACCTGCACGTGGCGCGCGGCGCCGCCGTTGAGCGAGATGATCCCGCTGCCCTCGTCGGCACGGATGGCGTAGGTGGTGAAGCGGCTTCCGTTGGTGACGTCCCACACGTGCACCTGCTCGAATTCGCGGATGCCGGTCGCGTCGAGCAGCAGGCCGTCGATCGCCACGGAACCCTCGTAATTCAGTTCCGAGTGGGTGACGGTGGCGCGGTGGATCTTGGCTTTGAGCAGGGTCAGGTGCATCGGGTCTTCAACTCTTCGTCGTGGATGGTAGCAATGCAGGCGCCGTCGATGCGACGGAAACGCCGTGCGGAGGCGCATGCGCGGCGCTTGGCCGTTGCACGCGAAACGGTGGCGCGCATCGGGCGGCACGGGCCGCACCGCCGCCCGCCATGCGGAATCAGAATTCGATGTTGTCGATCAGGCGCGTCGTGCCCAACCGGGCGGCGACCAGGGCCACGCGCGGACCGTGCATGCCATCGACCGGCTCAGCCAGGTCGGGCAGGCGCAACGCGGCGTAGTCGACCACGAAGCCGGCGTCGCGCAGCTGCGCGCCGGCCTGCGCTTCAACCACCGTACGCGGTGCACCGGCCAGGCACGCATCGCGCATGTCGCGCAGCACGCGATGGATCGTCGCCGCGCGCGGACGCTGGTCGGCATCCAGGTACTGGTTGCGCGAACTCATCGCCAGGCCATCGGCCTCGCGGACGATGCCGCCGCCGAGGATCCCGATCGGGAACTGCAGGTCGGCGACCAACTGCCGGATCACGGCCAGCTGCTGGTAGTCCTTCTTGCCGAAGGCGGCGACATCGGGAAGCACCTGGTTGAACAGGCGGCTGACCACCGTGCAAACGCCATCGAAATGCCCCGGCCGGCATTCGCCTTCCAGCACCGAACTCACCCCGGGCACGCGGACCCGCGAGGCCAGCTCCACGCCGAACGGATACATCGACTCGACCGTCGGCAGCCACAGCACGTCGCAACCGGCGCCTTCCAGTCCAGCCGTATCGGCGTCGGGGGTGCGCGGGTAGCGGGTGAAGTCCTCGTTGGGGCCGAACTGGGTCGGATTGACGAACACGCTGGACACGACGCGGTCGGCGTACTGCCGCGCGAGCATCACCAGCGAGTAGTGGCCGGCATGCAGGTTGCCCATGGTCGGCACGAAGCCGACGCGCAGGCCCTCGCGCTTCCAGCCGCGCACGCGCTCGCGCAGGGCGTCCAGTTCGGTGATGGTCTCGATCATTGCTCGTGCTCGAAGAAGGACGCGATCAGGCGTAGGCGTGTTCGGCGTCAGGATAGCTGCCATCGCGGACCGCTGCGGCATAGGCGCGCACCGCGCCGGCCACAGAACCGCCCTCTGCGAGGAAGTCCTTCACGAACCGCGGCCGGCGGTGGCCGCTGTCCAGGCCGAGGAAATCGTGCATCACCAGTACCTGCCCGTCGCAGTGCGGGCCTGCGCCGATGCCGATTGTCGGCACGGAAACGGCGGCGGTGATCTTCTGCGCCAGCGGCGTCGGCACGCATTCCAGCACCAGCAGGGATGCACCCGCCTCGACGGTGGCCTGCGCATCGGCCAGCAGTTGCGCGGCCGCCTGTGCTTCGCGGCCCTGGACCCTGAACCCGCCGAGCTTGAGCACCGACTGCGGGGTCAGTCCCAGGTGGGAACAGACGGGGATATCGCGCGCGGCCAGGAAGCGGATGACGTCGAGCTTGTGCCCGGCACCCTCCAGCTTGACCATCTGCGCGCCGGCCTGGAGCAGCACGACCGAAGCGTCGAGCGCGCGCTCGGGGGTCGCGTCGGACTGGAACGGCAGGTCCGATACCAGCAGGGCCTGCTTCAGCACCCGCGCCACCGCGGCGGTGTGGTAGGCCATGTCGGCCACGGTCACCGGCAGGGTCGAGTCGTGGCCCTGGACCACCATGCCCAGCGAATCGCCGACCAGGACCAGGTCGATGCCTTCGCGGTCCATGACCCGGGCGAAACCGGCGTCGTAGGCGGTCAGCATGGCCAGGCGGCGGCCCTGGCGCTTGGCCTCGGCCAGCGCGGGCACGGTCCAGGGCTTCTGCTCGGCATGGACGCTCATCGGGCGGCTCTCATCAGGCGAGTCTCATCGGGTGCGGTCTCATCAGGGGATTCGCGCGGAGCGCGTACGGACCGCCAATCGGGACATTATCGCCCACCGCCCGCGCGAGGACGCGATCATGGCGGGAACGATCGCCGGATCAGTCCGTTCCCGAAGCATCGATCGCCTCGACGCCCGCGGCATCGACCCCGCGCAAGGCATCGCCGACCGTCCCGTGCCCCGGGAACGGCTCGGCCGGCGCGATCTCCGCCAGCGGCACCAGGGCGAAGGCTCGCTCGTGCAGGTGCGGATGCGGTACGCGCAGGCCAGGTTCGTCGATCATCCGCCCGGCGTAGAGCAGCAGGTCCAGGTCGAGCACGCGCGGACCCCAGCGCGCGTCCGGATCGCGCTGGCGGCCGGCCTCGCGCTCGATCCCCAGCAGGGCGTCCAGCAGCTCCAGGGGGGAAAGGCCGGTCTCGACCAGCGCCGCGGCATTCACGAAGTCGGGCTGGTCGACCTGGCCCCAGGCCGGGGTCCGGTACAGACGCGAAAATGCCACCAGTCGGCTCTGCGGCAGCGCGCCCAGGGCGACCGCGGCGTTGCGCAGGGTCAGCTCCGGCCGGCCGAGGTTGGCGCCCAGGCCTATGCAGGCGTGGACCGGGGCGCTCATTCGCCCGCGGCGGGGGCCGGACCGCGACGACGGCGACGGCGGCGCTTGCGCGCGGGGGCGTCATCGCCCTCGCCCGCTGCGCCCGTCGCTTCGAGGTTCGCCGACAGTTCGTCGCCGGAGCTGAGCTGGGCCTGCTTCCAGAATTCCACGTCGGCAGCGTGCGAGTCGGAGGCGGCCTGGCGCAACACCAGGAAGTCGTACGCGGCGCGGAAGCGCGGGTTCGCCAGCAGGCGGAAGACCCGCTTGCGCTGGCGCGAGCCGAAACGCGACTGCAGCAGCCAGATCTCCTGCATCGGCAGCGAGAAGCGCTTGGGCAGCGCGATGGTCTGCACCTGGTGCAGGGTCACCCGGTCGGCGGCGCGACGCTGCGCTTCCTCGGCGTGCATGCCCTGCGCCTGCAACCCGGCCAGCGCGCGGCAGTACGCCGGCCACAGCAGCAGGGCGAACAGGAACGCCGGCGAGACCGGCTCGTCGGCGGCCACGCGCGCGTCGGTATTGGCCAACCCCTGCAGGACCATGCGCCGCAGCGCGCCGGTGCGGTTCGAACGCAGTGCGGCGGCGCTTTCGGGCAGCAGGGCGCCAAGCAGGCCATGCGCTTCCAGCCGCTCGAAGCTGGCCACCGCGTGCCCGGACAGGAACATCTTCAGCATTTCCTCGAACAGCCGGGCCGGCGCGGCCTCGCCGAGCAGCGGCGCGAGCACGGGAATCGGCGCCGCGGTGCCGGGTTCGATCTCGAAGTCGAGCTTGGCCGCGAGCCGGATCGCGCGCAGCATGCGCACCGGATCCTCGCGGTAGCGGGTTTCCGGATCGCCGATCAAACGCATGACCTTCGCCTGCACGTCCTCGAAACCGCCGGTGTAGTCGCGCACCGAGAAGTCCTCGATCGCGTAGTACAGCGCATTGCAGGTGAAGTCGCGGCGGACCGCGTCGTCCTCGATCGTGCCGTACACGTTGTCGCGGACCAGGCGCCCGTCCTCGACCTCGCGGTCGCCGCTGCCGTCGTCGACGTTGGCGCGGAAGGTGGCGACCTCGATGATCTCGCGGCCGTAGACCACGTGGGCCAGGCGGAAGCGGCGGCCGATCAGGCGGCAGTTGCGGAACAGCGACTTGACCTGCTCGGGCGTGGCGTCGGTGGCCACGTCGAAATCCTTGGGATGCATGCCCAGCAGCAGGTCGCGGACGGCGCCGCCGACCAGGTAGGCGCCGAATCCGGCCTCGCGCAGCCGGTAGAGCACGCGAAGGGCGTTGGGACTGATGTCCCGCCGGGAAATGGAGTGCTGGTCGCGCGGGATGGCGCGCAGGACGGGCTGCGGGAGGAGATGCGGATTGATGGGCGTGCTTCCGTGAACGGGATCGGTCCGGCCGGATTGCCGTCCGGCGGGCGCGTGAATATACTAGCGCGCCTTCGCCGGCGACACCCGCAACGCTCCCTTCGTCTAGTGGTTAGGACGTGGCCCTCTCAAGGCTAAAACAGGGGTTCGAGTCCCCTAGGGAGCGCCATCCGGCCCGGCGAAGGACATGAAAAAGCCCCGCATCGCGGGGCTTTTTCGTTTCCGGGACAGCGGCCGGGCCGGTGAAGGCGCCCGGCTGCCTGGTCCGGCCAGGGCGGCAGGCGCCGCCCGGCCGGGTCGGGGCTCAGCCCTCCATCTGTTCCAGTTCCTTGCCCTTGGTCTCGTGCACGTAGCGCAGGACGAAGAACACCGACAGGAACGCCGCGACCATGTAGATGCTGTAGGTCGCCGCCAGGCCGATGCCGGCCAGCAGGATCGGGAAGCTCATGGTGATGGCGAAGTTCGAGGTCCACTGCGCCGCGCCGGCCACCGCCAGGCCCGAGCCGCGGATCTGGTTCGGGAACATCTCGCCCAGCATCACCCACATGACCGGGCCCCAGGACATGTTGAAGAACACCACGTAGATGTTGGCCGCCACCAGCGCCAGCATGCCCATCGCATCGGACAGCTGCAGGTGGCCGTCGACCAGCGAACCGCTGGCGAATGCCAGGGTCACCAGCGCCAGCGAAATCGCCATGCCGAGCGAGCCGACCCACAGCAGCGGCTTGCGCCCGACCTTGTCGATCAGCACCAGGGCGATCAGGCACGCGCCGATGCTCAGCGCGCCGGACAGCACGTTGATCAGCAGCGCGTCGTTTTCGGAGAAGCCCACCGCCTGCCACAGCACCGCGCCGTAGTAGAACACCACGTTGATGCCGACCAGCTGCTGGAAGGTCGCCAGGCCAATGCCCACCCACACGATCGGGCGGATCTTGCCGGTGGCCTTGCTGATCAGGTCCGACAGCTGCGGACGGTGGTGGTCGGCCGACAGCGAAGCGTCGATCTCGGCCAGCGTGGTCTGGGCCTGGGCCGGGCCGTACAGCTTGCTCAGCACGGCCAGCGCCTGGTCCTTGCGCCGCTTGACCACCAGGTAGCGCGGGCTCTCCGGGATCACCAGCAGCAGCACCAGGAACAGCGCCGACGGGAACGCCATCATCCAGAACATCCAGCGCCACGCCGCATGCCCGCCCCACAGCACCTCGGTGGAGGCGCCGGCGGTCTTGGCCAGCAGGTAGTTGCTCAGGAAGGCGGCGAACAGGCCGGAGATGATCGCGATCTGCTGCACCGTGGCCAGGCGGCCGCGGTAGCGCGCCGGCGCCACCTCGGCGATGTAGGCCGGCGACATCACGCTGGCCGCGCCGACGGCGAAACCGCCGAGCACGCGCGCGACGATGAATACCAGCGAGCTGGACGCCGCGCCGGCGCCGATCGCCGACAGCAGGAACAGCACCGCCGAGATGATCAGCACGCTGCGGCGGCCCCAGCGGTCGGCCAGGCGGCCGGCGAAGAACGCACCGATCGCGCAGCCCAGCAACATCGAGGCAACCTCGAAGCCGAGCGCCGCCTTGCTCGAGCCGAAGGCCTGCTGCAGGCCGTCGACGGTACCGTTGATCACGCCGCTGTCGAAGCCGAACAGGAAGCCGCCGATGGTGGCCACGCAGGCAATCAGGATGATGAAGCGGGTGTTTTCCCCGCTGTGCGCGGCCGTCTGGCCGGCGATGGATGGACTGCTCATTTCAACCCTTGTCGTCGTATTGGTCTTCCGCACCGGCAGGCCGGTACGCCCTCCCCCACGGTCCGCCACGCGGACCGCTCAACCGCCGACCCGCCAGGGCGGGTCGCCAACGCACACGGGTCCGCCCTCACGGACCCTCCTTTGCATCGATGCCGCACCGATCACCGGCGCGCCACAGCTTACCTTCAATGGCAGCGCTGTCGTACGTGTTCTGCAGCCGCATCTGCCATGCCGCAGCGCATCATTCAATACCCGTCCGTGTGGTTGCCCGCGCGCGGCGAATCACGCACGGACCAGCCTGCCCGCCTGCCATTCGAGGATCGCCGACTGGCCGGCCGCCAGTTCCAGCACGAGTGCCTGCCCGCGATGTTCGACGCGGTAGCGGCCACCGCGATCGCTGGTGATGCGGGCCTGGCCAAGCCGACCCTGCGTCCACGCCAGGTCCACGCTCGCCGCACCCCGCACGCGCAGCCCGCGGACGCGTCCTTCGGCCCAGGCCTTGGGCAGCGCGGGCAGCAGGAACACGCTTCCTCCCCAGCTCTGCAGCAGCATCTCGGTGATCCCGGCGGTGCCGCCGAAGTTGCCGTCGATCTGGAATGGCGGGTGGGCGTCGAACAGGTTCGGATAGGTGCGCGCCGGACTGAGCAGCATCGCCAGCACCTGGTGCGCGTGTTCGCCATCGCCCAGCCGCGCCCACAGGTTCAGGCGCCAGCCGATGCCCCAGCCGGTGGCCTCGTCGCCGCGGATCTCCAGCGAGCGGCGCGCGGCGGCGGCCAGTTCCGGGGTATCGCGCACATTGATCTGGCTGGACGGGTGCAGCGCGTACAGATGCGAGACGTGGCGGTGGTGGATCTCCGGCACGTCCATGTCCCAGTCCTGCTGCCACTCCTGCAGCTGGCCGGCGCGACCGATGCGATGCGGAGGCAGGCGTTCGCGCAACGCGGCCAGCCGCGCGGACAGGTCGGCGTCCACGCCGAGCAGGCCGGCGATCTCGATGCACTGGCCGAACAGGTCGCGCAGCAGTTGCGCGTCCATCGACGGTCCGGCGCACAGCGCGGCGCCGAACGGATGCTCGTTCTCCGGCGAGATGGACGGGGCGGTGACCATCGCCCTGGTGGCCGGATCCTCGACCAGCGTGGCGGCGAAGAACTCGGCCGCGCCCTTGAACAGCGGCCAGACCTTTTCCAGGTAGCCGGGCTCGCGACCGTAATCCCAGCGGTCCCACAGGTGCTGCAGCAGCCAGGCGCCACCGGTCGGCCACAGGCCCCACTCGGCCCCGTCGATCGGCGCGGTCCGCCGCCACAGGTCGGTGTTGTGGTGCACGACCCAGCCCGGCGCGCCATACATCCGCCGTGCCGTATCGCTGCCGGCGTCGGCCAGCTCGAACACCATCCGTTCCAGCGGCTCCACGCATTCGCCCAGCGCGTTGGCCTCGCTGGGCCAGTAGTTCATCTCGGTATTGATGTTGATCGTGTACTTGCTCTCCCACGGCGGGGACAGCAGGTCGTTCCAGATGCCCTGCAGGTTGGCCGGCTGCGTGCCGGGCCGCGAACAGCAGACCAGCAGGTAGCGCCCGAACTGGTGGTACAGCGCAGCCAAGGCCGGGTCGCCGCCATCGGCGAAGCGCGCCACCCGTTCGTCGGTGGGCAGGTCCGCGACCGCTTCGGATGCACGACCGAGATCGATCGCCACGCGATGGAACAGCCGCTGGTGCTCGGCCACGTGCGCGTCGAGCAGTTGCTGCCACGACTTGCCGGCAGCCGCATCGAGCTGCGTGCGCGTGATCGCTTCGGGATCGCCACCGATATCGTCGAAGCGCCGGAAACTGGTGGCACCAGTGAGCAGCAGCAGAACCTCGTCGGCTCTCGCAACTTCGATCCGGTCGCCCAGGCGGCGCATCTTCCCGCCGGACGGCAACACGCGCAGCCTCGCGGCGAAGCGGAGCCGGCCCTCGATCCCGAACGCATCGCCGTTGCGTCCGCGCAACAGCAGGCCATCGTCTCCATCGGCGACGACCTCCGATTCCACGTGGTCGCAGTCCAGGCCGATGCGCAGGCCGATCCGGCCCTTCTTGTCGCCTGACAGCCGGACCGCCACGCACTGGTCGACCGCGGAGACGAACACCTCGCGCAGGTGCTGCAACCCGCGTGCCTCGAACGTGCTGGTGGCCAGCGCGCGATCCAGGTCCAGCTCGCGCCGGTAGCCGTTGACGTCGGACACTTCCAGAAAATCCAGCTGCAGGTCGCCCAGCGGCTGGTACGGCATCTGTTTCTTCGGCCGGCCCATCATCGTCGCGTTGGCCAGCTTCTCGGCCTCGGCATAGCGACCGGCGAACAGCAGCCGGCGCACTTCCGGCAACGCGGCCAGGGCGTCCGGTGGGGTCGGGTCGTAGGGACCACCGGCGTACAGCGTGTCTTCGTTGAGCTGCAGCCGCTCGTACTTGCCGCCGCCCCAGACCATCGCGCCCAGGCGGCCGTTGCCCAAGGGCAGCGCCTCGACCCATTGCGTGGCCGGTCGCCGGTACCACAGCCGCAGCGGCTCGGCGGCGCTGCCCGCCACGAAGGCGGGCTGTTGCGCGGCGCTCGCCTGCGCGCCGCGGGGGCTGCCTGCGGCCATGGCAGCGCCGGAACCGACGCCCGCGAGGGCACCGGTTCCGGCAGCGGCAACGGCCGCCGTCGCCTTCAGCAGTTCACGCCGGGTCAGGTCCATCCGCACCTCACCCGCGCGGACGGCGGACCGTGACGGCCTTGCCCGTGTAGCGGACCGTGCGGTCGGCCTTGGGCTCCACCGCTCCGGCATCGTCGCGCGGGCCATCGATCCAGCGCACCCGGATCTCGCGCTGCTGCTGCATGCCCGGGAACGTGCCCTGGCGCGCACCGATCACCAGCTCGCCGCTCTTCTCGTTCCATGCCAGCGGGATGCGGCTGGACTCGCCGCGCTCGTAACCGTAGTTGCGACCTTCGTCCTCGTACAGCGAGAAGCTGCCGTCGGCACCGGTATAGACGTCGATGGTCAGCGGCGCGCCGGGCTGCTCGTCGACGTACTGCTGGACCACCGTGCGCGGCACGATCGAACCGGCGCGCACGAACAGCGGCATGCGCTGCAGCGGCGCGGCGGCTTCGATGGTCTGCCCGCCCTCGTGGCGCTTGCCCGTCTCGAAGTCGATCCAGCTGCTGCCGGCCGGCAGGTACACCGGGCGGCTGGTGGATTTGAACGACGCCACCGGCGCGACCAGGAAAGCCGGACCGAACAGGTACTGGTCGGCGATGCCGCGCGCCTTCATGTCGTCCGGGAAGTCCATCGACATCGTGCGCAGGATCGTGCCGTCCTTGTGCCAGGTGTCGGCCGCCAGGGTGTAGATGTACGGCAGCATCGAATAGCGCAGCTTCAGGTAGTGGACGAAGCTGTCGTAATGCGGCGTGCCTTCCGGCGCGATCTCCCAGATCTCGCGATACGGGAACTGCCCGTGCAGACGGAACACCGGCACGAACGCCCCATACTGGAACCAGCGCAGGCTCAGCTCGCGCCACTCGGCCAGGTGCGCCGGGTCCTGGGTCTCGTAGCGCTTCTCCGGCGAGAAGCCGCCGATATCGAAGCTCACGTTCGGCGCGCCGGCCATCGACGCGTTGACCAAGCCGGAGATCTGCTCGCGCATGTCGTCCCAGCGCGGCACGATGTCGCCGCTCCAGAACGCGGACGCGGCACGCTGCTGGCCCGCGAAGAACGCGCGCGACAGGATGAACACGCGCTTGTCCGGATCGACTTCGCGCGAACCGCGATACACGCCTTCCGAATGCACCAGCGGATACGAGTTGAAGTATTCGATCGACGGGCCGAACGCGGTCGACGTGGTCCGCGCCTTGCGCTCGCCGATGTCGATGTTGCTGTGCAGGTCCGGCTCGGACGCGTCCAGCCACCAGGCGTCGAAGCCCTTGCTGTTGAGCTTCTCGTTGACCTGGCGCCAGAAGATGTCCTGGGCTTCCTTGGCGTAGGGATCGTAGAAGGAGTTCAGGTAGCCCTTGCCGATCCAGTCCAGCTCGCCGACCTCGACGTTGCGGTGGTACATGTGCCCGGCCGCGTCGAGTTCCTTGTAGTTGGCCGTGGTCGGATAGAACTTCGGCCACACCGAGATCATGATCTGCGCGTGCTGGTCGTGGACGTGCTTCACCATGCCGTCCGGATCGGGGAAGTTGTCCTTGTCGAAATCGTGCGAGCCCCAGGCATCCTGCGGCCAGTACGACCAGTCCAGCACGATCGCGTCGATCGGCAGCTTGCGGCGGCGGTATTCGTCCAGCGCGCCTGTCAGCTCGGCCTGGGTCTTGTAGCGCTCGCGGCTCTGCCAGAAGCCGTACGACCACTTCGGCAGGATCACCGCCTTGCCGGTCAGCTGGCGGTAGCCGGCGATCAGGTCGTCGCCGTTGTCGCCGGCGACCACGTAGTAGTCGATCATCTGCCCGGCCTCGGACCAGATCGACAGGTCCTTGGCCTCGGCCGCCGGCAGCGGGTCGCGGTGCAGCAGAGCGATGTATGCGGGATCGATCGCGTCCCACTCCACGCGGATGTCGCGCTTGACGCCGGGCTGCATGTCCAGCGCGAACTCGTGGTGCCAGGGATTCCAGTTCTGCCGCCAGCGGTCGATGACGAGTTTCCCGTCGACATAGACCTTGGCGTACTCGCTGTTGTACATCGAGAAGGTGTGGCGACCGGCGGTCTGCGCCTCGATCGTGCCTTCCCACACCACCTGCGTGCGTCCGCCCTGGGCGGTATTCCAGCCGGCCTTCGGCAGGCCCTTGAGGTCCTTGATGTACTGGTAGTTGATCTGGCTCTCGCGGCGGGACACCTTCTCCTTGCCGTCGATGGAATAGCGCGCGGTCAGCGCACCGAGCTTGCCCTTGGCATCACGCAGCACCAGGGTCTCGCCCAGCGGACGCAGGCCGCGTGGGTCGCCGAAGCGGGTGATCGAATTGTTGTCCCAGAGGATGCCGTAATGGCGGCTGGACTGGACGAACGGGATCGCGTTGTCGATGTTGTGCTGGAGCAGTTCGACGTCGCGGCCCTTCAGGTCCATCCAGCCCTGCTGGTGCAGGCCGGTGCCATAGAAGGACTCGTCGTCGGGCGACACGAAGCGCTGGCGCACGCTCTCGAGCTTGCGGCCCTCGACCTCGAACCGCGTGAAGCTGCGGCCGCCCGCGACTTCCTGCACCAGCGGCTTGCCCTGGCCGTCGAAGAAACTGACCCGGCCATCGGCCAGCGCCACTTCGGCGGCGATGCCGGACGCGCTCACGCGTACCCCGTCGGCGGTCTGGCTGACCTCGAACTTCGGCGTACCCTCGACCGGCACGCGCATCAGGCTGCGGCTGCGCGCGAAGTCGCCGTCGGTGTCGGCGCTGACGCGCACGATGCGGTCGCTCACCAGTTGCACGCGCACGTCAGCGGCGTTCGGATCGGCCAGGCGCACGATCACGCCATCAGCCTGACGCTCGACCGTCTGCGCAACCGCTGCAAGCGGCAGCAGCCCCACCATGATCATCGCCAGCCGGACCGGCTTCATCTGTCCCCTCATCGCACTCCTCCTCTCGGCGCCCGCGGACGCCTTCATCGGTAAATCAGTAGGTCGCCAGCTTCACCCGCAGCAACTGCGGAACACTGGAGAAATTGAGACCGTAGTCGGTCTGGTCGCCGTTCCAGCGGCGATGGAACACCCACTCGCCGTTCTCGTAGGTGCCCTCGTCCACGTACTCGTAGATCTGGCGCGCAGCCACCGCCGGGTCGGCCGCGTCGATGTTGATCCTGGCATGCGCACCGGTGACCAGGAACTCGTCCGGCCCCAGCTGCACCACCAGCGCGCGCCCGATCGGCTCCGGATTTCCGGGCGGTTCGCCCTGGAACCAGAACTGCGGCACCCCGTAGGTCACGGTCATGTTCCAGCGATCGTCGATCTTCAGCGTCTGCACCGCCTGGCCCGGCTCTTCGGCGGTGCCACGGACCTTGCCCTCGAAGCTGGCCTGGGCGATCACCCGCGCGGCCGGGCCGAGCATCTGGTAGTTCAGCGCGAACGACTCCAGCGCCTTCTCGTCCACATGCCGGGCGCCCAGCGGATAGTTCGAGTAGCGCGAGAAATCGATGCCGAACGGCGACCAGCCGATCGCCTGCTTGCCCAGTGCCGAGAACAGGTAGCGCGGATACTCGGCGCGGTTGCCGGTCTCGGCCACGAACAGCGGATTGTCCGGCCGCGAGTAGCGGTCGAGCACCGTGGTGTACAGCAGGTATTCCGGCATGTAGATGTCCGGCGCCAGCAGGTCGATGTGCGGCGCGGCGGCCTTGTACACGTCGATCACGTTGTCGGTCGGACCGCCGCTGGCGTACTGGCCCGGCTGGCCGGGATTGAACGGCCCGCGCAATGCCGCATTGACCAGCATCGGCAACGGATAGGCTTCCTTGCCCGCGGCCGCGACCTGGTCGATGAAGTGCGCGATATGCCAGGCGTGGAAGAACTCGTCGGCATCGGTCCCGAACACTTCACTCCAGGTCCCGGGCGACTTGCCGAGCTTCTGCAGCAGGGCGTCCGGCACCGGGCCCTCGAATACCCTCTGCGCCAGCGGCGAAAAGTCGCGCACGCCACCATAGGTCCCCGGCTCGTTCTGCGGCTGGACCATGATCACGGTGCGCTGCGGATCGACTGCCTTGAGGTGCTTCATCAGCTCGACGAACGCCTTGCGGTCGGCGTCAAGCGTGGCTTGTCCGTGCGGCGACAGCGAATTGAGCGTGCGGCCATCGGCGGTGATCACGCGCGGGAAGCGTTCGTTGTCCAGCTTCACCCACTTGGGCGCGTAGTTGGGCCCGTTGTTCTTCCAGCTGGCGAACCAGAGCAGGATCAGGCGCTGGTCATGCTCGCGCGCCTGCTTGAGCAGTTCGTCGACGAAGGAGAAGTCGAACTTGCCTTCTTCGGCTTCGATCTGCTCCCACGCCACCGGCACCATCACCGTGTTCGGCTTGAGCACCTCGATCGCCGGCCACACCTTGTCCAGCGCCTTGGGCCAGTTGCTGGAATTGTTGACCTGCGCGCCGAGGATCAGGAACGGCTTGCCGTCGACGAGAAGCGCATGGCGGCCGTCGCGGGTGACGATCTCGGGGATCGGTGCCTCGCCATCGCGTGCTGGCGCAGCGGTCTTGGCCTTTCCGCTGCCGGCGTCTTCTCCGGCCGGGGCCACTTCGCCGCTGGCCGGGCCACGGCCACAGGCCACCAGCAATACCAGCATTCCGGCCACCAGCAGGTGCCAGCCGCGCATCGTGCGTTTCCTCATCAGCCTGTCCCCTTCATGTGCATGTGCGTGCCTCACCATTCGCGGGTGCGGAATGGCGACGCCGGGAGTCCATCGCGCCCCACCAGGTCGGCCTGCGCCGGATTGTCGCTCCAGGCGTAGCGTGCGACTTGCGGTTTCGGCACGGCATCGCTGCGTACTACCACCGTGTGCCGCTCGATGCGGACCTGGGCCGGATGGAACCGGCCGTCGGCACCCGCCACCTCGAAGCCCTGCAGCGCAGCGCCGCCGCCACGCGCGGCGAGAATGTCGCCGTCAGCGTCGAATTCCAGAACCAGCGTGCCGTCCCCGGCGCGGGCCTGGCGGAATGCCGGCCCTTGATGGACAACCGCCTCATCGCGGTATGCCACGTGCCGCGCCGCACGCGAGAGGCGCTGGCCGACGGTGCGCTTGTCGCGCGGATGGATGTCGTCAGCCGCGCCTACATCGATGAGTACCGCCTGCCCGGTGGCCGGCAGCGCCAAAGCCGCCGACTGCGACTCGCGCAAGGTTGCCCACGGGCTTTCGATAACGACGCCGCGCGCATCGAGCCGGTCGTCCCCGGAATGGAACGCGGCCAGCTGCGCCCACAGGAACGGCATCGCAGGCGTCTGCCAGTGACCGCGCCAACCCTCGATCAGGGTCTTGAACTGGTCGCGATAGCGGTAAGCGCCTTCTTCGCTGGCGTTGGTTTCGCCCTGGTACCAGATCACGCCGGCCAGTGGATACGGCAGCAGCGGATGGATCATCGCGTTATAGAGCAACGTATCGACCTGGTTCTTGTCGCCGGAGGTCGACACCGTCACCGTGGCGGTGCGGAAAAGCCAGTCGCCGGCCAGGCTGCGGCGCTGGCCGCCGACCGGTTCCACCCATATCTCCTTCGCGCTGCCGGCGATGCCGCCACCACCGCCATCGTCCTGGACGCGCACGGCGATGATGTTCAAGCCCGGGCGCAGTGCCGCGGCAGGAACGCGGTACTCGCGCGGCACGTTGTAACCGTTGCTGACACCCCCCACGCGCTGGCCGTTGACCCAGGTCGTGTCGGTATCGTCGATCTGGCCCAGGCCAAGGACGACACCGGACGCGGCCTCGCGTGCGCTCAGCTCGAATGTCGTGCGGTACCACGCCACCCCGTCCATGCCGGCAAAACCCTGGGTCTCCCAGACGGACGGCACGCGGATCGGACTCCAGCCGCTGTCGTCGAGCTGCGCGGCGGCGAAGGCTTCCGACGCCGGGTCCGTGGCCGTCCAGCCGACCAGCCGTGCACGCGTAGCGGCTTCGCTCCGGGCATCGACCGCCCGACGCTCGCGCATCTTGGCCTCCAGCGCTGCGGCGTCCAGGCCAAGCATCGAGGCATCCATCCACGCCTCGATCGAACTTCCACCCCAGGTGCTGTCGATGATTCCGACCGGCACGCCCAGCACCCGGCGCAGTTCGCGCGCAAAGGTGTAGCCCACGGCCGAGAACTGCCCCACCGTCGCCGGTGAAGCGGCCTGCCACGCGCCACCCTGCAGTTGCGCCTGCGGCGTCTCCGCCCAGGACTTCGGAATCTTGAAATGGCGCAGCGAGGCATCACCGGCTTCGGCCACGTCTTCCTGTGCATGCAGGGTCTGCGCGACCGGCCATTCCATGTTCGATTGCCCGGACGCCAGCCAGACCTCGCCGACCAGCACGTCGCGCACGCGCCGCTCTTCCGCACCCGCGCGCACAAGCAGCTCATACGGCCCACCCGCGACATGCGCAGGCAACTGAACGCTCCAGTGGCCGTTGGCGCCGGCCGTGGCCTGTGCCTTGCGGCCGTCGAACTGCACCTCCACCCGTTCGCCCGGCTTCGCCTGTCCCCAGACCGGCAGGGGGCGGTCGCGCTGCAGCACCGCACCGTCGGAGAACAGCAGCGGGAGTTCCAGCGACGGGGTGGTCGCCGAAGCCAGTGGTGCGATCGCGAGCAGTGCCAATGTCGCCAGCAGGGCGCGGAACTTCATGGGGTCGGTTCTCCGTAGATGATGCCGCGGCCACCGGTGGCCAGGTAGACGCGTCCGTGCACGCGTGCGTCGCCGGTGAGCATGCGCGGTTTTCCGAAGCGATGCTGCGCATCGTCGATGCGCAGCCAGTGGCGGCCGCCATCGTCGGAACGGTATAGCCCAACGGCACCGTCGACCTGGCCGTGCACGAAGATAGCCGGCGTGGTGCTGCCTGGCTTCGGCGCACCGAGGCCCGCGACGAATGTGTTCTCCACGCCCGGCAAGCGTTCGAGCTGCCCTCCGCCCCAGCGCATCAACCCGCGCCAGGAAGCGGCGAAGTACACCACGCCGGTGTTCTCCGGCGACGGCAGGAGCTCGCCACGGAACCAGTCGCCAACCGCACCGACGCCACCATCCGCCTCCTCGAAGGCCACTCCGCCATCGCCGCTGACAAACAGCTTTCCCGACACCGGGTCGAAGCCGTACCACAACGCCGGCTGGAAGCGGTCGGCCGCGAATACCGCGCTCGTCGGCAGCCCCCGCACCTTCTGCCAGCGACCGCCGTGGTTGTCGGTGATCCAGTGCGGCCCTCCGTGGGCCTGCCAGATCACGCGCCCGCCATCGGCCGACACGGCGACGGCCAGTCGGCCCTCGCCTTCGCTGGCCGGCGGTTCGCGGGTGAATGCGGTCCAGGTGCTGCCGCCGTCGCGCGAGTACGCCGCGCGCACTATCGCCGGATCCGGATGGTGGAGGTGGCCGGCGCGGACCAGCAGTGAAGGCTGCTGGCCGGCATAGTCCAGGCTCTCGGTGTTGCTGTAGCGTGGCGGCCTGGCGAACTGGGTAGTCGTGCGTGTCAGGTCGTCATGGCGGAACCCGTCGATGTCACCCAGCCCGCTCACCAGCGGCGCGCCTTCCGGCGGACTGATGAGATCCAGCGGCACGGTCTCGTCCAGGCCGGCATCGTCGAAGATCCAGTGCACGGTGCCGCCGCGGTCCAGCGCGGACATGTCGCGCGAGGCCCACAGCCCGTAACCGGTGACGAACAGCACCCGGTCCGGATCGTGCGGGTCGATCTCGATGTCGGCCATCCAGTGCGGCTTGGCCTGCGCCGTCCACGGCGAAGCGGAATGGTCGAACTCGGATCGCTCGAACACCGGACTCCAGCTCCTGCCCCCATCCGTGCTGCGATAGATGTCGTCATGCGGTGCCCAGCGGTTGAACGTGGTCGCCACGACCACGTCGGGGTTCTGCGCATCCACCGCCACCGCGCCCCAACCGAAACCGTCACCCTCAAGGTCGGTCGACTGCGCGACGGGCGTGATGTCGGCCCACGCACCGCTGGCAGGCGAGTAACGCCACACGGCCCCGTCGTTCATGCGATCCGGACCGGGCTCGTCGCCGTAGCTGAGCAGGAAGTCACCACGCGCGTCGCGGACCATGTGGTTGGGGCGCAGTCCGGTGGGCTGGCCGGGGACCGGTTCCCAGGTCCTGCCCGCGTCGCGCGAACGGAACAGTCCGCCCTCGCGGCTGGAAACGGCGGCATACATCACCGGCGTGGGCGCGCCCGCGGCTCCACTGGCCGGATCGAACTGGACGAAGACGATGCCGATCGACTGCTTGCGCCAGTTGCTGGCGCCGGCGGACTCCGCGGTGGCCAGTGCCGGGAACGCGTCGACGCGCTTCCAGCGCGCGCCATGGTCTTCGCTGCGCCACAACCCGTGCGCACGCGAACCCAGGAACAGCACGCGCCCGTCGTTCGGATCCACCGCCAGCCGTTCGCCGTTGCCGCGGCCCAGCTCGTTTCCACCGAGCTTGAACGGCAGGTCGCGGCGCTCGAAGGTCGCGCCGCGGTCAAGCGAGCGCAGGATCGCGCCATTGCCCGCACGCTCGTGGGTGTAGGTGCCGGCGGCCAGATACACACGCCCGGGATCGGACGGGTCGATCGCGATGCTCTCGATACCCATGAGGTTGGCGTCGGCGTGGCCGATCCAGTCGGTCAGCGGAATCCACCGCCGCGCCGCGGCATCCCAGCGGTAGGCGCCGCCGACATCGGTGCGCGCATAGGCAAGGTCCCGCTCGGTGGGATGGAATTCGATTCCGGTGACGAAGCCGCCGCCGCCGATGGCGACATTGCGCCAGCGGTACGGCGTCGTTCCTTCCGCGGCCCCGGCGATGGCAGGCGCGAGCACCAGCAGGAGCATGCAACGAGCGAAAACCTGTCGAAGTCTGTGCATCGGTCCTCTCGTTGGGAGAGCGAGCCGATGCGTCATGCGGGAAGCACACTCTCGGCAGCCAGGCATGCGGGGCGTCGCTCGCCCCGCGCCTTCCGTTCTCCGTCAGGCGGGAAACAGCGTGGGCGGGAAAGAGGAGGCATGACCTCCCCCTTCCCGCACCGCGATCAGAACGTCAGGCGGATGGTCGCCGCGTAACGGCGGTCGTTGACGTACCAGGAGGTGGTGCGGCTGCCCGCATCGTTCTGGTCCATGATCGTGCGCTGCTCGGCGTTGTTGAGGTTGTTCATCTCCAGGCCGATCTGCACGTTGTCGCTGACCCGGTAGAAGACCGAGCCGTCGAGCTGGCCGTAGTCGTCGCTGTACACCGGCAGCTTCCAGACGATGTTGTTGTTGTTGCCGTTGTAGCCGTTCGGCCCGACCGACAGCAGGTACTTGCTGCGCCAGTTGTAGGCGAGCCGGACCTGCCACGGGCCCTTCTCGTAGAACGCGGCGACGTTGAACGCGTTCTTCGACAGGCCATCGGCCGGCAGGTCGTCGAAGGTGGAGCCGTCGGTATCGACCGGCTGCACGTCGATGTTGTTCGGCACCTCGGTGGCACTGTCGATGTAGGTGTAGTTGGCCGACATGCCGAAGCCGTCGAAGGGGGCCGGCAGGAAGTCGAAGAACTGGTTCCACCCCAGTTCCGCACCGCGGATGCTCGCCGTGCCCACGTTCACCGGACGGCTGATCAGGTAGTCGTACGTGTTGCCGTCCGCACCCGGGAACGGAACCTCCTGCGTCTGGCGGCGGAAGTAGTCCTTGATGTCCTTGTAGAACAGGTTCACCCAGGCCATGCCACCGTGGTCAGGATCGAAGTACCACTCCGCGGACAGGTCGAACTGGTTGGCCTTCATCGGCTCCAGGTACGGGTTGTCGTAGGAGCTGCCGGTCAGGTCGAGGCACTCGACCGAGACCACTGGCACGTCCGGACAGGCATTGCCCGCGTCATCGAAGTCGCGGCGGCTGACATTGAGGATCTGGTAAGCCTGCATGTCGCTGAAGTTCGGACGCGCGATGGCCTTGGACGCGGCGAAACGGAAGATCACGTTCTCGATCGCTTCCCAGCGCATGTTCAGGCTGGGCAGCACGTCGGTGTAGGAGTTCTCGGCGGAGACCGGCTCGGACTCGCCACTTCCCAGGAACGGCGCGTAAGCCTGGTTCGGAAAGACCACGTAGCCCTTGGCCGAGTTCTCGGTACGCACCACGCGCACGCCGACGTTGCCGTCGAACGCCGCGTCGTCCAGGCCGAAGTTGAGCATCAGGTAGGCGCTGTTGGTGGACTCTTCCTGCACGTTGGTGTGCTGCGGCCCCGGAAGCGCCGGGCTGTACGGCGTGAACCCACCGGGATTGATGTAGTACTCCTCGGCGGCCTCGTGGATGGCCTGGTAGCTGCCCGGATAGCCGAGCGCGGTGGCCAGGATCGGCGCGTAGAACCCGCCCGGCGTGTTGGCGTCACCGCGGTAGAAGTTCTTGAACTCGTTGAAGTGGGTCAGGCTGGAATTGACCTGGCTGTTCAGGTCCAGACCAGGCAGCGGCACGCCACCGGGCAACTGCCACCACTGCATCCAGGGCTGGATCGCCGCCGCCCAGTTGTAGCCGGTGTCGATGCTGGTCGCATCGCGCCGGGTCGTGCGCACGCCGCCCCTGATCGCACGGAAGAAGCCGCTGTCGAAGCTGTACTTGATATCCGCGCGCCAGGCTACCTGCTCGGCTTCGTTGTCGTCCTGGTGGTCCATCGTGAACCCCCAGTAGTAGTTGTCGGGGTTCGACGTGAATTGCTGGTCCACGCCGATGGACGGCAAGCCGTTCGTCAGGTCGACGTCGATGTACGGCATCAGCAGGCCCAGGGCCACCGTGGAGTCCAGGCTCTTGGTGTCGGCCTTGATGTACTGGAGGTCGGTCGAGAGCTCCACCTTGTCGTTGACCGTCCACGTCAGGCCGGCCGAGAAGTCGGTGGTCTTGGAGTCGCGGTTGGACGCGCGGATGTCCGTGCCCATCGGCACGCCACCGGGCTGGATGACGCGCCCGGAGCGGAACACGTTGCCATCCAGCTCGTACGGCTGGGTGGTGTCGATCCTGACCTGGGTCGGGTCGTTGTCGACGAAGATCGCGTCTTCGTTCCAGAGTTCGTTGTACGTGCTCTGGAACGCGGTGGCGACGACCTCGACGTCGTCGTTGGGCCGCCACTGCATGCCCAGGTACGCGCCCGAGCGCCTGCGGTCGTAGTTCAGCGTGCGCCAGTCGGCGCCACGCGGCACCCACGCTTCGTCGTTCACGCCGTCGCCGGTGATGTCGGCGTTGCTGTTGTTGAAGAACGGGCGCACGAACATGCCGTCCGTGCGGGTCGCCAGGTCCGACCGGGCCACGTCGACCAGGATGCCGAAGTCGCCCGCACCGGTGTTCCAGCGATTGCTGTACAGGACCGAAGCCGAGGGGCTGGTCTTGTCGGCGAAGTCGCCGTTGTTGACGCTGAAGCTGGCCGCCAGCTTCTCGCCCTCGAAATCGAACGGCAGGCGGGTACGCAGGTTCACGGTGCCGCCCAGGCCACCTTCGATCATCTCGGCGGTCTGGTTCTTGTACACGTCGACGCCGGCCATCAGCTCCGACGGTACGTCCTGGAAGCTCAAGCCGCGGCCGCCCGACGCGGAGAAGCTGTCGCGGCCGTTGAGCTCGGAACGGACCTGGGTCAGGCCGCGGACCTGCACGCCGTTGCCTTCGGCCGAGAAGTGCTCCGGGTCGCCCACCGCCAGGAAGCGGTCGATGGTCACGCCGGGGATGCGCGACAGGGTTTCGGTGACGCTGCGGTCGGGCAGCGCGCCGATATCCTGCGAGGTCACCGAGTCGACGAAGGTGTCGGCATCGCGCTTGATGTCCTGCGCGCGCATCACGCTCGCGCGGATGCCCTGGACCTGCACGGCGTCCAGTTCGGTCGTTTCGGTTTCGGTTTCGGTGGCGGCGCTGTCGGCCGCGCTCTGTTCCTGGGCGTGGAGCACGCCGACCGGCAGGGCCAGGGCGATGCCCAGGGCCAGGGCCGAACGGACCAGATGGACAGGCAGGCGCGACACGGCGCCGCCGCGGTGCGGATGTTTCGGCATCACTGTTCCCTCCCAGGACACTGATTCGAATCTTCGAGTTGTGAACCGGCCGGAGCCGGCAGTCCGGGGCGACCAGCGCTGTCATTCCGTGGATTGCGCCGGGAATGCCTGCAGGCTTGTGCCCCGGCGGCCACCTTAGGCGCGCCGCGTCACGGATTGCCAATGAAGAATTCGGGGCAATCTATACCGTGGAGGAATATGTCAACCGGGGTACATGTCCAGCCTCGACTAGGAGGTCATACCTCGCAGGTGGATGCGACCGGCGGAAAAAAGAAGGGCCCGCGCCTCCCGGCGCGGGCCCTGTCCGGCACCTGCTGGCGCCTTACCAGCTTGCGCGCAGCACCGCCGAGTAGCGGCGATCGTTCTCGAACCAGGAGCGTGTGTAAAGCGTGTCGTCGACGTAACCGTCACGCAGGTACTTGCGCGGCCCGATCAGCAGCTTGGTGATGCTGTTGGTCAGGTTGTTCACCTGCAGGCCGACCTGGAAGTTCTTGTTGATGTTGTAGAAGAACGAGCCGTCCAGCTGCCCGTAGTCGTCGTTCCAGGTCGGCAGGAAGGTAATCGCATCGCTGCTGGTCAACAGGTACTTCGAACGCCAGTTGTAGGCCAGTCGCGCCGATACCCGGCCCTGCTCGTAGATGCCGATGAGGTTGTACGAGTGCTCGGACAGGCCTTCCAGCGGCAGCTCGACCGTACCTGCGCGCGCGGCGCTTCCATTGGGCACGCCGACGGCGGCATTGGTGCCGCCGCTGCTGTCCACGAAGGTGTAATTGGCCTGGACGCCGATGCCCGGGAGGAAGTTGAAGAACTGCGAATAGCCCACTTCGAAGCCGCGGATCTTGCCTTCGTCCAGGTTGTGGGGACGGGTGACCAGGTACTCGTCGCCGAAGATGACCTCGGTGGTCGCCTGGTTGGCGAAGTAGTCCTTCACATCCTTGTAGAAGAACGTGGCGTACAGGCTGTTGGCCGGGCCGAAGTACCATTCCAGCGCGGTGTCGAACTGGGTGGCCCGCATCGGCCTCAGTTCCGGGTTTCCGCCGTTGCCGGTGAAGGACAGGTCGGCCGGACCGCACAGCTCGGTACGCAGGCCGTCATCGAGGGCCTGCTGGCACGCCGAGGCGCTGGCCGACAACGGCAGCCATGCCTGCATCAGGCGAAACTCCGGCCGGGCGACCGCCTTGGACGCGGCGAAGCGCCACTGCAGGCCATGGTCGAAGCGCATGCGCAGGTTCAGGCTCGGCAGTACGTCGGTGTACGAGCTGCTGGTGTCGGAGGTGAATGACTGGCCGGCGTACTTGTCCAGCACTTCCTGGGTCACCACGTCGGCCCAGCTCGACATGTCGGGCATGAGCCCGCCGCCGACGGTATTGACACTGGTCTTGACCACGCGCACGCCGATGTTGCCGTCCAGCGGATTCGAAAGCGCATCGTTGCCGAAGTACAGCACGCCGTAGCCGGCCTGGGTCCGCTCGTCCTGCGTGTTGGTGCTCTCCGGGCCGAAACCGATCGGGGTCCACCTCGCGCCGGGCAGCTGGCCCAGGGTTCCGGCGACGGTGGCGATATCGACCATGCTGTCCTTCGGCGACCAGAAGCTGGTCGGTACCTTGGCCCTGCCGCCGAAGAAGTCCTTCATCGTGTACAGCGTCGACTCGCTGGAATAGAACTGGTCCAGCCAGGCCACGTTGGCGCGGGTCGGATCGGCGGGCGTTCCGGTCAGCTTGTTCCAGTCGTCGCTGATGACGCCCCAGTTCCAGCCGGTGAACTGGTTGTCGTAGCCGCGGTCCGCTACGCGCGCACCGAAGCGCACGAACTGCAGCCAGTCGCTGTCCTGGAAGGTGTATTCCAGGTCGACGCGGCCGGCGCGCTCGATGCCTTCGCTTTCGCCGAGGTGGTCCATGGCCGATCGCCAGAAGTAGTTGCTCTGGTCGGTGACGGTGGCCGGGTTGCCGACGGATATCTCCGGGTACTTGCCGCTCAGGTCCAGGGTCATGTCCTGCAGCAGGGTCGAGGCATGCAACGAGAAATCGACGTTGCTGCTCTCGGCCTTCACGTACTGGAAGTCGCCGCGGACGATCAGGTTGTCGGTGATGAAGTGCTGGAAGCCGGTCGACCAGTCGGTGGTCTTCGAAGTCTGCTCGTTGAAGCGGTTGCCGCTGATGTACTGGATGCCGGAGTTGCCCTGGTAGACGCCGGGGTTGCCGTTGTCCAGGTCGCTGGGCTGGCCCAGCCAGCCGCCCTGGCGCACGGTGCCGCTGACGAAGCGCCCGTTCTTGTCGTAGACGAACTGGGTGCCGACTGCCGGGATCAGGTTGTTGCTCATGTCGGCCAGGCCGTCGGCGTAGATCGGGTTGAAGTGGGCCGGATCGCCGTTCCAGTTGGGCTGGTTCTTCTGCGAGGCACCGCCGAACTCCATGAAATGCTCGCGCCAGCTCATGTCGTACTGCGAGGTGATGAACTGGGTATAGACCTCGGTGTTGTCGTTCGGCTTCCACTGCAGGGCGAACGCACCGCCCTGGCGCTTACGCTCGAAGTCGGTCCGCCGCCAGTTCGCGCCACCTGGCACGAACACCTGGTCCAGATCCGTGCCAGCCAGCAATGCGTCGCGCTGGGATTCGGAGGACTGCCACGAGCCCTGGTCCCAGTCGTAGACCCAGTCGGTGTCCGAACCTTCGGTCTGCTCGGCCGGCTTACGGCCGCGGCGGTCGAACGGCATGATCTGGACGCCGTCCGAACGGGTCGCCAGCTCGGAATAGAAAACATTGGCCAGTGCACCGACCTCGCCGACGCCGGTTTGCCAGCGGTCGCTGAAGAGGAACGAGGCCGACGGCCTGGCATCCTTCGCCTTGTCGCCGTAGTTGTAATCGATGCTGCCGGCGATCTTGCGGCCCGGCTCGTCGAAGGGCTTGCGCGTGCGCAGGTTGACCGTGCCGCCCAGGCCGCCTTCGATGATTTCGGCCGACGGGTTCTTGTAGACGTCTACGCCGGCCATCAGTTCGGCCGAAACTTCCTCGAAGCTGATGCCGCGGCCACCGGCGGCGCTGAAGATGTCGCGCCCGTTCAGTTCGCCACGCACGAAGGTCAGGCCGCGGATCATCACGCCGCTGCCTTCCGCGGAAAAGTGGTCGGTATCGTCACGTGCAGCGAAGCCGGTAACGGTCACGCCACTGACGCGCTTGAGGGTCTCGGTGACCGAGCGGTCCGGCAGCGCGCCGATGTCCTCGGCGGTGACCGAGTCGATGATCTGCGCGGCGTCCCGCTTGATGTCCTGGGCGCGCATCACGGAGCCGCGGATGCCCTTCACTTCCACGGTCTGGAGCTCGGTGGCCCGGGCCTCCGGCTTCTCCGCCTCGCCGGAGGACGGGTCCGTCTCCTGAGCTTGCAGCGCGCCGGCGGACAGCGCCATGGCGACGCCCAGCGCGAGAGCGGAATGGTGTATGCGGCTTGTCAGACGCGGAGCAGCGCCGCGCCGGACGGCGCGGATCGGATGATGGGTCATGGACAGTTCCCTCCCCAGGAGACTGGTAATTGCGGAAGACCGGCTGGTCAGTGGACCGGCGACCCCTCGTCGCCAGTGGTAGCGCTACCACGCGAACATCAAAAAAAATCGGTACTCGCCCTGGTCACGCTCCCCGACCTCACGCTAGTGCGGTGGACAACGCGGCACCAATGAAAAAAACGGATAGGGGAAGGATCTCCTATCCGGTAATCGACATATCCGGAAGGGGGGCCGGAGATACCTCGCTGAGGCCGTAGAGCCGCTGCGCGGTCGCCCGCAACGCCTCCAGGACCCGTTCGGCCGCCGGCGACAGCAGGTGGCCCCGGCGGCGGATGATGCCGAACGACTCCATGCCCACCCCCAGGTCCAGCGGCAGGACCGAAAGCTGGCGCGCCTGCACGTACGGGGCGACCGCCTCCACCGGCAGCGCTGTCACCAGGTCGCTGACCCTCAGCAGGTTGATCATCACCGACAGCGAGGAGGTCTCGATCGTGTTGCGGGGGCCAAGCAGGCCGCGCTCGAGGAACATGGTCTCCAGCCGCGCCCGCAGCACGCTGTCGGGGGGCGGCAGGATCCAGCCGTAAGGCGCCAGTTCCTCGTGCCTGACCTGGGCGCGGCCGTCCAGCGGATGGCCGGTACGCACCACCGCCGAATGCGGTTCGTCGGACAGGGACTCGAACACCAGGTCCGCCCCGCCCTCCGGATCCATGATCCGGCCGATCACCAGGTCGAGCTGGCCATCCAGCAGCTTGGTGACCAGCGGCCGGCTGTAGTCCATCTCGATCCGGACCAGGATGTCCGGGTACTCGCGCTTGACCGCGGCCACCGCCTGCGGGACCAGGTTAGTGCCCGGATTGACCACGGTGCCGATCGAGGCCTGGCCCATGCGGCCGTCGCGCAGCGCCGCGATCTCCTCCTGGGCGCGGCCGATCTCCAGCAGCGCGGTGCGCGCGCGGCGGATCAGCACCTGCCCGTACCAGGTCGGTTCGACGCCGCGGGCGTGGCGATCGAACAGCGGCACCCCGAGCAACCCTTCCATCTCGGCCAGCAGCTTGGAGGCCGCCGGTTGGGTCATGCGCGCGGCCTCGGCGGCGCGCAGCACCGAGCCCTGCTCCTCCAGGTGCATCAACAGCAGCAGATGCCGCGTTTTCAGCCGCGACGGGTTGAACCAGTGTGCGTTGGCAGTCGGCTTGCCCATTTCCCCTCCCAGAGAACTATTCAGGCCCGGAATAGATTACGGCGAAAATTTCATTTGCCCAACATAACTGCTCAAGCGAGGCTGACGCCGCTCCACTGACCCGCGACACGCAGGCCCACCTGCAAGTCCGGGCGACCACCGGCCCGGGAGGAGGGCGATGGCACGTTCCACTACACCGGCGGCGCGGATTGCCGCGCGCCTGGCGGGCGGCAGGACCGCCCCCGCTCCCTTGCGCATGCCGCAGGCCAGCATCGGTCGTGGCCGCGCCCTGCCGTCGCCATCACGAGGCACACGATGAATGAGGTCCCCGCTACCGGGGGGCGCATGCCCCACGTCCCGTTCCGCCTGCCGCTGATCGCCATCCTGCGCGGCATCGGCCCGGGTGAAGCCGGCGCGCATGTCGGCGCGCTGGTCGAGGAAGGCTACGACGCGATCGAGATCCCGCTGAACTCACCGGACTGGGCGCAGAGCATCGGTGCGGTCGTGCGCGAGTACGGCGGCCGTGCCTGGATCGGCGGCGGCACCGTGTTGCGACCCACCGAGGTGGATACGCTGCAGCACCTGGGCGCGCGATTCGTGGTGACCCCCAACACCAATCCGGCGCTGATCAAGCATGCGGTCGCAGCCGGCATGCAGGTGGTAGCGGGTTTCGCCACCGCCAGCGAAGCGTTCGCCGCGGTCGATGCCGGAGCGCAGATGCTCAAGCTTTTTCCCGCTTCCACCTACGGCCCCGGCCACGTGCGCGCACTTCGCGCGGTACTGCCGGCGGTCCCCCTGTTCGTGGTCGGAGGCGTCACTCCGCTCACGCTGACCGATTTCCTCGCGTCCGGCAGCAATGGCGCAGGCATCGGCGGCGAACTCTACCGCCCCGGCCAGCCGGTCGAGCGCACCCGCACCAATGCCCGCGAATTCCGCCTGGTCCAGACCGGGTACCGTCGATGAAGACCTGTCCATGAAAATCCGCGGACTCACCACCTACCACGCCGCACCACGCTGGCTGTTCGTCAAGGTCGAAACCGACGAAGGCATCAGCGGCTGGGGCGAGCCGGTGGTCGAAGGCCGTGCGCGCACGGTCGAGGCCGCGGTGCACGAGCTCGGCGAGTACCTGGTGGGCCGTGATCCGGCGCGGATCAATGATCTCTGGCAGGTGCTGTACCGCGGCGGTTTCTATCGCGGCGGTCCGGTACTGATGAGCGCCATCGCCGGCATCGACCAGGCGCTGTGGGACATCAAGGGCAAGGCGCTGGGCGTGCCGGTGTACCAGCTGCTCGGCGGCCTGGTCCGCGACCGCATGAAGACCTACCGCTGGGTCGGCGGCGACCGCCCGGCCGACCTGGTCGAGCAGATCCGCGCCTATCGCGCGCAGGGCTTCGACACCTTCAAGTTCAACGGTACCGAGGAAATGCGCCTGGTCGACAGCCCGCGCGCGATCGATGCGGCGCTGGCCAAGGTCGCCGCGGTGCGCGACGCCTTCGGGGATTCGGTCGACTTCGGCATCGATTTCCACGGCCGGGTCGGTGCGCCGATGGCGCGCGTGCTGCTGCGCGAACTGGAACCGTACAAGCCGCTGTTCGTCGAAGAACCCGTGCTCCCGGAGCAGGCCGAGTACTACCCGCGCCTGGCCGCGGCCAGCGCGATCCCGCTGGCTGCCGGCGAACGGATGTATTCGCGCTTCGAGTTCAAGCGCGTGCTCGAGGCCGGCGGCGTGTCGATCCTGCAACCGGACCTGTCGCACGCCGGCGGCATCACCGAATGCCTGAAGATCGCGGCGATGGCCGAGGCGTACGACGTCGCCCTGGCGCCCCATTGCCCGCTGGGACCGGTGGCGCTGGCCGCGTGCCTACACGTGGACTTCGTCGCGCACAACGCGGTGCTGCAGGAACAGAGTATCGGCATCCACTACAACCAGGGCGCCGACCTGCTCGACTACGTGGTCAACCGGGACGACTTCGCCTGCGACAACGGCGATATCCGCGCCCTGCCCCTGCCTGGCCTGGGCGTGGAGATCGACGAGGAACGCCTGCGCCACGCCCACGCCAATCCACCGGACTGGCGCAATCCGCTCTGGCGCCATGCGGACGGCAGCGTCGCCGAGTGGTAGAACGTCAGCGATGGACCCTCCTGTCGCCGCCGCCCATCTGATCGTCTCCTCGCGCTGCGCGCATGGCGAAGGCGTGCTGTGGTGCGAGCGCCGCCAGGCGCTTTTCTGGGTGGACATCGACGGCGCCCGGCTGTGGATGCACTCGCCAGCCGACGGAGCCACCCGCAACTGGTCGCTACCCGACCGGCCAGGCTGCATCGCCCTGGCCACCTCCGGCGAACTGCTGCTGGTCCTGGCCAAGGCGATGTTCCGCGCCGACCTGGATGCGGCGCTCGGCGCGGAAGCCACGACGCTCGCCCTGTCGCACCTGGCTGACGTCGAACCGAACGAGCCGCGCACGCGCAGCAATGACGGCCGCGCTGACCGCCATGGCAACTTCGTGTTCGGGACCATGGACGAATCGCCGGAGAAATCGCCCATCGGGAATTTCTACCAGTACTCCGCCGCGCATGGACTGCGCAGGTTGCCGCTGCCCGGCGCGGCGATCCCCAATTCGATCTGCTTTTCCCCCGACGGACGCACGCTCTACTTCTGCGACTCGATGCAGGACGTGATCCAGCGCTGCGACTACGAACCGGACGCCGCATGGACCGGCATGCCGCATCCGTTCGCCCGGGTCGATCCCGCGGGCGGTGCCGCCGACGGCTCGGCCCTGGATGCCGGGGGCGGGCTGTGGAACGCACGCTGGGGAGGCGCCCGCGTCGTCCGCCACGCGCCCGATGGGAACATCGACCGGGTTTTCCCGGTGCCGGTGCCACAGCCGTCGTGCTGCACGATCGGTGGAGCCGGCCTGGACACGCTGTACGTGATCACTTCGCCGCAGGGCCTGGACGACGCGGCACGCGAGGCCTTCCCCGAGTCCGGCAGCCTGTACGCGATACCCCTCGGCCGCGCATGCGGCCTGCCCGAAAGTCGCGTGGCATTGCCATGATCGCGATCGACTGGGGCGGCAGCAGCCTGCGCGCCTATCGCCTGGACAGCGAGGGCGGCGTGCTCGAGCGGCGCCGCGGCAACGAAGGTGCCCTCGCCTGCAACGGCCGGTTCGGCAGGGTGCTGGGCGCGCTGATCGGCGACTGGGACGATCCTCTGGTGGTGATGGCCGGCATGGTCGGCGCCCGCGGCGGCTGGATCGAAGTGCCGTACGTGCAATGCCCCGCCGACCTTGGAGCGCTGGCCGCCGGCATGCTGCGGCTGGACGCGTCGCGCGAATCGCCTGCATTGGCCAAGCGCACGCTGTGGTGCGTGCCCGGCATGGCCGACCGCAGCATGCCCGCCGGCGACGTCATGCGCGGCGAAGAGACCCAGATCGCCGGCCTGGTCGACCTGCTGGGCAAAGGCGCGCACACGCTGTGCCTGCCGGGTACCCACAGCAAGTGGGTACAGGTGCGCGACGGCGCGATCGCGCATCTTTCCACCGCCATGACCGGCGAGCTGTACGCGCTGCTGCGCTCGCACAGCATCCTCGGGCGCGGCATGCCCGAGGGCGAGCCGGCCTTCGACACCGGTGCGTTCGACGCCGGACTGGCCTGCAGCCGCGATCCGGGCGGCGGCCTTCTCCATGACCTGTTCGGCGTGCGCACCGCGCTGCTGTTCGGCCGTTTCCAGCCGCAGGCGCTGGCCTCCTACCTGTCGGGAATGCTGGTCGGGCACGAACTGCAGGCCGCACTCGCCGGCTTCGCGGGGCCGGTCCACCTGGTCGGCAGCGAAACCCTGGTCGAGCGTTACGCGCATGCGCTCCAGGAGCGCGGCGTCGGCGTCCATCGGCACCCCGAAGAACTCGCCGCGACGGGGATGTTCCGCCTGGCAAGGGCCCGCGGCCTGGCCTGACCACTGCACGCGGGGCGACGCGGGCCGGCCGCTGGACTAGAATGTCGCGCCTGTTCTTCCGTTCTACGGCCGCCTCCATGCCCTTCGTCGTTACCGAGAACTGCATCAAGTGCAAGTACACCGACTGCGTGGAGGTGTGCCCGGTCGACTGTTTCCACGAAGGTCCCAACTTCCTGGTGATCGACCCGGACGAGTGCATCGACTGCACCCTTTGCGAGCCGGAGTGCCCGGCCAACGCGATCTATCCGGAAGACGACGTGCCTGCAGGGCAGGAAGGCTTCGTCGCCTTGAACGCCGAGCTGTCCCGTGGCTGGCCGGTGATCACCGTGCGCAAGGAGCCGATGGCCGATGCGGCGGACTGGGACGGCAAGCCCGACAAGCTGCCCTTCCTGGAGCGCTAGGCGGCTGGCAACGGGACGCGAGACGCCGGCTGCTCCGGCGGCGGGACCGGACAAAACAAAAGGCGCCCGAGGGCGCCTTTGTCTTGCCGCCGCCGAAAACGGCGGGTGGGGTCAGCGCTTGGCCAGTTCGGCCTGCAACGCCGCGATCACCTTGAGCGGCTGTTCGCTGGTGGACGGCAGGCCACGCGGATCGACCGCGGACACGTAGGCGCCGCCTTCCACCGCGACAACGCGGACCAGGAAATCCACGCCCTGGTAGCCGACGTCGTAGGTGCCCAGCAGTTCCGCCCGGCTGGCGATGGTCAGGCCTTCGATGCCTTCGAGCGCAGTACCGACCTGGGCGAACACCTGGTCACGGCTCCCCGCGACAGTGAAGCCGCTCGGCGACGCGGCCGGGGCGGCCGCCGGGGCAGCCTGCGGACGCGGCGTACCGCCGACCGGCGGCAACGCCATCGCTCCGGACGTGTCCGGCAGGTTCAGGTCCGGCGGCACTTCCAGCGGACGCTGCTCGGCGGCAACGGCGTAGTCCCCCTTGGGGCCCTTGCTGAACCACGAGCAGCCACCCAGCAAAGCGACCACGGTGAAAGCCGAGAGCACGGCCGTGGTGGCGCGGGCGACGCGGTGAGTATTGGACATCATGTTCTCCGGAAGTGTCTGGATCAGGCCGCGAGCGATTCGCTGCCAGGGTGTGATTGGAGTTGGTGCAGCAGCGCGAGGATGCGATCGGCCTCGTCCTGGTGGCGCGCAGAGAGCGGCAGCAGGGGCAGGCGCAGGCCCTGGCCGTAGCCCAGCCGTCGCAGCAGGGCCTTGACCGGGATCGGATTGGATTCGACGCCGCAGAATTCGTGGAGCGGGGCCAGCCGCCCGTCCCATGCACCGGCAGCCTCCGCGTCGCCGCCGCGCGCCAGGTCACACAGGCGCCGATAGGCCGCCGGAGCCACGTTCGATCCGACCGAGACCAGGCCGTCGGCACCGGCAAGCATCGCCTCGCGGGCGCTGCCGTCGTCGCCGCTCAGGACGCGGAAACCGGGACCGCGCAGCGCGACCAGCGCCGACACGCGTACCGGATCGGAGACCGCTTCCTTGATCCCGACGATGCGCTCGTGCGAGGCCAGTTCGGCCACCGTGGCGGGCAACAGGTCGCCGCTGGTGCGCCCGGGCACGTTGTAGAGCACCACCGGCAGCCCGCCCTCCTCGGCCACGGCACGGTAGTGCGCGAGCAGGCCGTCCTGGGTCGGTCGCACATAGGGCGGCGTCACCACGAGCGCCACGTCGGCGCCGGCAGCAGCGGCACGACGAGTCTGTGCGACGGTCTGCGCAGTGCCGGACAGGCCGGTCCCGGCGAGCACCGGCACGCGGCCGGCCACGGTCTCCACCGCGACGCGCAACAGGGTGTCGTATTCGGCCTGCTCGAGCATCGAGGCTTCGCCGGTGGACCCGGCGACCACCACGGCTTCGGCGCCCGCGGCCAACTGCCACTCCAGCAGCCGGCGCCAGGCGTCGAGGTCCAGTGCGCCGCCCTCGTCGAACGGGGTCGCCAGCGCGGTGATCAGGCCGGTGGGATGCAAAGCAGGTTTCGCTGTGGTTTCCGCGGCGCACGCGTGTCGCGCAGGCCGGTTTTCGGGGAGGCCCGATCATACTTGCGGCGCGAAAGCACGGGCAAGTATGCTGCTCTCGGCGGCGGGCCAAGCCCCGTCCGCCATTCAGCCTCTCGCAATGCCGGAAGCCTCCTTGACCGATACCCCGCCCCGGCCTTCGCCGAACGAAAACCACCTCCTGATCAACGCCTATATGACGCATCCGGAGTCGCCGCTGCTCGCGGTGACGCGCCGTATCGCCGACAGCGGTTGCAACCTGGTGGACGCGCGCCTGGCGACAGTGGGCCGCGACGTGTCGATGACCGCGCTGGCGACCGGTTCCTGGGACGCGGTGGCCAAGCTCGAAGCCATGCTCGGCCGCCTCGAGCGCGAGGACGGCTTCAAGCTCAACTGGTACCGGACCGCGGCCAAGCAGAGCCAGTCCAACCTGCTGCCCTACATCGTCGAGGTGGTGGCCGCGGACAAGCCCGGCATCCTGTTCCAGCTGGCCGATTTCTTCGACCGGCAGGGCATCACCATCGAGAACCTGCAGAGCACCCGTTACCGGGCGATGCAGACCGGCGCGGAGATGTTCTCGGCGCAGGTGACCATTGGCGTGCCGGCGAACATGCACATCGCCGCGCTGCGCGACGATTTCCTCGAGTTCTGCGACCACCTGAACCTCGATGCGATCATGGACCCGATGAAGTTCTGAGCAGGAGCACGATGTCGGCACGATGAAACACGGCAAGCTCGATCGCGCGACCCTCAACCTGCCGCTGGCCCTGTCCGGCGGCCGCAGTGCCACCCTCGCCGATTTCGCCGGCCGCTGGCTGGTCCTCTACTTCTATCCGAAGGACAGCACGCCCGGCTGCACCACCGAGGGCCTGGACTTCAACGCGCTGTTGCCGCAGTTCGCGAAACTGGACGCCGACGTGCTTGGCGTGTCCCGCGACTCGGTCAGGTCGCACGACAATTTCTGCAGCAAGCAGGGGTTCGCCTTCCCGCTGGTCAGCGACGGGGACGAGGCGCTCTGCCGCGCCTTCGACGTCATCCACGAAAAGAACATGTACGGGCGCAAGGTGCTGGGCGTGGTCCGCAGCACCTTCCTGATCGCACCCGACGGCCGCATCGCCCAGGAGTGGCGCGGCGTGAAAGTCCCCGGCCACGCGCAGGCCGTGTTCGATGCACTGAAGGCCCAAACCGCGCAGTGACCGCCATCGCCGCCACCCTCCCCCGTCGCCCTGCCCCGCAGGCCGCGACGGCTCGCCCCTGTCCGGCGCATGCGCAGGTCCGGCATGCGTCGCCCCGTCATCCACTTCGACGCCACGCCCCACCCACCAGGAAGCCACGATGACACGAGGCAAGCGCATCTACGTGCTGGATACCAACGTGCTGATGCACGATCCGACCGCGCTGTTCAAGTTCGAGGAGCACGACGTCTACCTGCCGATGCAGGTCATCGAGGAGCTGGACAACGCCAAGAAGGGCACGTCCGAAGCCAGCCGCAACGCGCGCCAGGTCAGCCGTTTCCTCAACGAACTCGTGCAGGCCTCGGGCCTGGACAACCTCGAGGACGGCATCCCGCTGGCGCAGCCGCAGGGCGTGCAATTGCGCGGCCGGCAGAGCGTCGGCCTGCTGCGTTTCCAGACCAGCCATTTCGAAGCCGGCAAGAGCTTCGGCGCGGTGATCCCGGACAACGCGATCCTGGGCGCGATCCTGGCGCTCAAGGAGCAGACCCCGGCCGACATCCCGGTGGTGTTCGTCTCCAAGGACATCAACCTGCGGATCAAGGCGGCCATCGCCGGGATCGTGTCGGAGGATTACGAGAACGACCGCGCGCTGGACGATTTCAGCCTGCTGTTCACCGGCGCGACCGAACTGCCCGAGGATTTCTGGGAGCGCCACCGCGACGACCTGCGCTCGTGGTCGGACAAGGGCCGCACCAGCTACGAGGTCGCACCGCGCGAGGACGAGGACTGGCATCCGAACCAGTACCTGTACCTGCCGGGCGAGGACGAAGTCGAACTGCGCGTGGCGAAGATCGATGGCGGCAAGGCCACCCTGGCGCTGGTCGACGACTTCCGCGGCGGCCAGCACGCGGTGTGGGGCATCACCGCGCGCAACCGCGAGCAGAACTTCGCGCTCAATGCGCTGATGGATCCGGACATCGACTTCGTCACCCTGCTCGGCACCGCCGGCACCGGCAAGACCCTGCTGGCGCTGGCCGCCGGCCTGGCCCAGACCATGGACCAGCAGCGCTACCGCGAGATCATCATGACCCGCGCCACGGTGAGCGTCGGCGAGGACATCGGCTTCCTGCCCGGCACCGAGGAAGAAAAGATGACCCCGTGGATGGGCGCGCTGACCGACAACCTGGAAGTGCTCACCCACAACCAGGAAGGCGGTGCCTGGGGCCGGGCGGCGACCAACGACCTGCTCGCCTCGCGGATCAAGATCCGCTCGATGAACTTCATGCGCGGCCGCACCTTCCTCTCCCGCTACCTGATCCTGGACGAGGCGCAGAACCTCACCCCCAAGCAGATGAAGACCCTGATCACGCGCGCCGGCCCCGGCACCAAGATCGTGTGCCTGGGCAACGTGGAGCAGATCGACACCCCGTACCTGACCGAGACCACCTCGGGCCTGACCTACGCGGTGGACCGCTTCAAGAACTGGCCGCACAGCGCGCACATCACCCTGCGCCGCGGCGAGCGTTCGCGCCTGGCCGACTTCGCTTCGGAAGTACTTTGATCACGCCCGCCGCGCCCCCCGGGGGGGGCGGCGACCCCGCTCCGGATTCCATACCGACAATGACTTTTCCAGTTCCCGGCGAATGCCCGAAGTGCCACTCGCGGATGAAGGCCGGCTACCTGCTGGATCGCGGCTCCCACGGGCGCTTCGTCGCCGCATGGCCTGAAGGCGAACCGCGCCGATCATTCTGGAGGGGGCTGAAACCGTCGGGCAAGTTGAACGAGACGCGCACCTGGCGCCGCGCCGGCTGCGGTTACCTGGAGTCCCACGCGCCCGTCTCCTGACGGGCGCGGCCACGACCATGGGCCTGCAACTGCCACGCTGGGTCTGGATCGGCGCGGTCACGCTGGCGTGCATTGCCGGCATGGTCAACGTGATCGGCTACCTCGGCTTCGAGCACCAGGCGGTCAGCCACCTCACCGGCACGACCAGCCTGCTCGGCGCGGCGCTGGCCGAGGGCAACTGGCGTGCGGCCGGACACGTGTGGGGCGTGCTGATCGCGTTCTGCCTGGGGGCGACGGTGAGCGGACTGGTCATCCAGGACGGCACGCTGCGGCTGGGTCGCCGTTATGGCGTCGTCCTCGCCCTCGAATCGCTGTTGCTGGCCGCAGCGGTGCCGCTGTTCGTGCGCGAGCAGGTGCTCGGCGCGTGGCTGGCGGCGATGGCCTGCGGCCTGCAGAACGCGATGGTCACCACCTATAGCGGTGCGGCGGTGCGGACCACCCACCTGAGCGGCATGTTCACCGACCTGGGCATCGGCCTGGGCCATCTGCTCCGCGGCCTGCCTTTGCCGGTGCGACGGCTCACGCTCAGCGGGCTGATCATCAGCGGCTTCCTGGGCGGCGGCATCCTTGGCGCCTGGCTGTTCCGCCACCTGCAGTACCACGCGCTGCTGATCCCCTCCGCACTCACCGGACTGACCGGGATCGGCTACGTCGCCTACCGGCAGGTAACACTGATGCGGCAGCGCCGACCTGACGAGACGCGCCCCCCGCCCTCACCGGATTGAGCGGACGCCGGTAGCGGGCGCGCCGGTGGAGGGCCGGTGCACAATACCGGCATGACCGATCCACGATCCGACGCCAGGCCCGTCTCCGTCCTGACCATCGCAGGCTCCGACTCCGGCGGCGGCGCCGGCATCCAGGCCGACCTCAAGACTTTCGCCGCGCATGGCGTGCATGGACTCTCGGTGCTGGCGGCGCTGACCGCGCAGCACACCCGCGGAGTGACCGCGGTCCACGTGCCGCCGCCAGAGTTCCTCGACGCGCAGATCGATGCCTGCTTCGAGGATTTCCGCATCGGTGCGGTCAAGCTCGGCATGCTCGCCAGCGCGACGGTCATCGACACCGTCGCCCGCGCGCTCGAACGGCACCGCCCCGCGCACGTGGTGGTCGACCCGGTGATGGTCGCCACCAGTGGCGCGCGCCTGCTGGAAGCCGACGCACTGGATGCGCTGCGCCAGCGCCTGCTGCCGCTGGCCACCGTGGTCACCCCGAACCTGCCGGAAGCGGAACTGCTGCTGGGCTGGCGCATCGACGACCTCGACGCGATGTCGCAGGCTGCCTCGGCGCTGCGTGCCCTGGGCGCGCCGGCGGTACTCCTCAAGGGTGGGCACCTGGCCGGCCCGGGCGAAGTGGTCGACATCCTGGCCGATGCACAGGGCGAGCAGCGCACCGCGCACCCGCGCCTGCGGGTCGATGCGCATGGAACCGGCTGCACGCTGGCCTCGGCCGTCGCTGCGAACCTCGCGCGCGGCCTGTCCCTGCGCGATGCCTGCACGGCCGCGGCGGACTACGTGCACGCCGCGTTGCGCTCGGGGTATCGCCCCGGCCTGGGCGAGGTGCTGGTGCTGGATCATTTCGCGGCGATGCCCGGCCGATGAGCATCGACCCTCTGGAAACACCGGTCGCAGCAGACGACGGCCATCGCTGGACGCTGCTGGCCCGGCTCCCCGCGCAACCGAAGGCCCGGTTGCTGTGGCTGCCGGCGCTGGGCGTGGCCGCCCGCCACTACCTGCCCTTCGCCGAGGCGCTGGCTACGCGGGGCATCGCCGTGCACCTGCACGAATGGCGGGGCAACGGCAGCAGTTCGCTGCGCCCTTCGCGCACGCAGGACTGGGGCTATCGCGAACTGCTGGAGCTGGACCTGCCCGCCAGCCTCGCCACGTTGCGCGGTGACGTACCGGTGCTGCTGGGCGGTCACAGCCTCGGCGGACAACTGGCCTGCTGCCTGGCCGGCCAGCATCCGGAGTCCTTCGCCGGCTTGTGGCTGGTCGCCTCCGGCACTCCTTACTGGCGCAGCTTCCCGGCGCCGCGCGGCTGGGTGCTGCCGCTCGTGTACCGCTTCCTGCCCTGGCTGGCGCAGCGACAGGGCGTACTGCACGGCCGCAGGCTCGGCTTCGGTGGTACCGAGGCGCGTGGCCTGATCAAGGACTGGGCCCGGGTCGGGCTGGTCAACCGCTATGCCGCAGCCGGCATGGGTGCGGACCTGGAAGCGGACATGGCGCGCTTCACCGGACCGGTGCGCGGCATCGTCCTGCGTGCCGACTGGCTCGCGCCGCGCTCGTCGCTTCAGGCCCTGCTGGCCAAGTTGCGCCATGCCCCGGCCACGGTCGCGGAGCTGGATCGCCACGCCCTGCAGGCCCCGGCCGATCACTTCAGCTGGATGAAGCAGCCGGCCGCCGTGGCTGCGGCCTTGGCCTCTCCATCACCCGCGTGATCGCGCCCCGAACTTTCGATCACACAAATGATTGACGGCCGCCCGAAGGGCCATCATAATTCCGCGTCTTGAAATGCGCCCGTAGCTCAGCTGGATAGAGTACCTGGCTACGAACCAGGCGGTCGGGAGTTCGAATCTCTCCGGGCGCACCATTTCAGAGGACCGGCGACTTGTCGCCGGTCCTTTTTTTTGCCCGCGATTCCTGCCCGGGTCCCGCATTCCCGACCAGGCCGCTTTCGCGGCACGGGCCGGGAACGTATCGGTTACTTCTTCGCCGGCACGCTGCCCGGCGGGAAAGCCGAGAACATCTCGGCGATGCCCGCGCGCAACAGCTTGTCGCCCTTAGCCGGATCATCGGGCACCGTATCGCTGGCCGTGCCGCGCCAGATCGCCTGCTTGGTCTTGACGTCGAACAGGTCCACGACCAGCGTGCCTACGGTATAGGTGCGCACGCGCGTGGTGGCGCTGCTCATGCCCATGCCACCGCCATACCAGCCCGGGCCCCAGCCCCAGCCACCGTACATCGGGCCGGAGTACATGGTGTCCAGGCTCTGCTGCTGCTGCGTGGCCACGTGCGCCACCACGGCCACGTCGCCGTTGGGCGATTCCTTCCAGCCCTTGGCGGCGAGCTGCGCGTTGACGTATTCCACGATCCGCTGCGAAGCCAGCGGCGGGACGCCCTGCTGGTCCGGCTTGTTGAGCCAGGTGTAGGTGCGGTACCCGCTGAAGTTCGCGGTCGGATCAGCGTCGGTATGCACGGTCGGGGTGCTGGCGCAGCCGGCCAGCATCAGGATTATGGCTGCGATGACTAAGAGACCTTTCATGTCACTCCTCCTTTGGGTCTGCTGCTGGCCTTGCATCCGGCGGAGCGCGGGCGGCCTGCCGCGCCTCTGGTCGTAATCAGGTTCTTGCGGAAAAGGAGCGCCGGTTTCGTCCGTTTCTCCTCAGGCAGCCATGACCTGCAGCCCTCGGTCGATTCGCATCATCGTCTACTCGCGGAACGATGCCGCGACGCCATCGTCACGCCGCGCAGCACCCTGGATGGAATCTACGGGAATGGGCGCAGTGGCGCCGCCTCCGCCCATCTGGATCGTATTTCGCCGCCACTACCTCACATATAGGCCCAAGGCCCAATGCGGACCCCCGGTATCGCTGGCGATGATGCGTGAATGCATCCATCCGTGGGATGGCGCGCAGGGCAACGGTGCTTCGCGCCGCAAGCCGAGCACCCGCCCTGCCTGCGGAGTCCCACCACAACCAGCTGCGTGTACTGCGGGAGATAAGCATGGGTCGTACCTCCACCCTCGTGGCCAGCTTCCTGCTGGCCGTCATTTCCCTGCCCGCCTGGGGTGCCGCACCGACCTCGATCGATGCGCGGCCCTTCCCGCGCCAGTACAGCGCATCCAGCACGCCCTTCACCGTCTACCAGCCGCAGATGGAAAGCTGGGAAGGCAACCGGCTCAAGGGCCGCTTCGCCGTATCGGTGAAGACCGGCGTGGAGACCGGTGCCGACGGCAAGACGGTCGACAGCCTGGACTACGGCGTGGTCTGGTTCAGCGCGCTCACCGAGGTCGACAAGGAGGCCCGCGAGGTCACCCTGCGCAAGGCCACCTTCGATCGCGCCACCTTCCCGACCGCGATCGCCAGCCAGGACAAGTACCTGGGCCTGGTGCGCAGCGTGGTCCGCGACGGCGCCACGTTCACCATCGACCTGGACCAGCTCGAGGCCGCGCTTGCCGTGAGCCAGGCGGAGAAGAAACCGGCCTCGCTGCCGGTGAAGAACGTGCCGCCCGAGATCATGATCGCCTTCAAGCCCTCGCAGCTGATCTTCGTCGACGGCAAGCCCGCGCTCAGGCCGGCCTCGATGGAGGGCGTGCAGCGGGTCATCAACAGCCGATCGCTGCTGCTGCAGAAGGATGGACGCTACTACACCCGCCTCGCCGGACGCTGGGCCGCGGCCACGGCACTCGAAGGCCCCTGGACCCGGCTCGACAAGGTCGACAAGACGCTGCAGGCCGCGGCCGACCAGGCCGTCGGCGCGCAGCTGGTGGATACGCTGGACGATCCGCCGGAATCGATGCAGGAGCTGCTGGCCGCCGGTGGCTTCCCCGACATCCTCGTCCGCACCGGGCCGACCGAGCTGATCGTGGTCGACGGCGATCCGCAGTTCGCGCCGATCCCGGGCACCGCGCTGAGCTACATCGCCAACAGCCGTGCCGACGTGATCATCAATGGCGCCAAGGACAACGCGTGGTACGTGCTGGTGTCCGGACGCTGGTTCACCGCGGCATCCAGCCGTGGCCCCTGGCAGCACGTCGCGCCCGACAAGCTGCCGGTGGATTTCGCAAAGATCCCGCCGGACAGCCCGAAGGGCAGCGTGCTGGCTTCGATCGCCGGAACTCCCGAGGCGTTCGAGTCGCTGATCGCCAACAGCATTCCGCAGACGGCCACGGTCAACCGCAGCAAGGCGAAGCTGGAGGTGATGTACGACGGCGAGCCGAAGTTCGAAGCCATCGGCGGCACCCGCCTGCAGTACGCAGCCAACACGCCGGTGCCGGTGATCCTGGTGCCGGGTGGAGCGTTCTATGCGGTCGACAAGGGCGTCTGGTTCACCGGCCCGACCGCGACCGGCCCGTGGAGCGTGGCGCAGAGCGTGCCCTCGGAAATCTATTCCATCCCGACCAGCTCGCCGCTGCACTACGTGACCTACGTGCGCATCTACGGCGGCGAAGACGACGATGTCTACGTCGGCTACACGCCCGGCTATTACGGCACCGTGGCCAGCAGTGGCGTGGTCGTCTACGGCACCGGCTACTACTGCGACCCGTGGATCTACACCTACTGGTACGGCTGCCCGGCCACCTATGGCATGGGCGTGTACTTCGGCTGGAGCAGCTATGCGGGCTGGAGCTTCGGCTTCGGTTGGGGCTATTACCCCTGGTACCCGTGGTGGGGGCCGTGGTGGGGGTATCCCGGCGGCTGGTGGGGCGGCGCCGGCGCCTGGAACTTCTATGGACGCTGGGGCAATGCCGTGGTCGCCGGCACCGGCGCGGCCTGGGCCAATCCGTACACCGGGAACATCGGGCGCGGCTACCGCGGCGGCTACTACAACGAACGGACCGGCGGACGTGGCGTCGGCCGCGGTTACGTCAATACCAACGCCTATACCGGCACCACCAGCGCCGGCGCACAGGGCGTGCGCTACAACCCGGAGACCGGTCGCGTGGTCGGCGGCACGGGCGGCGCGGCCTACAACCCCTATACCGGCCAGTCGGCCGCCGGCGGCACGCGCACGGTGGTCAACACCGGGACCGGGCGCACCACCGAAATGGCTGGCGGCAAGGTGTCGGGCCCGGAGGGCGCGGCGGGCGGCGGCGCGATCAACAGCGACGGCCAGCGGGTCGACGTCAGCGGCGCCGGCGGCTACCGCTACAACACCGACACCGGCGAGTTCGACCGCGGCGGCGTGGCCAGGATCAACGACGACGTCTATGCCGGCAAGGACGGCAACGTCTACCACTACAAGGACGGCGAATGGCAGGAAGTGGGTCGGCCCGAACAGCACCGGGGCAACCTCGACGGACAGACCCGCAACGACCTGTCCCGCGACCGCTCGGCGCGAGAGGGTGGCTACCAGCGCTCGAACAGCGGCAGCGTGCAGAGGCCCGCCGGTGGCTACTCGCGCCCGGCGGGTGGTTATTCGCGGCCCGCGGGCGGATTCTCGCGGCCCATGGGCGGCGGCGGACGCCGTCGATGAGCAGGCCTGGACCGATGCGATAGGACCCACGCATGACCGGCGCGCGGCGGTTGATGCCATGGGTCGCGCTGGCCGGCGGTGCGCTGGCGGCGGACCTGCACGCAGCCGGTCGCGCCGGCGAAGGCGCGGCAGTGGAAGCGACGCAGGCACCAGGTGCGGAACCTGCCGTGGCAGCGTCGACGTTCCGCGACCCGGATGATGGCCGCTTCGACATGTCGAAGTGGCTGCTCGATCGCCATGGCTTCCTGCCCGTGCCGATCATCATCACCGACCCCGCGCTCGGCTATGGCGGCGGGATGGTGTTCGCGTTCTTCCATCGCCCCAAGGGCAGCGCGTCCACGCGCACCGCCTCCGATGGCAGCACCCAGATGATCGCGCCCAACATCATCGGGGCGCTGGTGATGAAGACGGAAAACGGCAGCAAGGCATACGGCGGTGGCGGCATGCTCCACTTCCGCGACGACACCTGGCGCTACAAGGGTGGCGTGGCCGACGCAGACTTCAACATCGACTTCTATACGAGCGGACGCCTGCTGCCCGAGACGCAGGTGGCGGTCAACCTCACCGGCCTGGGCTCGATGCAGCAGGTCTCGCGGCGGATCGGCAACCGCGAGCTGTTCCTTTCCGCGCAGTGGATCTATACCGACCTCGATCCGCGGCTGCAGGATCCGGGGCAACGCCCGCTGTTCGAAGACATGGATTTCGAACAGGTCAATTCGGGCCTGGGCCTGTCCCTGGAATACGACAGCCGCGACAACCCGTTCACGCCCTCGCGCGGCTACCTGCTGATGGCCCAGGGCAACGCCTACCTGCCGGAGATCGGAAGCGACCTCACGTTCCAGACCTATCGGGCGCATGGCTATGGCTATTGGCCGGTCGGCGCGCACCTGGTGCTGGGTGGACGTGCCGACTTCCGGCATGCCGATGGCGACGTTCCGTTCTACCGCCTGCCCTACATCGACCTGCGCGGCATCGCCTCGGCGCGCTACCAGGACGACACGACCGGCGTCCTGGAATCGGAGCTGCGCTGGAACGTGACTCCGCGCTGGGCCGGCATCGGCTTCATCGGCGCGGGCCGTGCCTGGGGTGCGCGTGCCGGCTTCGATGACGCCACCACCGCCGTCAGCAAGGGCCTGGGCGTGCGCTACCTGGTAGCGCGACGCCTTGGCCTGTACATGGGTGCGGACTACGCCTGGGGACCGGAGGACCGGACGGTGATCGTGCAGTTCGGGGGCGCCTGGCGCTGAGGTGCTGCGCGCGCCCGGAAGCTCGTCGGACGGCGGAATGGAACGGGTTGCCGCGGCACCTGCGATGGCCTGCCGTCCGGTGCTGCATCGCGACGGCACGGGTCGCCAATGCGCCGGGATTTCCTCCCTGGATTCGCATGCTCCAGGCCACAAAAAAACCCCCTTCCGGGGGTCGTTTCGCATCTGGCGGAGTGAGAGGGATTCGAACCCTCGATAGAGCTTTTGACCCTATACTCCCTTAGCAGGGGAGCCCCTTCGGCCTCTCGGGCATCACTCCGTGGACCCGCATCGCGCCACAGCGCTTGCGGGCCGCGAAAGGATACCGTCTGGGCCGTTTCGCGGCAAACGTTTTCCGGTCAGGTCGCCGGATCGGCTTCGTCAGCGACGTTTCCAGGGCCTTCGCCACGCTGGATCCGCTGGTAGATCTCCTCGCGGTGCACGGCCACGTCCTTGGGCGCGGTAATGCCGATGCGCACCTGGTTGCCCTTTACCCCGAGTACGGTGACGGTGATCGAGTCACCGATCATCAGGGTTTCGCCTACGCGGCGGGTCAGAATCAGCATTGTCTATCTCCATGGCGCCGGCATGCCTTCGCCGGCCCGCGGGGCCTCCGGAGGGAGGCCTCGCGCGTCCACTACAGCAGCGTACAGAAGGGTTGAACAGCCCCGGATCGTACTGCCCCCGCCAGCGGGCCGGCAAGGGCCGGTAAAACGGTGTCAGGATCGCGGGGGTGCGCCGGCATCACTGCAGGCGCTGGCCCACCCAGGACGCGACTTCCTCCAGGGCGAGTGCAAGGGCGGGCCCGTCTTCGCCACCACCCTGGGCGAGATCCGGGCGACCGCCGCCCTTGCCACCAATACGACCGGCGACATGGGCCAGAAGTTCGCCCGCCTTGACCCGGCCCGTTGCGGCGCCATTCACCCCCGCGACCAGGGCCGCCTTGCCGTCCTGCGCACCCGCGAGCAGGACGACGGTATCACCAAGCTGCTGCTTGAGCCGGTCCACGGCTTCGCGCAGACCCTTCGCGTCGATGCCTTCCAGGCGCGCGGCCAGGACCTTGATCCCGCCGACATCCACCGCGGCCGAGGCCAGGTCGGCGGCCGCACTGCTGGCAGCCTTGGCCTTGAACGATTCGATCTCGCGCTCGAGCTTGCGGATGCGGTCGGCCAGCGAGCGGGCCTTGTCGACCACGTCGCCGCGGCTGCCACCAAGCACCGAAGCGGCCTCGTCCAGGCTGCGGCCTTCGGCGGCCACGTGGTCCAGCGCGCCCTGCCCGGTCACCGCCTCGATCCGGCGCACGCCGGCGGAGACGCCGCCTTCGGACACGATCTTGAACAGGCCGATGTCGCCGGTGCGGCCCACATGCGTGCCGCCGCACAGCTCGACCGAGTCACCCATCGTCACCACGCGCACGCGCTCGCCGTACTTCTCCCCGAACAGCGCCATCGCGCCGGCGTCGAGCGCGGACTGGATGTCCATCTGCTTGATCACGACCGCATGGTTGGCGCGCACCTCGTCGTTGACCTGGCGTTCGATCTGTGCCAGCTCACCGCTTGCGATCGGCTGGAAATGCGAGAAATCGAAGCGCAGGCGATCGGGCGCGACCAGCGAACCCTTCTGCGCCACGTGCGTGCCCAGCAGGCCACGCAGCGCGCCGTGCAGCAGGTGGGTCGCCGAATGGTTGAGCACGATGGTCGAACGGCGTCCGGCATCGACTTCGCCCGAAAGCACATCGCCGACCTTCAGCGCGCCCTGCGCGACGCGCCCGACGTGGCCGTGGAACTGGCCGGAGAATTTCTGCGTGTCGGCGACATCGAAACGCACGCCGGCGCCGGTCAATTCACCGGTATCGCCGACCTGGCCGCCGGATTCGGCGTAGAACGGCGTGCGGTCGGTCAACACGATGGCCTCGTCGCCCGCGGCGACGGACTCCACCGGCCGGCCGTCGCGCAGCAACGCGACGACCTTGAGGTCGCCGGCCTGCAGTTCGTCGTGACCGAGGAACGCGGTCGGCTGCAGCGTGGCCACCAGGTCGGCCGGCAGCTGCACGCCACCACCGAACTTGCCGGCCGCGCGCGCGGTTTTGCGCTGCTGCTCCATCGCCACGTCGAAACCCGCGTTGTCCACCACCAGCCCACGCTCGCGCGCGATGTCGGCGGTCAGGTCCAGCGGGAATCCGTAGGTGTCGTACAGGCGGAACGCATCGATGCCCGGGATCACCCCGTCAGTCACGCGAGCGGCCACGTCCTCGAAGATCTTCATGCCGGCGTCGAGCGTCTCGGCGAAGCGCTCTTCCTCGGCCTTGAGCGCGCGTTCGACCAGGTCGCGCGCGGCCGGCAGTTCCGGATATGCATCGCCCATCTGCGCCGACAGGGTGCCGACCAGCTTGTGGAAGAACGGCTGGCGCACGCCGAGCATCCAGCCATGGCGCAACGCGCGGCGGATGATCCGGCGCAGCACGTAGCCGCGACCTTCGTTCGAGGGAAGCACGCCGTCGACGATCAGGAACGCGCTGGCGCGGATATGGTCGGCGATCACGCGCAGCGACTTGTTCTCCAGGTCCGCACCGGTCAGCTCGGCGGCCTGGCGGATCAGCGCCTGGAACAGGTCGATCTCGTAATTGGAATGCACGTGCTGCAGGATCGCGGCCAGGCGCTCCAGGCCCATGCCGGTATCCACGCACGGCGCCGGCAGCGGGATCAGCGTGCCGTCGGGCTGGCGGTCGAATTGCATGAACACCAGGTTCCAGATTTCGATGTAGCGGTCGCCATCCTCGTCCGGCGAACCGGGCGGGCCGCCGGCGATGTGCGCGCCATGGTCGAAGAATATTTCGGTGCACGGACCGCAGGGGCCGGTGTCGGCCATCTGCCAGAAGTTGTCCGAGGCGAACGGCGCGCCCTTGTTGTCGCCGATGCGCACGATGCGCTCTTCCGGCACGCCGACCATGTCGCGCCACAGCGCGTAGGCCTCGTCGTCGTTGTGGTAGACGGTGACCAGAAGGCGCTCGGCCGGCAGCTTCCACACCCCGGTCAGCAGCTCCCAGGCCCAGGCGATGGCGTCCTTCTTGAAGTAGTCGCCGAACGACCAGTTGCCCAGCATCTCGAAGAAGGTGTGGTGGCGCGCGGTGTAACCGACCGAGTCCAGGTCGTTGTGCTTGCCGCCGGCGCGCAGGCAGCGCTGGACGTCGGCCGCGCGCACGTAGCTGCGCTTCTCCGCGCCGAGGAACACGTCCTTGAACTGGACCATGCCCGAGTTGGTGAACAGCAGGGTCGGGTCGTTGCCCGGCACCAGCGGGGCCGAGGGCACGATGGTGTGGCCCTTGCCCTGGAAGAATTCGAGGAAATCGCTGCGGATGCGGGCGGTGGTGTACGGAGTGGAGGTCATCTGGCTTTCGCTGGCGGACAGGTCCGGGCCGGGGGACACGCCAAGGCGGCCCGGCGGGACGGGATTTTCGACGGACTAAAGGGTAGCAGAGGCCGGGAGTCACGGTCCGGGGCAGGCCCGGTCCGGATACCCGCGACTCAGTCGTCCGGGTCCCAGCGCGTGGCCGCGCGGATGCTGTCGCCATCGAAACCGCGCCGGGCCAACAGGTCGGCGGCCTTGCGCCGCTGCTGCAGATCGCCTGGGCCCGCGGGGCCGAAGCGGCGGCGGACCAGGTCGCGGGCGTTGGCCGCCCAGTCGCCTTCGTAGCTGTCCAATGCGGCGGCGACGGCTTCGGCACCCAGGCCATGCGTGCCCAGCTCGGCGCGTATGTAGAAAGGACCATAGCCGCCAAGCGCGCGGCCCCGGACCAGCGATTCGGCGAAGCGACGGTCGTCCTGCCAGCCCTCGCCGGCCAGGCGTTCGACCGCAGCAGCGGCTTCGCCGGCATCCACCCCGCGCGCGGCCAGCTTGCGGGTCAGCTCCTTGCGCGAATGCTCGCGCCTGACCAGCAGGCCAAGCGCACGCTGCACCGGGGTGGGCTCGGGTCGCTTCCTGCGCCGCGTGGAACCGGCCGGCGCCGAGGCTTCGGCCGCTCCCACCTGACCCTCGTCGTCCTGCGGCCGGTGGTCCTGGGGCGAATCGTCGTTTGAATGCTGGGTCATGGTTCCGCTGGAAGATGTGCGCCGTCCCTGGCGCCTGCCCTCCTGGCTTTCAAGGACCGTTCCCCGCCGGCACGCCACTGACAGCGCACCGCCGGGGAACGGACACCCGTTGCCGGTCGCCCGGCTTACTCGTCGTCGCCTTCCTCTTCGCTGCGCACCGCTTCGGCCGGCTGGAATTTTTCGCGCAGCTCGGATTCCAGCTTCGCAGCCACCTGCGGGTTCTCGCGCAGGTACTGGCGCGAGTTGTCCTTGCCCTGGCCGATGCGCTCGGTGCCGTAGCTGTACCAGGCGCCCGACTTCTCGACCAGCTTGGCCTCAACACCCATGTCGATCAGCTCGCCCTCGCGGCTGATGCCCTCGCCGTACAGGATCTCGGTGATCACCTGCTTGAACGGGGGCGCCAGCTTGTTCTTGACCACCTTGATCTTGGTCTGGTTGCCGATGATCTCGTCGCCCTTCTTGATCGCACCGATGCGGCGGATATCCAGGCGCACCGAGGCATAGAACTTCAGCGCATTGCCGCCGGTGGTCACTTCCGGGCTCTGGCCCGGCATCATCACGCCGATCTTCATGCGCAGCTGGTTGATGAAGACCACGGTGGTGTTGGAGCGCTTGATGTTGCCGGTCAGCTTGCGCAGCGCCTGGCTCATCAGACGGGCCTGCAGGCCCGGCAGCTGGTCGCCCATCTCGCCTTCGATCTCGGCTTTCGGGGTCAGCGCGGCGACCGAGTCGACCACGACGATGTCGACCGAGCCCGAGCGCACCAGCATGTCGGCGATCTCCAGGGCCTGCTCGCCGGTGTCGGGCTGCGACAGCAGCAGATCATCGACCTGGACGCCCAGCTTGGCAGCGTAGATCGGGTCCAGCGCGTGCTCGGCATCGATGAACGCCGCGGTACCGCCGCGCTTCTGGCACTGGGCGATGGCCTGCAAGGTCAGCGTGGTCTTGCCCGACGACTCCGGGCCGTAGATCTCGACCACCCGCCCGCGCGGCAGGCCGCCGATGCCCAGGGCGATGTCCAGCATCAGCGAGCCGGTGGGGATGATTTCCACCGGTTCGATGACCTTGTCGCCCATGCGCATCACCGAACCCTTGCCGAACTGCTTGTCGATCTGGCTCAGGGCTGCTGCAAGTGCGCGCTTCTTGTTCTCGTCCATCGGGGTCGTCCTCGGGTGTCAGTGGTGTGTTGCGAAGTCTGGGGTGGCCCGGTCGCACAGGCTGCGACGTCGGGCGACGGGATCGAAATTAGTCTTGCCGCCAGTCCGGGACCATCGCCGCAGGCCGCGGCCGGGTGTCGGAAAATGCCCCGCCGTGAGAGAAAACCGGCATCAGCGGTTCGGCCGGACCAGGCCGCAGTACAGCCCCTCGATGGCGAAGTCCTGGTCGGGCAGAACCTCGATCGGGGCGTAGTCCGGGTTGCGCGGCAGCAGGCGGATGCGGTCCTTGCCGATCTTCAGCAGCTTGACCGTGATCTCCTCGTCCACCCGCGCCACCACGATCTGGCCCGAACGTGCGTCGCGGGTGCGGTGCACGCCGATCAGGTCGCCGTCGAAGATCCCCTCGTCGCGCATCGAATCGCCCTGCACCTTGAGCAGGTAGTCCGGCGAGGGCGAGAACAGCACCCGGTCCAGCACCAGGAAGCTCTCGGCCATGTCGGCCGGCACATCGGCGCCGATCGGAGTGCCGGCAGCGACCCGGCCCAGCACCGGCAGGCGCAGCGCGTCGTCGTTCATGGCCGGCGGCAGCGCCAGTCGGGCCTGTGGCGGCAGCGGCGCGACCTTGACCCGGATGCCGCGGGCGCGGCCGGGCAGACGCTCGATCGCCCCCGCCGCTTCCAGCGCCTCCAGGTGGTACTGCGCCGCGCGCACGCCCTTGAAGCCGAAGGCGCGGGCGATTTCGGCCTGCGAAGGCGGCATGCCCTCCGCTTCGATCCGCTCGGCGATCAGGGCAAGGATGGCTTGCTGGGTATCGGTCAGGTCCATGGTTAGTAGTAATACTACTAACGAAGACAGCCCACAAGCTCTTGAAATGATCACCCGATGTAATTTATGTTTCACATAAATTATTCAACGAGATGAATGAATGACTCGGTCGTCGCACCTCGGTTTCGGACTCATCCTGACGTGCCTGGCACTCGCTGGCCTGCTCGGTTCCGTGTTCGATGTGGCCTCTTCGATCTTTTTCATCGCAGCCGGGGACCTCCGGCCCCCCGTACTCGAGGTCGGCCTCCTCTCCAACGACTATGTCGGGCTCGCCGGCCACCCCGCCGCACGCACGATCGCAATCGCCGCGCTCGCGGTGGGGACGCTCGGAAGCCTTCTGCCCTGGTTCGCAGTTGCGGAACTGGGCTGGCGTCTGTGCGCGCACCCAGTGATCTCTCCCGCGACCGGCGCCGCCTTCCGCCATCTCACTTGGGCCCTGGCTGCCTGGGCGCTGTTCCAGGCCGCGGCCTCCGCTTTGCTCCTGCTTGCCTGGAACCGATACGAAGTCGAGACCTCGCTGAACATCAACACGAACGGATTGCTGCCCACCATCGTGGCGATCGTCACGGCCTGGTGCATCGCGCTGTTGATCGCGCGCGCCGTGGCGGTTGCCTGTGAGAACGAGGCCTTCGTCTGATGCCAACCTGGTGTACCCCGATGCACTGCTGGAGGCCGCAGCTGGCGACGGCAAGGGCGCGGACCGACGCCATCGACATCAACCCAGACCTGCCTCTCTCTGCCGGCCTGCCCCGGCGCGCGCAATTCGATTTGCACCGACGCATCTGCACCGGATGAAGCCAGCCCCCTGACGAACCGGGGCACCCTTTCCAATCACCAGCGAGCCTATGGACACCAGGACTTACATCATCAACGAGCAGTACATCCGCAAATGCGGACGGATCGTTTCGATCCTTGCCATCCTCGGCCAGATCGCGCTCGTCTACTCGCTGGTGCGGGTCCCCTGGGTTCTCTATTGGATTCAGGAGCCGGTAACAGGCATGCAGCCCGTGGAGTTCATGAGGCACGCCTACCTACGGGGCGAATTCGCATCGCTCAACCTGCTCGGCATGATCAAGACCGCCGTCGCGGCGGCATCTTTGGAATTCGTCCGCCGCCTGGGCACCCACCTTTCCAGCGCCTCACCCCTTGGCGAACGCACCGCGCGTTCCCTGGGTAACCTGCGCTGGCCATGCTTGGCGATGTCGATCGCGCTGTCGTTCACTGCACAAGTGCTGACCGACTGCTGGCTTTCAAAGACCTCGACCCTCGAGTTCAGGAACTTCGTCGATCTCGATTTCAGCGCCGGCCCCCTGTATTTCGGGATCCTCGGACTGATCGGACTCACCCTGCTTCAACGCATCATCCAACAGGCGTTGATCCCGAAGACCGAAAGCGAGAGCTTCGTCTGATGCCGATCATCGTCAACCTCGACGTGATGCTGGCGCGGCGCAAGATGAAGTCGAAAGACCTGGCCGACGCGATCGGCATCAGCGAGACCAACCTCTCGCTGCTCAAGCAGGGGCACGTCAAGGGCGTGCGCTTCGGCACGCTGGAGGCGATCTGCAAGGCGCTTGAGTGCCAGCCTGGCGACCTGCTCGAATATCGTCCGGACGGCGACTGAGCTCAGCGCCGCCCGCTGCGCCAGATCGACAGCAGGATCCACAACCCGGTCAGCGCGGCGCCGATGAAGCCGGCCACGCCCAGCCCGAGCAGCCAGCGGCTGGGGACGCCGCCGCCGGCGCTGTTCATCACGATCGACGAGCCGATCACCAGCGCGGCGGTGACCACGCCCATCGTCAGCCGGTTGGCGGCGCGATCGACCTGCTCGCCGAAGGCTTTCAGCGAGGTCACCTCGATCTGCATGTTCAGGCGCCCGCGTCGCGCGGCGCGCAGCAGCCGGCGCAGTTCGCGCGGCAGGTCGCCGGCCAGCTCCAGCGCGTCGATCGCGCCACGGCGTCCGCGGCGCAGCAGCGCGCGCGGCGACCAGCGCGCCAGCATCACCTTCTCCACGTACGGACGCGCGGCGCCGGCCATGTCGAAGTCCGGGTCCAGCTGGCGACCGAAGCCCTCCAGGGTCAGGAATGCCTTGATCATCAGCGCCAGGTCCGGCGGCAGGCTCAGGCCGTGGTCGCGCAGGATCGTGGTCACGTCCAGCAGCATCGCGCCCATCCGCAGGTCCTTCAGCGGCACCCCGCGGTACTGGTCGACGAAGGCGCCGATGTCGGCCTGCAGGCGCGTCTCGTCGGCCTCGCCCGCGCCCTCGCCCCACTCCAGCAGCACGTCGGTCACCGCCTGCGCCTCGCGCTCGACCAGGCCGTGCAGCAGCTGCACGATCTGGAAGCGTCTCTGCTCGGACACGCGCCCGACCATGCCGAAGTCGATCACCCCGATACGCTCGCCGGACAGGTAGAAGATGTTCCCCGGGTGCGGGTCGGCGTGGAAGAAACCGTCCTCCAGCACCATCTTCAGCACGATGCCGGCGCCGACCTGGGCCAGGTGCTTACGATCCATTCCCGATGCGTCGACCGCGGCCAGGTCCGGGCCGGGAATGCCGGCGACGAAGTCCTGCACGTTGAGCCGCTCGCTGGTCCACTGCCAGTGCACGCGCGGCACCACGATCTCCTCATGGCCGGCGAAATTGGCCGCGATGCGCTCGGCGTTGCGGCATTCGGCGGCGAAATCCAGCTCGCGGCGCAGCGACTGCGCGAACTGCTGCACCACTTCGCGCGGGCGGTAGCGCTGCAGGTCCGGCGCCTGCGCCTCGACGATCTCGGCCAGTCGCGCCAGCAGGCGCAGGTCCGCTTCCACGGTGTCGCGGATGCCGGGCCGCCGGATCTTCAGGACGACGGCGGTGCCATCGACCAGCCAGGCGCGATGGGTCTGCGCGAGCGAGGCGGCGGCCAGCGGCGTTTCATCGAGCTGCGCGAACACCGCTTCCGGTTCCGCCCCCAGGTCTTCGACCAGCTGCGCGCGCACCCGCTCGAACGGCAGCGGCGGCACCGCGTTCTGCAGCTTGCCCAGTTCGCCGATCCACTCCGGCGGGAACAGGTCCACGCGCGTGGCCAGCACCTGGCCGAGCTTGACGAAGGTCGGGCCCAGGTCCTCCAGCGCGCGGCGCACGCGCTCGGGTGGGGCCATGTGCGCCATCGCCTGCGGATCCTGCCAGTGCAGCAGGCGCCCGGCGCGTTCCAGCGCGCCGGCCAGGCCGATGCGCCGGACCATGTCGCCGAAGCCGTAACCGACCAGGACCGATGCGATCTGCTGCAGCCTGCCCAGGTCGCGGACGGTGCCGAGGGTCTCCCACATCAGTGCGTACTCCGCGACCGGGCGAGACGGCCCGCGCGGCTCACGGCAACAGCTCCGCGATCCCGGCCAGCGCCTGGCCCACCGTCTGCCGCCGGACCGCTTCGCGGTCACCCTCGAAATGGAACACCTGCGCGCGCGCATAACCGCCGCGTCGCTTCCAGGCGATCCACACCGTGCCCACCGGCTTGTCCTCGCTGCCGCCGCCCGGACCGGCGATGCCGGTGACCGCCACGGCCACGCTGGCGCCGGAATGGACCAGCGCACCGGAGACCATCTCGATCGCCGTCTCGCGGCTGACCGCGCCGTGTTCCTCCAGCGTCTGCGGACGCACGCCGAGCAGGCCCTGCTTGGCCTCGTAGCTGTAGACCACCATCCCGCAGTCGAACCAGTCCGAGGAGCCGGCGATGTCGGTCAGGCTCTTGGCGATCCAGCCGCCGGTGCAGCTTTCGGCCGTGACCAGGTGTTCGCGGACGGCACGCAACCGCTTGCCGAGGGCATCGGCCTGTTCGCGCAGCTGCGCATCGGAAGGAATCGGCATGTGGGGAGGCGCTTGGGGGGATGCGGACGTTTTAGCCCAAACGCTCCCCCCTGTCTGCCCGCAGGCCGCTGGCAACCGCCCCTGTGCCACCCGCGCACGCCCCCAGCCACGACAGCTTTCGCCCTGTAACCGCCGCACACCTCCGCTCACCGGTGCGAATGCCCCTGGAGGCGAAATCAAGGAGGAGGCGATGGCCGCAGGCCGTCGCCGGGGGACATTCGCCTCCAGGGGCATTCGCACCGGTGCACCAGCCACCTGCCCGGCCCTGCGCTCGCTGACCCGCAAAGAACACGGAGCGCCGAAGCGCCCCGGGCAAGAGAAAGGGGCCGCCAGGACGGCCGGGGCAAATAAAGGAGCGCCAAGGCGCCCCGGACAAAAAAGAGGGGCCGCCAAGGCGGCCCCTCCCTGCCCATCCCTTGCCCGCGCGATCAGTAGCGAACGCGCAGGGTCACACCGTACAGCCGCGGCGAACCCAGGAAGGCGTTCCACGAACCGGTCTGGATCGGCGCGTCGATGCCCACCTGCTTGTAGGTCTCGTCGGTGAGGTTCTGGCCCCACAGCTCCAGCGTCCAGCGCTGGTTCACGTCGCCGAGGCCGATGCGCGCATTGACCAGGGTGTAGGCGTCCTGCAGCTTCTCCGGATCCAGGTCCGAACCGGTGTTGTACTCGGACATGTACTTGGCGCCGATGTTGAAGCGGCCGACCAGGCGAGAGCCCATGTCCCATTCGTAGGTGACGTTGGCATTGCCCGACCACTTCGGCGCGAAGCTCATCTGGCTGCCCGGCAGCAGCACCAGGCCGGCATCGGGCAGCACGTCGTCGCCGTACTGGGTATCGGCGTAGACCAGGCCCGCCTGCATCGACAGGCCGTCGATGCCGGTGTTCCAGAGCATTTCCGCATCCAGGCCCTGCGAGGTCACCTTCGGGATCGAGCGGACCACGAAGCTGGTGCCCAGGAAGCTGTTGAGCTGGAAGTCGGTGTACTCCTGGTAGAACAACGCCGCGTTCAACAGCAGGTTGCCGCCGGCCCAGGTGGTCTTGGTGCCCAGCTCGAAGCTGTCGACGAACTCGCCCGGGAACGAGGTGTCGTCCACCGGCAGGATGCCCTGGGTGCCGCTGGACAGGCCGTTGGAGGACTGCACGCGGTCGAGGTTGAAGCCGCCCGCCTTGTAGCCGCGCGCGTACGAACCGTAGGCCATCACGTCATCGCTGAAGCTGTAGGCCAGCTTCAAGGTGCCGGACCACTCCTTCTCCGAACGCTCCTGGTCGGTGGCGCGGCCGTTGTGGGCCACGTTCGCCCACGGCAGGCAGGTGAAGCCGATCACCTGCGGCGCGATGGTCGGCACCGCGGCGGCCGGGATGCCGCGCGACACCAGCGCCGCGCCGATGCGCTGCAGCGCCGCCGGGTTGACCTGGCCGTTGGGCAGGAAGTACGAGGCGCAGGCCAGGCTGCCGTTGGGGTTGGTGTAGTTGGACTCCAGCGTCTTCTTTTCGTTGGTGTAGCGCAGGCCGACGGTGACGTCGAACGCGTCGGTGGCGTGCCAGGTGTTGTTGGTGAAGATCGCGGTGCTTTCGGCGTTCTGCTTGTAGGTGTCGAGCGTGGCCAGGCCCGGGAACAGCGTGCCGAACGGACGGCCGGTCGCCTGCGACAGGAACAGCGGCGCATCCGGGCGCAAGGCCAGCGCCGGGTTGATCTGGCCGATCAGCGCGGTCGACAGGTACGGCTCGTAGGCGCGGCCGTAACGGTAGGTCTCGTTGCGGTCCAGGTCCTCGTTCGAATAGAACAGGCCGACCATCCAGTCGATGCTGTCGCTCGAGCCGGTCAGGCGGAATTCCTGGCTGAAGGTCTTGAACCTGGTCAGCGACTCGTCCTCGTCCGGCGCGCGGTACAGCACGTCGGCGGCGCTGTAGTCGAAGTCGAGCCCGTTGATCGCCTGCCACTCGCGCGAGGCGGTGATGGAGGTCAGCACCGCTTCATTGGCCCACGGCGTGGTCCAGTTCACCTCGGCCTGGATGCCCTTGTCCTTGATGTCCTGCTCGGTGCTGCGGTTGCTGTAGGCCAGGCGACGGTCCGGGTCGGCGACCGGGATCACCGCCTCGCCACCGGGGGTGAGCGCATTGAGGATGGCCGCGGTCGGACCACGCACGGTGGTGACGGTGACGCAGCAGTTCTCCTCGCGGCTGGTGTAGTCGGCGGCGAACACGACCTCGACATTGTCCGACGGCTCCCACAGCAGCTGGCCGCGCAGGGTGTGCATGTTCTGGTCGCCGTCGTCGGTCCGGGTGCGCGGGCCGTTGGCGATGCGCACGTCGTCGACGCCGTCGCGCGTGCGCTGGGCCGCGTAGATCCGCAGCGCGGTCTTCTCGCCGAGCGCATCGTTGTACGCGCCGGCCAGGCCGAGCGCGCCGTAGTTGCCGAGGGTCACCTCGCCTTCGGCACTCTGCGTGTAGCTCGGGCGGCGGGTGATGACGTTGATCACGCCCGCCGATGTGTTCTTGCCGAAGACGGTGCCCTGCGGGCCCTTCAGCACTTCGATCCGCTCCAGCTCGCCCAGGTCGGTGAAGCCGACGCTGTTGCGCGCGCGGTAGACGCCGTCGACGACGATGCCCACCGACGATTCCAGGCCGGCGTTGTCGCCCACCGTGCCGATGCCGCGGATGCGGGCCACGGTCTGCGCCGCGCTCTGCGTGCTGGTCACGGTCAGGCCCGGCACCAGCACCTGCATGTCCTTGATGTCGCGCACGCCGGTGTCCTGCAGCAGCTGTTCGCTGAGCACGTTCACCGTGATCGGCACTTCCTGCAGTGCCTGTTCGCGCTTCTGCGCCGTCACGGTCATGGTCGAGAGCGTGACCGGCTCTTCGGCCGTCGGCGCCGGCGTGGCGGCGGCCGACTGGCCGCGTGCGGCAGGAATGGCCGTCAACGCGGCGACCACGGCGATCGCCAGTCCAGTGTGCTTAAAGGTTGCGCAGGCCATGGTTCCCTCCCCAGGGTAATTTGATGGCGGATGTTCTCTTTCTGCGGTAACGCCGGTGCGCTCGTCAGGCGGCGGAACCGGACCATTCGGACCGGTATCCACACCCGGACGTTAAACCCGCTTCACAAATAGCGCATTTTGCGGTGCGGCGATACGCAGAAGGCCGATTAAGAATGGAGGCCTTGGCTCACGGCATTGCCGAGTTCACTCAGGCGTGACTGCGGTCACAGTTGGTGCCGCCGCAGTGATCCTCGCCCGCGGCTTCCATCTGCAGGGTCACGTGCACGATCCGGTGGCGCTGCTCGAGCATCTGCTCCAGCTCGCGGCGGACGGCTGCCCCTTCCGCGCCTTCGGCGAGGACCACGTGCGCGGTCATCGCCGGGGTGCGCGATGCAAGCGCCCACACGTGCAGGTCGTGCATGCCCGTCACCTGCGCATGCGCTTCCAGGTCCGCGCGCACGGCGGCGAGGTCCACTCCCGGGGGTACGCCTTCCATCAGCACGTTCAGTGCCTCGCGCACCAGCACCCAGGTCCGCGGCAGCACCCACAGGCCGATCATGACCGCCAGCAAGGGGTCGACCCACAGCCAGCCGGTGAAGCGGATCACCAGCGCCGCCACGATCACGGCCAGGGAGCCGAGCATGTCGCTCCAGACCTCCAGGTAGGCGCCCTTGACGTTGAGGCTCTGCCCGCTGCCCGCCTGCAGCAGGCGCATCGAGACGAGATTGCAGGCCAGGCCGAGCAACGCCACCACCAGCATGCCCGCGCTCGCGACCGGCATGGGGGCGCGGAACCGGTGCCAGGCTTCCCACAGGATGTAGCCGGCCAGCACGAACAGCATCGAACCATTGGCCAGCGCGCCCAGCGCCTCGAAGCGGACATAGCCGTAGGTCCGCTTCGCGTCCGGCGGCCTGCGCGCCAGCCGTACCGCGACCAGGGCGATCGCCAGGGCCAGGGTATCGGTGGCCATGTGCGCGGCATCGGAGAGCAGTGCCAGGCTGTTGGTCAGCCAGGCGCCGACCACCTCGGCCACCAGCACGGTCGCGGTAAGCCCGAGCGCCCACCACAACGGCCGTTCGAAGCGGATCTCCGAGGGCACGTGGGTGTGGCCGCCTGGCCCGTGGTGGTGGCCGGCGTGGCCGTGCGCATGTCCATGCGCGCGCTCGCGCGAGTCGCCGGGATGGCGGTCGGCACCATCGTGGTGATCGTGATCGTGGTCGTGGTCCATGCCTTGCACTATCCGGTCGGGCCTGCCTGGAAACTATTACATCCCCGCGCCGCGACCCGCGCTCAATCCTTCGACCGCGCGCTCCCTGCCTCGACCGCCGACCACACGCGCAGCAGGTTGCCGCCCAGGATCTTCTTCAGGTCCGCGTCCGAATAGCCGCGCGCCTGCAGGGCGGCGATGAGGTTGGGGTAATCGGCGACGGTGCGCAGGCCCTCGGGCAGGTTGCCCGACACGCCATCGAAGTCCGAGCCCAGGCCGATGTGGTCGATGCCGACCAGCTTGACCCCGTGGTCGATGTGGTCGACCACCGCCTCGATCGCGGTCGGACGCGGGGGGTGCGTGCGCTTCCACTCCTTGTTGAACGCGGCCTCGTCTTCTTCCGGCCGGCCGGCGGCACGCGCGGCGGCATTGCGCTTGTCCAGCTCGGCGTCGGCCTGGAAATAGGCCTGGGTATCGGCGGCCATCTGCGGATTGACGAAGGCGCTGCCGAAGGTGACCTGGACCACGCCGCCGCGGGCCGCGATCGCCTTGGCCAGCTCGTCGCTGAGGTTGCGCTCGAAGCCCGGGGTGAAATGGCGGAAGCCCGAATGGCTGGCGATCACCGGCACCGTGCTCAGCTCGACCGCCTGGCGCACCGCATCGTCGGACAGGTGCGACACGTCGACCATGATCCCGAGCCGGTTCATCTCGGCGACCACCTTCCGGCCGAACGGGCTCAGCCCCTGCCACTGGCGCTGGAGGCCGTAGGACGAATCACTGATCCGGTTGCTCTCGCTGTGGGCCAGGGTGATGTAGCGCACGCCGCGCGCATGGAAGCGGGCCAGCTCGGCCAGGTCGTCGCCCAGGGGCGCGCCGTTCTCCATGCCCAGCGCCAGCAGCACGTGGCCGTCGGCGCGCAGGCGGTCGACGTCGCCGGGCGAGTCCAGCAGGGCGAAACGGTCCGGATGCCGGCCGACCATCGCCTCGACCGCGTCGATCTGCTTGTGCGCGATGCCGCGCGCGGTGCCGGCGCGGTCCTCCCCGGGGGAGGTGTAGATCGACATGAAGGCCACGTCCAGCCCGCCTTCGCGCGCGCGCGGGTAGTCGAACTCGCGATCGGGCGTGAGCTCGCCCAGGTCCCTCCAGCCATCCATCAGTTCGCCGGGCGCATCGATGTGGGTGTCGACGATGACGGCCTCGCGGGCCAGCTGGTGCGGGTCGGTGGCGGCGCCGGCAGCGAAAGCGTGGCCGGCGGCGAGCAGCAGCAGGCAAGCGGAACGACGGATGGGCATGTGGACTCCTGCATGGATCGGAAAGCCCGATCCTAACGCGACCGGCGGCGGCACGACCCTGCCGGACGCCACGGATCGGGCCTGCGCGCACCACTGCCACGGACCTCCACCGCGCCGCCGCCAGGCCGCCGGCGCGCGCAGGCCATTACAATCGGCGGCCCTGCCCCACCGCCGCAGCAATGGCCAAGCCCGTCGACACGTCCGCAGCAGCCCCCGAACACACGCCGCTGATGAAGCAGTTCTTCGCGGCCAAGTCCGACTATCCGGACCTGCTGCTGTTCTTCCGCATGGGCGACTTCTACGAGCTGTTCTACGACGACGCGCGCAAGGCCGCGCGCCTGCTCGACATCACCCTGACCCAGCGCGGCAGTTCCGGCGGCGCGCCGATCCCGATGGCCGGCGTGCCGGTGCATGCCTACGAGGGCTACCTGGCGCGGCTGGTCGCGCTGGGCGAATCGGTGGCGATCTGCGAACAGATCGGCGATCCGGCGCTGGCCAAGGGCCTTGTCGAGCGCAAGGTGGTGCGCATTGTTACTCCGGGCACGGTGACCGACGAGGCCTTGCTCGACGAGCGCCGCGATACCCTGCTGATGGCCGTGTCGCGCGGGCGTTCGGGCTATGGCCTGGCCTGGGCCGACCTGGCCGGCGGCCGCTTCCTGGTCAACCAGGTCGAAAACGACGACCAGCTGCTCGCCGAACTGGCGCGGCTGGAACCGGCCGAGCTGCTGGTGCCCGACGAGGAAGGCCTGCCGCCGATGAGCGCCGGCGCCTTGCGTCGCCGCCCGCCGTGGCTGTTCGATCCCGACAGCGGCCGCCGCCAGCTGCTGCGCTTCTTCGGCCTGCACGACCTCACCGGCTTCGGCATCGAGGACAAGCCGCTGGCGGTGGCCGCCGCCGGCGCCCTGCTCGGCTACGTCGAGGAGACCCAGAAGCAGCAGCTGCCGCACCTGACCTCTATTGCTTTGGAGACCTCGGCCGACGCGATCGCGATGAACGCGGCCACGCGTCGCCACCTGGAACTGGACACCCGCGTGGATGGCGATACCCGGCACACGCTGCTGGGCGTGCTCGACTCGACCATCACCCCGATGGGCGGGCGCCTGCTGCGGCGCTGGCTGCACCGGCCGCTGCGCGATCGCGCCGTGCTGGGCGGGCGCCACCATGCGGTGGCCACCCTGGCCGGCAGCGGCGGCGACAGCGGACTGCGCGACGCCTTCCGCGGCCTGGGCGACCTCGAACGCATCCTCACCCGCGTGGCCCTGCGCTCGGCGCGGCCGCGCGACCTGTCCACCCTGCGCGGCGGCCTGGCGATGCTGCCGGAGCTGCGCGCGCAGCTGGCCCCGCTGGATTCGCCGCGCCTGCAGGCCCTGGCCGCGGAGATGGGCCAGCACGACGCCACCGCGCAGCTGCTCGCCAGCGCGGTGAACCCGCAACCGCCGCTCAAGCTGGCCGACGGCGGCGTGATTGCCGAAGGCCACGACGCCGAGCTCGACGAGCTGCGCCGGCTGTCCACCCACGCCGACCAGTTCCTGGTCGACCTGGAGGCGCGCGAGCGCGAGAGCAGTGGCATCGCCACGCTCAAGGTCGGCTACAACCGCGTGCACGGCTACTACATCGAGATCAGCAAGGGCCAGGCCGACAAGGCGCCGGTGCACTACACCCGCCGCCAGACCCTGACCGGCGCCGAGCGCTACATCACCGAGGAACTGAAGGCGTTCGAGGACAAGGTGCTGTCGGCGCGCGACCGTTCGCTTTCGCGCGAGAAGTTCCTCTACGAAGCGCTGCTCGATGCGCTCAACGGCGTGCTCGAACCGCTCAAGCGCTGCGCCGCCGCGCTCAGCGAACTGGACGTGCTGGCCGGCTTCGCCGAACGCGCGCAGGCGCTGGACTGGTCGCGCCCGGAACTGGTTGACGCCCCCTGCCTGCGCATCGAGCGCGGCCGCCATCCGGTGGTCGAGGCGGTGCGCGAGGAGCCGTTCGAACCCAACGACCTGGTCCTGCACGCCGAGGCCGATGACAATCCCGACATGCCGCCGCGGCGGATGCTGGTGATCACCGGCCCGAACATGGGCGGCAAGAGCACCTACATGCGCCAGAACGCGCTGATCGTTTTGCTGGCGCACATCGGCAGCTTCGTGCCGGCCTCACGCGCGCAGATCGGCCCGATCGACCGCATCCTCACCCGTATAGGTGCCGGCGACGACCTCGCCCGCGGCCAGTCGACCTTCATGGTCGAGATGGCCGAGACCAGCTACATCCTCCACCACGCCACGTCGCAGTCGCTGGTGCTGATGGACGAGATCGGCCGCGGCACCTCGACCTACGACGGCCTGGCCCTGGCCGACGCGGTCGCCCGCCACCTGGCGGCGGTCAACCGCTGCTGGACGCTGTTCGCCACGCACTACTTCGAACTGACCGCGCTGGCCACGCCCGACAGCGGCATCGCCAACGTGCACCTGGACGCGGTCGAGCATCGCGACAAGAAAGGCGAGGAGACGCTGGTGTTCATGCACGCGGTCAAGGACGGCGCAGCCGACCGCAGCTTCGGCCTGCAGGTGGCCGCGCTGGCCGGCCTGCCGAAGACGACCCTGCAGCAGGCGCGTCGTCGCCTCGCCGAACTCGAGCAGCGCGGGCGCGAATCGCATGCCTCGGAAATGGCGCCGCAGGCGCTGGATGCGCCGCAGCAGATCGGCCTGTTCGCCGCCGCCCCTTCCGCCGCGCAGGAAGCCCTCGCCGCGCTGGACCCGGACGAGCTGACGCCCAAGCAGGCACTGGAAGCGCTGTACCGGCTCAAGTCGCTGCTGTAGATGGTCCCTGCGGAGGCCGCAGGGCATAGCGCTTACTAGCCGCTCCGACGATCCGCATTGGCCCTGACCGACGGATCTCCCTGCAGGCCGTGTGTCCACTTCAGCTGGAAGTGGACCTCAAGGCTGGCTCCGCTGGAACGTCCGCTTCCGGCCAGAAGCGGACGCTAGGCCGCTAGTTCAACGCCATTCTGATGCCTGATATTCGACCGCATGCGTGTGCCGTCAGGGAGGTAGGTGTGGATGGTTGCAATCAGCTCTCCCTCTAGTCCGAGCTTGGCAATCAGCAGCACTGCGAAGTTCGCGCCGACTTTTTCGTCCTGGACGATCTGCAGCATGGACAGGTCATCTGTCCCGCTTGGGTATGGCGCAAATGATGGATGCGAATGCCATTCGCCAAGATAGTTGAACCGGGCGTAGTCATGTCCGGTCTTCCGGAAGAACAAACGAAGACTTCCGATGGCGTCCTCAACCCTTCGCACGAACGAGGCGAATGCACCGCGGCGATGCACGGTCATCTCCCGGACGATGAAGAGGTTCGGTCCGACATGCTCGCCCATCAGAATTCCACCGACCTCGCGTCGTCCGGCCCTTCTGAGCGCCACCAACAACAAGTCGTTCTGCTCAGGCGGCAGAATCAGCGTCAGCATCCCTCCCTCCTGCGTGCATCTTCAGCAGCTCCTCCACGACGGCAATCCTGGCCTTTTCGTTCACCGCATCCCCATCACGCTCCCAACCATGGCCCTGCACGGCGATCGGGCGCGTGTCAAACGGCGCCTCGAAGATCCATTCGCGGCGCATGCCCAACAAGTACAGCGAGTAGGGAAACTCGCTCGGATCCCGAGACAACGCCGTATCGATGACCAGCCGGGTCAGCGCGGTCGCCACGAAGCCTACGGCGCTGTCGTACGCGATCAGCGGTTGTTCCTCAGTCCCGTCGTAGCCGGCCACGTTCTTGAAAGGCGCGTCGGGAAGCGTCGCCAGATAGGTGTGGTAGGCGTCGCGGACCGCCAACGGGTTCGGATCGCGTCCGGGGCGTGCCCGCGCGATCATCCCGCCGTAACCTCCGGCGAATATCTCGCCCCAGCACAGCGGCGTTCTCTGCCGCTTCGCAAGCGCCGCCAGCAGAAGGAATACTTCCGGATTGGCCGTGGCATCGACCAGCAGGTCGCAATTGGACAGATCCTTGAGCGCGGCTGCCGCAGTCAGCGCCGACTCCTGACCGGCAAGGCGGGTGGTCCTCGTATCCACCCTTACCCCAGCCGCGGTCAATGACAGCGCGTCGCGCACGGCCCTTGCCTTGTGCGTACCCATATAGGCCCAGGACAGCTCGTGGCGCACCATATTGCCAGGCGTTAGGTAGTCATCGTCCACCATCAGGAAGCGCCGGACACCGGATCGAGCCAATGAAACAGCAATTTTGCTGCCCATTGAGCCGAGCCCGACGATGCCGACACGGACCTTGGCCAGTTGCTGCGCCTCCTCCGACAACCTGAAATCGGAAAGCGACGGCCACACGATCCTGTGCTCCAACAACTCGGGTTGTTCGCCCGAGTTGATCAGGAACACCCGCAGCGACGGTAGCGCCGTGCCCAGTAGCACGATGGTTCTGGCCCTGTACTTGCCCGCCTCCTGCACCAGAACGCCATCCGTAGCGAACCCGGCCTCTGTCAGCACTCGTACCAATGTCTCGGCGGACTCGATGGTTTGTCGCTGGTCGAAGGCATCGCTGCGGAACATCAACCCATCGCCGGAGAGTGAGAACAGCGGAAGCGATGTGGCGATGCCTTCCGGAACATCGGCCACGTCTCGCATCACGTCTTGTGTGTCGGCAACCTTTGTCACGAACATGACGACTGCGTCCGCGTTGTACACGGTCGCCGATGTGAGACGGACTCTGGAAGGCAGCGGAAGTGCCGCCAATATGGGCAGCAGCTCGGCGGTCGCGACGAAGCGCCGGCCCGCGCCCCGCATGTCCTGCCCTGTCGTCAGGCGGTGCGCCGACGGCACCGCATTCGGAAGCTCGGGATGCTGTTCGGTGCTCAGCAATTCGTATGTACTGCGCACCATGTCCGCGCCGGTCACGTCGGGATGCCAGTTGTCTGCCCGCCATTGCAAGCACAGTGGGCCACCGTCGCCGTACTGGTGGCCGGACCAGCGCTCAGACGTGTCCCGTGGGCAGATGTAGGGCGGCGAGTCTGGGAATGTGTCCGGATACGTCATTCGCCCCGCAAAGACGCGACCATGGATGGTCATGTCGAGATCGACCGTGATCGAGCCGTTCTCGGCGATGCGCCAGGCCGTGCTCAGCCAGCCGGCCTCGGCTTCAAGACGATCCAGTTCCGCGCGCTCGCGCAGAAAGCGCGCGGGATCGTCGATGGCCCATTTCATCAGGCGAAGCCTGAGGACTTGTTCGGCACAACTGGGCCGCTGGGGAAGGTAAGGCTGGCAGCAGTGGCGGCGGCAGGCTGGAGCAGGGACCTGGCACCATCGGCACCCTTGGCGATCTGGACGCTGAAATAGTCCGTGTTGAACACTTTGTCCCAGGCGTCGCCCGCCTTCTTGCGCGTGCAGTCGTACTCGTCAAGGACCTTCAGCGCCTCCAGCGCGTCGCCCAAGCGATCGCGGAAGAAGACCACACACTCGTCGCCTTCCTCCGCGAGGTTCTTGTCCGCATACACCGGGTGGCCGATGCGCTGGCTGAAAACCAGTTGTGCCTTGATCGCCTTCCAAGTATCGCGCAGGGCGTCATCGTCCCGGCCGGGGCACGCCACGAAGTGATCCACGACCAGTTTCGAGACGCAGATACCGCTGGCGGTCTTCTTCTTCCAAGAAACGCGGCTTCGAGCCATCTTCTTGGTCAGCTTGGTGATACGCCGCAGTTGGCTGCTATCGGACTGCCCCGCCGTCAGCTCGGAGCCGACGGCGTCGTTGTACCAGCGACTCACCTTGCGCGCATCGGACTTGACCCAGTCATCGCCGCTAGCCAGTTCGTACTGGACGATTTCGTTGCCCCAGAAGTCCTTCGAGCGGATCGTGCGATAGACGGGGATGTCGATGTGATACCCCTCCGGGTACTGCTGGCGCACGCAATTGGTCTTCACCACCGCGTCGTAAGCCAGCCGGTCGTCCTTCAGCGCGTTACTAACCCTGGTGCGGGCGTCGCGCGCGCCGAGGTAGTCGCCATTGGCGTCCTTCAGATCTTCCTTGTCGAAGTACACGCCATCGTCGATGTCGTAGTCGCAGGCATCATCCTGGACCATGGTGCGCATCGCATAGGAGCCCTGTGAGCTGAACTCCTTGGGCAATGGATGGCCGCCCTTCGACAACCCGTTCTTGATTCGCGTCCGTCCGTTGTCGCGGCGGTTGCGCATCTCCGTTTGGTCGTCGTTCGAGAGGTTCACCTCGTCCGCGTGATACCCCTTCATCTCTTTGTTGCTGTCAATGGTGGTCATTGGCTTGGGCCTCGGGCTGTTGGCGACTGGGATCGGATGCGCCTGCCAGTGCAGTGCGGAACGCGCCCATCCGATCGTCAGATTCGGTCCTCGCCCAGGCAAAATCGACGTCGGAGATGGCTTGCCGGGCGAGCGCGTTGAGTACCTTGGGACGCGCGTCGTCCATGTTTTCCAGATACCTGTGGAGCTCGCCGGACGGGCACTGCGCCGGCAGCCGGTAGGCGAAGCTGCCGTGCCCCCGCAGCTCCGCGATCTTCTGTGCGAGGTAGCCGTATGCAACCGCCTGTGCGTTGATGCTCGCGGCAATGGCCTTCAGGCCGCTGTCCCAGCCCAGCGCCCCGCGGTGCAGTTTCTTCGCGGTCTTTAGTTCTTCGCCGCCTTGTACGGGAAGCGTGCCGAGCATGTACAAGTGGATCGGGCGATCGGCCTCGCCGCGCCGCTGCAGGATCTCATGCGCTTCGATCATGCCCACCGCGCCCGGGTTGTTCGCCCACAAACCGCCGTCCACGTAGTCGACGGTGGCCTCGCCGCCACCGGGTTCGGTCAGGCGTGCGATCGATCGCAGGATGGGGGCAGCGCTGGTCGCCATGCAGGCGTCCACCAATAGCCGCTCGTTGTCGCGCCCGTTGAGACGGTCCATGTGCGGGGTCTTGAACACCACGGAGGCATGGCGGTTCAAATCCACCGTGGTGATGGCCAAGCCAATGCCGCGCCGCGCGTAGACCTGCCCCATGGTCTCGGTGCCGAAGGCGTCGGTAAGCACGGCACGCAAAGCCCGGTCACCGGCGGCAAGGCCGGAGAACAAGCCCCGGACGTATTTGCCCAGCTTCGGCACTGCCCGCAGCCGCTGCCGCGGGAAAATCTCCCGGCCATGCACTTGGTACAACGCCAGCACCTTGCCGAGCGGAATGCCCGCCGCCAGGGCGCAGGCGACAATCCCGCCAGTACTGGTCCCCACCAGCAGGTCGAATGCCCGGCCCGGATCGATCTCCCCGGCACCTGAGACGCGAAGCCGCTGTGCGAACGTGTCGAGGTACGTCGCCTGGTAGACGCCGCGCATCCCGCCGCCGTCCAGACACAGAACTCGAAATGGCTCCGCAGTCCCCATATGTGCACCTTCGCTGGGCTTGTGACCACCAGATATGGGACTCAGCGCACGTTTTCAAGGGGTTCAGGTTGACCGACTCGCTGAAGACCGCCAGCTAGAGCCTTCACCGACTTATGGCGGGATGGCTGCTCCGGGTCGACAGCGGACATGGGAATCCATCCGGACGGGCCCTCCATGGCCCGATCACGCGCTCACATCGCGCGCGTGTCCGCCGGCGGGTTCATCCAGTTGTCGTTGCGGCCGTCCGCGTAATGGACCGGGCCGGACACCAGCTCGTCGATGCTGGCATCGTCCAGCGTGTTGACCTGCACCGAGACGAACGCGCCGCCGGCTTCGGCGATGAAGCCGTGCCCGTAGAGGTTGATCCCGCAGCGGCTGCAGAAGCGGTGGTGGATGTTGCCCTCGCCCCAGTCCTTGCCGTAGTCGCCGAGCGCGTCCTCGCCCTGCAGCAGCTCGAAGTCCTTCGCCGTGGTGCTCCAGTTGCGGATCTTGCTGCAGTAGGTGCAGTTGCACTTGCCGGTGCCAGCGGCGAGGTCAAGGGTGGCCCGGTAACGGACCGCGCCGCAATGGCAGCTGCCGTGGTAGGTCTTTTCCATGTCGCTCACTCCACTTCGGTGATGGCGGTGGCCTGCGCCGGATGCGGGTGCGCAGGCACCAGCGCGTTGTCGCGCGCGTTGGCGGCGATCGCGGCCGGGCGCTGCGCGTGGCGGCCGGCGTAGTCCACGAAGCCCGGCCGCTTCTCCAGCATGCCGATCATCATGTAGTAGTTGAGGAACGCGGCCATGAACAGGTCGGCGGCGGTGAAGCGGTCGCCAACCAGGTGTTCGCGGCCGGCCACGGCCTGCTCGAGCACGCGTAGCACGTCGGCCTCGCTGCCGTAGCCGGCGCTCATCGGCGCGGCAAACGCACCGGCATGCTTGGCGGTGAACATCGCCTCGACCGGGCCGGCCAGGAAGAACAGCCAGCGGTAGTAATCGCCGCGCTCCGGCGAGCCGGCCGGCGGCGCCAGGCCCTTCTCCGGCACCAGCTCGGCCAGGTAGGCGCACACCGCCGCGTTCTCGGTGACCACGGTGTCGCCGTGGCGCAGCGCCGGCACCTTGCCCATCGGATTGACCGCCAGGTACTCCGGCGACTTCATCGAGGTGCCGAAGTCGAGCACGACTTCCTCGTACGGCAGGCCGGTCTCCTCCAGCATCCAGCGCGCGATGCGGGCGCGGGACATGGGGTGGGTGTAGAAGGTCAGCGTCCTGCTCATGGCGGCTCCGTCACTGAAAGGTATCCGGCAGTGTGCGCCGTCCCTGCTGACAGGGGATGTCAGCAGCGGATGGGCGGCATGCCGGCACTGGAGGAGGTCCGTGGGGGCCGTCCGGCATTCCGGCGAGGGCGGTGGGCGAGTAACTGGAACCCGGAGCCCGGGTGGCTGGAACTGGCGCGTCAGTGTTTCGAACTGGCGCGCGAATGCCTGGAACCGGCGCGTGAGTGTCTGGAACTGGCGCGCGAGTGCCTGGAACCGGTGCGTGAGTGTCTGGAACTGGCGCGCGAGTGCCTGGAACCGGCGCGTGAGTGTTTCGAACTGGCGCGCGAGTATCTGGAACCGGCGCGCGAGTGTTTCGAACTGGCGCACGAGTATCTGGAACCGGCGCGTGAGTGTTTCGAACTGGCGCGCGAGTATCTGGAACCGGCGCGTGAGTGTTTCGAACTGGCGCGCGAGTATCTGGAACTGGCGCGCGAGTGTTTTCCATGCATCGCCGTATGGAAAATACTGGCGCGCCACTGATTTCGATGCGCGTGCGCATGGAAAATACTGGCGCTTCCCTGTTTTCCATGCGCGGTCGTATCGAAATCACGCAGGCGCGGGCAGTTCCACGTACGCGCGCGTGGAACCTGCGCACGCCCCGGCGCCGAACGGTGGTCGAGTGGATACCGGCGCATCGGTCCCCGCCAACGGCGGCGACCGTCCGCACCCGGCCGGCGTCAGCCGCGATGCCGGCGCAGCCGCTGCTCCTCCCAGCGCCGGATCAGCCGGTGGCGCGGTTCCGGATAGCGGCGGCCGGTGTCCTCCAGCGCCAGCACCCGGTCGGCGCGGAAATGGCGGAAATCGGCGCGCGACTCGCACCAGGCGGCGAGCAGGCGCATGTCGGCGAGGAAGGCCATCGCGAACGGCCACACCACCCGCTCGCTGTCGCGTCCCTCGCTGTCGCGGTAGCGCATCCGCACCGCGTTGCCGTCGCGGATCGCCCGGCGCAGCACCGGCAGCCACGGCTCCGGCGGCACCGGGCTCCAGTCCGGCGCGAACAGGCCGCTGGTCTCGACCTGCAGGCGCAGCCGCTCCGGCAACACGCCGGTGATCCGGTCCAGCGCGCGGCCGGCCGACGCGGCCAGCTCCGGGTCCGCGTGCGAGGCGACCCAGCGCATCCCCAGTACCAGCGCCTCCAGCTCCTCGGCCTGGAACATCATCGGCGGCAACACGAAGCCGGGCCGCAGCCGGTAGCCGACGCCGGGATCGCCGTCGATCACCGCGCCCTGCGCGCGCAACGCGTCGATGTCGCGATAGACCGTGCGCAGGCTCACGCCCAGGCGCGTGGCCAGTTGCGCGCCGCGTACCGGGCCGCGGCGCTGGCGCAGTTCGTCGAGCATGCGCAACAGGCGCGTGGCGCGGGTGGTCATCCGGAAGGCGGGCCTGGCACGACGGGCATCCAGCATAGCCGCGGGCGCAGGTTGATCGCAGTCAATGCGGCAGGCGGGGACACAGGCGATAAGTGGTCGTGACGAACCACCGGAGACCCCCACGATGCGCCATCGCTCCCACGCCCTCGCCGCCGCCCTCGCCCTTTCCTGCGCCACGCTGCAGGCCGCCACCCCCGCCAAGCCCGCCACGCCCGAGGCGGATGCGACGGTGCTGCGCGAGACGGCCAACGCGCTTTTCGCGCCGGTCCCGGCAACAATCGAAACCGTGCGCGGACAGGCGATCACCGCCGCACAGGTGGAGCTGGGCAAGTCGCTGTGGTTCGAGCCGCGCCTGTCGCGCAGCCACGTGATCAGCTGCAACACCTGCCACAACGTCGCCACCGGTGGCGCCGACAACGTGCCCACCTCGATCGGCCACGGCTGGCAGAAGGGCCCGCGCAACTCGCCCACGGTGCTCAACGCGGTGCTCAACGTCGCCCAGTTCTGGGACGGGCGCGCCGCCGACCTGAAGGAACAGGCGAAGGGACCGGTGCAGGCCAGCGTGGAGATGAACAACACGCCCGCGCGGGTCGAGGCCACGCTGCGCAGCATCCCGGGCTACGTGGATGCGTTCACCCGCGCGTTCCCGGGCGAACGCGAGCCGGTGAACTTCGAGAACATGGCCCGCGCGCTGGAAGCGTTCGAGACCACCCTGGTCACGCCCGATTCGCGTTTCGACCGGTTCCTCGCCGGTGCCGACAGCCTCGATGCGACCGAGCTGCGCGGCCTGTCGCTGTTCGTCGACAAGGGCTGCAGCGCCTGCCACTCCGGCGCCAACATCGGCGGCCAGGCCTACTACCCGTTCGGCGTGGTCGAACGGCCCGGCGCGCAGGTGCTGCCGGCCGGCGACAAGGGCCGCTTCGCGGTGACCCAGACCGCCTCGGACGAGTACGTGTTCCGCGCCGCGCCGCTGCGCAACGTGGCACTGACCGCGCCCTACTTCCACAGCGGCCAGGTGTGGGACCTGCGCCAGGCGGTGGCGATCATGGGCAGCAGCCAGCTCGGCCACGAACTGGACGCGAGCGAAGTGGAGGCGATCACCCGCTTCCTCGGCACCCTCAGCGGACGCCAGCCGCAGGTCGCCAACCCGGTGCTGCCGGCAAGCACCTCCAGCACGCCGCGGCCGGAGTGAGCCAGCGGTCCCCAGTGCGCCCCACGCGCGGCCGGCAGGGTCCGGTCGCGCGTTGCCCCGGCACGATGCCTTTACGGTTTCGGGACCGTCGGCATCCACACCTTGGACCCACCCGGGGGACCGGCGTAGGCTGGCGCGGCACTATCACGGACTTTGCAGCAGCCATAGCTTGTCGCTATCAAAGCGTGCGCAATAAACAATTTCTATTGATCGCTGCCCCCGCCTACGCTGTCCCTCGACACGCGTTCACGGCCTGAAGGAGGAGCCCACATGAGCCAGCCGTCCGATCGCACGATCCGCCGCACGCCTCTCCCTGCCGCCGAATGCGGCGGTCCGCCTCCGGGCTGACCGTTCCGCCCGCTTCATCCACGCCCCTCCCGATCTCCATCCCGCTGGCCGCGCCCGCACTGGCAGGCGCCGGCCGCATTCGACCCGAGGCTGAATCCATGTCCACCGAAAAGAAGTGCCCGTTCGACCACGCTGCCGCCGGCAGCGGCACGAGCAACCGCCACTGGTGGCCCAACCAGCTGCGCCTGGACCTGCTCAACCAGCACTCCTCGCGCTCCAACCCGCTGGGCGAGGATTTCGATTACGCGGCCGAATTCGGCAAGCTCGACTACCACGAGCTGAAGAAGGACCTGCGCGCGCTGATGACCGATTCGCAGGACTGGTGGCCGGCCGACTTCGGCCACTACGGCGGCCTGATGATCCGCATGGCCTGGCACAGCGCCGGCACCTACCGCATCGGCGATGGCCGTGGCGGCGGCGGTCGCGGCCAGCAGCGCTTCGCCCCGCTCAACAGCTGGCCCGACAACGTCAGCCTGGACAAGGCGCGCCGCCTGCTGTGGCCGGTCAAGCAGAAGTACGGGCAGAAGATCTCCTGGGCGGACCTGATGCAGCTGGCCGGCAACGTCGCGCTGGAGACGATGGGCTTCCGCACGTTCGGCTTCGGCGCCGGCCGCGAGGACACCTGGGAGCCGGACCTGGACGTGTACTGGGGCCGCGAGACCAAGTGGCTGGGCGGCGACGAGCGCTACTCGCGCGGCTCGCCCGGCGTGGACGACAAGCACGGCGTGCTGGTCAAGGACGACGACAGCATGGTCAAGCACACCCGCGACCTGGAGAACCCGCTCGCGGCGGTGCAGATGGGCCTGATCTACGTGAATCCGGAAGGCCCGGACGGCAATCCCGATCCGTTGCTGGCGGCCAAGGACATCCGCGACACCTTCGCGCGCATGGCCATGGACGACGAGGAAACCGTGGCGCTGATCGCCGGCGGCCACTCGTTCGGCAAGACCCACGGCGCGGCCAGTGCCGAGAACGTCGGCGTCGAGCCCGAAGCGGCCGAACTGGAGCAGCAGGGTTTCGGCTGGCACAACCGCCACGGCAGCGGCAAGGGCGGCGACACGATCACCTCGGGCCTGGAAGTCACCTGGACCAAGACCCCGGCGCTGTGGAGCAACAACTTCTTCGAGAACCTGTTCGGCTTCGAGTGGGAGCTGGAGAAGTCGCCGGCCGGCGCGCAGCAATGGGTGGCCAAGGGCGCGGGCGACATCATTCCCGATGCGCACGACCCCTCGAAGAAGCACCGCCCGAAGATGCTCACCACCGACCTGTCGCTGCGCTTCGATCCCATCTACGGGCCGATCTCCAAGCGTTTCCTCGAAAACCCGCAGGCCTTCGCCGATGCCTTCGCCCGCGCGTGGTTCAAGCTGACCCACCGCGACATGGGTCCGCGCGCGCGCTACCTCGGCCCGGAAGTGCCGAAGGAAGAGCTGATCTGGCAGGACCCGGTGCCGGCCGTGGACCATCCGCTGATCGAAGCGGCCGACGTCGATGCACTCAAGAAGAAGATCGCCGATGCCGGCCTGTCGGTGGCCGAACTGGTGTCCACCGCGTGGGCGTCGGCGTCGACCTTCCGCGGCGGCGACAAGCGTGGCGGCGCCAACGGCGCGCGCATCGCACTTGCCCCGCAGAAGGACTGGGCGGTCAACAACCCGGCGCAGCTGGAGAAGGTGCTCAAGGCGCTGCGGCGCATCCAGGCCGACTTCAACATCGACGCCAGTGGCGGCAAGAAGGTCTCGCTGGCCGACCTGATCGTGCTGGCCGGCGGCGTGGGCGTGGAGCAGGCCGCGAAGGCCGCCGGCAGCAGCGTCAGCGTGCCGTTCTCGCCGGGCCGCACCGATGCGCGGCAGGACCAGACCGACGTCGAATCCTTCGACCTGCTGGAACCGTTCGCCGACGGGTTCCGCAACTACCTCAAGGGCGATTCGGCGGTGCCGGCCGAGCACCTGCTGGTCGACCGCGCCCAGCTGCTGACCCTGACCGCGCCGGAGATGACCGCGCTGGTCGGCGGCCTGCGCGTGCTGGGTGCCAACCATGACGGCAGCCAGCAAGGGGTGTTCACCGACCGGCCGGGCGTGCTGAGCAACGACTTCTTCCGCAACCTGCTGGACATGGGCACGACGTGGAAGGCCACCGGACGCGACACCTACGAGGGCAGCGACCGCGGCAACGGACAGCTCAGGTGGACCGCCAGCCGGGTGGACCTGGTGTTCGGGTCCAACGCGGTGCTGCGCGCGCTCGCCGAGGTGTACGCGAGCGAAGACGGCAAGGCGAAGCTGGTGAGTGACTTCGTGGCCGCCTGGCACAAGGTGATGGAGCTGGACCGCTTCGACCTGCGCTAGACGACGCGACCCGCTGCAAGACCCACGGCCCGGCACCTGCCGGGCCGTTTCTATTGCGAGCGCGGGAAGCGGGTGCCGCAGCCGCGCGGGTGTCCGCACCCGTTGGCGCCCGGTCACGGCCCGCCGCGCGCCCCTGTGCCCGGAGAGGCGTATCGTGACCTCCCGCACCGGGAAAGGAGACCGCCATGAATCCGCAGCCCCTGCTCACCCAGGACCTGTTCGCCCAGTTGCAGGGCGCGCCGATCCAGCAGATCTCGCGCCAGCTCGGCACCGACCCGGCGCAGACCGGCAATGCGGTCGCCGCCGCGCTGCCGCTCCTGCTCGGCGCGCTCGGCCGCAACAGCGCGCAGCCGCAAGGCGCCGAGGCCCTGTTCGGCGCGCTGCAGCGCGACCACGCCGGCGGCCCGGACCTCGGCGGCCTGCTCGGCGCGGTGCTGGGCGGTGGCGGCAGCCGGCAGACCGACGGATCGGCGATCCTCGGCCACATCCTCGGCGGCGGCCAGCCGCGTGCGGCGCAGGGCCTGGGCCAGGCCACCGGCCTGGGCAGCGGCCAGGCGATGCAGTTGCTGGCGGTGCTCGCCCCGATCGTGATGTCGTTCCTGGCCAAGCGCAGCACGGGCCAGGGCCTGGATGCCGGCGGCCTGGGCCAGCTGCTCGGGCAGGAGCGCAGCCAGGTCCGCCAGCAGGCCGGCGGCGGCGCGCTGGATGCGCTGCTCGACCAGGATGGCGACGGCGACGTGGACGCAGGCGACCTGCTCAAGCTCGGGATGGGGCTGTTCGGCGGGCAGCGCTGACACAAGCGCGACCGGCTCAGGACGCGTCGATATCGCCCAGTGCCTGGATCAGGCGCCGCGCGCGCTTGTCCGGCTTGTGTTCCGGTGGACGGTAGCCGTCGCGCATCGCGGCGCGCTGCAGCCGCTGCTGCTCGCGGCGCGCCCGTGACGCTTCGGTTTCCTCGTACAGGGCCTGCGCCACCGGCGCCGGGCCCCGCGCATCGCTCAGTCCACGCACCACCACGTCGAAGGTCTCTTCGCCGCGGCTGACCTGCACCGCTTCGCCGATGCGCAGCAGGCGCGAAGCCTTGGGCCGTTGCCCGGCCACGTCGACCTTGCCGGTGTCGACCGCCTGACGGGCGAGGCTGCGCGTCCTGAAGAAGCGTGCCGCCCACAGCCACACGTCCAGGCGCACCTGCATGACCGGTGCCGCGTCACTCATCGTGCCGATCGCCGAACCCGGGCCTGATGGGATCGCTGCCGCCGGACGACCACTCCAGGCGGTCGCCCGGGTGGCAACGCTGGTAGGCGGAGCTGTCGAGCAGGGCTTCGGGCGCAGGCTGGTTCGCCGGCGCCACCTGGCACTCGGGTCGCTCGGCCGGGCGCGGCGACACATCCGCCAGGCCGCCCGCTCCCGTCGCGCATCCGCCAAGCGCAGCGGCCAGCAGCGTGACCATCGTTTTCGTACGGCGCATGTCTCTTTCCTGGCACTCCGCTCACTGCACGCGCGGGCGCGGCACGTCGGGAATCCGGTGCCTCACGCTGCGCTCCGCTTCGCGCTGGCATTGCTGCGAGACATGGTAGTCGCGGGTCCTGTCGTCGTAGCGTCCACGCTTCTTGTCCGACAGGTTCGCCGGTGCCGGCGCAACGCCGTCATGGGCGCGGTACTGGCCCGAACACCACGAGTCGGTCGAATCCAGCGCGGCGTGGTGCGCGCTGCCTGCGCATCCCGCCATCGCGAGCAGCGACGCCACGATCGCCCAACGCACGCGGGTTTCCTTCCGGCCTGACGCCATGGCCGCACTCCTTGAACGGGCCCGGCGCCAGTGTGCGCGCCGGACCTGGACGACGCCAGCATGAGCCCGCGCTCCCGCGACCTGACCACCGGCCCGATCGGCCGCAACCTGCTGCTGTTCGCGCTGCCCATCCTGGGCGGCAACATCGCCCAGTCGCTCAGCGGTTCGGTCAATGCGGTGTGGATCGGCCGCTTCCTCGGCGAGGACGCGCTGACCGCAGCGGCCAACGCCAACAACATCATGTTCTTCCTGATCGGCTCGGTGTTCGGCATCGGCATGGCCGCGACCATCCTGATCGCGCAGGCGATCGGTGCGCACGACACGATGCAGGCGCGGCGGGTGATGGGAACCAGCGCGACGTTCTTCATCGGCCTCTCGGTGCTCATCGCCGCGTGCGGTGACCGTCCCGGCCCGGACGCGGAAACGCAAACGGCCGCCTCGCGGCGGCCGTTGCGGTGCATCGGGAAGCGGCGATCAGGCGCCGGCGGCGGCCTTCTCGGCCTTCGCCTTGGCCACGGCGGCCAGGTCTTCCTTGATGCGGGCAGCCTTGCCTTCCAGGCCGCGCAGGTAATACAGCTTGCCGGAGCGGACCTTGCCGCGGCGCTTCACGTCGACCGAGTCGATGATGGCGCTGTGGGTCTGGAAGACGCGCTCGACGCCGTAGCCGTGCGAGATCTTGCGCACGGTGAACGCGGAGTTCAGCCCGGCGTTCTTGATGCCGATGACCACGCCTTCATAGGCCTGCACGCGCTCGCGGTTGCCTTCCTTGACCTTGACGTTCACCACGACGGTGTCGCCCTGGCTGAACTTCGGCAGTTCGCGGGTGATCTGGGCGGATTCGAATTCCGCGACGATGGACTTGTTCAGCTTGCTCATGGTGACCGACTCAATGTGTTCGGGTGGGCGTGTCGTGGACGACAACTCGGGCCGATGCGGTCGCAGGACTGCGCCGCACGTAATTGTTATGGGGTCCAGTCAGGGCGGAACCGCCCGCAGGAACCCGGCATTGTAACGGCTTGAGCGCCGCGGGGCTACCGGCCCGGAGTTCCGTCCTGGCCTTCCCCGCCCTGCTCCCTGCGCCAGGCGTCCAGCAGGGCCTGGTCGGCCTTGGACAGGGCCCGCCCCGCCAGCAGGTCCGGGCGTCGTTGCCAGGTCCGGCCCAGCGCCTGCTGCCGGCGCCAGCGGGCAATCGCGGCATGGTTGCCCGAACGCAGCACCTCCGGGACCGTGCCGTATGCGTGCTCGACCGGATGGCTGTAGTGCGGGCAATCCAGCAGGCCGTCCTCGAAACTGTCCTGGCTGGCCGAATCGGCGTCGTTCAACGCCCCCTCCTGCAGCCGCGCCACCGCATCCACGACCACCGCCGCGGCCAGCTCGCCGCCGGACAGGACGTAATCGCCGATGGAGACCTCCTCGTCCACTTCGGCCTGGACGAGGCGCTCGTCGACCCCTTCGTAGCGGCCGCACAGCAGCGCCAGCCGGGGCAACGCCGCCAGCTCGCGGACCTTGGCCTGGTCCAGCTGTCGCCCCTGGGGCGTGAGATAGACGACATGCGGACGCACCGGGTCGGCCTCGCGCATCGCGGCCAGGCAGCGACGCAGCGGCTCGACCAGCATGACCATGCCCGGTCCGCCCCCGAAGGTGCGGTCGTCGACCTTGCGGTAGTTGCCCTCGGCGTAGTCGCGCGGGTTCCAGCCCTGCAGCGACACCAGGCCACGCTCGCGCGCACGCCCGACCACGCCGAAGCCGGCGCACTGGTCGACGAACTCGGGAAACAGGCTGACGATGTCGATGCGCATCGCGACTCCCGCCGGCCAGGCCGGCATGGCTATCCGGTACAGGGCCCGGCCCGGGGGCCGGAGCGCCTCAGAATTCGGGATCCCAGTCGACCGTGATCGTGCCGGTCCCGAAATCCACCGAGGTCACGTAGTCGGGCTGGACGAAAGGCAACAGGCGTTCGCGCTCGCCACGCACCACCATCACATCGTTGGCGCCGGTGGACAGCATGTGCGCCACCTCGCCCAGCACCACGCCTTCGACGGTAACCACGCGCATGCCTTCCAGGTCGATCCAGTAGTACTCGCCGGCCGCCGGCGGTGGCAGCGTTTCGCGCGGAACGAGGATCTCGGTGCCGCGCATGGCTTCGGCCGCGTCACGGTCCTCGCAGCCCGGGAGCGTGGCGACGACGTGCTTGCCGGTATCGCGACCCCGCGCGCCGGCCAGTTCCCGCTCTACCCCGGAAGGCGTGCGCAGGATCCAGGGCTGGTAGCGGAAGATCTGCGCACGCGGCTCGGTCCAGGACTCAAGCCGGACATCGCCACGCACGCCGAAGGCGCCCAGCACCCGACCCAGCAGAACCAGCTTGCGTGGTGGGGACGGGCGCCCGGCGTCTTCGTTCATTGAGCCGTTATTGCAGGCAAGGCGGCCGCCGGTTTCGGCGGCCTGCCGGATCAGGCGGCGGTCGCCTGGATCTTGGTCGCTTCCTTGTACAGGTTGCGAACCTTCTCGGTCAGCTGCGCACCGTGGCCGACCCAATGGTCGACGCGGGCGAGGTCCAGCACGATGCGCTGATCGTTGCCGGAAGCGACCGGGTTGTAGTAACCGACGCGCTCGATGTTGCGGCCGTCGCGGGCGCTACGCGAGTCGGTGACGATGATGTGGTAGAACGGGCGCTTCTTGGCGCCGCCGCGGGTGAGACGGATCTTGACCATGGTGGTTTCTCGGTGTTGCCCAGTCGCCAGGGTGGCGAGGTAAGCCGCGAATTGTAAGTCACTGAACCGGCTCGAACAACCTTGCCGGGCGAGGCGGATACCGGGGTTCAGCCTGCAGCCGGGGCTAGAGCGGCTCCCCCGGGGCATGTCGGGCGGCGGCTCCCAGCAGCGCCAGCACCGGCTCCCAGCCCTCTTCCGGATAGACGACCCCGTCGATCGAGGCGACCGGCTGCACGCCATTGGCATTGGCGGCGAAGGCCGCCTGGAAGCCGGCAAGGTCGGCCAGCACCACGGGCCGGACCTGCTGCCCCACCCCGGCGGCCGCGAGCCCCTGCTGGAGCAGGCGCTCGCGGGTGCCCCGCAGCGCCGGGGCATCCGGCCAGACCACCTGGCGGCCATCCCAGAAGCCGACGTTCCAGAACGACCCCTCCGAGACCCGGGCCTGCGGGCCATCGCCGTCGACGAACAGCGCGTCGTCGTAACCGGCCTTCAATGCCTGCCGGCGGTGATGGACCAGGGGGAAGGTTCCCACGTGCTTGAGCTGTGGCACGGGGCGACTGAAAACGCGGGTCTGCAGCCGCAGGGAGCGCGACGTCGGCGCCAGCGGCGCCGAGGCGGACACCAGCACGTCGACGCCCACCGGGCGCAGGGCGTGGCGGTGGTCGAACTGCCGCGAGAACAGCGTGACCCGCATCGAGCAGTCGCCGCCGCGGGCCTGCGCGGCCTGCCGCATCCAGCCGCGCACCGCGTCGGCATCGAAGTCCGCATCGAACAGTTCGGCGTTGCCCTGGCGCAGCCGATCCAGGTGCAGGCCCAGGCCCTGCACCGCGCCGTCGCGCACCTGCAACGAGGTGAAGTGGCCGTAGTTGACCAGGGCGAGCATGCGCAACGCATCGGCGCCGGCATCTTCGCCGTTGAGCAGCACGATCGGGCCGTCGCCCGCGTTCACCGCAGCGACGCCAGGATTGGAAGCGTCGCGCATGGCGTGCTCAGCGGAACGGCAGGCCGCCGCGCCCGCCCATGCCGCCACCCATCATCCCCTGCAGGCCGCGCATCATGCCCTTCATGCCGCCGCGGCCCAGCTTGCCCATCATTTTTTCCATCTGCTGGTACTGCTTGAGCAGCTTGTTGACGTCGGCCGGCGTGGTGCCCGAACCGCGGGCGATGCGGGCGCGGCGCGAACCGTTGAGCAGGTCCGGGTTGCGGCGTTCCTTCAGCGTCATCGAGCCGATGATCGCCATCATCCGCGGCACCTCGCGGCTCTGGGAGACCTGCGCCTTGAGGTGCTCGGGCACCTGGCCCAGGCCCGGCAGCTTGTCCATGAGGCCGGCAATGCCGCCCATGTTCTGCATCTGCTCGAGCTGGTCGCGCATGTCGTTGAGGTCGAACTTCTTGCCCTTGGCGACCTTGGCGGCGAGCTTGGCCGCCTTCTCCTGGTCGACGCTCTGTTCGACCTGTTCGACCAGCGACAGCACGTCGCCCATGTCGAGGATGCGCGCGGCGACGCGATCGGGATGGAACACGTCCAGGCCATCGGTCTTCTCGCCGGTGCCGACGAACTTGATCGGCTTGCCGGTGATGTAGCGCACCGACAGCGCGGCACCGCCCCGGGCATCGCCGTCGGTCTTGGTCAGCACCACGCCGGTGAGCGGCAGCGCCTCGGCGAAGGCCTTGGCGGTGTTGGCCGCGTCCTGGCCGGTCATGGCGTCGACCACGAACAGGGTCTCGGCCGGGTTGACCGCGCCGTGCAGCACCTTGATCTCGGCCATCATCGCTTCGTCGATGGCGAGGCGGCCGGCGGTATCGACGATCAGCACGTCGGCGAAGGAGCGGCGCGCATCCACGATCGCGGCGCGGACGATGTCTTCGGGCTTCTGCCCGGCCGCGGAGGGGAAGAACAGCACGCCGGTCTGCTCGGCCAGGGTCTTGAGCTGTTCGATCGCGGCCGGACGGTAGACGTCGGCGCTGACCACCATCACCTTCTTCTTGCGCTTCTCCTTCAGGTGCTTGGCCAGCTTGCCCACGGTCGTGGTCTTGCCGGCGCCCTGCAGGCCCGCCATCAGGATCACCGCCGGCGCGGGGACATTCAGGTTGAGGTCGCTGGCCTGCGAACCCATCACCGCGGTCAGTTCGTCGCGGACGATCTTGATCAGGGCCTGGCCCGGGGTCAGCGACTTCAGCACTTCCTGGCCGACCGCACGCACCTTGATCCGCTGGATCAGGGCCTGGACCACCGGCAGGGCGACGTCGGCCTCGAGCAGTGCGATGCGCACCTCGCGGGTGGCCTCGGTGATGTTGGATTCGGTCAGGCGGCCGCGACCGCGCAGGCGCTCCATGGTGCCGGACAGGCGCTGGGTCAGGGATTCGAACATGCGGGCGGACCGGAAGGCGGAAAGCGGCCGGCGATTATAGCCCGCGGCGAAGACCGTCCTCCGGCGACGGCGACCGTGCGCGCTGCGGCCGGTGGGTCGCCATTCCTTCGGCTCCGGTGCGTGTGCGACACTCAATCGATGACAATCGTTCTCATCGCCATCGCGGCCTACCTGCTCGCAACCCTGCTGCTGTTCCGCGCGGTCGCCGTGAACCGCTCCGGGCCTTCGCGCACCTGGCTGCCACCGGCGCTGCTGGGCTTGCTCCTGCACGGGGGCTACCACCTGGCGGTGGCCTGGCAGACCACGGGCGGCCCGGACATGCACTTCTTTTCGGCGCTGTCCCTGGTGAGCCTGGGCATCGCGGCGATGACCACCGCGGTCGGCGCGCGGGGGCGGATGGCCGCGCTGGGCGTGTTCGCCCTCCCGTTGGCGGCGGCGTTGCTGGCGCTCTATCACTGGCGCGGCCATGCACCGTCGCCGACGCTGGACTGGCGCGTGCAGCTGCATGCCTGGCTGGCCCTCCTCGCCTACGCGACGCTGGCGATCGCCGCGCTGCTGGCGGTGATGCTGTGGGCGCAGGAGCGCGCGCTGCGGCGGCGCGAATTCCATGCGTGGCTGCGTGCGCTGCCGCCGCTCACCGAACTGGAAATGCTGCTTTTCCGCACGATCGCGGTCGGCTTCATCCTGCTTACGCTGACCCTGCTGACAGGCGTCCTGTTCGTCGAAGATTTCCTTTCGCAGCACCTTGTCCACAAGACCGTGCTCAGCGTCCTGTCCTGGCTGGTGTTCGGCGGCCTGCTGCTGGGCCGCTGGCGTTACGGCTGGCGCGGCATCCGCGCCGTGCACTGGACGCTGACCGCGATGGCGCTGCTGCTGCTGGCCTTCTTCGGCAGCAAGTTCGTGATGGAGCTCGTCCTGCTCCAGGGCTGAGGCGGGAACGCAGCGATCCTGCGTCGCCTCCCTGCGGTTCGCGCCCGACACGGTGCCAGCGGGCGGCCACTTCCATGCCCCGCCTCCGCTTGCCCATGATGCTTTCGCGGAGCGGCTGGCCTTCGCTGCCTCCTGCACGCCCCCCGCGCGAGCCGCCCTACAGAAACAGGAGCGTTGCGCCGGCGAGCACACCGAGTGCCATGCCACCGGCCACCTCTGCCCCCGTATGCCGCCCCATGCGCAAGCGCGACCAGGCCAGCAGCGGCGCGAGCAGGAGCAGCACGGCGCCACCCGGCCACCACAGCGCAAGCATCGCGATGCCGGCGAACGCCAGGCTGGCCATGTGCAGCGACAGCTTGATCCAGCGGTTGGCCAGTCCGGCCACGCAGATCATGGCCGTAGCCGCCAGCACGCCGGTCGACATCGCCGACGCAGCGCCACCCAGCCACCACCAGTAGCCCGCGGCCAGCAGCAGCGCCAGGCCGTAAAGCAGCGGTCGCTCCTGCCGGTTCGAGGCGTCCACCGTGCTCCAGCGCCCGCTGCGCCAGCGCCGCCATACGAACATCCAGACCACCGCGACCACGAACACCATGCCGGCCAACGCACGCGGCAACGATGCCGGATCCAGCCGCCAGGCCGCGACCAGCACCAGTGCGATGAAGACGGCGAAAGGGTGCAGCAACAGCGAAATCCAGCGCGCGACCGGCATCGCGCCGGCGGTTCCCGGCGATCTCACGCCAGCGGCCTCACGCCTGTTCCAGCGCGTCGGCGAGGCGTTCCACCGCGATCACTTCCATGTCCTTGTAGCGAGCCGACTTGGGCACGTTGGCCTTGGGCACGATCGCGCGACGGAAGCCATGGGTGGCCGCCTCGCGCAGGCGCTCCTCGCCGTTGGGCACCGGACGGATCTCGCCCGACAAACCGACTTCGCCGAACGCCACCGTCTTTTCCGACAGCGGCCTGTCGCGCAAGGAAGACAGCACCGCCAGCAGCACCGGCAGGTCGGCGGCGGTTTCCTGCACGCGGATGCCGCCCACGACATTCACGAACACGTCCTGGTCGCCGACCGCCACGCCGCCGTGCCGGTGCAGCACCGCCAGCAGCATCGCCAGCCGGTTCTGCTCCAGGCCGACCGTGACCCGGCGTGGATTGGACAGTGGCGAGGAGTCAACCAGCGCCTGCACCTCCACCAGCAAAGGACGGGTGCCTTCGCGGGTCACCATCACGCAGCTGCCCGGCTGCTGCGAACTGCCGGACAGGAAGATCGCCGACGGATTCGGGACTTCCTTCAGTCCCTTGTCGCCCATCGCGAACACGCCCAGCTCGTTGACCGCGCCGAAGCGGTTCTTGAACGCGCGCAGCACGCGGAAGCGGCTGCCGCTCTCCCCTTCGAAATACAGCACCGCGTCGACCATGTGCTCGAGCACGCGCGGGCCGGCGATGCCACCCTCCTTGGTGACATGGCCGACCAGGAACACCGCGGTGCCGGTTTCCTTGGCGTAGCGCACCAGCCGCGCGGCGCTCTCGCGCACCTGGCTGACCGAGCCCGGTGCGGCGGTGAGCGATTCCGTCCACAGGGTCTGCACCGAATCGGCCACGATCAGCTTCGGCTGCGCCTGCACGGCGTGCTGCAGGATCGACTCGATCCCGGTCTCGGCCAGCGCGTGCAGGTTATCCAGCGGCAGGTCCAGGCGCATCGCGCGACCCGCCACCTGGGCCAGCGATTCCTCGCCGGTGACGTAGAGTGCCGGCAGCTGCGCGGCCATCTTCGCCAGCGCCTGCAGCAACAGGGTCGACTTGCCGATGCCCGGATCGCCGCCGACCAGCACCACCGCGCCTTCGACCAGCCCCCCGCCCAGCACCCGGTCCAGTTCGCCGATGCCGGTAGACACGCGGGTCTCCGCGGCGTGGCTGACATCCTTCAGCGCGGTGACCTTCGGCGGATCGACCTTGCCGGCCCAGCCTCCGCGCCGGGCCACGGACGGTCCACCCGCGGCGGCGGTGGCCGGTTCCAGCACGACCTGCGAAAGGGCGTTCCAGGCGCCGCATTCGCCGCACTGGCCTTGCCACTTGCTGTATTCGGCGCCGCATTCGCCGCAGACATAGGCGGTGCGTGCGGAGGATTTGGCGGAAAGCTTGGCCACGGGATGCGGGAGGAACCGGGAGGGGAAGCCACTGTAGCCGCGCCCGGTCTCCACTGGCGAGACGCGCGACATCGCATCCCGTCTGGCCTGCCCGCCTCCGAACCGTTAGAATTCCCGCCCCGACCACATCCGTGCGGCCGGGCAACGCCGGAATAGCTCAGTTGGTAGAGCGGCGCATTCGTAATGCGTAGGTCGTAGGTTCGATTCCTATTTCCGGCACCAGATCGCGAAAAGCCCCGCTTCGGCGGGGTTTTTCGTTTGCGATGGCGCCGCGGCGCATCGTCCCTGCACGGGGCGCCGTCATGACCGGTGCTAACGTAGCCTTCCCGCCCCTGCTTCCGCATACCGCATGCATCGTCGCGCCCCGACCACGCCGATCGCCCTGATCCTGCTCCTGCTTCTGGCCGCGACCTGGCCGGCGCGGGCCCAGGTGCCGTCGCTGGACCAGGGGCGGCAGCAGCTCGAACGGATCGGAGCGCAGCTGGACGAGGGCAAGGACAAGGATGCCGCCTCGCTGCAGTCCGCGCGCGATGTGGTCCTGAAGGTGCAGGCGCAGGCAGAGAAGACCGTTGCCGAGCGCACGCCCCAGCTGCAGAGCCTGGACGCGCGCCTGGCCGAGCTGGGCGACAGTCCGGCCGCCCAAGGGCAGGAAGCCCCCGAGGTCACCCGCGAACGGCGCGACTTGCAGCGCCAGCGCAACGACCTGGATGCCGAGCTGCGCCAGGCCCGCCTGGCTTCGGTGGAGAGCGGCCAGCTGCTGGACAGGATCGCCGCCGAACGCCAGGAGAACTTCCACCAGACCCTGTCCGAGCGCACCACCCCGCCCTGGCACCCGCGCTTCTGGCGCGACCTCGGCGAGAGCCGCGCGCGCGACGATGCGCGCCTGTCCGGCCTGTGGAAGGACACCCGACAGGTCGTCGCACAACGCTGGCAATCCGGCCCGCTGCGCTCGTCCCTCTACTTGGCGCTCGCCGCACTGGTCGCCGTCGTGGTCGGCTGGTTCGGCGCACGCAAAGTGCCGCGCCTGGTCGGCAGGCACATTCCGCCCGGACCGTTGCGCCGCTCCGCCCCGGCCATGGCCCGGCTGCTGCTGTCGACGTTGGCCGCCTGGTGGATCGTAGGCCTGGTGCATGCCGCGCTGCTGCCGGCCAACCCACCCGCTGCCGTCGCCCAGCTTGCCGGACTGGCCGGTGGCCTGCTGGTGTTCGCCACGTTCGTGACCACCGTTGGCGCGGTGCTGCTGGCGGTACGCAGCCCCTCCTGGCGCCTGCCCGCGATTTCGGACGAAGGAGCGCGTGCGCTGCGGCCGATGCCGCTGGCTGCGGCCTTGGCGATCATCGTGGCGAGCTTCGCGCAGCAGCTTCCCGCGCTCGTCAATGCGAGCCTGCCCTTGGCCGTCGCACTCACCGCCCTGGCCGCGCTCGTATCCACATCGGCCGTGCTGCTGGGCCTGCTGCGCGTGCACCGCCTGCATGCGCGATACAGCCAGGCCGCTGCCGAGGCGGGTGCCGCGGAGCCGGCCACGGAAAAGCCGCACTTCCGGCCCTGGATCAACATCGCCACCAGCGTGGGCTGGGTGGGCGTGGCGATCTGCCTGCTCGGCCTGGTGACCGGCCACGTGGCGCTGTCGGGTTTCATCGCCCTTCAGCTGCTGTGGACGGGCGTGGTGCTCGCCACGCTCTACCTGGGCATGCGCTTCATCGACGACCTGGTCTGTTCGGTGCTCGGCTCCAAGGGCCTGGCCGGACGCCGGATCAACAGCCGCTTCGGCCTGGATCCGCGCCATGTCGAACGCATAGCGGTGGTGCTGTCGGCGGTGCTGCGCACCTTGCTGGCGCTGGTCGGCCTGATTGCGCTGGCCATGCCCTACGGCGCCAGCGGCGACGACCTGATCGATCGCGCCCTCGGCCTGGCGCGCGGCATCAGCATCGGCGAGCTGGTGCTCAGCCCCACCAACGTGGTCCGCGCGATCGGCGTGTTCCTGCTTGCTTCCGGGGTCTTCCACCTGGTCAAGCGCTGGCTGGCGCGGCGCTACCTGCCGACCACGAAGATGGACGAGGGCATGCGCGCCTCGGTCGTGAGCCTGTTCGGCTACGCGACGGTGGTGCTTGCCGTGGTGATGGCGCTGGCCGCCATCGGCGTCGGCCTGGAGCGGATCGCGTGGATCGCGAGCGCGCTGTCGGTCGGCATTGGCTTTGGCCTGCAGGCGATCGTGCAGAACTTCATTTCCGGCCTGATCCTGCTGGCCGAACGCCCGGTCAAGGTCGGCGACTGGGTGGTGGTCGGCGACGCCGAGGGCGACATCCGCCGGATCAACGTGCGCGCCACCGAGATCCAGACCGGCGACCGGACCACGGTACTGGTGCCCAATTCGGAGCTGATCACCAAGACGGTGCGCAACCGCACCTTCTCCAACGCCGAGGGACTGGTGAAGATCGTGCTGCCGATGCCGCTGGCCACGGATGCGGACCTGGTCCGCGACCTCCTGCTGGAGGTGTTCCGCGAACATCCGGGCATCCTCGACGCGCCGGCGCCGGCGGTCCTGATCGACGGCATCGACAAGGGCCAGGTGCTGTTCAACGCCACCGGCTTCGTCTCCACGCCAAGGCAGGCGGGGAACACGCGCAGCGCGCTGCTGTTCGAGATCCTGCGCCGGCTGCGCCAGCTCAACATCCGCATGGTGTAGCGGCGACCGCCCGGCAACGCACCCGCGCTCAGCCCACCAGGCGCAGTCGCAGTTCCTTGGGCAGGGCGAAGACCATGTCTTCCGGCTCGCCGTCCAGCTCGCTGACGCCCTCGGCGCCCAGTTCGCGCAGGCGCGCGATCACCCCGTCGACCAGCACCTGCGGTGCGGACGCGCCTGCCGTCAGGCCGATGTGGCGCTTGCCCGCCACCCACGACGGCTCGATCTCGTGCGCACCGTCGATCAGGTAGGACTCGACGCCTTCGCGCCGGGCCAGCTCGGCCAGTCGGTTGGAATTGGAGCTGTTCGGCGAGCCGACCACCAGCACCAGGTCGCAACGCCCGGCCAGTTCGCGCACCGCGTCCTGGCGATTCTGGGTGGCGTAGCAGATGTCGTCGTGGCGTGGCCCCTGGATCGCGGGATAACGCTGGCGCAAGGCCTCGATGATCCCGCGCGTATCGTCCACCGACAGGGTGGTCTGGGTCGTGTAGGCCAGGTTTTCCGGCTGGCCGACCTGCAGCGTGGCGACCCCGTCGATGTCCTCGACCAGGTGGATCGCACCGCCTTCGTTCTCGCGGCTCCACTGCCCCATCGTGCCCTCGACCTCGGGATGGCCGGCATGGCCGATCAGGACCACGTCGCGTCCGGCACGGCAATGCCGCGCGACCTCGAAGTGGACCTTGGTCACCAGCGGACAGGTCGCATCGAACACCTTCAGCCCGCGCCGGTCGGCCTCTACGCGCACCGCGCGCGAGACGCCGTGGGCACTGAAGATCACCGTGGCGTTGTCCGGCACCTCGTCCAGCTCCTCGACGAACACCGCGCCGCGGGCCTTGAGGTCGTCGACCACGAACCGGTTGTGGACGACTTCGTGGCGTACGTAGATCGGCGCTCCGAGGGTTTCGATGGCGCGCTTGACGATCTCGATCGCGCGGTCGACGCCGGCGCAGAAACCGCGGGGATTGGCGAGGATGACGTCCATGGTTCAGGACCCGGTTGGTGGAGTGCGCGCGGCGGAGGCTGGCGACAAGGCTCGCACAGGCATCATGAACCCGCCTTCCGCCGCTTGCCATCGAACAGCCCGAACAGCGCGATACCCACCGCCCCGCCGACGATCGCCGCATCGGCGATGTTGAACGCCGGCCAGTAGTGCCCGCGCCAGTACCACTGCACGAAATCGACCACGTGGCCATGGACGAGACGGTCGATCACGTTGCCCAGCGCGCCGCCGATCACCAGCGAGTAAGGCAGTGCCTGGCGCCAGTCGCCGCGCGGCGTGCGCCACAGCCACCAGCCCAGCAGGCCGCAGATGGCGAAGGCGAGCACGGTGAAGAAGATCGCCTGCCAGCCGCCGGCATCGGCCAGGAAGCTGAAGGCCGCGCCGGTGTTGTAGGTGCGGTACCAGTTCCAGAAGCCGTCGATCACCGGTACTGCGGTGTATTCGGGCAGGCTGGACAGCACCCAGGCCTTGCTCCACTGGTCCAGGACGATGATCGCCGCGGACAGCAGCAGCCAGGCCATGGCATTGGGCTTGGGTCGCGTCGTCGTGATGCTCAGAACCACCTCCGATCTTCGCCCGGGCCTTCGATATTGGAGACGCAGCGCCCGCACAGCTCCGGGTGCGACGCATCCGAGCCGACATCGGCGCGATGGTGCCAGCAACGCACGCACTTGACCTTGCCGGTCGGTTGCGCGCTGACGAAGATGTCCTCGGTCTGCGCCGCGACCACCGAAACGTCGCCACTGATGAACAGGAAGCGCAGCTCCTCGGCCAGCGGCTGCAGGTGCGACGCCGCATCCGCGCCGGCGGTCAGCGTGATCTCCGCCTCCAGCGCGGCGCCGATCTGGCCGCTGGCCCGCATCGGCTCGAGCACCTTGGCGACCTGTTCGCGCAGGGCCAGCAGCTTGTCGAAATCGGCCGCGCCCACCTCCGCGTCGGCCGGCAGCGGCGCAAGGCCTTCGTACCAGGTGGCGAACAGCACGTTCGCCTCACGGCGCCCGCCCTCGGTGGACGCCGGCAGGTATCCCCACAGCTCGTCGGCGGTGAAGCTCAGCACCGGTGCGATCCAGCGCACGAACGCCTCGGCGATCCGGTACATCGCGCCCTGCGCGCTGCGCCGGCCGCGCGAGTCGCCGCGCATGGTGTACAGGCGGTCCTTGGTCACGTCCAGGTACAGCGAGCCCAGGTCGACGCTGCAGAAATTGAGCAGCGCCTGCACGATCTCGGCGAAGTCGTAACGTGCATACGCAGCCTTGATCTTCTCCTGGAGCTCGAAGGCGCGATGCACGATCCAGCGATCCAGTGCGACCATTTCCTCCAGCGGCAGCAGGTCGCTGGCCGGATCGAAGCCGTGCAGGTTGGCGAGCAGGAAGCGCGCGGTGTTGCGCAGGCGACGGTACGCGTCGGCGTTGCGCTTGAGGATCTCCTGCGACAGCGACATCTCGTTGCTGTAGTCGGCCGAGGCGATCCACAGGCGCAGGATGTCCGCGCCCAGGGTCTTCATGATGTCCTGCGGCTCAATGCCGTTGCCCAGCGACTTGGACATCTTGCGGCCATGCTCGTCCACGGTGAATCCGTGGGTCAGGCACTGCCGGTACGGCGCAGCCTTGTCGATCGCGATGCCGGTGAGCAGCGAAGACTGGAACCAGCCGCGATGCTGGTCCGAACCTTCCAGGTACAGGTCGGCAGGCTTGCCCAGGCCACGCTCGAGCAGGACCGCTTCATGGGTGACGCCGGAATCGAACCAGACATCGAGGATGTCGGTGATCTTGTCGTAGTCCTTCGCTTCGTCGCCCAGCAGTTCGGCGGCGTCCAGCGTGTACCAGACATCCACGCCCCCCTGCTCGACCCTGTCGGCGACGGCGCGCATCAGTTCGATGCTGCGCGGATGCGGCTCACCGGTCTCGCGGTGCACGAACAGCGCGATCGGCACGCCCCAGGTGCGCTGGCGCGAGATCGTCCAGTCCGGGCGCCCCTCGACCATGCCGGCAATGCGGGCCTTGCCCCACTCCGGGTACCAGGTGACGGTGTCGATTGCGGCCAGCGCATCGGCACGAAGTCCCGCCTGCTCCATCGAGATGAACCACTGCGGCGTGGCGCGGAACGCGATCGGGGTCTTGTGCCGCCAGCAGTGCGGATAGCTGTGCTCCAGCTTGCTGAAGGCGAGCAGCGCACCGCCCTGCTTCAGCACGTCGACGATCGCGTCGTTCGCCTTCCAGATATGCAGGCCCGCGAGTTCGACGCCATGGGCGGCAGGAGTCGATGGCAGGTACACGCCGCGCCCGTCCACCGGATTGAGCTGGGCGGCCGTGTACTTGTCGATCAGGCCGTAGCGCTTGCCGACCACGTAGTCGTCCTGGCCGTGGCCGGGCGCGGTATGCACGGCGCCGGTGCCGTCTTCGGCCGACACGTGGTCACCGAGGATGGCCGGGATATCGCGTTCGTCGTAGAACGGGTGGGCGAACAGCAGGTTCTCCAGCGCGGCGCCTTGCACCCGTGCATGCACCACCAGCCCGGTCACGCCGTAACGCTGCAGCGCGCGCTCGGCCAGCGCATCGGCGAGCACCAGCCAGCGGCGCTTGCCTTCGTGCGGCGGCCCCTCCACCAGCACGTATTCCAGGTCCGGGCCCAGCGACACCGCCAGCGAGGCCGGCAGCGTCCACGGGGTGGTGGTCCAGATCGGCAGGGCGACCTCGACATCCGCCGGCACCTCGATGCCGAATGCCTGCCCGAGCGCCTGCGCGTCACGCGCGGCGTAAGCCACGTCGATCGCCGGCGAGAGCTTGTCCTGGTACTCGATCTCCGCCTCTGCCAATGCCGAACCGCAGTCGAAGCACCAGTGGACGGGTTTGACGCCGCGGGTCAGGTGGCCGTTGTCGACGATCTTGGCCAGCGCGCGGATCTCGTTGGCCTCGAAGCGGAAATCCAGCGTCATGTAGGGGTTGTCCCAGTCGCCGATCACGCCCAGGCGCTTGAAGTCCTTGCGCTGGATTTCGATCTGCGACTGCGCGTACTCGCGGCACTTCTGCCGGAACTCGACCGCGTCGAGCTTCACCCCGACCTTGCCGTACTTCTTCTCGATCGCGATTTCGATCGGCAGTCCATGGCAGTCCCAACCCGGCACGTACGGCGCATCGAAGCCGGCCAGGTACTTGGACTTGACGATGATGTCCTTGAGGATCTTGTTGACCGCATGGCCCAGGTGGATCGCGCCGTTCGCATAGGGCGGGCCGTCGTGCAGCACGAACAGCGGGCGGCCATGGGCATGCGCGCGCAGCTGCGCGTACAGGCCATCGGCTTCCCAGCGCGCCAGGGTGTCCGGCTCGCGCTTGGGCAGGTCGCCGCGCATCGGAAATTCCGTGGCCGGCAGGTGGAGGGTGGCTTTGTAGTCTTGGGTCACGTCGTCTACCGTCGCGCGGCGGCCAGGTTGTCTATTGGAGAGTCCGCACACGGATGCGCGGGCTTTTGCGAAGGATTCGCACTGTCGAGATCCGCGCGTGGATGTGCGGATTCTTGCGAGGGATTGGAACTGTCGGAGTCCGCGCCTAGCTGAGCGGGGATCGCGGCCTCGGCCAGGAGGCGACGTGCCTGCGCCGCGTCGCGGTGCATCTGCTCCGTCAGCGACTGCAGGTCGGCGAACTTCTCTTCGTCGCGCAGCTTGGCGACGAACTCGACCTGCAGGTGGCGCCCGTACAGGTCGCCGGCGAAATCGAACAGGTGGGCTTCCAGCAAAGGCTCGACGCCATCGACGGTTGGCCGGGTACCGAAGCTGGATACCGAGGGCGACGGCCGCGGACCCACGCCGTGGACCCACGTCGCATAGATCCCCGACAACGCGGGCGCCTTGGGGAAGCGCAGGTTGGCGGTAGGAAAACCGAGCGTGCGGCCGAGCTGGCGTCCACGCACCACGCGTCCACCGATCGAGTACGGGCGCCCGAGCAACGCCGCCGCCTGGCTGAAGTCGCCCGCGCGCAGCGCTTCGCGGATGCGGGTACTGGAAACGCGCTCGCCCTGCGCATGCACCGGCGCGATCTCGCCGGCGGTGAACCCGAGCTCGCCGCCCATGGCCTGCAGGAGGGCCAGGTCGCCGCCACGGCGGTGGCCGAAGCGGAACTCGGGCCCGATCCACACCTCGCGCGCACCCAGCCTGCCGGCAAGCACGCGGCGGACGAAGTCCTCCGCCGGCATCGCCGACAGCGCGGCGTTGAAACGCAGCAGGCCCAGCAGGTCCACGCCCAGTCCAAGCAGGGCCTCGATCCGGTCGCGCGGCAGGGTCAGGCGCGGCGGTGGCGTTTCGCGGGCGAAGAATTCGCGGGGCAGCGGCTCGAAGCTCAGCGCCACCGTGGGCACGCCCAGCGCCTGCGCCCGCGCGACGGCGTGATGCACCAGGGCCCGGTGGCCCAGATGGAGGCCGTCGAAGGCGCCGATGCAGACCACGCTGCCGCGCGGGCACAGGGACCCGCCATCGACGTCACGGAACAGCCTGCTCATCTATCTCTTCAAGACCCGTGGATCGCCCGTGGCGCCGGCGTGGCGCCGGCCCGGGCCGAACGCCGAAGTATAGCCGGCGCGGCCGGCGCGGCGCCTTCTGGGCCGACCCGCCAGGCACGGGAATCGCAGCCAGCAGATCGACGCGGTCAGTGACGCAGATGCCGGGGCCGCAGCCCCAGCGCGAACAGGACCAGTCCGTAGCAGGCGCCCCCGGCCGCGATGACACCCATCAGCCAGCCGACCCGGGTGGCGACCCCGTGGAGGTCGGTCCACTCACCGATCCAGCTCCGCGCCGCCAGCACGGTCACCGCCATCGCCCCGCAGGCGAGCGCGAGGCGCAGCGCGAACCTTCCCCAGCCAGGCGCGGGCCGGTAGAGCCCGGATTGCCGCAGCACCCTCCACAGCAACCAGGCGTTGATCATTCCAGCCAGCGCCGTCGCCAGCGCGATGCCCGCATGGCTGCCCGGCACGTTGTTCCGCCACAGCGGCGTGACGATGGCGACGGTCAGCACCACGTTGGCCACGACGGTCCAGATCGCCGCGCGCATCGGCGTCCTCGAGTCCTGGCGGGAGAAGAATGCCGGCGCCAGCACCTTGCTGAGCATGAACGCCGGTACGCCCAGGCTCATCGCACTCAGGCTGTACGCAGCCATGCGCGTGTCGAAACTGGTGAAGTGCCCGTAGTTGTAAACCGTGGCGGTGATCGGCTCGGCCAGCAGCAAAAGGCCCAGGCCCGCCGGCAAACCGGCCAGCAAGGCCATGCGCAGGGCCCAGTCAAGCGAGGCGTTGTAGCCCTCGGCGTCGGCAGCGGCGTGCCGGCGCGACAGGTGGGGCAGGATCACCGTGCCCAGCGCCACCCCGAACAGCCCCAACGGGAATTCGACCAGGCGGTCCGAGTAGTAAAGCCAGTCCACGCTTCCGGCCGCCAGCAGCGAAGCGAACGCGGTGCCGACGATCAGGTTCACCTGCGCCACGGAGGACGAAAACAGGGTGGGCAGCATCAGTCGCGCGACCTTGCGTACATCCGGATGCCCGAAGCCCGGGCGCAGCCGCGGTCGCAACCCCAGCCGCCCCAGCACCGACCACAGCAGCACCAGCTGCAGCACGCCGGCCACCAGCACGCCCCACGCCAGCCCCACCGGTGGCACCTCGAAGCGGGGCGCCAGCCAGAACATGGCCGCGATCATCGTCAGGTTGTGCAGCACCGGAGTGAAGGCCGGCAGCCCGAAACGGCCCGTGCTGTTGAGGATCGAGGCCGCCAGCGACATCATCGAGATGAAGAGCAGGTACGGGAACGTGATCCTCAGCATCTGCGCGGTCTGCGCCAGCAGCTCGGGATGGTCGGCCCAGCCCGGTGCGAACAGGCGGGCGATGAGCGGCGCGGCGAGCATGCCCAGCGCGCAGACCACCATCACCACCGCGCACAGCGCGCCGGCCATGTGGTCGATGAACGACCGGAGCGCGTCCCTGTCGCCCCGCTCCTTGATCTCGTTGAGCACGGGCACGAACGCCATGGCCATCGAGCCCTCGGCGAACACCCGGCGCAGGAAGTTCGGGATCCGGTAGGCCACGATGAAGGCGCTCATCGCCCCACCGGTACCGAACAGGGTCGCCTGCAGCATGTCGCGGCCGAAGCCTGCGAGGCGCGACAACAGGGTCATGGAGCTGAACACCGCGGTCGAGCGCAGCAGCCGGGGACCGCTCATCGGGCCACCTTCCCGGCCCCGGGCGCGGCCTGGCCAGCGCGGTTGACGCAAGTAATTGAATCCGCCATAATTTCGCGTTCGCTGTATCCCACACCGTATCCGCAACAGTTTTTCAGGAATCCACCGCCGTGGCCAATATCAAGTCCGCCAAGAAGCGCGCCAAGCAGACCGTCGTGCGCAACGCGCGCAACGCTGCCCAACGTTCGCAGCTCCGTACCGCCGTCAAGAAGGTCCTGAAGGCCCTGGACGCCAACGACGCCCCCGGCGCCGAAGCCGCCTTCGCCACCGCGCAGCCGATCCTGGACCGTTTCAGCTCGCGTGGCCTGATCCACAAGAACAAGGCTGCCCGCCACAAGAGCCGCCTGACCGCCCGCATCAAGGCGCTCAAGGTCGCCTGATCCCGACGCGACGGCGCCCGGCCCCGCGGCCGGACCGTCCAGGCGGCGAATGCGCGCAACGAAAAACCCGGCTTCGGCCGGGTTTTTTGTCGTTCCCGCCAGATACTCAGCCTGCGGCATCTTCGCGCGCTTCCGCCTCGGCGATGCGCTGCCGGTCGAGGAAGGACATCACCTCGAGCATGATCGGCCAGGTGCCCTCGCGGCCCAGCGCCGAGACCAGGAACCACGGCTGGTCCCAGCCCAGTTCCGCCACGATCTGCGCGGCACGCTCGGCGGCCTCGTCCTCGAACATCAGGTCGGCCTTGTTGAGCACCAGCCAGCGCGGCTTGGCCAGCAGCTCAGGGTCGTGCTTGCCTAGCTCGCGCTCGATCGCGCGGACCTGTTCGGCCGGCGAAACACCCTCGACCCCGCCCTCCATCGGCACGATGTCGACAAGGTGCAGCAGCAGGTGGGTGCGCTGCAGGTGGCGCAGGAACTGCGCGCCCAGCCCAGCACCATCCGCCGCCCCCTCGATCAAGCCCGGGATGTCGGCGATGACGAAGCTGCGGTGCATCTCGACGCTGACCACGCCCAGGTTCGGATAGAGCGTGGTGAACGGATAGTCAGCCACCTTGGGCGTGGCCGCGGACACGGCGCGGATGAAGGTGCTCTTGCCCGCGTTCGGAAAACCGAGCAGCCCGACGTCAGCGAGCAGCTTCAGCTCCAGCTTCAGCAGGCGCTCTTCGCCCGGTTCGCCCGGCGTGGCCTGGCGCGGCGACCGGTTGATCGAACTCTTGAAATGCATGTTGCCCAGGCCGCCCTTGCCGCCGCGGGCCACCAGCAGGCGGTCGCCATGCCGGGTGAGGTCGCCGATCACCTCGTCGGTGTCGACATTGGTGATGACGGTACCGACCGGCACCTTGACGATCTTGTCGTCGCCGCCCTTTCCGTACATCTGCCGACCCATGCCGTTCTCGCCGCGCTGCGCCTTGAAGATGCGCTCGTGACGGAAGTCGACCAGGGTGTTGAGGTTCTCGTCGGCGACCAGCCAGACGCTGCCGCCACCGCCGCCGTCGCCGCCGTCGGGACCGCCCAGCGGGATGAACTTCTCGCGGCGGAAGCCAATGCAGCCGTTACCGCCATTGCCGGCGATGACATCGATTTCTGCTTCGTCGACGAGTTTCATGGGCACGGAACCGGAAAGGAAAGGATTGCCGGTGGCCGGCACAGTCTACCGGCGCGGCGCGGAAGCGCGGCCCCGGGTCGGGAGGTCAGGCGCACCGTGCGCCTGGAAACGGAAAGCCCCGCCGGAGCGGGGCTTTCCCTGCGTCTCATCCGCCTTGAAGGTGCCGCGCCAGGCGCGGCACGGAATCAGGCTTCAGCGACGACGCTGACCGTACGACGCTTGGCCGCACCCTTGGTGCCGAACTCGACCTTGCCGTCGACCAGCGCGAACAAGGTGTGGTCACGGCCCAGGCCGACGCCGGCGCCCGGATGGAACTGGGTGCCACGCTGACGGACGATGATGTTGCCGGCTTCGACGACCTGTCCGCCAAAAATCTTGACGCCCAGGTACTTCGGGTTGGAGTCGCGGCCGTTGCGGGTAGAACCACCAGCCTTTTTATGTGCCATGACTGCTTCTCCTTACTTGCTGTCGCCACCGGCAATGCCGGTGATCTCGATTTCGGTGTAGTACTGGCGATGGCCCTGCCGCTTCATGTGGTGCTTGCGGCGGCGGAACTTGATGATCCGGACCTTGTCGCCGCGGCCGTGGCCGACGACCTTGGCGGTCACGCTGGCGCCGTTGAGCGCGTCGCCGACCTTGATGCCATCGCTGTCGCCGAGCAGCAGGACGCTGTCGAACTTGATCTCGTTGCCGACTTCGGCCTCGAGCTTCTCGACGCGGAGCGTTTCGCCCTGCGCCACGCGGTATTGCTTACCGCCGGTTACCAGAACTGCGTACATGACCAGGTATTCCTCTGTAGTTATTATGGTCGCCGCCTGCCATCGAGGGCAGACAGGAGCGGGATTATAGGGAATTCAGCCGGTTACGCGCAACCGGCCCCTCCCGCCACCGGACACCGGTTCAGCCGGGCGCCCAAGGCGCCGGATCCAGCCCTGCGGCCGGGTAGTCGACGAAGGCCCCGGACCCCGGGCGGACCCGGCGGCCGGTCCGGATCACCGCATGCCGCTGGTCGGGACCGGGCAGTCAGGCAGCGGTGCAACCACCCCCCTCTCCCAGGTGCACGCCCCCGGGCCGGCCAGAGCGGCATCGCGCGGCGCCTCTCCGTGGCCGCTTCCGAAGCCGCCCGGACGGGGATTTCGGAGGTCCGCCCATCCAGGCCTGCACACTTCAGGTGTCCTGGGGACCGATGCGCCCGGCCCGGAGCAGGCAGTCGTCCCCGGCTAGGTGGGCGGGCACGACCGGATCGCCCCACGGCTCAGGGGGTCCGGGCGAGGTGCACGGCAGCCGCCGCTCGACCACGGGCCACCGCCGGAGCGCCGCCCGGCCGCCGCCCTGGCCCGGGCCGGGGGCGCCGCGTTCGTTCAGCCTCGAATTCGCGGTGGCGCCGTGGGGGCGATCACCCCGTCTCGACGCGAGTCGAAGTCGCCGACCGCACCTGAACCGGAATGCGCCTGGGGCCGGCAGCGGCGGTTGGGTATCCGGGGAATTGCCCCCAAATCGGCAGGCCGGTAGGCTGACTGATTGGCCTTCCCCCAGCCTACCAACGGACCCCCTGCCCGATGGCGATGGACACGATCCGCATCCGCGGAGCTCGCACACACAACCTCAAGAACATCGACCTCGATCTGCCGCGCGACAAGCTGATCGTGATCACCGGCCTGTCCGGATCGGGCAAGTCCTCGCTGGCCTTCGACACCATCTACGCCGAAGGCCAGCGCCGCTACGTCGAATCGCTTTCGGCCTACGCCCGGCAGTTCCTCAGCGTGATGGAGAAGCCCGACGTCGATCACATCGAAGGCCTGTCGCCGGCGATATCGATCGAGCAGAAGTCGACCTCGCACAACCCGCGCTCGACGGTCGGCACGATCACCGAGATCTACGACTACCTGCGCCTGCTCTACGCGCGGGTGGGCATGCCACGCTGCCCGGACCACGGCTATCCGCTCGAGGCACAGACCGTCGGCCAGATGGTCGACCAGGTGCTGGCGCTGGGCGAATCCGAAGAAACCCGCGAACAGCGCTGGATGCTGCTTGCGCCGGTCGTGCGCGACCGCAAGGGCGAGCACGCCCAGGTCTTCGAGCAGCTGCGCGCACAGGGCTTCGTCCGCGTACGGGTCAATGGCGATCTGCACGAAATCGATGCGGTACCGGCCCTGGCGCTGCGGCAGAAGCACACCATCGAGGCGGTGGTCGACCGGTTCCGCCCGCGCGAGGACATCCGGCAGCGACTGGCCGAATCGTTCGAGACCGCACTCAAGCTCGGCGACGGCATGGCGATGGTGATGTCGCTGGACGATGCCGCCGCGCCGCCGCAGCTGTTCTCGTCCAAGTATTCCTGCCCGGTCTGCGACTACTCGCTGCCCGAGCTCGAGCCGCGCCTGTTCTCGTTCAACGCGCCGATGGGCGCGTGCCCCTCCTGCGACGGATTGGGCATGGCCGAGTTCTTCGATCCGGCGCGCGTGGTCGCGCACCCGGAGCTGTCGCTGGCCGCGGGCGCCGTGCGCGGCTGGGACCGCCGCAACGCCTACTATTTCCAGCTGATCACCTCGCTGGCCAAGCACTACCGCTTCGACGTCGACACCCCGTGGCAGGGCCTGCCCGACGCGGTGCGGCAGGCGGTGCTCTACGGCAGCGGAGAGGAAGTGATCGGCTTCACCTACCTCACCGAAAGCGGCGGCCGCGCCCAGCGCAAGCACCGCTTCGAAGGCATCATCAACAACCTGGAACGCCGTTACCGCGAGACCGAGTCGGCCGCGGTCCAGGAAGAACTGGGCAAGTACATCAGCGAGCGCGCCTGCCCGGACTGCGGTGGCGCGCGCCTGAACCGCGCCGCGCGCAACGTCTTCGTCGCCGACAAGCCGCTTCCGTCCCTGGTTGTGCTGCCCATCGACGAGGCCCTGACCTTCTTCCGCTCGCTCAACCTCGCCGGATGGCGCGGCGAGATCGCGACCAAGATCGTCAAGGAGATCAACGAACGGCTCGGCTTCCTGGTCGATGTCGGCCTCGACTACCTGACCCTGGAGCGCAAGGCCGACACCCTTTCCGGCGGCGAGGCACAGCGCATCCGCCTGGCCAGCCAGATCGGCGCCGGCCTGGTCGGCGTCATGTACGTGCTCGACGAACCCTCGATCGGCCTGCACCAGCGCGACAACGAGCGCCTGCTCGGCACGCTGACCCGGCTGCGTGACCTCGGCAACACGGTGATCGTGGTCGAGCACGACGAGGACGCGATCCGGATCGCCGACCACGTGCTCGACATCGGGCCCGGCGCCGGCGTGCACGGCGGCGAGATCGTCGGCGAAGGCACGCTGCAGGACATCCTCAAGGCGCCGCGCTCGATCACCGGCCAGTACCTGTCGGGCAAGCGCCAGATCGAGGTGCCGGCCAAGCGGCACAAGGCGAACCCGAAGATGACCCTGCACCTGCGCGGGGCCACCGGCAACAACCTCAAGGGCGTGGACCTGGACATCCCGGCCGGGCTGATGACCTGCATCACCGGCGTGTCGGGCTCGGGCAAGTCGACCCTGATCAACGACACCCTGTACGCGCTGGCCGCCAACGAGATCAACGGCGCCTCGCACCAGGCCGCGCCGTACCGGGAAGTCGAGGGCCTGGACCTGTTCGACAAGGTCGTGGACATCGACCAGTCGCCGATCGGTCGCACGCCGCGCTCCAACCCCGCCACCTACACCGGCCTGTTCACGCCGCTGCGCGAGCTCTATGCGCAGGTGCCCGAGGCGCGCGCCCGCGGCTATTCGCCCGGCCGCTTCAGCTTCAACGTGCGCGGTGGACGCTGCGAGGCCTGCCAGGGCGATGGCCTGATCAAGGTGGAGATGCACTTCCTGCCGGACGTGTACGTGCCTTGCGACGTGTGCCATGGCAAGCGCTACAACCGCGAAACCCTGGACATCCTTTACAAGGGCCACAGCATCCACGACGTGCTCGACATGACCGTCGAGGACGCGCTGAAGCTGTTCCAGCCGGTGCCGGCGATCGCTCGCAAGCTGGAAACCCTGGTCGACGTGGGCCTGAGCTACGTCAAACTCGGCCAGAGCGCGACCACGCTGTCGGGCGGTGAGGCACAGCGGGTGAAGCTGTCCAAGGAACTGTCGCGGCGCGACACCGGGCGCACGCTCTACATCCTCGACGAGCCGACCACCGGCCTGCACTTCCACGATATCGAGCACCTGCTCGGCGTGCTGCACCGCCTGCGCGACGAGGGCAACACCGTGGTGGTGATCGAGCACAACCTGGACGTGATCAAGACCGCCGACTGGGTCGTGGACCTGGGCCCCGAGGGCGGGCATCGCGGCGGCCAGATCGTCGGTACCGGCACGCCGGAGGACATCGCGGCCAATCCCGCCTCACATACCGGCCGCTTCCTGTCCAAGCTGCTGCCCGCGGGCAAGGGGCCGCGCGGCAGCAAGCCCGCCGCGACGCCCCGTCCCGCCGTGCTGCCCCCGCGCAAGAACGCGACCAAGAAGAAGGCCTCCCGATGAGCGACACCGCGCCGGCGCAGGATCCGCGCAAAGTGCTGGCCCGCATCCCGATCAGCGTGCGCTGGCGCGACATGGACAGCATGGGCCACGTCAACAACGCCAAGTACATCGCCTACCTGGAAGAAGCACGCGTGCGCTGGATGCTGACGGTGCCCGGGGTGTCGATGACCGATCGCATCGCGCCGGTGGTCGCGGCCAACAACATCAACTACAAGCGCCCGCTGACCTGGCCGCACGACGTCATGGTCGAGCTCTACGTCGACCGGCTCGGCGGCAGCAGCGTAACCATCGGCCATCGCATCGTCGACCTGAAGGACAACAGCGTGCTGTATTCGGACGGCAATGTCGTCGTGGTCTGGATGGACACGCAGACCGGCAAGAGCGCACCGCTTCCGGAAGCAATCCGCAACGCCTCGACCTGATCCGCGCCGCTAGGGCGCGGCCTTGCGCACCGTCAGCGTGGCGGGCACTTCGCGCCCGCCTTCCAGCACCAGCACCAGCGGCACGCGCTCGCCCTCGGCCAGCGCGGCATCGGGTTGCATCAGCATCAGGTGCAGCCCGCCCGGTTGCAGCACGGCTTCGGCCCCGGCGGCGACCGGCAGCCGTTCGATCTCGCGCATGCGGCTGACGCCGTCGATCAGGCGCGTCTCGTGCAGCGACACTTCGCCGAAGCGGGGACTGCGGACCGCGACCAGCGCCTGCTCCGTGGCGCAGCCGTTCTCGATGCGGCCGAAGCCGGCGAGCATCGGACGCGGCGCGGGCGGCATGCGGATCCAGCCCTCCTCCAGGGACACACAGGCAGGATCTGCCGGCACGGGCGTCGCCGCGGACGCAGCCTGCATGGCCAGCAGCACAAGCGCGAACGCGGACAGCGGGGATCGGATATGCATGCGCCTATGATAACGGCCATCTTCGACGCTTCACTGGACGGGACATGACCACGCACGTACAGATCCTGGACCACGGCCGCATCCGCGAACTGCGCCTGGCCCGCCCGCCAGCCAATGCGCTCGACCCGGCCCTGTGCCGCGCCCTCATCGCAGCGCTGGATGCCGCCGTCGCCGGCGATGCCGATGCGGTGGTGCTTTCGGGTGCGCCCGGCATGTTTTCGGCCGGACTCGACGTGCCACACCTGATGTCGCTGGGCGAAGACCGGCATGCATTGCGGGCAGCCTGGGGCGCGTTCTTCGGTGCGGCACGTGCGCTGGCCGGACTGCGCATCCCGGTGGTCGCGGCGATCACCGGGCATGCGCCTGCCGGCGGTTGCGTGCTGTCGCTGTGCTGCGACTACCGGGTGATGGCGCGCTCGACCGATCCCGCCAAACCCTATGCGCTGGGCATGAACGAGACCCAGGTGGGCCTGGCCGTACCTGACGGCGCGCAACAGCTGATGCGGCGCGTGGTCGGCCGGCATCGCGCCGAGCGGCTGCTGGTGGCCGGCAGCATGGTCGCGGCCGAAGAGGCCTTGAGGATCGGGCTGGTGGACGAACTGGCCGGGGTCGACGACGTGGTGCCGCGCGCGATCCTCTGGCTGCAGGACCTGCTGCGGCTGCCGCGCGCACCGATGCTGCAGACCCGCGCACTGGCCCGCGCCGACCTGGTGCAGGCGCTGGACCCGGAACACCTGCACCTGGACCGCTTCGTCGACGGCTGGTACGAAGCGGATACCCAAGCGGGCCTGCGCGCCCTGATGGCCAAGCTCGGCAAGTGAGACGCGCGACGCTTGGCGCCGCCTGCGGAACCTAGGCGCCGCCGGTCGCCACCGGGCGCGACGGATCGGAGATCCAGCCGCTCCACGAGCCGGCATACACCTTGACCCCGGGCAGTCCGGCATGCTCCATCGCCAGGAGCAGGTGGCATGCGGTCACTCCGGAACCGCACATCAGCACGGCGTCGCTCGCGGCGCGTCCGTGCAGCAGCGGCAACAGCTCCGCGCGCAGCGCTTCGGCCGAACGGAAGCGCCCCTCGTGCAGGTTCTGCGCGAACGGGCGGTTGATCGCGCCGGGCACATGCCCAGCCACCGGATCGATCGGCTCCACCTCGCCACGGAAGCGTTCGCCACCGCGTGCATCGATCAGCCAGCCCGGCGCCTCGCCCAGCCGCGACGCCACCTCTTCGACCCCCGCGATGCGACTGCGGTCGAAACCCGAAGCCGGATATGGCGGCAAGGCTTGCGGCATTTCGACGGTCGCCGTCTCCGCCAGGCCCGCAGCGCGCCAGGCGGCCAGCCCACCATCGAGGACGGCCACGCGCTCGTGGCCCATCAGCTTCAGCAGCCACCAACCGCGCGCGGCCGCCATGCTGCCATCGCCTGCGTCGTAGAAGACGACCTGGTGGTGCGGGGCGACGCCCCATTCGCCGAGGCGGCGCGCGAGCGCTTCCGCCTGCGGCAGCGGGTGCCTGCCCTGCCCGGTGATCGAATGGTCGGACAGGTCGCGGTCCAGGTCGGCGTACTGCGCGCCCGGCAGGTGCGAATGCGCATAGAGCTTCGCCGGATCCGGCCCGCCGGGCGTGATCGCGGCGACGGCACGCGCGTCGAACAGGCGCAGCCCCGGATCACCCAGCGCCGCGGCCAACGCGTCCACCGAGACCAGCGTGTTCCAGCTCGCATCCGTCATGTGCCTTGCTCCAGCCGTCGTCGCAGGTTGTAGAGGATGGCCGCGGTCGCGCCCCAGATCCGCTGCCCGGGCCAGTCGTATTCGAGCACGCTGCGGCGGCGGCCGCGGAATTCCATCTCGACCTGGTGCAGGTGCGCGGCCGACATCAGGAACTCGAACGGCACCTCGAAGACTTCGGCCACTTCGCCCGGATGCGGGCGCGGGACGTAGTCCGGATCGATCACCGCGACCACCGGGGTCACCCGGAAGCCGCTGATCGTCAGGAACGGGTCGAGGAAGCCCAGCGGCGCCACCTGGGAAACCTCCAGCGCGATCTCCTCATTGCTCTCGCGCAGCGCGGCACCGAGCACGCCGGCATCCTCGCGCTCCACCCGGCCGCCGGGAAAGCTCACCTGGCCCGCGTGGTGGCGCAGCGCATCGGTGCGCCGGGTCAGCAGCACCTGCGTGCCCGCCGCGCCGCGCGGGACCAGCCCGACCAGCACCGCCGCTTCGGCCAGCGCCTCGCTACCCGGCAACAGGTCGTCGAGTTCGGAACGGTTCCAGCCGTCGCCCGCGGGCGGTTGCCGCAACGGATACAGCACCTCGCGCAGCCGCTCGCCTTCCTGCAGCTGTTCGAGGAAACGGAAACGCGCGCGCTCGCGGTCGGACAGGACGGTCGCCATCATCCGCCGCCGCTCGGAGTCGTCCATCCGCGACCACTGCCCGATCTCGTCGCCGGTGCGCAGGCAGCCCGTGCACAGGCCGTCGGCGTCGAGCCGGCACACCCGCACGCAGGGGCTGGCCGGCGCGGGCGAGGCGGCGCGGGAATCAGGGAAGACGATGGACAGCACGCAGGTCCGCACATGTGGGGGGAAGCGTACCGCGGAACGCTTCCTGCAGAACGCATCCGGTAGAAACGACTGCGCCGGCATCGAGCCGGCGCAGAAGGACGACGCTGTGGCGACTACTTATTACTTGATCGCGACCAGCTTGATCTCGAACACCACCGCCACGTTCGGCGGGAACGGCGTCCGCGGATCGGCGCCGTAGGCCTTGTCCGACGGCAACGCCACTTCCCACTTGGAACCGGCCGGCATCTGCAGCAGCACTTCGCGCATGGCGGCCATCTCGACGTCGCTGACCTTGATGCTCGGGATCTGCTGCGCCGGACGCGGCTGCTCCGGACGCTGGCCGAACGGGAACGGGCCGGCGACTTCAAGCTGCACGGTGCTGGCCTGGGTCGGCTTGGCGCCCTTGCCCACTTCGATGATGCGGTACTGCACGCCGCTGGCCAGGGTCTGCACGCCGGCCTTGGCCTTGTTCTGGGCCAGGAACTGGTCGGACTTGGTCTTGTTCTCGGCGGCGGCCTTGTCGTACTGCGCCTTGGCCTGCTGCGCCCGGGCCTGCTCGCGCTTCTGGAACGCTTCCAGCGCCGGCTTCAGCTGCTCGGCATTGATCACCGGCTGCTTCTTGGCCAGCGCGTCCTGCACGCCCTTGACCACCGAAGCGGAGTCGATCTGCTCGCCGCGCTCGACCAGCTCGGCCAGGTTGTTGCCGTAGTCGTAGCCGAAGTAGTAGCTCAGCTTGCCCTTCTCGGACGTGGTGTCCTGGGCGAAGGCGCTGCCGGCCAGGGCCAGGGCCGCGATGGCGACAGCGATAGGACGCAACTTCATCTGGATCGTTCTCCGGGAAAGGGGACGCCGGGCAGATCCCGGCAGTAACGGACGCGCTAGGATAGCCGCCGCATCGGCGGCCCGCCAGCGCGGGTCAGGGCTTCGGACCAGCCCCCGGTCGGGAAGTTCCCGCGCCGGCCTTCACATTCCCGACCAGGAGCCCTGCCCATGACGGCCAATCCCGTCCTCAGCCGCGACACGGACGGCGTCCGCACCCTCACCGTCGACCGGCCCGACAAGCTCAATGCCCTCAACCGGCAGACCCTGCAGGCGCTGGACGACGCGTTCGCCAGCGCCGCCAACGACCCGCAGGTCCGGGCCGTGGTGCTCACCGGCAGCGGCGCGAAGGCCTTCGTCGCCGGCGCCGACATCGCCGAGATGAATGCGCTGACCGCAATCGAGGGCCGGGAGTTCTCCCTGCTCGGCCAGCGCCTGATGCGCAGGATCGAGCGCTTGCCCAAACCCGTCGTCGCAATGGTGAACGGCTACGCACTGGGCGGAGGGCTGGAACTGGCCATGGCCTGCCACCTGCGCATCGCCGCGGACAGCGCGCGCCTGGGCCAGCCGGAGGTGAACCTGGGCCTGATCCCCGGCTTCGGCGGGACCCAGCGCCTGCTGCGGCTGGCCGGCCGCGCCGCGGCGCTGGAACTGTGCCTGACCGGCGCACCGGTGGACGCGGTGCGTGCGCTGCAGCTGGGCCTGGTCAACCGGGTCGTGCCGGCGGCCGACCTGGAAGCCGAGACGATGAAGCTCGCTGCCCAGCTGGCGGCGGCCGCGCCACTGGCATTGCGCGGCGTGCTCGACGCGATCGTGCTCGGCGGCGAATGCGGGCTGGAGGAGGGGCTGCAGTTCGAGAGCGCGCAGTTCGCCCTGCTGTTCGCCAGCGAGGACATGCGCGAAGGCACGACCGCGTTCCTCGACAAGCGCAAGCCGCAGTTCCACAACCGCTGACTTCGGCCCACGGAAAGACACCATGGCCCGCACGTCCGGCACCCAGGCACCCCACTCGAGTTTGCAGGCACGGCTGCTGGCGTCGCTGCAGGCCGGCGATGTCGACTCCGCGCTGCGGGCCGGGCTGATGGAATACGCAGCGTCGGAGGACGCGATGGACGCCCCCATCCGGACGATGCAGCAGCAGTTGCATACCGCCTGGGCGGCCCGCGAACGGTACCGGGCGCGCGAGCTCCGCCTGGCGCGCCGCGCTGCAGAACGGGACGAACGTCGCGCGCCCTCGGCGGCAGGGGTGGCTGCAGCCGTTGCACCGGCACCGGCTGCCGCCAAACAGGCCTTGCCGGCCGCCGCCGCCGCCGCGCTGGCGCGTGCACGCGCACGGGCCGCGGGGCGTGGGGACGGATGAAGACGCCGTCCCCTCGCGGCCGCGCGAGAAAGCCTGCATCGGGCAAGGCCTCCACCGCCGCAACGGGCAATGCCACCGGGCGCAAGCCGGCCGCGCGACGCGTCAAGCTGATGAGCCGCGCCGAGGTGCAGGAGATGTTCACGCGGCTGCGCGAACTCGATCCGCATCCGACCACCGAACTGGAGTACAGCACTCCGTTCGAACTGCTGGTCGCGGTGATCCTGTCCGCCCAGGCCACCGACGTGGGCGTGAACAAGGCGACCCGGCGGCTGTATCCGGTGGCCAACACGCCCCAGGCGATCCTCGCGCTGGGCGAGGAAGGACTGAAGCGCCACATCGCGACCATCGGCCTGTTCAACGCCAAGGCCAGGAACGTCATCGCGACCTGCCGGATACTCGTCGACCAGCACGGCGGCCAGGTTCCGCGCGAGCGCGAGGCACTGGAGGCGCTGCCCGGCGTCGGCCGCAAGACCGCCAACGTGGTCCTCAACACCGCGTTCGGCGAACCGACGATGGCCGTCGATACCCACATCTTCCGCGTCGCCAACCGCACCGGGCTGGCCCCGGGCAAGGACGTGCGCGCGGTCGAGGACCACCTGCTCAAGCGGATTCCGGCCGAATTCCTCCACGACGCGCATCACTGGCTGATCCTGCACGGACGCTACGTGTGCAAGGCGCGCAAGCCCGATTGCCCGCAGTGCGTGATCCGCAGCCTGTGCCGGTTCCCGGACAAGACCCCCGTCGATCCAGCGCGGTAAACGTTGCCGGCGCGCGGGACAGGCGATCGGCGCAATCGCGCATCGTGATCCGCTGCGCGGACGCGTGCGGCCCGCAAAAAAAAGGACGCCCCGCGATCGCGGGGCGTCCGGTCACCTCATGGCGAGGCCGCTTACCAGGCGAACTGCGTGCGCAGCGCGTACTGGCCGGTCTGGTCGCCGTTGACCTCGTTGTCGCCCTGCGTGTAGTTGAACATGAAGCGCAGGTTGGGATTGACGTAGTAGTTGACGCCCAGGATCACGCTGGTCGCTTCGCGGTTTGCGATGTCCTTGTTCTCGATGGTGTCGTAGCGCGCGGTCAGCTCCCACAGGCCCTTGTCGATCTTGGACGAACCGAACACGCCGGTCGGCGCCTTGTACACCTTGTGCCCGCCGTTGATCAGCCAGCTGCCCTGCAGGTACCAGGTGGTGATGTCCTGGTCGCCGGTGAGGGGCTGGCCGAAGGTCGCGTTCACGTATTCGCCCTGGAAGAACAGCGGGCCGAACGCGCCGGCGGCCTCCAGGCCGTAGGAGGTGACCTGGTTGCGGCTGGCGCCGGTGGTGGTGGCGATGGTCTGCGCCGGGCCGCGGCGACCGGCGTAGTTGGCCACGGCGACCAGGTCGGCCGAACCCTGGTTGTTGTTCTCCTGGCTGACCCAGCCACCGAAGTGCAACGTTTCATTGTCGTTGTTGATCGGCGCCCAGGTCACGCGGCCCGAGGCGCCCATGCCCTCGTTGCGCACGCCGGAGGCGCTGCGCAGGTTGAACACGGTGAAGCCGGCGGTGTAGTTCTCGCCCGCCTTCTGGTAACCCACGCCCTGCTGGAACTGGCGGCCGTTGAACAGGCCGGTCGCCGAGGCGAACGGACGCTCCATCATCAGGATCTCGTTGGAGCTGGTGAGCTCCTCCATCGAGCGATACGGCTTGAACTGGCCGATCGTGGCCTTGCCGCCCCACAGCGCGGTTGCGATGTAGGCATCGCGCAGGCCGTCCAGGTTGGTGCCGGCGGCGAAATCCTGCTCCAGCTTGTAGTCCCAGCCCAGTGCCTTGCCGGCCAAGGTGAGGCGGGCGCGGCGGAACTCGCTGGTGCCGGTGGTGGCGGCGATGTCGCGATCGAAGGCGTAGGCATCGAAGTGGATGCGGCCGCCGATCGATGCTTCGAACTTCTTGTCCGGCGAGGTCACCTTGATCCCGCCCTTGGTCTCCAGCTTGGGCGTGGTCGCTGCGATGTTCTCGATGTTCTGCTGGGTGCCGACGTTGATGTCCGACTGCGCATCGGTGCGCGTCTCGAGCTCGGCGACCTTTTCCTGCAGCGCGGCCAGCTGCGCCTTCAGTTCGGCCAGCTCGGCGCTTTCGGCGGCGGCGGCATCGAATGTCATGGTGCCGAGGGCCGCGGCGAGCGCGACGGCGAGGTAGGAATAACGCATGGGACTCTCCGGTGGTGGTGGTTTGCGTGCACGGCGCGCCGTTCCGCTGGGAACGTGAAGCACCCGTTAAACGCCGCGCAGCTTGCGACTCCCGTCTGACAGGCGCGCGACCACCACATGACAGAACGATGACCGCGCCGTGCCGCCACGCCGGGGCGGCTCGCCTCCGGCCCCGACATCCGCTGTCACATTCCGGTCATCGGCGCTACGCGGTGCTGTCATCGCCCGGTTATGCAATGGCCGCCGCTGGACGCGATGGGATTGCGTCCGCCCACCACCCATCCGCTGCATACGGAGTTTTCCCGTGAACGCCACGTTCAAGACCCGCGTCGCCGCCGCGCTCATCGCGGCCGCTTCCTCGATTTCCCTCGCCCACGCCAACGACGTGACCGGCGCAGGCGCGTCCTTCATCTATCCGGTCATGTCCAAGTGGTCGTCCGACTACAAGGGCACGACCGGCAAGCAGGTCAACTACCAGTCGATCGGTTCGGGGGGCGGTATCGCCCAGATCAAGGCGGCCACCGTCGACTTCGGCTCCTCCGACGCCCCGCTCAAGCCGGAAGAGCTGGCCAAGTACGGCCTGGCCCAGTTCCCCTCGGTGATCGGCGGCGTGGTGCCGATCCTCAACGTGCAGGGCATCGCCCCGGGCGCGCTGAAGCTCGATGGCGCGACCCTGGCCAACGTGTTCCTCGGCAAGATCACCAAGTGGAACGACCCGGCGATCACGGCACTGAACCCGGGGCTGTCGCTGCCGGACGCCAAGATCACCGTGGTCCACCGTTCGGATGGTTCCGGCACCACCTTCAACTTCGCCAACTACCTGTCCAAGGTCAGCCCGGAGTGGAAGGAGAAGGTCGGCGAAGGCACTTCGGTCCAGTGGCCGGCCGGCATCGGCGGCAAGGGCAACGAGGGCGTGGCCGCGTACGTCAAGCAGATCAAGGGCGGCATCGGCTACGTCGAACTTTCCTACGCGCTGCAGAACAAGCTGGCCCACGCTTCGCTGAAGAACGCCGCCGGCAAGTTCGTGCAGCCCAACGACGAGACCTTCGCCGCCGCCGCCGCGAGCGCCGACTGGGCCAAGGCCAAGGATTTCTACCTGGTCATGACCAACGCCCCGGGCGACAACTCCTGGCCGATCACCGCGACCAACTTCATCCTGATGTACAAGCAGCCCAAGAACGTGGCCGGTGCGAAGAACGCCCGCGACTACTTCAAGTGGGTCTATGCCAACGGCGATGCGCAGGCACGCCAGCTGGACTACGTGCCGCTGCCCGACGCGCTGGTGAAGCAGATCGAGGCCTACTGGGCGCAGAACCTGAAGTTCTGAACGGCGAGCCCCTCTCTCCCCTCGCCGTTCACCCCGGAGCGCGGACCCCAGGTCCGCGCTCTTTCTTTTTCGGCGCAGTGCCGCAGAGGGCCGCTGCCCCGCCCCGGCCCTCCCCGTCACGCACTTTCCCGTCCGCCACGCGGTCCGGGCAGCGGTTCCGGCGGGGCAAAGACAGCGCGCAAGCCCCGCGCTGCGGACGTGTCGGCAATCCCCGGACGGCGCGTCATACGGCTGTCACAAAAACATCATTTCATACGCCCATCCGCCGGCCCGCCCGGCCAAGACCCCGCAGTGAGCCCATGAAGCACGCCCCGGTCCGCCTCCTCACCCTGTCCTTCGCCACCGTCCTGGCCCTGGCCGCCTGCAAGCCCGCCGGCGATGCAGGCACGGCCGCTGCCGGCAGCACCGATCCGCAGGCCGCCCCGGCTGCGGCCGGCGAGAGGGTCGCCGCGCAGATCTCCGGCGCGGGCGCGTCCTTCATCTATCCGCTGGTGTCGAAGTGGTCGGCCGACTACAACGCCGCGACCGGCAACAAGGTCAACTACCAGTCGATCGGCTCGGGCGGCGGCATCGCCCAGATCAAGGCCGGCACGGTCGATTTCGGCTCCACCGACAAGCCACTGCCCAGCGATGAGCTGGCCGCGGCCGGCCTGGGCCAGTTCCCGTCCGCGATCGGCGGCGTGGTCCCGGTGTTCAACCTCGAAGGCGTGCAGCCGGGCCAGCTGCGGCTGACCGGTCCGCTGCTGGCCGACATCTTCCTGGGCAAGGTCGCCACCTGGAACGACCCGGCCATCGCCGCGGCCAATCCGGGCGTCGCCCTGCCCGCGGAGAAGATCACCCTGGTGCACCGCTCCGATGGCTCGGGCACCACGTTCAACTTCAGCAACTACCTGTCCAAGGTCAGCGGCGAGTGGAAGGGCAAGGTTGGCGAAGGTACTTCGCTGCAGTGGCCCGCCGGCGTGGGCGGCAAGGGCAACGAGGGCGTCGCCGCCTACGTGAAGCAGATCAAGGGCGGCATCGGCTACGTCGAACTGGCCTATGCGCTGCAGAACGGCATGCCGTACGCGTCGCTGCAGAACGCGGCCGGCCAGTGGGTGCAGCCGAACGCCGATTCGTTCGCAGCCGCCGCGGCCAGCGCCGACTGGGCCAGCGCGAAGGACTTCAACCTGGTCATCACCGACGCGCCCGGCGAGCTGGCGTGGCCGATCACCGCGACCAATTTCATGCTGATGCACAAGCAGCCCAAGGATGCCGCGCGCAGCCAGGCGACCCTGGACTTCTTCAAGTGGGCCTTCGAGCAGGGCCAGCCGCAGGCGCAGGCGCTCCACTACGTACCGCTGCCGCCGGAACTGGTGCAGAAGATCGAGGCCTACTGGGCGACCGAGTTCAAGTAAGCGCACGCACGCCTGGCGCCGCGATCGCGGCGTCGAAACGCGCCGCGGAGCCGAAGGTCCGGTCCCTCCCACCAGACCCCCTCGCTC
>NZ_PDWN01000011.1 GCF_010093205.1 Pseudoxanthomonas daejeonensis
ATGGCCAAGGGTAAATTCGAGCGCACCAAGCCGCACGTGAACGTGGGCACGATCGGTCACGTTGACCACGGCAAGACGACGCTGACCGCGGCGCTGACGAAGATCGGCGCAGAGCGTTTTGGCGGCGAGTTCAAGGCCTACGACGCGATTGACGCGGCGCCGGAAGAGAAGGCGCGCGGCATCACGATTTCGACGGCGCACGTGGAGTACGAATCGGCGAACCGACATTACGCGCACGTGGATTGCCCGGGGCACGCCGACTACGTGAAGAACATGATCACCGGTGCCGCGCAGATGGACGGCGCGATCCTGGTGTGCTCGGCCGCTGACGGCCCGATGCCGCAGACCCGCGAGCACATCCTGCTGTCGCGCCAGGTCGGCGTGCCGTACATCGTGGTCTTCCTGAACAAGGCGGACATGGTGGACGACGCCGAGCTTCTGGAGCTGGTGGAGATGGAAGTCCGCGAGCTGCTGAGCAAGTACGAGTTCCCGGGCGACGACACCCCGATCATCTCGGGCTCGGCCCGCCTGGCGCTGGAAGGCGACCAGAGCGAGATCGGCGTGCCGGCGATCCTGAAGCTGGTCGATGCGCTGGACACCTGGATCCCGACCCCGGAGCGCGACGTCGACAAGCCGTTCCTGATGCCGGTGGAAGACGTGTTCTCGATCTCGGGCCGCGGCACCGTGGTGACCGGTCGTATCGAGCGCGGCATCATCAAGGTGGGCGAGGAAATCGAGATCGTCGGTATCCGCCCGACCCAGAAGACCACCGTGACCGGCGTGGAAATGTTCCGCAAGCTGCTGGACCAGGGCCAGGCGGGCGACAACGCGGGCCTGCTGCTGCGCGGCACCAAGCGTGACGACGTGGAGCGCGGCCAGGTGCTGTGCAAGCCGGGTTCGATCAAGCCGCACACCGAGTTCGAGGCCGAGGTGTACGTGCTGTCGAAGGACGAGGGCGGCCGCCACACCCCGTTCTTCAAGGGTTACCGTCCGCAGTTCTACTTCCGCACGACCGACATCACCGGCGCGGTTCAGCTGCCGGAGGGTGTTGAGATGGTGATGCCGGGCGACAACGTGAAGATGGTGGTCACGCTGATCAACCCGGTGGCGATGGACGAAGGCCTGCGCTTCGCGATCCGCGAAGGCGGCCGTACGGTCGGCGCCGGCGTCGTGGCCAAGATCGTCAAGTAAGCCCCTGCGGATCCCGGCGACGGGTTCGCCGGAAAGCGCGAAGGGCGGGCCGGAACTTCGGTCCGCCTTCGCCGTCTCAGGGAAGCCCGGGTTTAAAACGTACGCCAGTAGCTCAATTGGCAGAGCAGCGGTCTCCAAAACCGCAGGTTGGGGGTTCGAGTCCCTCCTGGCGTGCCACTTTCCCGGCACCCCTCGCAAGGCTGGTCCGACAGGGCCGCAACGGTTAAGAAGAGCGACAGCGACTTGAACAGCAAGATCAACCCGGCACAGACCGCTTCCGGCGGGGACATCGTCAAGTACGCCATCGCCGCACTGCTTGTCATCGGCGGCCTGTTCGTCTGGTTCTGGTTCTCCGCGCCCGAGCGCGCGGCCCAGCTGGGTTCGTGGGCGCCGCAGCTGCGCGGATTGGCCGTTGTGGTCGGCCTGGTAGCCGGCACGGTTGTTTTTCTGGCCAGCACCAAGGGCCGGGAGGCGCGTGAATTCCTGTCCGAGGCGCGATTCGAGCTGCGCAAGGTGGTCTGGCCGACGCGCCAGGAGACTACCCGCATGGCCTGGGTCGTGGTCGCGGTGGTGGTGATCGTGAGCCTGCTCCTGGCCGGGTTCGATTTCGTCGTACAGAAAGCGATCCAGTGGTTCCTGGGCCGTTGAGGAGAATGTCGCAGTGAAGCGTTGGTACGTGGTACACGCCTATTCCGGCTTCGAGAAGAGCGTCGCCCAGGCGCTGCGCGACCGCATCGTGCGCAACGGCATGGAGGATCGCTTTGGCGACGTCCTGGTGCCGACCGAGGAAGTGATCGAGATGCGCGCCGGGCAGAAGCGCCGCTCCGAGCGCAAGTTCTTCCCGGGATACGTGCTGGTCCAGATCGAGACCCACGACGAGGGTGGCATTCCGCGCATCGACAGCGAGAGCTGGCACCTGATCAAGGAGACCTCCAAGGTCATGGGCTTCATCGGCGGCACCGCCGATCGTCCGCTGCCGATCCGCGACGACGAGGCCGATGCGATCCTGCAGCGCGTTCAGGAAGGCGTGGAGAAGCCGCGTCCGAAGGTGCTGTTCGAGCCGGGCCAGATGGTCCGGGTCACCGACGGGCCGTTCAACGACTTCAATGGCGTGGTCGAGGAAGTCAATTACGAGAAGAGCAGGGTCCGCGTCGCGGTCCTGATCTTCGGCCGGTCCACCCCGGTGGAGCTGGAATTCGGCCAGGTCGAGAAGGCCTGACGACCGGGCCCGGTCGGGTCCCACGGGGCCCCGTTGTCCTGCTATACTGCGCGGCTCCCTGTCCGGGTTAGCCGGACATCCGCAATGGCCGCCGACCTGGCGGCCTTTGTCGCGAACGGGCTTTCAAGAACAAACGCGATGCCGGGACGCGTGATTTTCCCGGAACGATGGGGAGCCTGCCATGCAGGCGCTAGCACCCGGAGAGCATTGAAATGGCAAAGAAAGTAGTCGGTTACATCAAGCTGCAGGTGAAGGCCGGCCAGGCCAACCCCTCGCCGCCGGTCGGTCCTGCGCTGGGTCAGCGCGGCCTGAACATCATGGAGTTCTGCAAGGCGTTCAACGCAGCGACCTCCAAGCTCGAGCCGGGTCTGCCGACTCCGGTCATCATCACGGCCTATTCGGACCGCACCTTCACCTTCATCACCAAGAGCACCCCGGCCACCGTGCTGCTCAAGAAGGCTGCCGGTGTCACTTCCGGCTCCAAGCGCCCGAACACCGACAAGGTGGGCAAGGTCACCCGCAAGCAGCTCGAGGACATCGCCAAGGCGAAGGAAGCCGACCTGACCGCGGCCGACCTGGACGCAGCTGTGCGCACCATCGCGGGCTCCGCCCGTTCGATGGGTCTTGTGGTGGAGGGCTGAGAACATGGCACTGAACAAGCGACAGAAGGCGATCAAGGCGGCAGTGGAGCCCGGCAAGGCCTACTCCATCGATGAGGCGCTGAAGATCATCAAGGGTTTCACCAAGGCCAAGTTCGTCGAGGCCGTGGACGTTTCGGTCCGCCTTGGCGTTGACGCCAAGAAGTCCGACCAGCAGGTGCGCGGCTCGACCGTGCTGCCGGCCGGTACCGGCAAGAGCGTGCGCGTGGCCGTGTTCGCCCCCGCCGGCGCCAAGGCCGACGAGGCGCTGGCCGCCGGCGCCGAGGCCGTGGGCATGGACGACCTGGCCGAGAAGATGCTGGCTGGCGACCTGAACTACGACGTGGTCATCGCTACCCCGGACGCCATGCGCGTGGTCGGCAAGCTCGGCCAGGTGCTGGGCCCGCGCGGCCTGATGCCGAACCCGAAGGTCGGTACCGTTTCGCCGAACCCGGCCGAGGCAGTGAAGAACGCCAAGTCGGGCCAGGTCCGCTACCGCACCGACAAGGCCGGCATCATCCACGCCACGATCGGCAAGGCCGAGTTCAGCGATGAAGCGCTGAAGTCGAACCTGCAGGCGCTGCTGCTGGACCTGATCAAGGCCAAGCCGGCGACCTCCAAGGGCAACTACCTGCAGAAGGTCTCGCTGAGCTCGACCATGGGCCCGGGCGTGACCGTCGACCAGGCGTCGCTGACCCTTAAGTAATCGTTTAAACCCGCTTCGCCGCATGCAGGCGAAGCGGGAATTTTGAGGGCAGTCGTCGCGCTCCGGCGTGGCGACAGCCGTCAAAGACCGCAGGTGCGGTCGGCGCACATCGGCGACGGGCAGGGAAGCTCGAGAACGGCATGGATTCGCCGTCGATGCAGCGGGGTCGCTTAATCGAAGGTCCGACAGGGCCTAGCCTGCGTAGATGGTGCCGCCCTTCTGGAAGTTTTCCCGGCACGACCGACCATTCGGGCGTGCGGATCAGAAAGGCCAGCACCGGGATGCCCGAGGCATCCCCGGCGCGCACGGAAGGGCGCCGCCCAGGACCGCAAGTGGCAGGAGCCGCGAGCGGAGTTACTACGGAGGAGTGTTATGGCTCTCAATCTGTCCCAGAAGAAGGAAGTCGTCGCCGAACTGGCCGACGTCGCCGCCACCGCGCACTCCCTGATCGCCGCCGAATACGCAGGCACCTCGGTCTCCCAGATGACCGCGATGCGCAAGAAGGCTCGCGAAAACGGCGTGTTCTTGAAGGTTGTCAAGAACACGCTCGCCGCGCGCGCCGTCGAAGGCACGGAGTTCGAGTGCGCTAAGGATGCGCTCGTGGGTCCGCTGCTTTATGCGTTCTCGACCGAGGAGCCCGGCGCCGCCGGTCGCCTGATCAAGGAGTTCGCCAAGACCAACGACAAGCTGCAGCCGAAGGTGGTCGCCGTTGGCGGCCAGCTGTACCCGGCCAGCCACGTCGAGGTTCTGGCTTCGCTGCCGACGCTCGACCAGGCCCTGGCCATGGTTGCCCGCGCCCTGGCGGAGCCGGCCACCATGTTCGCCCGCGCGGTCAAGGCCGTCGCCGAGCAGCAGGGTGGTGGTGAAGCCGCGCCGGCTGAAGAGGCTGCGTCCGAGGCCCCGGCCGAAACGGCCTGAGTCGCGTCGACGATTTCCGAAATCCCTTTCCAGAAAACATTCAGAAGGTAATCACAATGTCCCTTTCCAACGAGCAGATCGTCGAAGCCATCGCCGGCAAGACCCTGATGGAAGTGATGGAGCTGGTCAAGGCCATCGAAGAGAAGTTCGGCGTCTCCGCCGCCGCCCCGGTTGCCGTGGCCGCCGGCCCGGTTGCCGCTGCCGTCGTCGAAGAGCAGACCGAGTTCACCGTCGTGCTGAAGGCCGCCGGCGAGAAGAAGGTCGAGGTCATCAAGGCCGTCCGCGCCATCACCGGCCTGGGCCTGAAGGAAGCCAAGGACCTGGTCGAAGGCGCTCCGAAGGACGTCAAGGAAGGCGTGTCGAAGGACGACGCCGCCAAGTTCAAGAAGGACCTGGAAGCCGCCGGCGCGACCGTCGAGCTCAAGTAAGCGATACCTTGCATCGCCGGATAGCTCGGTGATGCACGAAGGCTGGGGGCGAAAGCCCCCGGCCTTTGGTCGTTCCGGAGCCCTGCGCTCCAGGCGGCCGCAGCAGGGCGAAAACCCAGTCTCACGCACATGCGGAGCTGGTAGTCGGAAGTAGCGATAGATGGCGTGCTGGTGCCGGCAATACCAGCGACTACCGACTGACAGCTTCACGTTCCCCCGGTCCGCGCCACGCGCGGCCCGCACTGCCAAAGGTGGTACATCCAATGACGACGTACTCGTTCACCGAGAAGAAGCGCATCCGCAAGGATTTCGGCAAGCAGCGCTCGATCCTCGAGGTGCCGTTCCTGCTCGCCATCCAGGTCGATTCCTACCGGGACTTCCTGCAGGCCGACACCGATTCGGCTAAGCGCCGCGACCAGGGCCTGCATGCCGCCCTGAAGTCGGTGTTCCCGATCACCAGCTACAGCGGCAACGCCGCGCTGGAGTACGTGGGCTACAAGCTCGGCGAGCCCGTGTTCGACGAGCGCGAGTGCCGCAATCGTGGCCTGTCCTACGGCGCCCCGCTGCGCGTGACCGTGCGCCTGGTGATCTACGACCGCGAGTCCTCGACCAAGGCGATCAAGTACGTCAAGGAGCAGGAGGTCTACCTCGGCGAGATCCCGCTGATGACCGAGCACGGCACGTTCATCGTGAACGGCACTGAGCGCGTCATCGTCTCGCAGCTGCACCGTTCGCCGGGCGTGTTCTTCGACCACGACCGCGGCAAGACCCACAGCTCGGGCAAGCTGCTGTACAGCGCCCGCATCATCCCGTATCGCGGCTCGTGGCTGGACTTCGAGTTCGACCCGAAGGACGCGCTGTACACCCGCATCGACCGTCGCCGCAAGCTGCCGGTGACGATCCTGCTGCGCGCGCTGGGTTACAACAATGAAGAAATGCTGCGCGCGTTCTTCGAGATCAACACCTTCCATATCGACCCCAAGGAAGGCGTGCAGCTGGAGCTGGTGCCCGAGCGCCTGCGCGGCGAAACGCTGAACTTCGACCTGGCCGATGGCGAGAAGGTGATCGTCGAGGCTGGCAAGCGCATCACCGCGCGCCACGTTCGCCAGCTGGAGCAGTCCGGCATCACCGCGCTTGCGGTGCCGGACGAGTACCTGCTCAGTCGCATCCTGGCCCATGACGTTGTGGACGCGAACACCGGCGAGCTGCTGGCCACCGCGAACGACGAGATCAGTGACGAGCAGCTGGCCGCCTTCCGCAAGGCCGGCGTGGCCAGCGTCGGCACGCTGTGGGTCAACGACCTGGATCGCGGCGCGTACTTGTCCAACACCCTGCGCATCGACCCGAGCCGTACCCAGCTCGAGGCGCTGGTCGAGATCTACCGGATGATGCGTCCGGGCGAGCCGCCGACCAAGGAAGCCGCGCAGAACCTGTTCCACAACCTGTTCTTCACCTTCGAGCGCTACGACCTGTCGGGCGTGGGCCGGATGAAGTTCAACCGCCGCGTGGGCCGCAAGGAGACCACGGGCGAGGCGGTGCTGTTCGACCACCAGTACTTCTCGGCGCGCAACGACGAAGAGTCCAAGCGCCTGGTGGGCGCACAAGGCGAAACCTCAGACATCCTCGACGTGCTGCGCGTGCTGACCGAGATCCGCAACGGTCGCGGCACCGTGGACGACATCGACCACCTGGGCAACCGCCGCGTGCGTTCGGTCGGCGAAATGGCCGAGAACGTGTTCCGCGTCGGCCTGGTCCGCGTCGAGCGCGCGGTCAAGGAGAGGCTGTCCATGGCGGAGTCGGAAGGCCTGACCCCGCAGGAGCTGATCAACGCCAAGCCCGTCGCTGCCGCGATCAAGGAGTTCTTCGGCTCCTCGCAGCTGTCGCAGTTCATGGACCAGAACAACCCGCTGTCGGAAGTCACCCACAAGCGCCGCGTCTCGGCGCTGGGCCCGGGCGGCCTGACCCGCGAGCGTGCCGGCTTCGAAGTGCGCGACGTGCACCCGACCCATTACGGCCGCGTCTGCACCATCGAAACCCCGGAAGGCCCGAACATCGGCCTGATCAACTCGCTGGCGGTGTTCGCCCGCACCAACCAGTACGGCTTCCTCGAGACGCCGTACCGCAAGGTCGTGGACGGCCGTTTCACCGACGAGGTTGACTACCTGTCGGCGATCGAGGAGAACGAGTACGTCATCGCCCAGGTCAATGCCGCGCATGACGCCTCCGGCAAGCTGACCGAGCTGTTCGTGCCGTGCCGTTACCAGGGCGAATCGCTGCTCAAGCCGCCGGCCGAGATCCATTACATGGACGTCTCGCCGATGCAGACCGTGTCGGTCGCCGCGGCGCTGGTGCCGTTCCTGGAGCACGATGACGCCAACCGCGCGCTGATGGGCGCCAACATGCAGCGCCAGGCCGTGCCGACGCTGCGTTCGCAGACTCCGCTGGTCGGTACCGGCATCGAGCGCGCCGTGGCGCGCGACTCGGGCGTGACCGTGAACGCGCGTCGTGGCGGTGTCATCGAGCAGGTCGATGCGGGCCGCATCGTGGTCAAGGTCAACGAGGTGGAAATCTCCGGCGAGCACGATGCCGGCGTGGACATCTACACCCTGACCAAGTACACCCGTTCGAACCAGAACACCTGCATCAACCAGACCCCGCTGGTGCACGTGGGCGACGTGATCGCGCGAGGCGACGTGCTGGCCGACGGTCCGTCGACCGACATCGGCGAGCTGGCCCTGGGCCAGAACATGCTGATCGCGTTCATGCCGTGGAACGGCTACAACTTCGAGGACTCGATCCTGCTGTCGGAGCGCGTGGTCCAGGAAGACCGCTACACCACGATCCACATCGAAGAGCTGACCTGCGCGGCCCGCGACACCAAGCTGGGTCCGGAGGAGATCACCGCCGACATCCCGAACGTGTCCGAGCAGGCGCTCAACCGCCTGGACGAATCCGGCGTGGTGTACATCGGCGCCGAAGTGCGCGCCGGCGACATCCTGGTCGGCAAGGTCACGCCGAAGGGCGAAAGCCAGCTGACCCCGGAAGAGAAGCTGCTGCGTGCGATCTTCGGCGAGAAGGCGTCCGACGTTAAGGACAGCTCGCTGCGCGTGCCGCCGGGCATGGACGGCACCGTCATCGACGTGCAGGTCTTCACCCGCGACGGCATCGAGAAGGACAAGCGCGCCAAGCAGATCGAAGAGAGCGAGATCAAGCGCGTCAAGAAGGACTTCGACGACCAGTTCCGCATCCTGGAAGCTGCGATCTACGCGCGCCTGCGCTCGCAGATCGTGGGCAAGGTCGCCAACGGCGGCCCGGGCCTGAAGAAGGGCGACACCCTCAACGACGCTTACCTGGACGGCCTGAAGAAGGCCGACTGGTTCCTGCTGCGGATGAAGGACGAGGACGCTTCGGAAGCCATCGAGCGCGCGCAGAAGCAGATCGCCGCGCACGAGAAGGAGTTCGAGCGCCGCTTCGACGACAAGCGCGGCAAGATCACCCAGGGCGACGACCTCGCACCGGGCGTGCTGAAGATGGTCAAGGTGTTCCTGGCCGTGAAGCGCCGCATCCAGCCGGGCGACAAGATGGCCGGCCGCCACGGCAACAAGGGCGTCGTCTCGAACGTGGTTCCGGTCGAGGACATGCCGTACATGGCCAGCGGCGAGTCGGTGGACATCGTGCTCAACCCGCTGGGCGTGCCGTCGCGTATGAACATCGGCCAGATCCTGGAAGTGCACCTGGGCTGGGCAGCCAAGGGCCTGGGTCGCAAGATCCAGCGGATGCTCGAGGCCCAGACCGCGGTCAAGGACCTGCGCAAGTTCCTCGAGGACATCTACAACCACGACCGTACCGCGGTCGGCGAGCGCGTGGACCTGTCGCAGTTCAGCGATGAAGAGCTGCTGGGCATGGCCAAGAACCTGACCGTCGGCGTGCCGATGGCAACCCCGGTGTTCGACGGCGCGAGCGAGGCGGAGATCAAGCGCATGCTCGAGCTGGCTGAGCTGCCGAGCAGCGGCCAGACCGTGCTGCACGACGGCCGCACCGGCGAAGCGTTCGAGCGTCCGGTGACCGTCGGCTACATGCACTACCTGAAGCTGAACCACCTGGTCGACGACAAGATGCACGCGCGTTCGACCGGTCCGTACTCGCTCGTTACCCAGCAGCCGCTGGGCGGCAAGGCGCAGTTCGGTGGCCAGCGCTTCGGTGAAATGGAAGTCTGGGCGCTGGAAGCCTACGGCGCGGCCTACACCCTGCAGGAGATGCTGACGGTGAAGTCCGACGACGTGCAGGGCCGCAACCAGATGTACAAGAACATCGTCGACGGCAACCACGAGATGGTCGCCGGCATGCCGGAATCCTTCAACGTCCTGGTGAAGGAAATCCGCTCGCTGGCCATCAACATGGAGTTGGAGGACGAGTAAGGCGCGCCGCGCGGCATGCACGCGCATGCCGCGCTCCCTACCGAACCGCCCATCGACTGCCTTCACTCCTGACGGAGACAAGAAATGAAAGACCTGCTCAATCTCTTCAACCAGCAGCGCCAGACGCTGGACTTCGACGCGATCAAGATCGCGCTGGCCTCGCCCGACCTGATCCGTTCGTGGTCGTTCGGCGAGGTGAAGAAGCCCGAGACGATCAACTACCGTACCTTCAAGCCCGAGCGCGACGGCCTGTTCTGCGCCGCCATCTTCGGCCCGATCAAGGACTACGAGTGCCTGTGCGGCAAGTACAAGCGCATGAAGCACCGCGGCGTGGTCTGCGAGAAGTGCGGCACGGAAGTGACCCTGGCCAAGGTGCGCCGCGAGCGCATGGGCCACATCGACCTGGCCTCGCCGGTCGCGCACATCTGGTTCCTCAAGTCGCTGCCGTCGCGCATCGGCCTGATGCTGGACATGACCCTGCGTGACATCGAGCGCATCCTGTACTTCGAAGCCTACGTGGTCACCGAGCCGGGCCTGACCCCGCTCGACCGCCGCCAGCTGCTGACCGAAGAGCAGTTCCTGACCGCGCGCCAGGAGCACGGTGACGACTTCGACGCCGCGATGGGCGCCGAGGCGATCTACGAGCTGCTGCGCACGATCGACCTGCAGGCCGAGATGGCCCGCCTGCGCGAGGAAATCGCGGCGACCGGTTCGGAGACCAAGCTCAAGCGCCTGACCAAGCGGATCAAGCTGGTCGAGGCGTTCATCGACTCCGGCAACCGCCCGGAGTGGATGGTCATGACCGTGCTGCCGGTGCTGCCGCCGGACCTGCGTCCGCTGGTCCCGCTGGACGGTGGCCGCTTCGCGACCTCCGACCTCAACGACCTGTACCGCCGCGTCATCAACCGCAACAACCGCCTGCGCCGCCTGCTTGAACTCAATGCGCCCGACATCATCGTGCGCAACGAGAAGCGCATGCTGCAGGAGTCGGTCGATGCGCTGATGGACAACGGCCGCCGCGGCCGCGCCATCACCGGCACCAACAAGCGCCCGCTCAAGTCGCTGGCCGACATGATCAAGGGCAAGCAGGGTCGCTTCCGCCAGAACCTGCTGGGCAAGCGCGTGGACTACTCGGGCCGTTCGGTCATCGTGGTCGGTCCGTACCTGCGCCTGCACCAGTGCGGCCTGCCGAAGAAGATGGCGCTGGAACTGTTCAAGCCGTTCGTGTTCGCAAAGTTGCAGCGTCGCGGCCTGGCCACCACGATCAAGGCCGCCAAGAAGCTGGTCGAGCGTGAAGAAGCCGAGGTCTGGGACATCCTGGAAGAGGTGATCCGCGAGCATCCGGTCCTGCTGAACCGTGCGCCGACCCTGCACCGCCTGGGCATCCAGGCGTTCGAGCCGGTGCTGATCGAGGGCAAGGCCATCCAGCTGCACCCGCTGGTCTGCACCGCGTTCAACGCCGACTTCGACGGTGACCAGATGGCCGTGCACGTCCCGCTGAGCCTCGAGGCCCAGCTGGAAGCGCGCGCGCTGATGATGTCGACCAACAACATCCTGTCGCCCGCCAACGGCGAGCCGATCATCGTGCCGTCGCAGGACGTCGTGCTCGGCCTGTACTACATGACCCGCGCCCTCGAGAACAAGAAGGGCGAGGGCATGGCGTTCGCGAACGTGGCCGAGGTCAAGCGCGCCTACGACAACCGCGTGGTGGAGCTGCATGCCAAGGTCAAGGTCCGCATCGTCGAGGTAGTGACCGACGAGGCCGGCAACAAGCAGAAGTCGACCTCGATCGTGGACACCACGGTCGGTCGCGCGCTGCTGGCCGAGATCCTGCCGGAGGGCCTGCCGTTCGCGCTGGCCAACACCGAGCTGACCAAGAAGAACATCAGCCGCCTGATCAACTCGTGCTACCGCCAGCTGGGCCTGAAGGACACCGTGGTGTTCGCCGACCAGCTGATGTACACCGGCTTCGCCTTCGCGACCCGTGCCGGCGTGTCGATCGGCATCGACGACATGCTGATCCCGGACGAGAAGAAGGGCATCCTGACCGAGGCCGAGGCCGAGGTGCTGGAGATCCAGGAGCAGTACCAGAGCGGCCTGGTCACCGCCGGCGAACGCTACAACAAGGTGGTCGACATCTGGTCGCGCACCAACGAGCGCATCGCCAAGGCGATGATGGACACGATCGGCACCGACAGGGTGGTCAACGCGAAGGGCGAGGAAATCGCCCAGAAGTCGATGAACTCCCTGTACATCATGGCCGACTCCGGCGCGCGTGGTTCGCAGGCGCAGATCCGCCAGCTGGCCGGTATGCGCGGCCTGATGGCGCGTCCGGACGGCTCGATCATCGAGACGCCCATCAAGGCAAACTTCCGCGAAGGCCTGAACGTGCAGGAGTACTTCAACTCCACCCACGGTGCCCGTAAGGGCCTGGCCGATACCGCGCTGAAGACCGCGAACTCCGGTTACCTGACCCGTCGCCTGGTCGACGTGGCCCAGGACGTGGTCATCACCGAGGTCGACTGCGGCACCTCGCACGGCCTGACCATGACCCCGATCGTGGAAGGCGGCGACGTGGTCGAGCCGCTGCGCGACCGCGTGCTGGGTCGTGTCGTGGTCGAGGACGTGTTCCTGCCGGGCAACGACGAGGATCCGATCGTCACCCGCAATGCCCTGCTCGACGAAGCGTGGGTGCAGAAGCTCGAAGATGCCGGCGTCCAGTCGATCAAGGTGCGTTCCACCATCACCTGCGAATCGGCGTTCGGCGTGTGCGCGCAGTGCTACGGCCGCGACCTGGCCCGTGGCCACATCGTCAACATCGGCGAAGCGGTCGGCGTCATCGCCGCCCAGTCGATCGGCGAGCCGGGCACCCAGCTGACCATGCGTACGTTCCACATCGGTGGTGCGGCCTCGCGTGCGGCGGCGGTGGACAGCATCACGGTCAAGACGACCGGTTCGGTGAAGTTCAACAACCTCAAGTCGGTCGAACACAGCAACGGCAACCTGGTTGCCGTGTCGCGCTCGGGCGAAATCTCGGTCCTCGACCCGCACGGCCGCGAGCGTGAGCGCTACAAGCTGCCTTACGGTTCGACCATCACCGTCAAGGATCTGGCTGCGGTGAAGGCGGGTCAGTCGGTCGCGAACTGGGACCCGCATAACCACCCGATCGTGTCGGAAGTGGCCGGTTTCATGCGCTTCATCGACTTCGTCGACGGCGTCACCGTCATCGAGAAGACCGACGAACTCACCGGCCTGGCGTCGCGCGAGATCACCGATCCCAAGCGTCGCGGCTCGATGGGCAAGGACCTGCGTCCGCTGGTCCGCATCGTCGACAAGGACGGCAAGGACCTGACCCTCCCGAACACCGACCTGCCGGCCCAGTACCTGCTGCCGCCGCGTTCGCTGGTGAACCTGCAGGATGGCGCCGCGGTCGGCGTGGGCGACGTGGTCGCCAAGATCCCGCAGGAAGCGTCCAAGACCCGCGACATCACCGGTGGTCTGCCGCGCGTGGCCGACCTGTTCGAGGCGCGCAAGCCGAAGGATCCGGCGATCCTGGCCGAGCGTTCGGGCGTGGTCAGCTTCGGCAAGGACACCAAGGGCAAGCAGCGCCTGATCATCCGTGACAACGAGGGTGGCGAGCACGAGGAGCTGATCCCGAAGTACCGCCAGATCATCGTGTTCGAAGGCGAGCACGTGACCAAGGGCGAGACCGTGGTGGACGGCGAGCCGAGCCCGCAGGACATCCTGCGCCTGCTGGGCATCGAGCCGCTGGCCGCGTACCTGGTCAAGGAAATCCAGGACGTCTACCGCCTGCAGGGCGTGAAGATCAACGACAAGCACATCGAGGTCATCACCCGCCAGATGCTGCGCAAGGTCGAGATCGCCGACCAGGGCGATTCGAAGTTCCTCAATGGCGAGCAGGTCGAGCGCCAGCGCGTCATCGAGGAGAACGCCCGCCTGCTGGCCCGCAAGGAGCTGCCGGCCAGGATCGATCCGGTCCTGCTGGGCATCACCAAGGCGTCGCTGGCGACCGAGTCGTTCATCTCCGCGGCCTCCTTCCAGGAGACCACGCGCGTGCTGACCGAGGCTGCCGTTCGCGGTACCCGCGACAGCCTGCGCGGCCTGAAGGAGAACGTGATCGTCGGTCGCCTGATCCCGGCCGGTACCGGCCTGGCGTACCACAGCAAGCGTCGGCGCTCCTCGACTGGTCTCACTGATGCTGAGATGAGCGCGCTCACCGGCGGGAACGAGCCGGTCGCCGAGTCGCCGGCCGAGGTGGCCGCCGACGAGGGTGCCAGCGAGTAAGTAGAAAGGTTGGCCGGGCTGGAAGGCCCGGCTCCTGGCGGGGAAGGATCCCCGCCAGACCGTCTCGGGCCGGCCTTGCGCTGCCCGGGACTTGACACCAGGGATGGGGGTCGGTTGACGCAGTTTCTGGCCGACCGCTATACTCTCCTGTCTCGGCAGGCCGTCCTTCGGCCTGCCGTTGTTTTCACGTACCGGCCCCGGCTCCAACGCGGGCCCCAAGCAGAAGAACCTTACAGATGGCAACGATCAACCAGCTTGTCCGCAAGCCGCGGAAGGCGGAGACCTACAAGAGCGCCTCGCCGGCACTCGAGAAGTGCCCGCAGCGCCGTGGTGTTTGCACCCGTGTATACACCACCACCCCGAAGAAGCCGAACTCGGCCCTGCGCAAGGTCGCCAAGGTGCGCCTGACCAACGGCTACGAGGTCATCTCGTACATCGGCGGCGAAGGCCACAACCTGCAGGAGCACTCCGTTGTGCTGATCCGCGGCGGCCGCGTCAAGGATCTTCCGGGCGTGCGCTACCACACCGTTCGTGGTTCGCTCGACGCTGCTGGCGTCACCAAGCGCCGCCAGGGCCGTTCCAAGTACGGCGCCAAGCGCCCGAAGAGCTAATCGAGGAAGCACGACATGTCCCGTAAAGGTTCCACCCCCCAGCGCGCCGTCCTTCCCGATCCGAAGCACGGGAGCGAGACCATCGCCCGCTTCATCAATATGGTGATGAAGAGCGGCAAGAAGTCGATCGCCGAGAACATCGTGTATGACGCGATGGACGTGATCGGCGAGAAGAACCCCAACGCCGTCGAGCTGGTACAGAAGGCGCTGGACAACGTTTCCCCGGCAGTCGAGGTGAAGTCCCGTCGCGTCGGCGGCGCCACCTACCAGGTTCCGGTGGAAGTGCGTACGTCCCGTCGTCTGGCCCTGGCCATGCGTTGGCTGATCGATTCCGCCCGCAAGCGCGGCGAGAACTCGATGGCCCGCAAGCTGGCCGCCGAGCTGGTCGATGCCTCGGAGAACCGTGGCGGCGCGATCAAGAAGCGTGAAGAGACGCATCGCATGGCCGAGGCCAACAAGGCCTTCGCGCACTACCGCTGGTAATACGGCCGGGCCCCTGAGCGGGCCCGTCCCCACCAGTTCAGGCGGCGCGGACATGTTCCGCGCCTCTGTCTTTCGGAAGCCGGCGCACCGCGCCGCTCCGTCATCCAAAAGCCAAAAGCAAACGAGAGGCTCCCGTGGCCCGCACCACTCCCATCGAGCGTTACCGCAACTTCGGCATCATGGCCCACATCGATGCCGGCAAGACCACCACGTCCGAGCGCATCCTGTTCTACACCGGCAAGAGCCACAAGATCGGTGAAGTGCACGATGGCGCCGCGACCATGGATTGGATGGAGCAGGAGCAGGAACGTGGCATCACGATCCAGTCCGCCGCCACGACCGCGTTCTGGAAGGGCATGGACAAGTCCCTGCCGGAGCACCGCTTCAACATCATCGATACCCCCGGGCACGTCGACTTCACGATCGAAGTCGAGCGTTCGCTGCGCGTGCTCGATGGCGCGGTGTTCGTGTTGTGCGCCGTGGGCGGCGTGCAGCCGCAGTCGGAGACGGTGTGGCGCCAGGCCAACAAGTACCACGTGCCGCGCATTGCGTTCGTCAACAAGATGGACCGCACCGGTGCCAACTTCTACAAGGTCCGTGACCAGCTGAAGGCCCGCCTGGGCGCGGTGCCGGTGCCGATGCAGGTGCCGATCGGCGCCGAAGACGGTTTCGAGGGCGTGGTCGACCTGCTCAAGATGAAGGCGATCCATTGGGATACGGCTTCCCAGGGCCTGAGCTTCGAGTACCGCGAAATCCCGGAAGAGCTCAAGGCTCAGGCCGCGGAAGAGCGCGCGTTCATGGTCGAGTCGGCTGCCGAAGCCAGCGAAGAGCTGATGAACAAGTACCTGGAAGGGGGCGACCTCACCGAGGAAGAGATCGTCAACGGCCTGCGTTCGCGCACGCTTAATGTCGAGATCGTGCCGATGTTCTGCGGCTCGGCGTTCAAGAACAAGGGCGTGCAGGCCATGCTCGACGGCGTCATCAACCTGCTGCCGTCGCCTGTCGATGTGCCGGCGGTGAAGGGCCAGGACGTGGACGACGAGACCAAGGAGCTGACCCGCGAATCCAGCGACAAGGCACCCTTCTCGGCGCTCGCGTTCAAGATCATGACCGATCCGTTCGTCGGTTCGTTGACCTTCTTCCGCGTCTATTCGGGCACGCTGAATGCCGGCGACGCCGTTCTGAACTCGGTCAAGAACAAGAAGGAGCGCATCGGCCGCCTGCTGCAGATGCACTCCAACAATCGTGAAGAGATCAAGGAAGTGCTGGCAGGCGACATCGCCGCCGCCGTGGGCCTGAAGGACGTCACCACCGGCGACACCCTGTGCTCGCAGGATTCGCCGATCGTGCTCGAGCGCATGGCGTTCCCGGAGCCGGTGATCTCGATGGCGGTCGAGCCGAAGACCAAGTCCGACCAGGAGAAGATGGGCAACGCACTGAGCCGCCTGGCCCAGGAAGACCCGTCGTTCCGCGTCAAGACCGACGAAGAGTCGGGCCAGACGATCATCTCGGGCATGGGCGAGCTGCACCTGGATATCATCGTTGACCGCATGAAGCGCGAGTTCAACGTCGAGGCCAACGTCGGCAAGCCGCAGGTCGCGTACCGCGAGACCATTCGCCTGAGCGACGTGAAGTCCGACTACAAGCACGCCAAGCAGTCCGGTGGTAAGGGCCAGTACGGCCACGTCGTCATCGAGATGTCGCCGATCAGCGCTGCCGATCGCGAGAAGTACGCTGCCGACATCAAGGATGACTTCCTGTTCGTCAATGACATCAGTGGCGGCGTGATCCCGAAGGAGTTCATCCCGTCGGTGGAGAAGGGCATGCGCGAAACCATCACCAGCGGTCCGCTCGCGGGCTTCCCGGTGGTGGGCGTGAAGGCCAAGCTGGTGTTCGGTTCGTACCATGACGTCGACTCCTCGGAAATGGCGTTCAAGCTGGCCGCCTCGATGGCGTTCAAGCAGGGTTTCGCCAAGGCCAAGCCGGTGCTGCTCGAGCCGATCATGAAGGTCGAGATCGTCAGCCCCGAGGACTACCTGGGTGACGTGATGGGCGACGTGAGCCGCCGTCGCGGCGTCCTCCAGGGTCAGGACGACAGCCCGTCGGGCAAGATCATCAACGCGATGATCCCGCTGGGCGAAATGTTCGGTTACGCGACCACCCTGCGTTCGATGAGCCAGGGCCGCGCCACCTTCTCGATGGAATTCGACCATTACGAAGAAGCGCCGAACAACATCGCCGAGACGGTAATCAAGAAGAGCTGATCCGGATTCGTCCGGATCGATCAAAACCGCATAAATACAGGATAGAAGACAATGGCCAAGGGTAAATTCGAGCGCACCAAGCCGCACGTGAACGTGGGCACGATCGGTCACGTTGACCACGGCAAGACGACGCTGACCGCGGCGCTGACGAAGATCGGCGCAGAGCGTTTTGGCGGCGAGTTCAAGGCCTACGACGCGATCGACGCGGCGCCGGAAGAGAAGGCGCGCGGCATCACGATTTCGACGGCGCACGTGGAATACGAATCGGCGAACCGGCATTACGCGCACGTGGATTGCCCGGGGCACGCCGACTACGTGAAGAACATGATCACCGGTGCCGCGCAGATGGACGGCGCGATCCTGGTGTGCTCGGCCGCTGACGGCCCGATGCCGCAGACCCGCGAGCACATCCTGCTGTCGCGCCAGGTCGGCGTGCCGTACATCGTGGTCTTCCTGAACAAGGCGGACATGGTGGACGACGCCGAGCTTCTGGAGCTGGTGGAGATGGAAGTCCGCGAGCTGCTGAGCAAGTACGAGTTCCCGGGCGACGACACCCCGATCATCTCGGGCTCGGCCCGCCTGGCGCTGGAAGGCGACCAGAGCGAGATCGGCGTGCCGGCGATCCTGAAGCTGGTCGATGCGCTGGACACCTGGATCCCGACCCCGGAGCGCGACGTCGACAAGCCGTTCCTGATGCCGGTGGAAGACGTGTTCTCGATCTCGGGCCGCGGCACCGTGGTGACCGGTCGTATCGAGCGCGGCATCATCAAGGTGGGCGAGGAAATCGAGATCGTCGGTATCCGCCCGACCCAGAAGACCACCGTGACCGGCGTGGAAATGTTCCGCAAGCTGCTGGACCAGGGCCAGGCGGGCGACAACGCGGGCCTGCTGCTGCGCGGCACCAAGCGTGACGACGTGGAGCGCGGCCAGGTGCTGTGCAAGCCGGGTTCGATCAAGCCGCACACCGAGTTCGAGGCCGAGGTGTACGTGCTGTCGAAGGACGAGGGCGGCCGCCACACCCCGTTCTTCAAGGGTTACCGTCCGCAGTTCTACTTCCGCACCACCGACATCACCGGCGCGGTTCAGCTGCCGGAGGGTGTGGAGATGGTGATGCCGGGCGACAACGTGAAGATGGTGGTCACGCTGATCAACCCGGTGGCGATGGACGAAGGCCTGCGCTTCGCGATCCGCGAAGGCGGCCGTACGGTCGGCGCCGGCGTCGTGGCCAAGATCGTCAAGTAATTCAGTAGTTTGCGCTTCCGCCCGCTGGGTGGGCGGAAGCCATAAACGCGAAAAGAGGCACAGGAAGTGCCTCGTGTTCGCCGGACAGGGAAGGGTCGCGTGACGAATCGCGCGTGGCAGCCGTCAGGGCTGTTGACGCGCATGTTTACGCGTTCTATACTTTTCCGTCTGGGCAGACCGGCTTGCTGGTCTGCCCGCGCTTTTGGGGCTCGAGGGCCCTGGCTGGAATCGCCCAAGCGGCCGGCCGAAGTCTCACTGAACCATACCGGGGCAGGCATCCCAGAGGCCGCGCCCGTCGCTCTTTTAACGAAGGAACTCCGTCATGGCGGACCAAAAGATCCGGATTCGGCTCAAGGCGTTCGATCATCGTCTGATCGACCGTTCGGCCAGCGAGATCGTCGAGACGGCGAAGAGGACCGGCGCGCAGGTGCGTGGCCCGATCCCGCTGCCGACCAAGATCGAGCGTTACACCATTCTCGTCTCCCCGCACGCCGACAAGGATGCGCGTGACCAGTACGAGACCCGCACGCACAAGCGCGTGCTCGATATCGTAGACCCGAACGACAAGACCGTGGACGCGCTGATGAAGCTCGAACTCGCGGCTGGCGTCGACGTCCAGATCAAGCTCGCCTGAGGACTGCCGACATGACGAAGAAATATTCGTTGGGTCTGGTCGGCCGCAAGGCCGGCATGAGCCGCGTGTTCACCGACGATGGTCGTTCCATCCCGGTGACGTTGATCGAGGCCACCCCGAATCGCATCACCCAGATCAAGACCGTCGAAGTCGACGGCTACAGCGCCGTCCAGGTGACGACCGGCTCGCGCCGCGCCGCCCTGGTCAACAAGCCGCTGTCTGGTCATTACGCCAAGGCCAAGGTTGAAGCCGGTCGCGGTCTGTGGGAGTTCCGCGTTGCCGACGACAAGCTCGGTGACTTCGCCATCGGTGGCGAGATCAAGGCCGACATCTTCGAAGTCGGGCAGATCGTCGACGTCCAGGGCGTGACCAAGGGCAAGGGCTTCCAGGGCACGATCAAGCGCCACAACTTCAGCATGGGCGACGCCACTCACGGTAACTCGCTGTCGCACCGCTCGCCGGGCTCCATCGGCCAGCGCCAGACGCCGGGTCGCGTGTTCCCGGGCAAGAAGATGTCGGGTCACATGGGTGCCGAAGTGCAGAGCTCCCAGAATCTCGAAGTGGTGCGCGTCGATGCCGAGCGCGGCCTGATCGCCGTTCGCGGCGCCGTCCCGGGTGCACCGGGTGGCGACGTGGTCGTGCGCCCGGCGAGCAAGGCGTAAGGAGAATCACGATGGAACTCACCATTACGGGTAGCGCCAACAAGCTGTCGGTTTCCGACGAAGTGTTCGGCCGCGAATTCAGCGAGGACCTGGTCCACCAGGTCGTGGTTGCATACCGCAACGCCGGTCGCTCCGGCACCAAGGCGCAGAAGACCCGCGCCGAGGTCAACGGTACGACCAAGAAGTCGAAGAAGCAGAAGGGCGGCGGCGCGCGTCATGGCGCGCTGACGGCTCCGATCTTCGTCGGCGGCGGCGTGACCTTCGCGGCCAAGCCGCGCAGCTTCGCGCAGAAGGTCAACCGCAAGATGTATCGCGCGGCGATCAGCTCGATCCTTTCCGAGCTGAACCGCCAGGGTCGGCTGAAGGTTGTCGATTCGTTCGACCTCGATGCAGCCAAGACCAGCGCGCTGGTCACCAAGCTGGCCGGTTTCGAGCTGGGCAAGCGCCCGCTGATCGTCACCGAAGACGCCTCGGAAAACCTGTTCCTGTCGGCGCGCAACCTGCCTTACGTGCAGGTCCGCGATGTGCAGGGCCTGGATCCGGTGGCCCTGGTCGGCGCCGATTCCGTGCTGATCACCGCCGATGCGGTCAAGAAGGTCGAGGAGTGGCTGGCATGAGCACCATTGAGAAGGTTTTCAGCGTACTGCTCGCGCCGCGCGTGTCTGAAAAGACCGCGCGCCTGCAGGAAGTCAGCAACCAGTACGTGTTCGAAGTTTCGAGCGACGCCACCAAGGCCGACGTCAAGGCCGCCGTGGAGCAACTGTTCGACGTGAAGGTCGAGTCGGTCAACGTCGTCAACGTGAAGGGCAAGAGCAAGTCCTTCCGCTTCCGTTCCGGTCGCCGCGGCGACTGGCGTAAGGCGTACGTGCGCCTGGCCGATGGCCAGAGCATCGACGTGTCCGCCAAGGCCTGAGGGTAAACCCATGCCATTGATGAAATTCAAGCCCACCTCTGCCGGTCGCCGTTCCGCGGTCCGCGTGGTCACGCCCGACCTGCACAAGGGTGCTCCGCACGCTGCGCTGGTCGAGAAGCAGAGCAAGTCCGGTGGTCGCAACCACCACGGCCGCATCACGACCCGCCACGTTGGCGGCGGCCACAAGCAGCACTATCGCCTGATCGACTTCAAGCGCAACAAGGAAGGCATCGTCGCGCGCGTGGAACGGATCGAATATGACCCGAACCGCACCGCGCACATCGCCCTGCTGTGCTACGCCGATGGCGAGCGCCGCTATATCATCGCGCCGAAGGGCCTGAAGGCCGGCGACCAGGTGATCGCGGGTTCCGATGCGCCGATCAAGGCGGGCAACACGCTGCCGCTGCGCAATATCCCGGTCGGCACGACGGTCCACTGCATCGAGCTGAAGCCGGGCAAGGGTGCGCAGATCGCGCGTGCCGCCGGTGCTGCCGTGCAGCTGGTCGCGCGCGAGCAGGGCTACGCCACGCTGCGTCTTCGTTCCGGCGAGATGCGCAAGGTGCCGGCCGAGTGCCGCGCCACCATTGGTGAGGTCGGCAACGACGAGCACAACCTCGAGAAGCTGGGCAAGGCTGGCGCCAAGCGCTGGCGCGGCGTCAGGCCGACCGTCCGCGGCGCAGCCATGAACCCCGTCGACCACCCGCACGGTGGTGGCGAGGCGAAGGCCGGCCAGGGCAACCCGCATCCGGTCACCCCGTGGGGTGTCCCGACCAAGGGTTACAAGACGCGCAATAACAAGCGCACCCAGCAGTTCATTGTTCGTGATCGTAGGGGCTAATCGACCATGCCACGTTCCCTCAAGAAAGGCCCGTTCGTCGATCACCACCTCGTCAAGAAGGTGGAGACTGCGGGCGGCTCCAAGAAGCCGATCAAGACCTGGTCGCGCCGTTCCATGATCCTGCCGGACATGGTGGGTTTCACCATCGCTGTGCATAACGGCAAGAACCATGTCCCGGTGCTCGTTAACGAGAACATGGTCGGCCACAAGCTTGGCGAATTCGCTGTCACCCGGACCTTCAAGGGTCACGGCGGCGACAAGAAGTCGAAGTAAGGAGAGATGACCATGGAAGCGAAAGCCATCCTGCGCACCGCGCGCATCTCCCCGCAGAAGGCCCGCCTGGTCGCCGACCAGGTGCGCGGGCTGCCGGCCGAACGCGCCGTCAACCTGCTGAAGTTCTCGGACAAGAAGGCCGCCGCCCTCATCAAGAAGGTGGTCGAGTCTGCAATTGCCAACGCCGAGAACAACCAGGGTGCCGACGTCGACGCACTCAGGGTCAAGACCATCATGGTCGACGAGGGTCCCTCGCTGAAGCGCTTCATGGCGCGTGCGAAGGGTCGCGGCACCCGCATCCTGAAGCGGACCAGCCACATCACCGTCGTCGTGGGAGAGGGCAAGTAATATGGGTCACAAAGTTCATCCCATCGGCATCCGCCTTGGCATCGCCAAGGACTGGAATTCCAAGTGGTACGCCGACAAGGGCGAGTACGCCCAGTACCTGGCGGCCGACCTGAAGGTGCGCGAGATGCTGCGCAAGAAGCTGGCGCAGGCCGGGATCAGCAAGATCCTGATCGAGCGTCCGGCTAAGACTGCGCGCGTCACGATCCACACCGCCCGCCCGGGCGTGGTGATCGGCAAGCGCGGCGAAGACATCGAGAAGCTGCGCAAGGAAGTCAGCGCGATGATGGGCGTCCCGGCGCACATCAACGTGACCGAGGTCCGCAAGCCGGAACTCGACGCGCAGCTGGTTGCCGAGTCGATCGCCCAGCAGCTTGAGCGCCGCATCATGTTCCGTCGTGCGATGAAGCGCGCCGTGGGCAATGCGATGCGCCTGGGTGCCCTCGGCATCAAGGTGAATGTCGCCGGCCGCCTCAACGGTGCAGAGATCGCCCGTTCGGAGTGGTACCGCGAAGGCCGCGTCCCGCTGCACACCCTGCGTGCGGACATCGACTACGGCTTCGCCGAGGCGCACACCACCTACGGTGTCATCGGCATCAAGGTATGGGTCTACAAGGGCGAGGTCTTCGACTTCTCCCAGGTCGGACAGGAGAAGCAGGAAGACGCTTCGCCGCGCCCCGAGCGCAGCGATCGCGAACGCCCCTCCCGTCCTGCACGTGAAGCGAGGTAACGGCGATGTTGCAACCCAAGCGAACCAAGTTCCGCAAGCAGTTCAAGGGCCGTAACGATGGCCTGAGCTGGAGCGCCAACGCCGTGTCCTTCGGCGAGTACGGCCTGAAGGCGACCGATTTCGGCCGCCTGACCGCCCGCCAGATCGAGGCAGCGCGCCGCACCATCAGCCGTTACGTCAAGCGTGGCGGCAAGATGTGGATCCGTGTCTTCCCGGACAAGCCGATTACCCAGAAGCCGATCGAAGTCCGCATGGGCTCGGGCAAGGGTAACGTCGAGTACTGGGTGGCCCAGATCCAGCCCGGCCGCATGATCTATGAAATCGAGGGAGTGCCGGAGGACCAGGCGCGCGAGGCTTTCCGCCTGGCGGCAGCCAAGCTCTCGGTCACCACCACCTTCGTGACCCGCACGGTGCGCTAATGGCTACGATCAACGAACTCCGCGAAAAGTCTGCCGACCAGCTGAAGGCCCACCTTCTGGACCTGCGCAAGGAGCAGTTCTCCCTGCGTATGCAGCGTGCGACCGGTCAGCAGTCCAAGACCCACGAAACCCGCCAGGTGCGCCGCGAGATTGCTCGCGTGAAGACCCTGCTCGGCAGCAACCAGTAAGGGATTGCAGCGATGAGCGACAACGAAAACAAGACGCTGCGCACGGTCGAAGGCCGCGTGATCAGCAACAAGATGGACAAGACGGTGACCATTCTGGTCGAGCGTCAGGTCAAGCACGCGCTGTACGGCAAGTACATCAAGCGCTCGACCAAGCTCCACGCCCACGATGCGGACAACAGCTGCAACGAAGGCGACGTGGTGCGCGTGACCGAGATCGCGCCGCTGTCCAAGACCAAGAACTGGCGCGTGGTTGAAATCGTCACCCGCGCGGCCGAATAAGGGAGATCTGAATCATGATCCAGATGCAGAGCTACCTCGACGTCGCCGACAACTCCGGTGCCAAGGAACTGATGTGCATCAAGGTGCTCGGCGGTTCCAAGCGCCGTTACGCGGGCATCGGTGACATCATCAAGGTGACCGTGAAGGACGCGATCCCGCGCGGCAAGGTCAAGAAGGGTGAGGTCTACGACGCTGTCGTGGTCCGTACTCGCAAGGGTGTGCGCCGCGCTGACGGCTCGCTGATCCGCTTCGATGGCAACGCAGCCGTCCTGCTGAACAACAAGCAGGAGCCGATCGGTACCCGTATCTTCGGACCGGTAACCCGTGAGCTGCGTTCCGAGAAGTTCATGAAGATCGTCTCGCTCGCGCCTGAAGTGCTCTGAGCGGAGGAAGCAGACATGGCAAACCGTATCAAGAAGGGCGACCAGGTGGTCGTCACGACCGGCAAGGACAAGGGCAAGCAGGGCGAGGTTGTTCGCGTGGATGGCGACCGTGTGGTCGTTTCCAACATCAACCTGGTCAAGCGGCACACCAAGCCGAATCCGCAGGCGGGCGTCGCCGGCGGCGTGGTCGAGCGTGAAGCCTCGATCCACATTTCAAATGTGATGCCGCTCAATCCTGCCACCGGCAAGGGCGAGCGCATCGGGTTCAAGGTCCTGGAGGATGGACGCAAATTGCGTGTGTTCCGCTCCAGTGGTGAGGCGATTGACGCCTGAGGAATGAAGCAATGACCACGCGGCTCGAAAAGATCTACAAGGAACAGGTTGTACCGGCTCTCATGGAGAAGTTCGGTTACACCAATCCGATGGAAGTGCCCAAGCTCGTCAAGATCACGCTGAACATGGGCGTGGGCGAGGCGGCGACCAACAAGAAGGTGCTTGAGAACGCCGTCGCCGACCTGGCCAAGATCACTGGCCAGAAGCCGGTGACGACCAAGTCTCGCGTCTCGGTGGCGTCGTTCAAGATCCGCGACGGCTGGCCGATCGGCTGCAAGGTCACCCTGCGCCGCCACCAGATGTTCGAGTTCCTGGACCGTCTGATCAGCGTGTCGCTGCCGCGCGTTCGCGACTTCCGCGGCGTGTCGGGTCGTTCGTTCGACGGCCGTGGCAACTTCAACATGGGCGTGAAGGAACAGATCATCTTCCCGGAAATCGACTTCGACGCCGTCGACGCGATCCGCGGCATGGATATCGCCATCACCACGACCGCCAAGACCGACGCAGAAGCCAAGGCGCTGCTCGAGGCGTTCAAGTTCCCGTTCCGTAATTAAGGGCTAGACACATGGCAAAGACCTCGATGGTCAACCGCGACGTAAAGCGGGAAAAGCTGGCCAAGAAGTACGCGGCCAAGCGTGACGCCCTGAAGGCCGTCATCGCCAGCACGACCGCCTCGTACGACGAGAAGGCCGATGCGGTGGTCAAGCTGCAGAAGCTGCCGCGCGACTCCTCGCCGAGCCGCCAGCGCAACCGCTGCGAGCTGTCCGGCCGCCCGCGTGGCGTGTACAGCAAGTTCGGCCTGGGCCGTAACAAGCTGCGCGAAGCCACCATGCGCGGCGACGTGCCGGGCCTGCGCAAGGCCAGCTGGTAATAGCGCAGGGGCGGCCCGTTCGCCCCTCGCTTGCGAAACCGGATTGACCGGCCCCATGGCCGGTTTTTCCGCTATACTTCCGCGCTTCCCTCGGCCCGTCCGGGTGTGCGGTAAAGGCCCTGGCCTCTCCAGGACAATCTAGATTTTCGCGAAAGCGGATATCGGTGCACTCAAGGAACCACTCATGAGCATGACTGATCCCATCGCCGACATGCTGGTCCGCATCAAGAATGCGGCCGCCGTTGGCAAGCAGACGGTGAAGCTGCCGTCGTCCAAGATCAAGGTCGCCATTGCCACCGTCCTGAAGGATGAGGGCTACATCTCGGACCTGCGCGTCGTCCAGGCCGAGAACAACAAGGCCGAACTCGAGATCGTGCTGAAGTACTTCGAAGGCCGTCCGGTCATCGACCAGATCAAGCGCGCATCGCGTTCGGGTCTGCGCCTGTACCGCGGCAAGAGCGAGCTCCCGAAGGTCCTCGGCGGCCTCGGCGTGGCCATCATCTCCACCTCCCAGGGCATCATGACCGATGCGCAGGCGCGTCGCGCCGGCGTCGGCGGTGAAGTCCTGTGCTACGTGGCCTAAGCGAAGGAGTTACGACATGTCCCGCGTAGCCAAGAAGCCGATTTCCCTGCCCAAGGGCGTCGAACTGAATATCCAGCCGGAGAGCGTGAGCGCGAAGGGCCCGAAGGGCACCCTGTCGCTGGCCAAGCCGACCGGCGTGCAAATCGTCGTCGAAGACGGCACTGCCGTGCTGTCGGCCAACGATCCTGCGCTGCTGCCGCTGACCGGCACCGTGCGTGCCATCCTGGCCAATATGGTCAAGGGCGTTTCCGACGGTTTCGAGCGCAAGCTCGAGCTGGTGGGCGTGGGTTACCGCGCCGCGATGCAGGGCAAGGACCTGAGCCTGTCGCTCGGCTTCTCGCACCCGGTCGTGTACGTGGCGCCGGAAGGCATCACCATCACCACCCCGACCCAGACCGAAATCCTGGTCCAGGGCGCGGACAAGCAGCTGGTGGGCGAAGTTGCCGCCAAGATCCGCGCGTACCGCAAGCCGGAGCCGTACAAGGGCAAGGGCGTGAAGTACTCCGACGAAGTCATCATTCGCAAGGAAGCCAAGAAGGCCTAATCAGGGCACTTCAGCTTCTAGAGGAAACGAACATGAGCATCAAGAACGACGCGCGCCTGCGCCGTGCCAAGTCCACCCGCGCACACATCCGCAAGCTCGGCGTGCCGCGCCTGTCGGTGCTGCGCACCGGCCAGCACCTGTATGCACAGCTGTTCACCGCCGATGGCGCGCAGGTTATCGCTGCTGCCAACACGCTGCAGGCCGACGTCAAGGACGGCCTGAAGAACGGCAAGAACAGCGAGGCCGCGACCAAGGTCGGCCGCCTGATCGCCGAGCGGGCCAAGGCCGCGGGCATCGAGAAGATCGCTTTCGATCGCTCGGGCTACCGCTACCACGGCCGCATCAAGGCGCTGGCCGACGCGGCCCGCGAGGGCGGCCTGCAGTTCTGATCCACGCGGGTCGCCTTCGGGCGGCTCGACTTGACCGCCGGCGCGGGTTGCGCCGGGCGCTGCGTCCCTTATGTGGATGCATGACGCTGCACTGCTCCAGACCACAACCATAAGCGGCCACGAGCCGTACATACCCATACAATCAAGGAATTCGAAATGGCAGAAGAGCGTCAGCAGCGGGGTCGCGATCGCGACCGCAACCGCGAAGAGAAAGTCGACGATGGCATGATCGAGAAGCTGGTCGCGGTCAACCGCGTCAGCAAGACCGTCAAGGGCGGTCGCCAGTTCACCTTCACGGCGCTGACCGTGGTCGGTGACGGCGACGGCAAGGTCGGCTTCGGTTATGGCAAGGCGCGTGAAGTGCCGGTCGCCATCCAGAAGTCGATGGAGTATGCGCGCAAGGGCATGCTCACCGTCGACCTGAACAACGGCACCCTGTGGCACCCGGTCAAGGCCGGCCACGGCGCGGCTCGCGTGTTCATGCAGCCGGCTTCCGAGGGTACCGGCGTCATCGCCGGTGGCGCGATGCGCGCCGTGCTCGAGGCGGTGGGCGTGAAGAACGTGCTGGCCAAGGCCGTGGGTTCGCGCAACCCGATCAACCTGGTCCGCGCCACCCTGGCGGGCCTGGAAGCCATGCAGTCGCCGACCCGCATCGCGGCCAAGCGCGGCAAGAAGGCGGAGGAACTCCTCAATGGCTAACGAGTCCAACAAGACCGTCAAGGTGCGCCTGGTGCGCGGCCTGCGCGGCACCCAGGCCCGTCACCGCTTGTCGGTGAAGGCCCTGGGCCTGAACAAGCTCAATGACGTGCGCGAACTTAAGGACAGTCCTCAGGTGCGCGGCCTCATCAACCAGCTGCACTATCTGGTGCGGGTCGAGGAGTAAGGAGAATCCCATGCGTCTGAATACTCTCAAGCCCGCAGAGGGCGCCCGCCAGGAACGTACCCGCGTCGGTCGTGGTATCGGCTCGGGGCTGGGCAAGACCGCCGGTCGCGGCCACAAGGGTTCGTTTGCCCGTTCCGGCAAGGGCAAGATCAAGGCTGGCTTCGAAGGCGGCCAGACCCCGATGCAGCGTCGTCTGCCCAAGATCGGCTTCCGTTCGAAGACGGCCAAGGACACCGCCGAGGTGCTGCTGTACAAGCTGGCGCTGATCGAAGGTGACACCGTCGATTTCGCCACGCTGAAGGCAGCCAAGCTCGTGCCTAGCACGGCCAAGCGCGCCAAGATCGTCAAGAAGGGCGAGCTTTCGCGCAAGCTGACCATCAAGGGCGTACAGGCGACCGCGGGTGCCAAGACCGCGATCGAAGCCGCCGGCGGCAGCATCGAGGAGTAAGCGGCATATGGCGCAAGCTGGTATCGGCAATCTCGGCAGCGGCCTGGGCAAGTTCACTGAACTGCGCCAGCGCCTGTTGTTCGTGTTGGGAGCATTGGTCGTCTACCGCATCGGTTGCTTCATCCCGGTGCCGGGCGTCAATCCCGATGCCATGCTGGCGATGATGCAGGCGCAGGGTGGCGGCATCGTGGACATGTTCAACATGTTCTCGGGCGGCGCCCTGCACCGTTTCAGCATCTTCGCGCTGAATGTGATGCCGTATATCTCGGCATCGATCGTGATGCAGCTGGCAGTCCACATCTTCCCGGCGCTCAAGGCGCTGCAGAAGGAAGGTGAGTCCGGTCGGCGCAAGATCACCCAGTACTCGCGCGTCGGCGCGGTGCTGCTGGCGGTGGTGCAGGGTGGCAGCATCGCCCTGGCCCTGCAGAACCAGAGCGCCCCGGGTGGCGTGCCGGTCGTGTACAGCCCAGGCATGGGTTTCGTGCTCACCGCGGTCGTGGCGTTGACTGCAGGCACCATCTTCCTGATGTGGCTGGGTGAACAGGTCACCGAGCGCGGCATCGGCAATGGTGTTTCGCTGATCATCTTCGCCGGTATCGTCGCGGGCCTGCCGTCGGCGGTCATCCAGACGGTCGAGGCCTACCGCAGCGGCAGCATGAACTTCCTGGCGCTGCTGCTGATCGTCGCAGTGGTCCTGCTGTTTACCTGGTTCGTCGTGTTCGTCGAGCGCGGACAGCGCAGGATCACGGTCAACTACGCGCGTCGCCAAGGCGGACGCAATGCGTACATGAACCAGACCTCGTTCCTGCCGCTCAAGCTCAACATGGCGGGCGTGATCCCGGCGATCTTCGCTTCCAGCATCCTGGCGTTCCCAGCCACGCTGAGCATGTGGTCCGGTCAGGCAACCCAGGCGACCTGGTTGCAGCGGGTATCCAATGCGCTGGGTCCGGGCGAGCCGCTGCACATGATCGTGTTCGCTGCGCTGATCACCGGGTTCGCGTTCTTCTATACGGCGCTGGTGTTCAACTCGCAGGAAACGGCCGACAACCTGAAGAAGTCCGGTGCGCTCATCCCGGGCATCCGGCCTGGCAAGGCGACCGCGGACTACATCGATGGCGTGCTGACGCGGCTGACGGCTGCGGGCGCTGCCTACCTGGTCATCGTCTGCCTGCTGCCCGAAGTGATGCGCACCCAGCTTGGCACCTCTTTCTACTTTGGCGGCACCTCGCTGCTGATCGTGGTGGTCGTGGTGATGGACTTCATCGCTCAGATCCAGGCCCACCTGATGTCCCACCAGTACGAGAGCCTGTTGAAGAAGGCCAACCTGAAGGGCGGCTCTCGCGGCGGCGGTCTGGCCCGGGGCTGAACCATAGATTCCAGTCCGGCGGACCCATTCCGCCGGCATCCGGTACAACCGGATCATCCAAATGGGCGGCCCGTGCGACGTCTCGCGCGCGGGTGAGACGATGCGGTGCCGCGCTGGAGTAGCGCGGACGGCAGGGCCGGGAAACCGGTTCGGCCAGCAGAGTCCGGCGCCGGAGCATGGGCACACTCCCCATGCCGTGGTTCAAGACCTTCAGGTCTTGGGCTTCCATGTAATCCGGGACATTGATAGAATTCGCAGTTCACTTTTTGAACATCCTGTCGGGCGTGCCTGCGCGCGTGCCGACCCTCAAGTTTGGAGATCGCGTCATGGCGCGTATTGCAGGCGTCAACCTGCCGACCCAGAAGCACGTCTGGGTGGGGTTGCAGAGCATTTTCGGCATTGGCCGCACCCGTTCGAAGAAGGTTTGCGAGGCCGCTGGCGTGGCTTCCAACACCAAGATCCGTGACCTGTCCGAGCCGGACGTCGAGCGCCTGCGCGCCGAAGTCGGCAAGTACGTGGTCGAAGGCGACCTGCGTCGCGAGATCGGCATCGCCATCAAGCGTCTGATGGACCTGGGCTGCTACCGCGGCCTGCGTCACCGTCGTGGCCTGCCCCTGCGCGGTCAGCGCACCCGCACCAATGCCCGCACCCGCAAGGGACCGCGCAAGGCAATCAGGAAGTAAGGGATACCGATCATGGCAAAGCCGGCAGCAGCCAAAACGAAGAAGAAGATCAAGCGCGTCGTCACCGACGGCATCGCTCACGTCCATGCTTCTTTCAACAACACCATCGTTACCATCACCGATCGCCAGGGCAACGCACTGTCGTGGGCCACTTCGGGCGGCGCGGGTTTCCGCGGTTCGCGCAAGTCGACCCCGTTCGCAGCGCAGGTCGCCGCCGAGAAGGCCGGCAAGGCCGCTCTCGATTACGGCGTGAAGTCGCTGGAGGTCCGCATCAAGGGGCCGGGCCCGGGTCGTGAATCCGCCGTCCGCTCGCTGAACAATGTGGGCTACAAGATCACCAACATCATCGACGTGACGCCAATCCCGCACAACGGGTGCCGTCCGCCGAAGAAGCGTCGCGTCTAAAGGGGCGATAAGAAATGGCTCGTTATATCGGTCCTACCTGTAAGCTCGCGCGCCGCGAAGGCGCCGACCTTTCCCTCAAGAGCCCGGCCCGTGCGCTGGACTCCAAGTGCAAGCTGGAGCAGAAGCCCGGCCAGCACGGCGCGACTGCCCGCAAAGGCAAGCTGTCCGACTACGCCACCCAGCTGCGCGAGAAGCAGAAGGTCAAGCGTATCTACGGCCTGCTGGAGCGTCAGTTCCGCAATTACTACAAGAAGGCCTCGACCAAGAAGGGCAACACCGGCGAGAACCTGCTTCAGCTGCTGGAAACCCGCCTGGACAACGTCGTCTACCGCATGGGTTTTGCGGTCACGCGTCCGTCGGCGCGCCAGCTGGTCAGCCACCGTGGCGTGCTGGTCAACGGCAAGCCGGTGAACCTGCCTTCGTACCAGGTCAAGGCGGGCGATGCGATCGCCCTGTCCGAGAAGGTGCAGAAGCAGCTGCGCGTCCAGGAAGCCCTGACCGTCGCCGAGCAGCACGACACCACCCCGTCGTGGATCGAAGTCGACGCGAAGAAGTTCGCTGGCGTGTTCAAGGCCGTCCCGGATCGGGCCGACCTGCCGGCAGACATCAACGAAGCGCTGATCATCGAGCTGTACTCGAAGTAACAGTGGCTGGCCGCCGCGCCCTTGCGGGCGCGGCGCCGTATTCCACACCCCGGCCGGATCGCGTTGCCCCGCCTTCCGGCCGTCCCCGGATGACGGGGTCACAAGCCAGAGCCGGCGGTTCCCTGATCGTCGGCTCACTGCAGGAGAATCCGCAACATGACGGTTACCGCCAACCAGGTCCTGCGTCCCCGCGGACCGCAGATCGAACGCCTCACCGACAATCGCGCCAAGATCGTGATCGAACCGCTCGAGCGTGGCTATGGCCACACGCTGGGCAACGCGCTGCGCCGCGTCCTGCTGTCCTCGATCCCGGGCTTCGCGGTTACCGAGGTCGAGATCGACGGCGTGCTGCACGAGTACACCACGGTCGAAGGTCTGCAGGAGGACGTGCTGGAAGTCCTTCTCAACCTGAAGGATGTCGCCATCCGCATGCACAACGGCGAGAGCGCCACCCTGAGCTTGTCCAAGCAGGGTCCGGGCGTTGTCACCGCGGGTGACATCAAGACCGACCACAACGTCGAGATCCTCAACGTCGACCACGTGATCTGCCACCTGACCAAGGACACGGCGCTGAACATGCGCCTGAAGATCGAGCGCGGCTTCGGCTACCAGCCGGCCACCGCCCGTCGTCGTCCTGATGAAGAAACCCGCACGATCGGCCGCCTGATGCTGGACGCGACGTTCTCGCCGGTCCGCCGCGTCGCCTACGCGGTCGAAGCCGCGCGCGTCGAACAGCGTACCGACCTGGACAAGCTGGTCATCGATATCGAGACCAACGGCACGATCGACGCCGAGGAAGCCGTGCGCACCGCCGCCGACATCCTCAGCGACCAGCTGTCGGTGTTCGGCGACTTCACCCACCGCGATCGCGGCGCAGCCAAGGCTGCTCCGACGGGCGTGGATCCGGTGCTGCTGCGTCCGATCGACGACCTTGAGCTGACCGTGCGTTCGGCCAACTGCCTCAAGGCCGAGAGCATCTACTACATCGGCGACCTGATCCAGAAGACGGAGGTCGAGCTGCTCAAGACCCCGAACCTGGGCAAGAAGTCGCTCACCGAGATCAAGGAAGTCCTCGCGCAGCGTGGCCTGTCCCTCGGCATGAAGCTCGAGAACTGGCCGCCGGCCGGCGTTGCCGCCCACGGCATGCTCGGTTAAGCAGCACGCACCACCGTTCCCGCATCCACCGTGATGCGGGAACGTTTCGGCGCCGACGAGCCTGAAGGCCTGCGGCGACTCTCCGGACAGGGATGCCGGATCGGACCAGCGCAGTCCACAGCTCCACCGCCAAGATGGCGACAGCGAACCACAACCGACACGACATTCATCAGGAATCACGACCATGCGTCACCAGAAAGCCGGCCGCAAGTTCAGCCGCACCAGTGCCCACCGCGAAGCGATGTTCAAGAACATGGCTGCCTCGCTGTTCAAGCACGAACTGATCAAGACCACCCTGCCGAAGGCCAAGGAACTGCGTCGCATCGCAGAGCCGCTGATCACCCTGGCCAAGGTCGACAGCGTCGCCACCCGCCGTCTGGCGTTCGCCCGCCTGCGTGACAAGGAAGCCGTCGGCAACCTGTTCACCATGCTGGGCCCGCGCTACCAGGCGCGTCCGGGTGGCTACCTGCGCATCCTGAAGTGCGGCTTCCGCGCCGGCGACAACGCGCCGATGGCGTATGTCGAACTGGTCGACCGCCCGCAGGCGGCCGAGTAAGAATCCCGACGCCGCCCTGCGGCAGGGATGAACGAAGACCCCGGCCACGTGTCGGGGTTTTTCGTTTCAGGCGGCACGATTACCGCTGCCGGCCCGGATGCGGAATAATCGGGTATTCACCATCGACGCCGGGCCCGTACCGCCAATGAATCCTCTCCACTGGAGTTTCCGCGCGCAGTTCCTTGCCGGTTTCCTCGGTTGCGTTGCATTACTGCTCTACGCGATCAAGACCCAGCTGTATGACGGACTGGAACCGTGCCCCCTTTGCATCTTCCAGCGGATTGCGTTCGCCGCGCTGGCGCTGGTGTTCCTGGTCGGCGGCCTGCATGCGCCGCGCTCGTCCGGTGCCCGCGGCTTCTATGGTGTCCTGGTGCTTGCCGCCTCTCTGGTCGGCATCGGAATCGCCGGTCGACATGTCTGGTTGCAGACGCTGCCACCGGAACTGGCGCCTTCCTGTGGGCCGCCGCTTTCGTTCCTGCAGGAAACCCTGGGCCCGTTCGAGCTGGTGCGCAAGGTGCTGACCGGCAGCGGCAATTGCGGCGACGTGGACTGGACCCTGTTCGGGATGAGCATGCCGGTGTGGAGCCTGATCGGCTTCCTGATGCTCGGTGCCTGGGGTTTGTTCGCCGCGTTCAAGCGCCGAAAGGGCCGCAGCCGCCTCTGAAGCACCCTCCGTTCCAATCGCTCCTTCTACAAGCCAGACAATCCCCATGAGCACGCCCGAACGCACCCTGCATCCCGTCAACCTCGCCGAGGGCTGGTCGCCCGGCAGCTGGCGCACGCGACCGGCGCTGCAGTTGCCCCAGTATCCGGATGCGGATGCGCTGCAGCGCGCGCTGGCCGAACTGGGCCAGTTGCCTCCGCTGGTGACCTCGTGGGAGATCTTCGCGCTGAAGAAGCAGATCGCCGAGGCACAGGAGGGCAAGCGTTTCCTGTTGCAGGGGGGCGACTGCGCCGAGAACTTCAGCGACTGCGAGTCGGGCACCATCTCCAACCGGCTCAAGGTACTGCTGCAGATGAGCCTGGTGCTGGTGCATGGACTGCGCCTGCCGGTGGTGCGCGTGGGCCGCTTCGCCGGGCAGTACGCCAAGCCGCGCTCGGCCGACGTGGAGACGCGAGGTGAGGTCAGCCTGCCCAGCTACCGCGGTGATGTGGTCAACGGGCCAGAGTTCACCGCCGCGGCGCGCGTTCCGGATCCACAACGCATGCTGACGGCGCACGCGCGCTCTGCGATGACGATGAATTTCGTCCGCGCGCTGATCGATGGCGGCTTCGCCGACCTGCACCACCCGGAATACTGGAGCCTGAACTGGGTCGGCTGCTCGCCGCTCGCCGAGGATTACCAGAAGATGGTGAACTCCATCGGCGACGCCGTGCGTTTCATGGAGACGCTCGCCGGCGCAGAGGTGCACAACCTCAACCGGATCGACTTCTATACTTCGCACGAAGCGCTGCTGCTGCCGTACGAGGAAGCGCTGAGCCGGCAGGTGCCGCGGCAGTGGGGCTGGTTCAACCTGTCCACGCATTACCCGTGGATCGGCATGCGCACGGCTGCGCTCGATGGCGCGCACGTCGAGTACTTCCGCGGTATCCGCAACCCGGTCGCGATCAAGGTCGGCCCGTCGGTGCAGCCGGACCAGTTGCTGCGCCTCATGGATGTGCTCAATCCGGACGACGAGCCGGGGCGGCTGACCTTCATCCACCGCATGGGCGCGGCGCAGATCGCGCAGAAGCTGCCGCCACTGCTCGACGCGGTGCGCCGCGACGGTCGGCGCGTGCTGTGGGTGTGCGATGCCATGCACGGCAACACCGAAAGCACCGCGAACGGGTACAAGACGCGACGCTTTGCCAACATCCTGGGCGAGGTGGAGCAGTCGTTCGATCTGCACGCGGCCGCGGGCACGCGCCTGGGTGGCGTGCACCTGGAGCTGACCGGCGAGGACGTCACCGAGTGCACGGGCGGTGCGCGCGAGCTGACCGAAGTGGATCTCGAGCGCGCCTATCGGTCCAGCGTCGACCCACGCCTGAATTACGAGCAATCACTCGAGATCGCCATGGCGATCGTGCGCAAGCAGGGCCAGCGCCAGAGCGACGCCCGGGTCTGAGGCGAACCGCGGTCAGTGGGCCGCGTGCCTGCCGGCCCCGCCGGTGGGCGCCCCCGCGCTTGCGCGGAAGGTCGGCGGCTGGCGTGCCTGGGTCAGCTGCTCGTAGGCGTAGCCGATCCGCAGCAGCCGCGCCTCGCTCCAGGCAGGACCCATGAACACCAGGCCCAACGGCAACCCGTTGCTGTGGCCCATCGGCACGGTCAGTGCCGGATACCCGGCCACCGCCGCAGCACCGTAGCCTTCGCCGGGGAAACGGTCGCCCTGCGTGGGATCGATCAGCCAGGCCACGCCGGTGGTCGGTGCGACCAGAACGTCGAACGGACCGCTGCGCAATGCGGCGTCGATGCCTTCGGCGCCGGCGGCGCGGCGCGCGCGCATGCGCGCGGCGATGTAGGCCGGCGAAGCCAGCCCTTCCCGGCGCGACGCCTGTTCGAACAGTTCCTGCCCGAACAGCGGCATGACCTGCGACGCATGCAGGCGGTTGTATTCCATCAATGCATCGAGGGTCCTGACGGGGGCCTGGCTACGCTGCAGGTAACGCTCAAGCCCCGGCCGGAATTCGGTCAACAGGACTTCCAGTTCGTCGTCGTCCCATTGGCCCTGGGTCGGGATGCGTGTGTCGACGACGATCGCGCCGGCATCGCGCATGGCGCCAATGGCGCGCTCCGTGGCTTCGGCCACTTCCGGCGAGATCGACAGGCGGTCGCGCAGCAGCCCGATCCGCACGCCACGCAGGTCGCCGCGGCGCAACTGCTCGGCGAAATCGAACGTGGACAGCACGCTGTTGTCGGCCGTCACCGGATCTTCCGGGTCGCGACCGGCGATCGCCGCCAGGAGCAGTGCGGCGTCCTCGACGCTGCGCGTCATCGGCCCTGCCGTGTCCTGGCTGCTGGAAATCGGCACGATGCCGTCGCGGCTGACCAGCCCGACCGTGGGCTTCAGCCCGACCAGTCCATTCATCGCGGCCGGGCAGAGGATGCTTCCATCGGTTTCGGTGCCGACCCCGACCACTGCCAGGTTGGCGGCCACGGCCACCGCCGTGCCGGAGCTGGAGCCGCAGGGCGAGCGGTCGAGCGCATACGGATTGCGCGTCTGCCCGCCGATGGAACTCCAGCCCGAGGTGGAACGGGTCGAACGGAAATTCGCCCACTCGCTGAGGTTGGTCTTGCCCAGGATCACCGCGCCGGCTTCGCGCAGCCGCTTGACCAGGAAGGCGTCGCTGCCGGGCCGGAAGCCGGCCAGCGCGAGCGAGCCGGCGCTGGTCACCATCGGCGTGGCGTCGATGTTGTCCTTGATCAGGACCGGGATGCCATGCAGCGGTCCGCGCAGGCGGCCGGCGGCACGCTCGGCATCGAGCGCCGATGCCTCGCGGCGGGCGAGGGGATTGAGTTCGATCACGGCGTTGAGCTTGGGCCCGTTGCGATCGAGCGCGATGATTCGTGCCAGGTACGCCTCGACCAGGGCATGGCTGCTGGTCTCGCCACGCGCCATCGATGCCTGCAGGTCTACGATGCCGACCTCGGCGTAGGCGAAGTCGTCCGCCACCGGCGGCGACGGCGGCGCGGGCACCTCCGGATCGGGTCGGCAGGCGGAGGTGGTACAGCACAGGGCTGCCGCGGCCAGCCATGCGGTCAGACGTTGCATCCAGTTCTCCCCGGGAGCTGCCACCGAAGCCTACGACTGCGTTCGCGCCTTGGCAAACCGGGCCCCCAAACGCAGGACGCCGGCACGAGGCCGGCGTCCTGTGAGAACCGATCGCCCCGCGCCGGTCAGGCGCGGGTGCCCGCGAATCAGGCGGCGCGCGAGGCGCGCTTGCGGTCGCTCTCGGTCAGCTGCTTCTTGCGCAGGCGGATTTCCTTCGGGGTGACTTCGACCAGCTCGTCGTCCTCGATGAAATCCAGCGCCTGCTCCAGCGAGAACTTGATCGCCGGGGTCAGCTTGATCGCGTCGTCCTTGCCCGAAGCGCGCATGTTGGTCAGCGGCTTGGTCTTGATCGCGTTGACGGTCAGGTCGTTGTCCTTGGAATGGATGCCGACCAGCTGGCCCTCGTACACGTTGTCGCCTTCGGCGGCGAACAGGCGGCCGCGCTCTTCCAGCGGGCCCAGCGCGTAGGCCGGCGTGGCGCCCGGCGCGTTGGCGATCATCACGCCGTTGATGCGCTTGGCGATCGAGCCCTGTTCCTTCGGACCGTAGTGGTCGAACACGTGGAACAGCAGGCCCGAACCCTGGGTCAGGGTCTTGAACTCGTTCTGGAAGCCGATCAGGCCACGCGCCGGGATTTCATAGTCCAGGCGCACGCGGCCCTTGCCGTCCGATTCCATGTTCTTCAGCTGCGCCTTGCGGGTGCCCAGCTTTTCCATCACGCCGCCCTGGTGGATTTCCTCCACGTCGACGACAAGCTGCTCGATCGGCTCCATCAGCTGGCCGTCGATTTCCTTGATGATCACTTCCGGGCGCGACACGGCCAGCTCGTAGCCTTCGCGGCGCATGTTCTCGATCAGCACCGACAGGTGCAGCTCGCCACGGCCGGAGACCAGGAACTTGTCGGCGTCTTCCAGCTGCTCGACCTTGAGCGCGACGTTGTGCACCTTCTCGCGGTCCAGGCGGTCCTTGAGCTGGCGGCTGGTCAGGAACTTGCCGCCGGACAGGTCCTTGTTGCCTGCGAACGGCGAGTTGTTGACCTGGAAGGTCATCGAGATGGTCGGCTCGTCGACGGTCAGCGCCGGCAGCGCCTCGGGGAAATCCAGCGCGCAGACGGTGTCGGAGATGGTCAGCTCGGAGATGCCGGAGATGGCGACGATGTCACCGGCCTCGGCCGTTTCCTGCTCGATCCGCTCCAGGCCCATGAAGCCCAGCACCTGCAGGACCTTGCCCTGGCGCTTCTTGCCTTCGCGGTCGATGATCGCAACCGGCATGTTCTTCTTGAGCGTGCCGCGCTGGATGCGGCCGATGCCGATGACGCCGACGAAGCTGTTGTAGTCCAGCTGGCTGATGCGCATCTGGAACGGGCCGTCCGGGTCCACTTCCGGCTTGGGCGCGTGCTGCATGATCGCTTCGTACAGCGGGGTCATGTCGCCGGAGCGCACCGAGTCTTCCAGGCCCGCGTAGCCGTTCAGCGCCGACGCGTAGACGATCGGGAAGTCCATCTGCTCGGGCGTGGCGCCCAGACGGTCGAACAGGTCCCACACCTGCTCCACGACCCATTCGGGGCGCGAACCGGGGCGGTCGACCTTGTTGATGACCACGATCGGCTTGAAGCCCATCGCGAACGCCTTCTGGGTCACGAAGCGCGTCTGCGGCATCGGGCCGTCCATCGCGTCGACCAGGATCAGCACGGTGTCCACCATCGACAGCACGCGCTCGACCTCACCGCCGAAGTCGGCGTGGCCGGGGGTGTCGACGATGTTGATCCGGTTGTCCTGCCAGGTGATGGCAGTGTTCTTGGCCAGGATGGTGATGCCGCGTTCCTTTTCCTGGTCATTGCTGTCCATCACGCGCTCGGCCAGCACGGTGCGTTCGGACAGGGTGCCCGACTGCTTCAGCAGCTGGTCGACCAGAGTGGTCTTGCCATGGTCGACGTGGGCGACGATGGCGATATTGCGCAGTTTTTCGATAGACATTGGATTCTGGGATCGTGAAAACGCACCCAGGTACCCCCTTCGAAGGGGCAAGGCGCGGGGAGGGGACGAAAGGAAGCGCGCTATTATAACCAATCAATCGCCCCCTCCGGGCATCTGGAGCTGAATACATGAGCCTGACCGCCACCTTCGACACCGCCAAGGGCGTCATCAAGGTCGAACTGCTGCCCGAGAAGGCGCCGCTGACCGTGGCCAATTTCGTCAACCTGGCCCAGCGCGGCTTCTACGACGGCCTCAATTTCCACCGCGTAATCCCGGATTTCATGATCCAGGGCGGCTGCCCCGAGGGCTCCGGCCGCGGCGGTCCGGGCTACCGCTTCGAGGACGAGACCAGCAATGGCGTCGGCCACGAGCGCGGCGTGCTGTCCATGGCCAATGCCGGCCCGAACACCAACGGCAGCCAGTTCTTCATCACCCACGTGGCCACCCCGTGGCTGGACGGCCGCCACACCGTGTTCGGCAAGGTGATCGAGGGCCTGGATGCGGTCGATGCCGTCGCCCAGGGCGATGCGCTCACCTCGGTGAAGATCGAGGGCGACACCGCGGCGGTGCTGGCGGCCAACGCCGACCGCGTCGCCGAGTGGAACCGCCACCTGAGCGCCTGAGTCGCGCTCGACCGGGTCCGGCGGTTCCGCGTGAGCGGACCGCCGGACCGGTGCAGAAGGGGCCGCGTGATAAAATCGCCGGCTCCTGACCCGTCCCGCCCCTGATCAGTCCGCGCCCCGCGTGGCTGGCCCCCGACCCGATCCCATGCGCATCCTCGGATTCCTGCTGATCGTCGGCCTTGCCGGCGGGCTCTCCGCCTGGTGGTCCAAGGACCGGCAGCCGGAACTGCATCCGGACGACCCGCGGATCGCCACCGGCGAGGCCGGCATCGTCATGCTCGCCGCCGAGTGGTGCGGCTACTGTCGCAAGCAGCAGGGCGATTTCGAGCGCGCCGAGGTCCGTTACCGGGTCCTGGACATCGATACCGAAGCCGGTGCCCGCGCCATGCGCGCCCTGGGCGCGCGCGGCGTGCCGGTGACCGTGGTCGGCCAGGCCGTGGTCCGTGGCTACGACACCGCGGCATTGGACCAAAGACTGGCCCCGCTGGGCTACGACGTCTATTAACCTGCGCGGCGCCGCCCGCGCGGTCCGCATCCCCCCACGCGACATACCGCACCCACGAAGGACCTCCCCACCGATGAAGACCCCCGTTCGAGTTGCCGTCACCGGCGCCGCCGGCCAGATCGGCTACGCCCTGCTGTTCCGCATCGCTTCCGGCGAGATGCTCGGCAAGGACCAGCCGGTGATCCTGCAGCTGCTCGAGCTGCCGCTGGACAAGGCCCAGGCCGCGCTCAAGGGCGTGATCATGGAGCTGGAGGACTGCGCGTTCCCGCTGCTGGCCGGCGTGGTCGGCACCGACGACCCGGAAGTGGCCTTCAAGGACGCCGACGTGGCCCTGCTGGTCGGCGCGCGTCCGCGCGGCCCGGGCATGGAGCGCAAGGACCTGCTGCTGGAGAACGCGAAGATCTTCACCGCCCAGGGCGCGGCGCTGAACAAGGTCGCCAGCCGCGACGTCAAGGTCCTGGTGGTCGGCAACCCGGCCAACACCAACGCCTACATCGCGATGAAGTCGGCGCCGGACCTGAAGCCGGAGAACTTCACCGCCATGCTGCGCCTGGACCACAACCGCGCGCTGAGCCAGCTGGCCGCCAAGGCCGGCGTGGCCGTGGGCGACATCGAGAAGCTGGTGGTGTGGGGCAACCACAGCCCGACCATGTACCCGGACTACCGCTTCGCCACCGCCAATGGCGTGTCGCTGAAGGACAAGATCAACGACGCCGACTGGAACGCCAACGATTTCATCCCGAAGGTCGGCAAGCGCGGCGCGGCGATCATCGAAGCCCGCGGCCTGTCCTCGGCCGCCTCGGCCGCCAATGCCGCCATCGACCACATCCATGACTGGGTGCTGGGCAGCAACGGCAAGTGGGTCACCATGGGCGTTCCGTCGGACGGTTCCTACGGCATCCCGGAAGGCGTGATCTTCGGCGTCGCGGTGACCACCGAGAACGGCACCTACACCCGCGTGCGCGACCTGCCCGTCGACGCGTTCAGCCAGGCCGCCATCGACAAGACCCTGGCCGAGCTGGAAGAAGAGCGCAGCGGCGTCGCCCACCTGCTGGGCTGATGCGCGCCATGGGTTGATCTGGACGATCAACCTGTAGGCAACGAAAAGGCCGGGATTTCCCGGCCTTTTCCGTTTTCGGCGGTGGTTTTCGACCAAGGTCGCAAGGCTCGGGGCAGGGGGCGGGACTATGCTCGGTCCATCCCTCGGAGGGGACACTGCCATGCGCTACGAAGACCTGTACCGGCGTTCGATCGAACAGCCGGAGGCGTTCTGGGCCGAAGCGGCGACCGCCATCGACTGGAAGGTGCCGCCACGGACGATCCTGGAGTACGAGCGGCCGCCGTTCCGGCGCTGGTTCTGCGGCGGTACCACCAACCTGTGCCACAACGCGGTCGACCGGCATCTGGCCGAACGTGGCGACCAGCTCGCGCTGGTGGGCTGGTCCAGCGAGACCGGCAACGTCCGCGAGCTGACGTACCGCCAGCTCCACCGCGAAGTGAACACGTTCGCCGCCGCGCTGCATTCGCTGGGCGTGGGCACCGGCGACCGGGTGGTCATCTACATGCCGCACACCGTCGACGCGGCCATCGCGATGCTCGCCTGCGCGCGCATCGGTGCGGTGCATTCGGTGGTGTTCGGCGGCTTCGCCTCGCACAACCTGGCGCTGCGCATCGACGACGCGCGGCCGACGGTGCTGGTCTGCGCCGATGCCGGCATGCGCGGCGGCAAGGTGATCCCGTTCAAGCCGATGGTCGACGAGGCGCTGGCGCTGGCGGCGCATCCACCGGTGCACGTGCTGGTGGTCAACCGCGGCCTGGCCGGCGAACTGCCGATGCAGCCCGGTCGCGACCTGGAGTACGGCCCGCTGCGCGAAGTCCACGCCAACGCCGAAGTGCCGGTGGCGTGGCTGGAATCCAACGAGCCCAGCTACATCCTCTACACGTCCGGCACCACCGGAAAGCCCAAGGGCGTGCAGCGCGACGTCGGCGGCTACGCGGTGGCGCTGGCGTTGTCGATGTGGTCGATCTACGACATCCGTCCCGGCCAGGTGATGTTCTCCACCTCCGACATCGGCTGGGTAGTGGGGCATTCGTACAACGTCTACGGGCCGCTGATCGCAGGCGCCACCTCGATCCTCTACGAAGGCCTGCCGACTTCGCCCGACCCGGGCATCTGGTGGAAGATCTGCGAGCGCTATGGCGTGCGCACCATGTTCTCCTCGCCCACCGCGGTGCGCGTGCTGAAGAAGCAGGACCCGGAGTGGCTGCGGCGCTATGACCTTTCGCAGCTGCAGTACCTGTTCCTGGCCGGCGAGCCGCTGGACGAGCCGACTGCCGACTGGATCACCGGTGCGCTGGGCAAGACCGTGATCGACAACTACTGGCAGACCGAGACCGGCTGGCCGGTGCTGACCCTGATGCCCGGCGTGGAGATGAAACCGGTCAAGCTCGGCTCGCCGGGCCTGCCTTCGCCTGGCTACCGGCTGCGGGTGATCGACGAGGCCACCGGGCTCGACGTCGGTCCCGGTGAGAAAGGCGTGCTGGCGATCCAGCCGCCATTGCCGCCTGGCTGCCTGACCACGGTGTGGGGCAATGATGATCGCTTCATCGCCAGCTACTTCGGCCACTTCAAGGAGCTGCTGTACAGCTCGCTGGACTGGGCGATCCGCGACGACGACGGCTACACCTTCATCCTCGGCCGCACCGACGACGTGATCAACGTCGCCGGCCACCGCCTGGGCACGCGCGAGATCGAGGAATCGGTCTCCAGCCATCCGGCCGTGGCCGAGGCGGCCGTCATCGGCGTGCACGACGAGCTGAAGGGCCAGGTTCCGGTCGTGTTCGCCACGCTCAGGCGCAGCGACGGCGACCCGGCCGAATCCGCCGCGCAGATGATGCGCACCGTGACCGAACAGCTCGGCGCGGTCGCGCGTCCTTCGCGCGTCTACGTCGTCAACGCACTACCCAAGACGCGCTCCGGCAAGCTGCTGCGGCGCTCGTTGCAGGCGCTGGCCGAACACCGCGATCCGGGCGACCTGTCCACGCTCGACGACCCCAACGCGCTGGAGGAAGTGAAGCGCGCGCTGGAGCGGGGCGCGGACGCGGGCAGCTGATCCGGGTCAGCGACCCGCGTCGTGCGACGGCACGGTCGCCGGATCGATGTCGTCCGGCGACCACACCCGGTCGCGGCCTTGCGGGTCGCGGGCGAGGAAGAAGCAGGCCGGGGCATCGATCTCGATGCGACACGGTGTCTCGGGGGCTTCGGCAGCACCGGCAGTCGTGCTCGGCGCGCGCTGCATGGCCGGCACGATGAACAGGCCGCGGGCGTCGACAGTCCTGCGTGCGGGCCTTTCCTTCAAATCGCCGATGTCCTTGATGCTGCCGCCGCGCCAGGCCAGCGGGTCGCCGAACTCCAGCAGCAGGTCCGCGCGTGCGTGCGGCTGCCCGGGGATCGCCAGCGTGCCGCCGTCGATGCGCAGGTCGGACCAGGGATCGCCGTTCTCAGGCAGTTCCCGGTACAGCGCGTGCGGCACGCCGACATGGCTGCCGCTGGCGATGCTGTCCAGCGCCGCGAGCAGGCCGACGAAGTACAGCTTGCGCAATTGCTGCTTCTGCGGATCGCCTTCGATCGCGCCGGCCTCGATCAGGATCGTGCTGCTGCCCCACTGCGCGGTGAGGTCGCCGAAGGCGCGCGGGTTGAAGGTATCGTCCCAGCGCGCCAGGTGGCCGGCGATGTAGGGTTCCAGCGCGATGCGGATGCTCGCGGCTACCTCGATCGCGCGCGCGCGGGTCGGGTCGACCGTGTTGGTCGGACCCGACGGCGGTGCGAGCAGGGCGATCGCTGTGCCGCGCGCGGAGTCGCCGACGCGGTATCCCGGCTGCTGGTCGTGCAGGTTGAAGCCGTACGCCGGTTGCACGCGATCGAACAGCGCCTTCAGCGCGCGCGCCTCGGGCGTGGCGAGCATGCGCGCGTCGCGGTTGAGGTCGATGCCCTGCGCGTTGCGCCGCTGGAAGCGCGCCGCACCGTCCGGGTTCACCATGGGCATGAAGTGCAGCGTGGTGCTCGCACGCAGGCGCTGCGTTACCGGATGATCCGGGTGCTCGCCGAGAAAGCGGAACAGGTCGGCCAGCGCCATCGAGCCGGTGCTTTCGTCGCCATGCATCTGCGACCACAGCAGCACGGGAGTCTTGCCCTTGCCCCAGCGCACGTGGCGGAGCGGGCGGCCTTCGGCGCTGCGGCCGATCTCCTCGACGCGGAAACCGGCGCCGGTGCCAAGCAGCGGGGTGGCGACCTGCCACCAGTGTTCCGGACCATCGGCGCCGCTGCCGGATCCGCTGAAATCACGCCGTTCCAGCCCCGGCACGCGCAGCCCGTCGTACATCGCATCGACCCCGGCCAGCCAGGCCGGTGGCGGCGGGACCGGCGCGGATTCGATCGCGGGCGTGGTGGCCGCGTCCGCCGCGAGCGCAGGCGCGATGCACGCGGCCAGGGTCTGGAGCAAGACGAAAGCGCGGGCCTTGGACATTGTCGGCGTCACCATGGGAGCGGTGGGGCAGGGTGGTTCCGGTCCGCGGCGATGTCAAACAACAGTGCGCGATGCATGAGATGGCCGGCCGCGCGCGCGGCACGCTGACGCGTCCTCCCGCCGATGACACACTGCACGCATGCGCCCGCGCCCGCCCAGCATCGATGGACTCGCCGCCAGCACGCTGCAGCTGCCACCCGGGGCGTGGCCGACGGTGCTGGATTGCCTATGCGATCGGTTCCCCGCGGTGGCGCGCGCACAGTGGCAGGAGCGGATGGCGCGCGGCCGGGTCGTGGATGGCGACGGCAGGGCAGTGACGCCGGAGACGCCGTACCGCGTCGGGCTCGAGGTCCACTACTACCGTGAGGTCGCCGACGAACCGGTGATCCCGTTCGATGAAGTCGTCCTGCATGCCGACGCGGACCTGCTGGTGGCGGACAAGCCGCATTTCCTGCCGGTCACGCCCGCCGGGGCGCACGTCCATGAAACCCTGCTCGGCCGCCTGGTCCGCCGTACCGCGAACACGGCGCTGGTGCCGCTGCACCGGATCGATCGCGACACCGCCGGGCTGGTGCTGTTCTCGACCAACCCGCGCAGCCGCGCGCATTACCAGGCGCTGTTCCGCGAGCGGCGGATCGACAAGAGCTACGAAGCGATCGCGCCGGCATTGCCCGATCTGGAGTTTCCGCTGGTCCGTTCCAGCCGGATCGTCGCCGGCGAACCGTTCTTCCGCATGCGGGAGGTCGAAGGCCCGGTCAACAGCGAAACCCGGATCGATGTCATCGCACGCGGCGAGGATGGCTGGCGGTATGCCTTGATGCCGGTCACCGGCCGCAAGCACCAGCTGCGCGTGCACATGGCCGCGCTTGGCGCACCGATCGCCAACGATGCGATCTATCCGTTGGTACGCCATCGCGCCAACGGCGATTACCCGGCGCCCCTGCAGCTGCTGGCCAGGCGGCTGGCCTTCATCGATCCGCTCAGTGGTGCGGAGCGCAGTTTCTCCAGCGGGTTCGAGCTGCAGCCCTGATCGGGGTCGACGCGATCATCCCGATGCCGGGCGACCAAAGCCTCTCGGAAGCGCCCAAGCATGCGAGCCATGCAGGACGTCGGCGGAAGGCAGGGGGCGCGGCAACGCCGCGACACTTGCCAGTCCGCCAGGCCACGGCCTAGTTGACCGTGTAGCCGCGCCCCTGCATGCAGGCGCCGTACGCGCGATGGAAGGTGTCCAGCGACTGCGCCTGGGAGGCCTGCGCCTGCGAAGCCTGCGCCGCCTGGTTCTGCCTGGCCCGGCGCCCGCCTGCGACCACGCCTGCGGTCGCGCCGATCGCTGCGCCCTGGCTGGCGTCGTTATCGGCGACCTCGCCGATCACCGCGCCGGCGGCGGCACCGCGTGCCGCGCCGCGCAGGCGCTCGCCTTTCGGTCCGCTGGCCGGCGCGGGCGTGGCGGCGACCGCGGCCGGATCGATGCCGGTGCTCTGCTTTGCCCACGCGAGGCATTCGGTGTCATCGGTGGCTTGCTGCGCTGCGGTCTGTCCCTTGGCCGGATAGGTGCTGGGTTTCTGCGCGGCCGACGCTCCATGGGCTGCGAACAGGGAGATTGCCGCGACGGTGTACAGGAAAGTACGCATGGAAAGGTCCTCGTCCAGTAAAGGTCAGGTGCGATAAGCGGATGCCCGGCCGCCGTCGGCCGGCGGTGTTGCCATCGGTCAGAACGCCACGATCCGTTCGATCGTCCAGAACGCCGCCACCGTGCCGATCGCGTAGGCCGGCAGGCGCCAGCTCCAGTGTTCGGGACGGTTGGCGAAGATCTTGCGCGCCAGCACGAACTTGATGCCCAGCACCACGACGATAAAGGCCAGTTGCCCGACCTCGACGCCGAGGTTGAAGAACAGCAGGGCCACCGGGATCGCATCGTCCGGAAGTCCGACTTCGCTCAGCGCGCCGGCGAACCCGAGTCCGTGCAGCAGGCCGAACAGGAACGCGATGATCCGCCGCGAAAGCCGCGCCTTCTGGCCGCTGGCGCCGGTGACTTCCTCGCCCTTGGCGAACCGGTACGAATCGGCCGGCATGAGCGTGGTGCCCGAGGCGCCGGCATCCATCGACAGCGCCGTGTGCAGGTGCGTGTCGCCGAAGTACACGCGTGTCGGGTAGGCGGCCGCGGCGGGGGTTGCCGCCACGTCGCTGGCCGTTGCCGGAGAAGGTGCCGGCACCGCGGCCTGCACGGGCTCCTTGCGCGAACAAGCACCCAGGACAATGAACGCCAACATTCCGGCCAGGACGCTCGAGGTGAATCGCAGACGTTCCATGACGGACTCCGGGGGCAGGGTCGGGGCAGGGTGTGCCCGTGCAGGTGCCGCGCGACCCGGAAGGATGCGGTGATGCCAGGCCGCGGCGAAGTGCGCGGCGGCGCAGGATCCGCAGCCCGGGGGCTGCAGGGGCTTCCCGCACTCTGCCTGAAGCCTCCCTACCGCGAATTGGCCTTTGGACCCACCCGGTCGCGGCTCCGCATCCCCCCGATCCGCCATGCGGAAACCCTGCGAACCGGCGTGCCATATGCCCCGGTGAACCGCGCGTGGATGCCAGCGACCCTGCGGCGTGGCCAGGCCGGCTTCGCCTCTTTCGAGTGGGCATCGGCAGTGCGTCGCGACCGGGCCACGACCCGAACCGGCTCCGTGGGTCGGAGCCGGCGGCAACGTGACCCCGGTGACCTAGCGCGGGGGCGGAACCGAAACGCCCGCGTCGGTCTGCACCACCGGCTTCATCAGCCCGTCCGCGTCGTACTCCAGATGCTCGACGGTGACCGCGCGCCGGCCGATCGAACCGTTCTGGTCGCCGACGGTGAGCGCGGCGTTGTGCAGGAACAGGTACCACTGGTCCCTGAACTGCGCGATGCCCGGATGGATGGTGAAGCTGTACTTGCCCGAGCCGGTCAGCTCGCCCCGGTACGTCCACGGGCCCTGGATCGAGGGCGCGGTGGCGTAGGACACTTTTTCGTCACGATGCTTCGAGCGGTCGAGCGAGGCGTAGGTCAGGTAGTAGATCCCGTCGCGCTTGTGCAGCCAGGGGCCTTCCTCGAAGTGCGGCGGCGTGATCTCGGTGATCTCGCCGTCGATCTCGATCATGTTGGGCTTGAGCCTGGCGATATAGGCCTGGCGGTTGCCCCACGCGATCCAGGTGCTGCCGTCGTCGTCGGTGAATACCGTCGGGTCGATGTCCTCCCAGCTGTGCGTGCCCTTGGGCGTCATCTGGTTGGTGACCAGCGCCGAGCCTTTCGCATCGACGAACGGGCCGGTGGGCGAGTCGGACACGGCCACGCCGATCGCCTTGCCCGGATGCGTGTCGTCGTGCTCCACCGCGGTGTAGAACCAGAACCTGCCGTCCTTCTCGGTCACCTGCGAAGCCCAGGCGTCGGCCTTGGCCCACTTGAAGTCGGTGGCTTTCATGATCGGACCGTGGTCGGTCCAGCGCTTCATGTCGGTGGTCGAATAGACCAGCCACTCGCGCATGTTGAACATCTCGTCGCGCTGGGCCTGGTCGTGGCCGACGTAGAGGTAGAGCGTGTCGCCGACCACCAGCGGGGCGGGGTCGGCGGTGAACTTGTCGCGGAACAGCGGGTTGGAGCCGGGTGCGCGATTGGCTGCCGGTTCCGCAGCCAGCGCCGGCACGGCGAGCAGCGGCAGCAATGCCGCGAGCAGCAGGGTCGCGGTGCGTGGCGTGCGCGCCGTTTTTACCGCGACCGGCGCGAAAAGCGCAGCGCTCACCGGCTGGTCCCCGCTGTGGTCTTCGCCGGCTCCAGCCAGCCGTGCATCTTCATCCAGGCGGTGAAGTTGTGGAACCACTCGGTGCTCGTGGTCGTCTTCGGATACATGCCGAAGCCGTGCCCGCCCTGTTCGTAGAAATGGAACTCGACCGGGCGTCCGGCAGCGCGCCAGCTTTCGATCAGGCCGAAGCCGCTGCCGGCGAACAGGCCGTCGTCGGCGGCCAGCGCGACGAACAGCGGCGGCGCGTCGGCCGGCACGTCCAGCGGCGCCAGCGGGCCGTAGATGTCGCCGATGAAGGCGGGCTTGGCGTCTTCACCGGCCAGGGTGGTGGCGATGGTGAGCATGGCGCCGGCGGAGAAACCGACCATGCCGATGCGGTCAGGGTCGATGTTCCACTCGTCGGCGCGGCTGCGCACCAGGGCGAACGCGGCGCGGGCGTCGGCGATCTGCGGACCGAGCGTGGCGATCGACGACATCGGGTCGATGCGGTGCTTCGGCACCGGGCCCGACAGCATTTCGCGGATCGACTTGCCGAAGCCGTCCAGGTCCGGCGGCGTCTGGTTGAGCCGGTACTTGAGCACGAACGCGGCCACGCCACGGTCAGCCAGCGCCTGCGCCACCTGCCAGCCCTCGTTCTCCATCGACAAAGAGCGGAAGCCGCCGCCGGGCGCGACGATCACCGCGGTACCGTTGGCCTTGGCCGGGTCCGGCAGGAAGGGCGTGAGCGTGGCGACGGTGACGTTGCGCGCGAACGTGCTGCCGTACTGGCGGTGCCAGGCTTCGGGATTCTTCGCGTCGGGCAGCGGCCCGGTTCCCAGTTCGATCGCGTCGCGCTGAGCGGGCACCGCGATGGGCGTCATCGCATCGTCCTGCGCGCGTGCCGGCGTGGCGACCATCCACAGCAACGCCGTGGCCAGCGCGACGCCGCTGAAGGCGGGAAGGAATCGGGACTTCAGGGGCATGGCGGACCTCCGGCGACTGGATGGACGGGAGCGCTTTCAAAGGCGCGACCGGGCCCGAGTGTAGGGGCCGTCCACCGTGTTTTTCGCACCGATCCGATATCCATTCGAAGCGATACCGGTTTGTGTATTGGCATGCGTGCCGGTATCCGCAACGGACGTGCTTCGGCTTTCATCGGAAGAGCTCCGCTGCCGGGGAAGGGGCCACCCGCACAGCCCCGTGTCATTCGGCGGCATACGATCCGGCTTCCCTTCACCGACGGGCCAGGCCTGCGTGACCGAGCCGTTCCATACCCCCGACAGGCGCTACCTCGTCGTGCGCGGCCGCCTGTGGCGCGCATCGAATCCGGGCCTGGCGGACGACGTTCGCGACCGCCTGGTCCGGCAGCTGATGGATGCGCGGCGGGGCGTGCGCGATGCGTTGCGCGAAGGCGACGCGGCCCTGCGCGCGGCGCGCGCAGCGGTGCAGGCCGCCAAGGTCGGGCTGGGCGAACGCGGCCCGGTGTGGTGGGCCGACGGCGCGAAGGACTACAACCGGCACCTCGCAAGGAACAGTCCCTACGCCGACTGGTACCTCGGCCTTGGGCTGGCGTAGGCGGCGACCGCACGCCTGCGCAAACGGGATCAGGTTGAGTTATCGAGTGGGGCAAGAGGTGAACCCGCCCCCGTTTCCCGCGAAAGCCGGGATGCACGCCGATGCGGATGGATCGAAAGTCACTGTTCCAACGGCGCGAAGGGCCACGGCATCGTCGGTGTCGGGTACGACCATGTGGAAGGGAAGAGGTACCTGTCCACCGGTCATGGACATGTCCCGGCCGACTGCAGCGGGATGCCGGTTGCCTCAGGGGAAAGAACGCCGCCCCCCTGTTTCCCGGTCAACGATCCCCGCGCTCCGCTTCGTTCTTCATCGCCCCGGAAACGATGGCGTCGTACAGCTGGACGATCTGCGAACCCAGGATGTGGAACTGCGGATTGCGGACGACGAACTTCTGTCCGTTCTGTGCGTCTTCGAGCGCCATCTTCAGGAAATCGATGTCGGCGTCGGTCAGGCATTGGCCGGCGTCGACGCGCTTCTTCAGCTCGAGCGCGCGGGGCAGGCGGAACCGCAGCAGCCGGTCGAGCAGCGTTTGCAGGACTGCGTCGTCGTTTTCTTCGGACATGTGGACCATCCCATGGCGATCGCGCGATCGCCGGGAAAGGTTAGGTACCGGGATGGCGACGAGGAATTGGCCCTTGGCCCCACGTTGCGTCGCAAACAGGTTCGCAAACGGGGTCAGATCGAGTTCTCGAGTTGGCCCGGAGTGGGCCCGGCCCCTTGCCCAGCTCCGTTTCCAGCGCAGGTTGCGTGCCGCAGGCGTGACTGCGTTGCACCGGATCCGGCGAGCACGGCCTGGGCAGAAGTGCATGCTTGGCCTGGTAACGGGCCTGGACACGATCAGAATCGGAACGTCAGACCTATCACCGGCCCGGTCGTCCACACGTCGTAGGCGAACCGATCGGTGCCGCTGCCTTGCTCGTACGCCATGTAGAAGAACTGGTAGCCCGCATCCAGGGTCGCCGACCGTCCGATGCCGAAATGGAACATCGGCCGCACCTGGACCGCCAGGTCCGAAGCGATTCCGAAGCCCCCCGCATTGGCCAGCACATCGAACGAGTTGCCTCCGCCCAAAGGAAGCGTATAGCGCAGGCCCACGATGGGGTCGATCCAGTCTTCCCCGCGCTGGAGGCCGTCGGCGATCTGCAGGGTGCTGCGCAGGCCCAGGCGGATGCGGTTGTAACGGACGCCGCCCAGGACTTCGAGCGAGTCGTTGAGCTGGTAGAACACCATCGGCTGCACCGCCTTCTGGCTTACATCGGCCAGGATGCGCGGCCTGTCGGGTGCCGCATCCAGGTTCATGTAGTTGACGTCCAGGCCGAACGCCCATCGGGCGCGTGCCGCTTCAAAGTTGCGGACGCTGCTGGCCGACGAACCCGGCGGCTGGCAGGACGTCGCCGCGCTGGTGCTGCGCGGACAGCCTGCGCTTCGCGACCCTGGCCGTGGACCTGATGATCAAGGACTCCGAGCGGCGCGTCGCCGCGGTCCTGCTGGACCAGGCCGGCTGCCACCACGCCGGCGGCGCGGTGACCATGCACCTGTCGCAGGCCGACCTGGGCGAGATGGTCAACCTGTCGCGGCATCCGGTCGGTGCGATCCTGGCCGATCTTGCCGATCGCGGCTGGGTTGCCTGCGGTTACCGGACCATCGGCATCCTCGATGGCGATGCGTTGCGCCGCCTGGCGAACGGGGGATAGCCGGGCGGGATCGCCGCGCCCCGGGCACAGCGGCTAGTCGTGCGCCACGTCCGCATCGGCTTCCGGCTGCAGGCCGGTGTAGCTCGCGCGCGGCCGGATCAGCTGGCCCTGGGTCTGCTGTTCGAGCGCATGCGCCAGCCAGCCGGCCAGTCGTCCCGCGGCGAACATCGACAGTGCTGGCGTCGCCGGCAGGCCATGGACCAGGCAGATCGCGGCGAGGGTGAAGTCGACGTTCGGGCGCCGGCCGCTGGCCGCTTCGGCGGCGGCGATCACCGCTTCGAGCGTGCGCATCGCATCGGCATCGACCACGTGGGCGCGCAGCATCGCCAGCAACGTGGCCGCGCGTGGATCGCCGTCGGGGTAGAGGGCGTGGCCGAAGCCGGGGAGGTCTTCGCCGCGCTGCCAGCGCTGGGCGATGAAGCGGTCGATGTCGGCCGATTCGCGCGCGCTTTCGACCAGGGCGTAGGCGCGGGCGGTGGCGCCGCCATGGCGCGGGCCCGACAGCGCGGCCAGGCCGGCGCAGACGGTGGCGTGCAGGTGCGCGCCGGTCGAGGCGACCACGCGCGCGGCGAAGGCGGATACGTTGAGTTCGTGGTCGGCGCACAGCACCAGCGCGGCGCGGACCAGCTCGGCGAAGTTCGCATCGCCGGGACGCCAGGCCTCGCCGAGCAGGCGGTGGACCGGACTGGCCGGATGCATGGCGACCAGCAGCGCGGCGTTCTGGCGCAGCAGGGTGGCGGCGACCGCGCGTCGGGTCGGCTGGTCGGCCTGGAAGGAATGCGGCACGTGCAGGGCCAGCAAAGGGATCGCGGCCATCGCCCGGCTCAGCGGCGGCAGTTCGGCGTCGGTGGCCAGCGGGGCCACGCGTGCCGGCCAGTCGCCGGGGACGGAGGCGAACGGGTCCTGGCTGCCGCAGTCCCAGAGCAGGCGGGCGATGTCTTCCAGGGTGGCGCCAGCCTGCGCGGCGGCCACCGCCGAGCGGCCGCGGTAGTAGGGGCCGTCAGGGCGGATCAGCGAGATCCGGGTTTCCAGTACCGGCAGGCCGCGGTCCAGGCTCTGCGCGGCGCCGCGGGCGGGGCCGCGCCCCAGGCGCTTGCGCTCGGCCAGCCGCTCCACGTCCTGGCGCCGGTAGACCCGGCTGCGGTGGTCCTGGCCCGGACGCGACTCGAGCAGGCCACGGCTGACATAGGCGTACAGGGTGGCGGCGCTGATCCCCAGCAGCCGGCAGGCTTCCGAGGCGGGAATCAGGTCGGCGTCCAAGGACATATTGATCGTCCGCATCAAGATTGATCAACCGGAGACAGGGTGCCACATTGCGCCTGCCGCGTGCATTTCCGCGCGCAACCGCCGGCCGATGGGCCGGGAGAGCAGAGGATCCCGCCATGACCACGTCCGTCGCCGCCCTGACCCCCGGAGCGAAATTCCGCGCCGCCCTGGCCGCCGAATCGCCGCTGCAGGTGATCGGCGCGATCAACGCCAACCACGCGTTGCTCGCCAAGCGCGCGGGCTATCGCGCGATCTACCTGTCCGGTGGTGGCGTGGCGGCCGGTTCGCTGGGCCTGCCGGACCTGGGCATCAACACGCTCGACGACGTGCTGGTCGATACCCGCCGCATCACCGACGTGTGCGACCTGCCGCTGATGGTCGACATCGACACCGGCTTCGGCCCGAGCGCGTTCAACATCGAGCGCACGATCAAGTCGCTGATCAAGGCCGGCGCGGCGGCGTGCCACATCGAGGACCAGGTCGGCGCCAAGCGTTGCGGCCACCGTCCGGGCAAGGAGATTGTTTCCGCCGGCGAGATGGCCGACCGGGTCAAGGCCGCGGCCGATGCGAAGACCGACGCGTCGTTCTTCCTGGTTGCGCGCACCGACGCGATCGCGGTGGACGGCGTGGACGCGGCGATCGAACGCGCGATCGCGTGCGTGGAAGCCGGTGCGGACGGCATCTTCGCCGAGGCCGCCTACGACCTGCCGACCTACCGGCGTTTCGTCGACGCGGTGAAGGTTCCGGTGCTGGCCAACATCACCGAGTTCGGCAAGACCCCGCTGTTCACCCGCGACGAGCTGGCCTCGGCCGGCGTGGCGATCCAGCTGTTCCCCCTGTCGGCGTTCCGCGCCGCCAACAAGGCAGCCGAGAACGTGTACCAGGCGATCCGCCGCGATGGCCACCAGCAGGCGGTGCTCGACACGATGCAGACCCGCGAAGAACTCTATGACCGCATCGGCTACCACGCCTTCGAGCAGAAGCTCGACGGCTTGTTCGCTGCGAAGAAATCCTGAGGAGTACCCAGATGAGCGAGACCACCACCCCCTTCAAGCCGAAGAAGTCCGTCGCCCTGAGCGGGACGCCCGCCGGCAACACGGCCCTGTGCACGGTCGGCCGCAGCGGCAACGACCTGCACTACCGTGGCTACGACATCCTCGACCTGGCCGCGACCAGCGAGTTCGAGGAGATCGCGCACCTGCTGGTCCACGGCAAGCTGCCCAACGCCGCCGAACTGCGCGCATACAAGGCGAAACTGAAGTCGCTGCGCGGCATCCCGGCGGCGGTCAAGGCCGCGCTGGAGGAACTGCCGCCGTCGGCGCACCCGATGGACGTGATGCGCACCGGCGTGTCGGTGCTCGGTTGCGTGTCGCCGGAGAAGGACGACCACAACCATCCCGGCGCGCGCGACATCGCCGACAAGCTGATGGCGTGCCTGGGTTCGATGCTGCTGTACTGGTACCACTGGTCGCACAACGGCCGCGCCATCGACGTGGAGACCGACGACGACTCCATCGGCGGCCATTTCCTGCACCTGCTGCACGGCGTGCCGCCGCGCGAATCGTGGGTGCGGGCGATGCACACCTCGCTGGTGCTGTACGCCGAGCATGAGTTCAACGCATCGACCTTCACCGCGCGGGTGATCGCCGGCACCGGCAGCGACATGCACAGCTGCATCGGCGGGGCGATCGGCGCTTTGCGCGGGCCCAAGCACGGTGGCGCCAACGAGGTCGCCTTCGAGGTGCAGAAGCGCTACGACACCCCCGACGACGCCGAGGCCGACATCAAGGCCCGGGTCGAGCGCAAGGAAGTGGTCATCGGTTTTGGCCACCCGGTGTACACGGTCGGCGACCCGCGCAACGGCGTGATCAAGCAGGTGGCCCGGGACCTGTCGGCCGAGCAGTCCAGCATGAAGATGTACGACATCGCCGAGCGGCTGGAGACGGTGATGTGGGACATCAAGAAGATGTTCCCCAACCTGGACTGGTTCAGCGCGGTCAGCTACCACATGATGGGCGTGCCGACGGCCATGTTCACCCCGCTTTTCGTGATCGCCCGCACTTCCGGCTGGAGTGCGCACGTGATCGAACAGCGGATTGATGGCAAGATTATCCGGCCCAGCGCCAACTACACCGGTCCGGAGAACCTCGAGTTCGTCCCGATCGACCGCCGCGGGTAGGGGATTGAAAACATGAAGTCGCGGACGCTCGGGGGGAGCCATGCGCGAGGGGATCTACCGCAAGACCGATGCGGGACGCGACGAGATACGTGATCGCGGCCGGCGGCTGTCGCCGCCGCTGCGTACCGTGCTGCTGATGGTGGACGGCCAGCGCTCGCTGGCCCAGCTGCGCGAGGTGGCGGCCGGGATGAAGGCGCCCGACGACGCGCTGGCCGCATTGCTGGCCGACGGCCTGATCGAACTGGTGCCGAGCGGGTTCGACGCGGCCGGGCTGATGGGTGCGCTGGGGCCGCGGCCGGCCAGCCGGCCACCGGACGTGCGCCTGGCAACTGCGGCCGAGGCAGCGGTCGCGCAGGCGAGTGCAGCGCCCGCGGACGCGCCGCCGGCGAAGGGCCAGGCGGACAAGCGCTCCGGTTCCTACCTGCATCTCTACGAACGCATGAGCGAAGCCGTGCGCGCCCACCTGGGCCTGCGCGGTTACTTCCTGCAGCTCAAGGTCGAGCGCTGCGGCGATGCCGACAGCCTGCAGGCCCTGCTGCCCGAGCTGCGCGCGGCCGTGGCCAAGGCCAAGGGCGAGAGTTTCGCCAGCGACTGGGAACGCACCCTGGAAGTGCCGGCCTGAGTCATGGGCGGCGGGCCTGTCGGCCGGCCGCCGCGACCCGGATTCCGGTACCTGCCGCCCGGCGGCCGTTGCGGCGCGCCGGTCTACCGTGCCCGCCCGCCACCGGACCTATCGGCCGGCGGGCTCTGCCGGCGGCCGTTGGCAGGTCCGGGCGGCGCGGACCGGTCAGGCCAGGCCTTCGGCCTGGAGCGCGCGCTGCACGCCGGCGTCGGCGTCCATGCGCGCCTGGAAGGCGGCCAGTGCATCCAGGCCCGACAGGTCCACGCCCACCCGGCCGGCCCAGCGCACGGTCACGTACAGGTACGGGTCGGCGAAGCTGCGGAAGCCGGCCAGCCACTCGCGTCCCTGCAGCTGCCGGTCGGCCGTTTCGAACAGGGCGCGCACGCGCTTGCGTGCGGCGGCCTTCACAGCGTCGTGCTGGGCCGGGTCGTCGATGAAGTTGCCCGGCCCGAACAGCGGCTTGAAGGCCGGGTGCAGGTCCGAATTGACGAAGGACAGCCAGCGGGTCGCCTCGCCGCGCTGGCGGGCGCTGCCGTCGCCGGCCAGCCCGGCCTGCGGGAAGCGGTCGGCGATGTAGCCGACGATGGCCGCGTTCTGGGTCAGGACGAAGTCGCCATCGACCAGGACCGGCACCGAGCCGGCCGGGTTGAGCGCGCGGAAGGCGGGGGCTTTCATCGCCTCGGCACCCAGCACTTCCAGTTCGTAGGTCTCGCCGGTCCACGCCAGGTCGATGTGGACGGCGGTGGAGCAGGCACCAGGCTTGGTATAGAGCTTCATGCGGGGATCCTCGGCACGGACGCGGAAAGAAGAAAGGCCCGCGATTATCGCGGGCCTTGCGTTCGTACTGCGTGCCGGTCGCGCAACGGACCGTCGTGACGGGCCGGCTTGCGGGACCCGGCGGTGGCAGGCCGCTCAGGTGCGCGGCTTGAGCTTCTGCACCCGATAGAAGGTGTGGTCGCCGATCGTGGCCACCTGGTAGGAGTTGCTCCAGCTCGGGCTGGCGATGGCGTGGGCGGCGAAGTGGCTGGCGCCGGGCACGATCTCGCGGCGCTGGCCGACCGGCAGGGCCCAGTTGCGCTCGGCGCGCAGGGCTACGTCGATCGAGCGATCCCAGGCCTTCATGTTGGCCAGCTGGGTGTTGGGCGAGACGATCGTCGGCGCGAACTGCTTGCGCGCGGTGACCACGTCGCACATCGAGTCGCCCCACAGGCCGCTGTCGCGGCGGCGAAGGGCCACCTCGGCAACCGCTTCCTGGCCGCGCACGCTCTGGTCGCGGGCTTCCAGGTACACCGTCGTGCTCAGGCAGAGCGAGTCGGCGGCCGGCTGCGGCATGAGCTGCGACAGCCAGAGGATCCATGCCAGCTTCATCAGTTTCTCCTTGCTCCGTCTACGCGGCGTTGGCGACGTCCTCACGGGGAGGGCGGCGCATAACGCTGCGGGCGTCATGGGGAGGCGGCCGTGTCTGCGGGCCGCCCCGGGTGCCGGCGAATCTGGTGGCCGGCTGACCCGCCTAAGGCGGCGGGCCGGGGAAGTGGCGGCACGATAGGGGCCGGTTTGCCAACCGAAACTGAACGGGGTTGCTTGACAGGGCGGGCTGAAGCGGGGTGTGAAAAAGTGACGGGCGCACGGTTTTCGGGCTGGTCCGGGCAGCGGGTGAGGGTCGGGAACCGGCTGCATGGGCTGGGAAGCGAGGGTGTCAGGGGGGTGCCGGATGCGGGGTTTTCAGAAGAGGGCGTGGCTTCTCGTGGTTGCAAGCGGCGGCTCTGCAGTGGCCTTCAGGTGTCCAGACCCCAGGGTGGGTGCCTCGGGGCGGGTGAAGGTCCTGCAGGGTCGTCCTCGGTGTCGCGGTCGTGCCCGCTCCTACAGGGAGCGGCTGCAGCGGGGGTCTGGAGGCGGCGGCCACCGAGGTGATGTTTGTAGGAGCGGGGTTCAGCCCGCGACACCGACGCCGTGGCGGGGCGGCGTCCTCGAGAGTCCGGCATCCTCGGTGTCGCGGTCGTGCCCGCTCCTACAGGGAGCGGCTGCAGCGGGGGTCTGGAGCTGGGGGCCGCAGTGTGCTGCCAGCCTCAGAAGCCGGCGGCGAGCCGGCTGCCCTGGGCGATCGCGCGCTTGGCGTCCAGTTCGGCGGCCACGTCGGCGCCGCCGATCAGGTGCACCGGTGCAGTCGCGCCGGCGGCCTGCAGCGCGGCCTGCAGCTCGCGCTGCGGCTCCTGGCCGGCACACACCACCACGCTGCCGACCGGCAGCAGCTGTTCGGCGCCGTCGATGCGGATGCGCAGGCCATCGTCGTCCCCCCCCAGGTATTCGACTCCGCCGAGCATCTTCACGCCCTTGGCCTTGAGCGTGGCGCGGTGGATCCAGCCGGTGGTCTTGCCCAGGCGGGCGCCGGGACGGCCCGGGCTGCGCTGCAGCAGCCAGACTTCGCGCGCGGCCGGTTCGGGTTGCGGCCGGGCCAGGCCGCCGCGGCCGTCGCCGTCCAGGTCCACGCCCCATTCGGCGCGCCAGCGGACCGGGTCGAGGCTGGGCGATTCGCCCTCCTGCACCAGGAACTCGCCGACGTCAAAACCAATCCCGCCGGCGCCGATGATCGCCACCCGCCCGGCGACGCTGGCGCGGCCGCTCAATACGTCCAGGTAGCTGACCACCATCGGATGGTCGGCGCCGGGGAAATCGACCCGGCGCGGCGCGATGCCGGTGGCCAGCACGATCTCGTCGAAGCCGGCCAGTTCGGCCGGGCCGACGCGCGTGCCGAGGCGGATCTCGACCCCGGTTTCCTCCAGCAGGTGGCCGTAGTAGCGCAGCGTCTCGTGGAATTCTTCCTTGCCCGGGATGCGCTTGGCCAGGTTGAACTGGCCGCCGATCTCGCCGGCGGCATCGAACAGGGTGACTGCATGGCCGCGCTGGGCGGCCACGGTCGAACAGGCCAGGCCGGCCGGGCCTGCGCCGACCACGGCGATGCGCTTCTTCACGGTGGCCGGCAGGTAGTTGAGCTCGGTCTCGGCGACCGCGCGCGGGTTGACCAGGCAGCTGGCGACCTTGTTCTCGAACACATGGTCCAGGCAGGCCTGGTTGCAGGCGATGCACGTGTTGATGGCGCGCGCGCGGCCGCCGCGGGCCTTGTTCACCCACTCCGGGTCGGCAAGCAGCGGACGGGCCAGCGAGACCATGTCGGCCTGGCCGGCGGCGAGGATGCCTTCGGCCACCTCGGGCATGTTGATCCGGTTCACCGCGACCAGCGGCACCGACACATGCGGCTTGAGCCGCGCGGTGATCCCGGCGAACGCGCCGCGCGGCACCGAGGTGGCGATGGTCGGCACGCGCGCTTCGTGCCAGCCGATGCCGGAATTGATGATGGTCGCGCCCGCGGCTTCGACCGCGCGCGCCTGGGCGACGATTTCGTCCCAGGCATTGCCGTCCTCGACCAGGTCCAGCAGTGACAGGCGATAGATGAGGATGAAGTCCGGGCCGCAGGCCTCGCGCACCCGGCGCACGATCTCCACCGCGAAGCGCATGCGCTTCTCCGCGCTGCCGCCCCAGGCGTCCTCGCGTTTGTTGGTCCGCGGGGCGGTGAACTGGTTGATCAGGTAGCCCTCCGAACCCATCACCTCCACGCCGTCGTAGCCGGCTTCGCGCGCACGCGCCGCAGCGCTGGCGAACGCGGATATCTGCCGCTCGACGCCGCGCGCGGACAGGGCGCGCGGGGTGAACGGGTTGATCGGCGCCTTGAGCCTGGACGGGGCCACCTGCAGCGGGTGGTAGCCGTAGCGGCCCGCGTGCAGCAGCTGCATGCAGATCCTGGCGCCATGCTCATGCACCGCGCGCGTCACCTGCCGGTGCGGCGCTACCTCCCACGGCCACGACAGCTTGCCGCCGAACGGGGTGAGCCAGCCGACCACGTTCGGGGCGAAGCCGCCGGTGACGATGAGTCCGGCACCGCCGGCGGCGCGCTCGGAGAAATAGGCCGCCAGCTTCGGGAAGTCGCGGGCACGATCTTCGAGGCCGGTGTGCATCGAGCCCATCAGCACCCGATTGCGCAGGGTGGCGAAACCCAGGTCCAGCGGGGCGAACAGGTGCGGGTAGGGCGTTTCGGAGGCGGCTGGCGTCATGTGCGGAGATACGCTGGCGTACGGATGGCGCATCCTCCCGCCAATCGAGGATATCGGCAAGTCCGCCAGTCCGCCCTGGGCGGGGGTGGTTATTCCCAGCCGGCGAGTGCGAGCTTGCCGATCGTGCCGCCCGATTCCATGCGCCGGTGCGCTTCGCGCAGATTGGCCGCATTGATCGGGCCGAGCACCCCGGTCAGCGTGCTGCGCAGTTCACCGGCCTCCACCAGGCTGCCGACCCGGCTGAGGATCTGGTGGTGGCGGATCATGTCCGCGGTGCGGAAACGCGGCCGCGCGAACATGAATTCCCAGTGGATGCCGATGCACTTGGACTTGTAGGGGTCGCCGATGCGCAACGCGCCGGCCGGCTCGACGATCAGGCCGACATGGCCTTGCGGCGCCAGCAGTTCACCCAGCGCATCCCAGTAGCGGTCGGTATCAGCCAGGTTGATCGCCGCATCGACGGTCTCCAGGCCCAAGGCCTGCAGCTGGGGCGCCAGCGGTTGGCGGTGGTCGATCACGTCGTGGGCGCCGAGCTGGCGACACCAGTCGTCGGTCCCGGCGCGAGAGGCGGTGGCGATCACCCGGAAGCCGGCATGCCGGGCCAGCTGGATGGCGATCGAACCCACCCCGCCGCCGCCGCCGACAACCAGCAGGCTACGGCCGTTGCCCTCGGCGTCGAACGCGAACGGCATGCGCTCGAACAGCAGTTCCCAGGCGGTGATCGTGGTCAGCGGCAGGGCCGCGGCCTCGGCGAAGTCCAGGGTGGTCGGCTTGGGGCCCACCAGGCGTTCGTCGACGAGCTGGTACTGCGCGTTGCACCCCGGACGGGTCACGTCGCCGGCGTAATAGACTTCGTCGCCGGGCTGGAACAGGGTCACTTCATCGCCGACCGCCTCGACCACGCCCGCCGCGTCGAAGCCCAGGACGCGCGGTTGCGCCTCGACCTGCGGCTTGGGCGCGCGCAGCTTGGCGTCGACCGGATTGACCGACACCGCCTCGACCCGGACCAGCAGGTCGCGGGGGGCGGGCAGGGGGCGCGGCAGGGTGACGTCCTGGAGCGAGTCGGGATCGTCGACGGCCAGGTAGCGGGTCAGGGCGACTGCTTTCATGCATTTCATCCTTGGATTCGCCGGGCCAGTATGCCGCGGGCCCGGGCACGAGGCCGGCCCGGCCGAGGGGGATGCCGGGGGTAAGCACAAAATCGCTTGCAGAGCATTAAGGAATGCGCAAAAGTGCAATCGGATCGACGGTTTTCACATGTTATGGTACTGTTAACACCGTCTTCACCTGTTCCCGCCTAGGCTTTTGCGGGACGACGTGCAGAACGGCCGTCAGGGATGTCCGCCGAAAGTTCCCTTGGTAGGGCATCTGCAGTGACCTGAGGCAACACGGTTTCTTCACCCCCGAATCAGCAAGGAGCTAGATGAGATGAATAAGAAACTTCTGACTGCAGCACTGCTTGGCGGCCTCGCCGTTGCGCAGGCTGCTTCCGCGCAGGAGTTTGATGACCGCTGGTACCTTACCGGTTCGGCGGGCTTCAACTTCCAGGACAGCGGTCGCGGCACCGAAGACGTCCCCTTCCTGGGCCTGGGTCTGGGCAAGTTCGTCAGCCCGAACTGGTCCATCGACGGCGAGCTGAACTACCAGAACCCCGGTCTGAACAGCAATCGTCACCTGAACTGGAGCCAGTACGGCGTTTCGTTGGACTTCCGTCGCTTCCTGATCCAGGAAGGCCGTGAGTACAACCCGTACTTCCTGTTCGGTGTTGGCTACCAGCGCGCCGAGGAAGAGTTCGACGCCTTCCCGAACCCGGATTCCCCGGGTCGTCGTGAAGACGGCAACCTTGCTGCCAAGGTCGGTGTCGGCCTGCAGACCACCTTTGACCAGCGCGTCGCCGTGCGTGCCGAAGTGGCGTACCGCGCCGACTTCGACGACCGCAGCGTCAATGCGCCGAGCGAAGACTGGTTCGGCGACATCCTCGCCTCGATCGGCCTGGTGATCCCGCTGGGTCCGCCGCCGGCTGCCCCGGTCGCTCCGCCGCCGGCCGCGCCGAGCTGCGCCGACCTGGACGACGACGGCGACGGCGTCAACAACTGCGACGACAAGTGCCCCGACACGCAGGCCGGTACGGTTGTGGGTCCGGACGGTTGCCCGGTGCCGGTGTCGATCGACCTGAAGGGTGTGAACTTCGACTTCGACAAGGCGACCCTGCGTCCCGACGCGCTGGCGACCCTGGGCGAAGCCACCGAGATCCTGCGCCGTTATCCGCAGCTGAAGGTTGAAGTCGCCGGCCACACCGACCTGTGCGGTGCCGAGGACTACAACCAGAAGCTGTCCGAGCGTCGCGCCAAGACGGTGTACGACTACCTGACCAGCAACGGCATCGATGCCGGTCGCCTGGCCGGTCCGGTGGGCTACGGCGAGAGCCGTCCGCTCGAGCCGACCCCGCAGACGCTGCCGGGTTGCAAGAACGAAACCAACCGTCGTACCGAGCTGAACGTCCAGAACTGATCGGACGCCAAGCGGCAAAACCACAAGGCCCGGCTTCTGCCGGGCCTTGTTTTTTTCATGCCCGGGAATGCCCACGCGCGGGATTTGCGTCGTGCGTCCTTGAATCACCCGATGCCGCTGCCTACACTCGGCTCGACCATCTCCAGGAACCATCCAGATGCGCGCCATCGTCGCTGCCGGCCTGTTTGGCCTCGCCTATATCCCGGTTGCCGCGATTGCTGCCGCCAACTGTTCCGGCCCGATGGTGCAGGCTCCGCTGCCGTTGCATGCCACGGTAGCCGCGCCGGTCGCACCGGAACTGGGCTCGCGCACCTCGCAACTGGGAATGCCCAGTGGCGTGCTTGCCCCCGAGTCCGATGCCAGCCAGTCGCTGGACCGGGTGTTGCTGCGCCTGCGGATCGAGGGCTGCCGCAACGTCGCCAAGGCCCTGCCCGCCTCGCCGGCCGCGGTCAGTTCCAACGATCCGGCGGCCTACAAGCCCAAGACCGAATTCGACAATACCCCCTGGCGTTTCAACATGACCCAGGATGGCAAGCGCATGACCGCCGACGAGTTCGACGCCTGGATGAAGGCGCGCGGCGCGCGCGTGGCCACCGGCAAGCCGGCTGCCGCTCAGCCTGCTGCTGCTCCCGCGGCGCCAGCCAAGCCTCCGGCCAAGGACTGACCCCGGTCACGGAGGGGATCCCTCCCGTCCGGCGGCATGTCGCGCTTCGATGGCAGGTCGCCATCCCGCAACACCGCGCCATGGGCTTGCACGAGTGCTGTCCAAGGCAGGCGTGTGCTCGCGCACCGAAGCGGCGAACTGGATACGCGATGGACGCGTGCGGGTCGACGGGCGCATCGTCCGCGATCCCGAATACCCGTTGCACGACGGCATGCGGCGCGTGCAGGTCGACGGCCTGGACGCCGCACCACCGCCGCGCCAGTACCTGATGCTCAACAAGCCGCGTGGCCTGGTGACCAGCACGCGCGACGAGCAGGGACGCGACACGGTCTACCGCTGCCTGGAGGGTGCGCCGTTGCCCTGGCTGGCGCCGGTCGGGCGCCTGGACAAGGCCAGCGAGGGGTTGCTGCTTTTCAGCAACGACCCGCAATGGGCGTTCGCGATCCTCGACCCGGCCAGCGGACCCGACAAGACCTACCACGTGCAGGTCGATCGCCTGCCCGATGCCGCATGGCTGGCGCTGCTGGAGCAGGGCACGGACGTGGAAGGCGAACACCTGCGCGCGAAGTCGGTCTCGGTGCTGCGCTGCGGGGAGCGCAACGCCTGGCTGGAGATCGTGCTCGACGAAGGGCGCAACCGGCAGATCCGCCGCCTGCTGGCCGCATTCGACGTCGGCGTGTTGCGCCTGGTGCGCGTGGCGATCGGTGGCCTGGCGCTGGGTACGCTCGGCAAGGGCGAGTGGCGCCTGCTCCAGGACAGCGAGCGCGATGCGCTGGCACCGGCGACCGCGCCGGTGCCACGCTGATCGCGCTGCGGCAAACCGGCACTGCCGCACGGTTTGCACCGTTGCCCTGCGCCTACACTGCCGCGGTCGAACCATGCCGGGGAAATCCATGTCGCGGATGCGTCCGTTCCACATCCTGATGCTGCTGGCCGGTGTTGCCCTGCTGACCGCCTGCGCGGGGAAGAAGCCGCGCTCGGCGGCGAAGGCCGCGGCCAAGGAGGACGTTGTCGCCGTCCACGGCAAGGATCCGTACCCCTACCGGTTCGACATGACCCAGAAGGGCAAGCGGATGAGCGCCGACGACTTCGACGCCTGGATGAAGGCGCGTGGGTTGCGCGTCGCCAAGGGCGGATCCACCCCCAAGCCCGCCAAGGGCAAGGGCAAGGCGATCGCGGCGGCAAAGGCCAAGACCAAGCCCAAGAACGACTGACCTCCGGTCCAGACGGCGACGCGTCAGCCGCCGATCACCCCGAGCTCGCGGCCGATGCGGATGAAGGCATCGATCGCCCGGTCCAGTTGTTCCCGGGTGTGCGCCGCGCTCATCTGGGTGCGGATCCGCGCCTGGCCCTGTGGCACCACCGGGAAGAAGAAGCCGATCGCGTAGATGCCTTCCTCCAGCAGCCGCTGGGCGAACTTCTGCGCCAGCGGCGCGTCGTACAGCATCACCGGGCAGATCGGATGCACGCCCGGTTTGATGTCGAAGCCGGCGGCGGTCATGCGCTCGCGGAAGTGGGCGGTGTTTTCCTGCAGCCGGGTGCGCAGCTCGCCCGCCGACGCCAGCATGTCGAATGCCTTGATGCCCGCGGCGACCACGTGCGGCGGCAGCGAATTGGAGAACAGGTAGGGGCGCGAGCGCTGGCGCAGCAGTTCGATCACCTCCGCGCGCGCGGTGGTGAAGCCGCCCAGCGCGCCGCCCATCGCCTTGCCCAAGGTGCCGGTGAAGATGTCGATCTTCTCCATCACGCCCTTGACCTCGGCCGAGCCACGGCCGGTCGCGCCAAGGAAGCCGGTCGCATGGCATTCGTCGATGTGGACCAGCGCGTCGTACTTCTTCGCCAGCGCGGTGATCTGGTCCAGCGGGGCGATGAAGCCGTCCATCGAGAACACGCCGTCGGTGGTGACCATGATCGTGCGCGCGCCGTCGGCGCGGGCCTGCTGCAACTGCTTTTCCAGGTCGGCCATGTCGCAGTTGGCGTAGCGGTAGCGCCTGGCCTTGCACAGGCGCACGCCGTCGATGATCGAGGCGTGGTTGAGGGCATCGGAAATGATCGCGTCGTTCTCGTCCAGCAAAGGCTCGAACAGGCCGCCGTTGGCGTCGAAGCAGGCCGCGTAGAGGATCGTGTCCTGGGTGCCGAAGAAGTCGGCGATGGTCCGCTCCAGCTGCTTGTGCAGGTCCTGGGTGCCGCAGATGAAGCGCACCGACGCCATCCCGAACCCATGTGAATCCAGTGCGTCCTTGGCCGCCGCGATGATGTCCGGGTGATCGGCCAGTCCCAGGTAGTTGTTGGCGCAGAAGTTCAGCACACGGCGGCCATCGGCCAGCTGGATCTCGGCCGACTGCGGGCTGGTGATGATCCGTTCGGCCTTGAACAGGCCCTGCTCGCGCAGGCCCTCCAGCTGGCTGGCGTAGCGGGCGAGGGCGGCGTCGGACATGTCGCGGATCCTTGGAGGCGGGGTCGGGCGGTAAGCGAGGCATTTTACCCGGCGCATCCTGCGAGAGCGGCTAATGCCTTGCAGCTATAAGGTGCTCGTCCTTATTCATTTCCCGTCCCGAACCTGAATAGGGATTATCTCGTCACCGGCCTCAGGCCATGACGACGGGTATCCCCAGATGCAGCAGCGAGAGGCGGGCGAAAGGCGTGATGCCGGCGGGAGGCCGGGAATCTGGCTGACCGGGGCGCTGGCCTGTTCGTTGGCCATGCCTGCCCTGGCCCAGCAGAAGCCCACGGTGGAGGAGCTGCAGCGTCGCCTGGAAGCCCTGGAGGCGCGCTATGGCGCCGCACCGGCGGCCGCCGATGGACAGGTGAGCGACGTGGCCACGCTGGACCAGCGCCTGCGCGTGCTGGAGCGCAACCTTGAATTGCAGGAAGAGGCGCGCGTGGCCAAGGAAAAGGAGGCCGTCGTGGTGGCGGTCAGCGACAAGGGCGCATCCTTCAAGTCGGCCAATGGAGACTACGAACTCAAGATCCGCGGCCTGATCCAGGGCGACGGTCGCTTCTACAGCGCTGGCGAGCCGGCCGGCACCTATGACACGTTCCTGTTGCGCACTGCGCGGCCGACGATCGAGGGCACGCTCGGCAAGTGGATCGGTTACCGCTTCACGCCGGAGTTCGCCGGCGACAGCGCGAGCATCGTCGACGTCTATGCAGACCTGAAATTCTCGCCCGCGGCGACCGTGCGCGTCGGCAAGTTCACCTCGCCGGTCGGCCTGGAACGGCTGGAGTCGTCCTCGGCGTTGTCGGCGATCGAACGCGCGCTGCCCAGCGAACTGGCCCCCAACCGCGACATCGGCGTCCAGTTGCAGGGCGAGCTGGCCAAGGGCGTGGTGACCTACGCGGCGGGCGTGTTCAACGGCTCCGTGGATGGTCGCGATGCCGTGACCAGCAACCCGGACAACGATTTCGAATACGCGGGACGCCTGTTCTTCGAACCGTTCAAGAACGATGCGAACTTCTGGTCCGGCCTGGGCTTCGGCATCGGCGGCAGCTTCGGCGACACCCAGGGCACCGGCAACAATTTCCTGCCGCGTTACCGCACGCCCGGCCAGGTGCAGTTCTTCAACTACCGCGGCGCGGTGGTGGCCGATGGCAGCCGCACCCGCTGGTCTCCGCAGGGCTACTTCTATCGGAACAACTTCGGACTGCTGGCCGAGTACATCGAGTCCGCGCAGGAACTGCGCGTCGGTGCCACCGAGGCTGAACTCGAGAACACCGCCTGGCAGGCCACGGCCAGCTGGGTGCTCACCGGCGAGGACGCCAGCTATCGCGGCGTAGCCAAGCCCTCCAGCCCCTTCAGCCCGGGCAAGGGTGGCTGGGGTGCATGGGAGCTGGTCGGACGCTACGGCGAGCTGGACGTGGACGACGCAGCGTTCCCGCTGTTCGCCGATCCGGCAGTCGCGGCGCGCAGTGCGCAGGCGTGGACGGTGGGCGTCAACTGGTACCTCACCAGCAACCTGAAACTGGTCGCCAACTACCTGCAGACGAGCTTCGATGGAGGTGCCGCCGCCGGCGCCGACCGCGAGACGGAAAAGGCAGTGTTCACCCGGCTGCAGGTCGCGTTCTGATCTGCTTCCCACGACAAACCCGAGGAGCCATATCCATGAACACGCACAACACCCGCAGGTTCGCGTTGCGCCTCGCCGCGGCCGCCTTCGGCCTGGTGCTGGCGGGCGGGGCGGTCGCCAAGGACGCGCAGCTGCTCAACGTGTCCTACGACCCCACCCGCGAGCTCTACCGCGATTACAACGCCGCCTTCGCCAGGCACTGGCAGGAGACCAAGGGCCAGAAGGTCGCGATCGAGACCTCGCATGGCGGATCGGGCAAGCAGGCCCGCGCGGTGATCGACGGCCTCGAGGCCGACATCGTGACCCTGGCGCTGGCCTACGACATCGATTCGATCTCCGAGCGGGCCAAGCTGTTCCCGGCCAACTGGCAGAAGCGCCTGCCGGAGAACAGCACGCCCTACACCTCGACGATCGTGTTCCTGGTGCGCAAGGGCAATCCGAAGGGCATCCGCGACTGGCCGGACCTGCTCAAGTCCGGCGTGTCGGTGATCACCCCCAATCCGAAGACTTCCGGGGGCGCGCGCTGGAATTACCTGGCGGCCTGGGCCTACGGTTTGAAGATCTTCCAGGGTGACGAGGCCAAGACCCGCAACTTCGTCGCCGCGCTGTTCCGCAACGTGCCGGTGCTCGATACCGGTGCGCGTGGTTCGACCACCACGTTCGTCCAGCGCGGCATCGGCGACGTGCTGCTGGCCTGGGAGAACGAGGCGTTCCTGTCGATAGAGGAACTGGGCCCGGACAAGTTCGACATCGTCGTGCCCTCGCTCTCGATCCTGGCCGAGCCTCCGGTCGCCCTGGTCGACAGGAACGTGGACAAGCACGGCACGCGCGAGGTTGCGCAGGCCTACCTGCAGTACCTGTACTCGCCCGAGGGCCAGCGCATCGCGGCCAAGCATTACTACCGCCCGCGCCATCCGCAGCACGCCGACCCGGCCGACATCGTCCGCTTCCCCAAGGTGGAACTGGTGACGATCGATGGCGTGTTCGGTTCGTGGGCCGCGGCGCAGAAGAAACACTTCGCCGACGGTGGCGAGTTCGACCAGATCCAGGCCAAGAAGTGACCGGCGACGTGACCGGGGGACTGCGCATGCACCACTACACGCCGGCCGGGCAGGAGGTCTTTGCGAAAAATTACCTGCGCCCCGTGGATGATGCGGTGCTGCGGCGGCATGCGGCGAGTTTCCCGGAACTCGAAACCTTCCGCGCGGGATCGGCGTTCGGCAGTTGGCTGGAGGCGGAGAAGAAGCACTTCGCCGATGGCGGAGTATCCGACAGGACCTATTCGAAGCGATGACGACGGGCAGCACGACGATCGATGCGAACGGCACGCCGCCCCAGGGCGGCGTGGCCGTGTCCGGGCGCCGGCGCCGGGTGATTCCCGGGTTCGGGCTCAGCCTGGGCTACACGATGGCCTGGCTTGGCCTGATCGTGTTGCTCCCGCTGCTGGGCCTGTTCGTGCACTCCGCGCAGCTGGGCCTGGACGGACTGTGGCGGATCTGGACCGAGCCGCGCGTGCTGGCGGCGCTGAGGATCAGCTTCGGCACCGCGCTGGCCGCGGCCGCGTTCAATGCGGTGATGGGCACGCTGGTCGCCTGGGTGTTCGTGCGCTACCGCTTCCCGGGCCGGCGCCTGTTCGACGCGATGATCGACCTGCCGTTCGCCTTGCCCACCGCGGTGGCGGGCATCGCGCTGACCGCGCTGTACGGCCCCAATGGCTGGATGGGGCGCTGGCTGGAGTCGGTGGGGATAAAGGTCGCCTATACACCGCTGGGAATCACGGTCGCACTGGTGTTCATCGGCCTGCCGTTCGTGGTGCGGGTCGTGCAGCCGGTGCTGGCCGAGGTCGAGCGCGAACTGGAGGAGGCCGCCGCCACGCTCGGCGCCGGCCGCTGGCAGACCGTACGCCGGGTCGTCCTGCCAACGCTGTGGCCGGCCGTGCTGGCCGGCTTCGCCCTGGCGTTCGCACGCGGCGTGGGAGAGTACGGATCGGTGATCTTCATCGCCGGCAACATCCCGCAGGTCTCGGAGATCGCGCCGCTGCTGATCACCATCAAGCTCGAGGAATTCGACTACGCCGGGGCGACCGCGATCGCAGCGGCGATGCTACTGCTCTCGTTCGCCTTGCTGCTGCTGATCAACACGCTGCAATCGAGGATGGCGCGCGGCGAACGCAGGGGAGGCGGCTGAGATGGGTGATACATTGGGCGCAATCCTTGCCGTCGACGCCGGGGAACGTGTGGTGCAGCACGCACGTGATCGCAGTCCGGCCCGGCCGGCATCGCCGACCACCGAGCCCCGCTGGGTGCAGGTGTCGCTGATCGTCCTCGCGCTGGCATTCCTGCTCTCGTTCCTGCTGCTGCCGTTGTTGCTGGTGTTCACCGAGGCACTGCGCGGCGGTGTCGATGCCTTCATCGTCGCCGTCACCGAACCCGATGCGCTGGCCGCGATCCGCCTGACCTTGCTGGTGACCGCGATCGTGCTGCCGCTCAACCTCGTGTTCGGCGTTGCGGCGGCCTGGGCGGTGACCAAGCACGACTTCATTGGCAAGCGCTGGCTGGTCACCTTGATCGACCTGCCCTTCGCGGTGTCGCCGGTGGTGGCCGGCCTGGTCTTCGTGCTGATCTTCGGCGCGCAGGGCTGGGTGTACCCGCTGATCGACGAAGGGTGGCGCTTCACCCTGCCGCTGTGGGGCGAGATCCACCTGCAGTTGCCGAAGATCATCTTCGCGCTGCCGGGCATCGTGCTGGCCACGATCTTCGTCACCTTCCCGTTCATCGCCCGCGAACTGATGCCGCTGATGGAGCAGCAGGGCGTGGACGAGGAACTGGCGGCGATGAGCCTGGGCGCCAGCGGCTGGCAGACGTTCTGGCGGGTGACCCTGCCCAACATCCGCTGGGCGCTGCTCTACGGCGTGCTGCTGTGCGGCGCGCGGGCGATGGGCGAGTTCGGCGCCGTGTCGGTGGTGTCCGGCCACATCCGCGGCCGTACCAACACGCTGCCGTTGCACGTGGAGATCCTCTACAACGAATACGCCTACAGCGCCGCGTTCGCCGCGGCCTCGCTGCTGGCATTGAGCGCACTGGTCACGCTGGTGCTGAAGACCTGGCTGGAGTGGCGCCATGGCGAGTCGCTGGCCGCCAACCACCGCCACTGAACACGGAGTACGTATGGCGATCCGGATCGAACACCTGCACAAGCGCTTCGGCGCGTTCGCCGCGCTGGACGGCATCGACCTGGAAATCCACCAGGGCGAACTGCTGGCGCTGCTCGGGCCTTCGGGGTCGGGCAAGACCACGCTGCTGCGCGTGATCGCCGGGCTGGAACATCCGGACGACGGACGCGTGCTGTTCGGCAGCGAGGACGCGACCCGGTTGAGCGTGCAGGAGCGGCGCGTGGGATTCGTGTTCCAGCACTACGCCCTGTTCCGCCACCTGACCGTGGCCGACAACATCGCCTTCGGCCTGAACGTCCGGCGCGGCCGCGACCGCTGGCCTGCGGCGAAGATCAGCGGCCGGGTGGAGGAGCTGCTTTCGCTGGTGCAATTGCAGGGACTGGGCGGACGCTACCCGGCGCAGCTTTCCGGCGGCCAGCGTCAGCGTGTGGCACTCGCGCGCGCATTGGCGATCGAGCCGCGCGTGCTGCTGCTGGACGAGCCGTTTGGTGCGCTCGATGCGCAGGTCCGGCGCGACCTGCGCGGCTGGCTGCGGCAGCTGCATGAGCAGACCGGGTTGACCACGGTGTTCGTCACCCACGACCAGGAGGAGGCGCTGGAGCTGGCCGACCGGGTAGCGATCCTCAACAACGGGCGGATCGAGCAGCTGGCCACGCCGGCCGAAGCCTATGACCGTCCGGCGACGCCGTTCGTGTATTCCTTCGTCGGTGCGGTCAATCGCCTGCGCGGGTTGCGCACTGGCGATCGCATCGAGGTTGCCGGGCTGGTCCTGCCGGCGTCGTCGGCTGCCGCTGCAATCCCTGGCGATGGCGAACTGGACCTGTACGTGCGCCCGGAAGACCTGCGCCTGGGCGAGGGGGGCTGGGAAGCGACCGTGCTGGGTAGCCAGCGCAGCGGGCCGCGCGTGCGCGTGCGTGCGCGGCTGCATGGCGATGGTGCAGGGCACGAGGAGGTTGAAGTCGAGTTGCCGGTGGGGGCCGAGAAGGCACATCCACCGGGGAGTCGAGTGGGCCTGCTGCCGGTGAGGTTCGGCGCCTTTCCGGCGGCCTGACGGGCGCCAATCTTCCCTGTTACGTCTTCCAGGACCGGTCGCGCGCGCCGCGCGATCCGGCACTTGACGCGGGGGAATGTTGCACCGCAATATCGAGCGGGTTAATTATTTGTGAAGCCGTGAGCACGTTCGCGCTACCGCCCACGGTCCCGCTGCGCCAGCCCCCACCGACAGGAGATCCAGGATGAAGCCGTCCAAGCTCGCCGTATCGCTCGCCGCCGTAGTGCTGTCCGTCCTTCCGTTCGCCGTGTTCGCCCAGGAAGCCGAGGAAGAATCCTCGCCGTTGACCTGGTCGGTCGCCGCTGTTTCCGATTACGTGTGGCGCGGCGTTTCGCAGACCGATGAGGATCCGACCGCGCAGGCCGGGCTGACCTACTCGCATTCCTCGGGCTTCTACGTGGGCACCTGGGCGTCCGGCGTGGATTTCGGTCCGGGCGACCCGAGCGTCGAGGTGGACGGCTTCATCGGCTACAGCATCGACCTGAGCCCCGACACCAATTTCGACGTGATGATCAACCGCTACATGTACCCGGACGCGGGCGGTCTGAACTTCAACGAGTTGATCGGCAAGTTCACCTTCTTCGACGCCTACAGCGTGACCATGGCGTTCAGCGACGACTTCGGTGGTTCCGACACCAGCGCGTACTACGTGGCCGGTGCCGGCAGCTGGGGCCTGCCGCACGACTTCAGCATCAACGCCGGCGTCGGCTACAGCGCGCTGGACGATTCGTATGGCGAGGACTACGTCGACTACAACATCGGCGTCAGCCGCAGCTGGGGCCTGTTCACCGCGGCGCTGGGCTATTACGGCACCGACGGCAACGGCACCGACAACTTCGGCGACCTGGCCGACGACCGCGTGGTCCTGACCCTGTCCGTAGGCAACTGAGCCGCGTCCGTTCCGGCATCGCCCGGATGAAGAAAAAGGCGCCGGAGGGCGCCTTTTTCTTTGCTGCATGCAGGCCGCGGCGTCAGGTCCAGCTGAGGACGACCTTGCCGGCCTTGCCCTGTTCCATCAGGTCGAAGCCCTGCTGGAACTCGTCGATCGGCAGCTGGTGGGTGAGTACCTTGCCCAGCGGGAAGCCGGACAGCACCAGCTGGGTCATCTTGTACCAGGTCTCGTACATCTTGCGGCCGTAGATGCCCTGCACGGTCAGGCCCTTGAAGATGATCTTGTCCCAGTCGCAGCCGGCGCCCCTGGGCATGATCCCGAGCATGGCGATCTTGCCACCGTGGTACATGCAGTCGAGCATGTCGTTGAACGCGCGCGGGTTGCCGCTCATCTCCAGGCCCACGTCGAAGCCTTCCATGTGCAGGTCGTTCATCACGTCCTTGAGCGACTGGTTGGCGACGTTGACCACGCGGGTGGCGCCCATGTCGGCGGCCAGCTTCAGGCGGAAATCGTTGACGTCGGTGACCACGACATTGCGCGCGCCGATGTGCTTGCAGATGCCGGCGGCGATGATCCCGATCGGGCCGGCGCCGGTGATCAGCACGTCCTCGCCGACCACGTCGAATTCCAGCGCGCAGTGCGCGGCGTTGCCGTAGGGGTCGAAGAACGCGGCCAGCTCCGACGGGATCGGGTCGGGGATCGGCCACAGGTTCGAGGCCGGCATGACGATGTACTCGGCGAACGCGCCATCCCGGTTCACACCGATGCCAACCGTCTTCGGGCACAGGTGCGGGCGGCCGCCGCGGCAGTTGCGGCAATGGCCGCAGACGATGTGGCCTTCGGCCGACACGCGCTGGCCGACCTTGTAGCCGGACACGCCCGGGCCGAGCTCGGCGACGCGGCCGACGAACTCGTGGCCGATCACCAGGCCCGGCTTGATCGTGCGTTGGCTCCACTCGTCCCACAGGTAGATGTGCAGGTCGGTGCCGCAGATGGCGGTCTTCTCGACCTTGACCAGGACCTCGTTCGGGCCGGGCGCCGGTACCGGCACTTCTTCCAGCCAGATGCCCTTGGTGGCTTCGCGCTTGACCAGCGCCTTCATGGTTCGGGACATCGTCGGGTGGCCTGCCGGGGAAGATCGCCATTATAGGTTGCCCGGGAAACCGTCGCGCATGTGAAGCGACCGGCCGGACGGCCCGACCCTGCCGAAGGTCATGGGCGCCCGCGTGCGACCGGCCGCTAGAATCGGGAACCCTTTCAATTGGAACTGTCCTGATGCGACTTCGCCTGCTTACCGTCTCCGTCCTGGCCTCGCTGGCCACCCTTCCGGTTGCACAGGCAGGCGAGGGGATGTGGGTGCCGCAGCAGTTGCCGGAGATCGCAGGCCCGTTGAAGCAGGCCGGTCTGAAGCTGTCGCCACAGCAGCTGGCCGACCTCACCGGCGACCCCATGGGCGCGGTGGTGGCCTTGGGCGGCTGCACTGCAAGCTTTGTTTCGCCCGGCGGCCTGGTGGTGACCAACCACCACTGCGCCTACGGCGCGATCCAGCTCAACTCGACGCCCGAGAACAACCTGATCCGCAACGGCTTCAACGCGCCGACCACGGCCGACGAAGTCAGTGCCGGTCCGAACGCCCGCGTGTTCGTGCTCGACGAGATCACCGACGTAACCAAGGAGGCGCAGGCAGCGATCGCCGCGGCCGGTGCCGATGCACTGGCGCGCACCAAGGCGCTGGAAGCCTTCGAGAAGAAGCTCATCGCCGAATGTGAAGCCGATGCCGGCTTCCGCTGCCGCCTGTACAGCTTCTCCGGCGGCAACACCTACCGCCTGTTCAAGAACCTGGAAATCCGCGACGTGCGCCTGGCTTACGCGCCCCCGGGCAGCGTTGGCAAGTTCGGCGGCGACATCGACAACTGGATGTGGCCGCGCCACACCGGCGACTTCGCGTTCTACCGCGCCTATGTCGGCAAGGACGGCAAGCCGGCCGCGTATTCGACCGACAACGTACCGTTCAAGCCCAAGCGCTGGCTGAAGATCGCCGACAAGCCGCTGGGCGAGGGCGACTTCGTCATGGTCGCCGGCTATCCGGGCTCGACCAACCGCTACGCGCTGGCGGCCGAGTTCGACAACACCGCGCAATGGACGTATCCGACCATCGCCCGCCACTACAAGAACCAGATCGCGCTGGTCGAGGCAGCCGGCAAGAAGGACCCGGAGATCCAGGTCCGTTACGCAGCCACCATGGCCAGCTGGAACAACACCAGCAAGAACTACGAAGGCCAGCTGCTGGGCTTCGATCGCATCGATGCAGCCGGCCAGAAGCAGGCCGAGGAAGCGGCAGTGCTGGCCTGGTTGAAGGGGCAGGGCGCCAAGGGCACCGCAGCGCTCGATGCGCATGACCAGCTGATCGCGCTGCTCAAGCAGACCCAGGCCACGCGCGAGCGCGACCTGACCCTGGCGATGTTCAACAACACCGCCATGCTCGGCGCGGCGAGCCAGCTGTACCGCTTGTCGATCGAGCGCGAAAAGCCCAACGCCGAGCGCGAATCCGGTTACCAGGACCGCGACCTGACCGCGATCGAGGGCGGTCTGAAGCAGCTCGAGCGTCGCTACGTGCCCGCGATGGACCGCCAGCTGCAGGAATACTGGCTCAACGAGTACCTGAAGCTGCCCGCCGGCCAGCGCGTGGCGGCGGTGGACCTGTGGCTGGGCGGCAATGACGCCAAGGCGGTCAAGCGCGCGCTCGACCGGCTGGCGGCGACGAAGCTCGGCAGCACCGACGAGCGCCTGAAGTGGTTCGGCGCCGACCGCGCCGCGTTCGAGGCCAGCACCGATCCGGCGATCCAGTACGCGGTGGCGGTGATGCCGACCCTGCTCACCCTGGAACAGCAGCGCAAGACCCGCACCGGCGAGAACCTGGCCGCACGTCCGGTCTACCTGCAGGCGCTGGCGGATTACAAGAAGAGCCAGGGTGAGTTCGTGTATCCGGACGCCAACCTGTCGTTGCGCATCACCTTCGGCAACGTCACCGGCTACGTGCCGCGCGATGGCGTGAAGTACACGCCGTTCACCACGCTCGAAGGCGTGGCCGCCAAGGAAACCGGCGCCGCGCCGTTCGATTCGCCCAAGGCGCTGCTGGACGCGGTGGCGGCCAAGCGCCACGGCGGCCTGGCCGACGAGCGGCTGGGCTCGGTGCCGGTGAACTTCCTTTCCGACCTCGACATCACCGGCGGCAATTCCGGTTCGCCGGTACTCGACGCGCACGGCAAGCTGGTCGGCCTGGCGTTCGACGGCAACTGGGAGTCGGTCGCGTCCAACTGGGTGTTCGATCCGTCGATGACCCGGATGATCTCGGTCGACCAGCGCTACATGCGCTGGATCATGCAGGAGGTCTTCCCCGCACCGCAGCTGCTCAAGGAAATGGACGTCGCGCCGGCGCGCTGAGCACGGCCAGGTGTCTTGCGGAAGGGCGCTGGCCGTTGCCGGCGCCCTTTCCGTTTCAGCTGTTCCGGCTGCCGGGATGCGCCCGGCGGCGGGTTGGCCGGCCCGTCCACGGGTTATCATTCGCACCCCGCGCCAACCGGCGCGGGAGATCGCCACACTGGGGAATACATGCGCATCCTGCTTGCCCGTCACGGAGAAACGCCGTGGAATGCCGAAGGCCGTTACCAGGGCCAGATCGACATTCCGCTTTCGCCGGTGGGCGAGGCGCAGGCACACGCGCTGGGCGAACGCCTGCGCGACGTGCAGATCAGCCGCGCTGTCGCCTCGCCGCTGTCGCGCGCACGCCGCACCGCCGAACTGGCGCTGGGTGAGGGCCGGGTCTCCATGCTGCAGCTCGAGCCGGAGATCCAGGAGATCGCCCATGGCGAATGGGAGGGCCTGCTCGCCAGCGAGATCGGCGAGAAGGATCCTGCGCGCCTGCGCGCATGGCGCGAAGAACCGGACACGGTGCTGATGCCCGGTGGCGAGTCGCTGCGCCAGGTGCTCGATCGCTCGTGGCGCGGCCTGGCCCGTGCCGCCGAAGGGCTGGGCGACGACGACACCCTGCTGGTGGTCGCGCATGACGCGGTCAACCGCGTCGTGCTGTGCAGGATCCTGGGCCTGCCGATCGGCAAGCTGTGGACCTTCCGCCAGGCCCCGACCACGCTCAACCTGCTCGAAGGCCCCGACATGGAGAGCCTGGAAGTGGTGCGCCTGAACGACTGCGCGCACCACACTCCGTTCTTCGGCGAGGCCAAGCACCGGGCGTTGTAAGCGCAGGCGCGGATCCTCGGTCATGTCTGACGTACCGACCAACGCGGTGGGCTTGGATGGATGGCTCGCCTACATGGAATCGCAGCATCCGCGTTCCATCGATCTGGGCCTGGATCGCGTGCGCGAAGTCGCCGCCCGCCTGGGCCTGGGGCGTCCGGCCGCGCAGGTGATCACCATCGCCGGCACCAACGGCAAGGGTTCGACCGTGGCCTTCGTCGAGTCGATCGCCCGTGCCGGTGGCTGGAAGGTCGGCGCGTACACCTCGCCCCACCTGCTGCGCTACAACGAGCGTGTGCGCATCGATGGCGAAGAGGCCTCCGACGAGGCGCTGGTCGCCGCTTTCCTCGCGGTGGAAGCAGCGCGCGGGGGCACGTCGCTGACCTACTTCGAGTACGGCACGCTGGCGGCGCTGTGGCTGTTCGAACGCGCGGCGCTGGACCTGGCGGTGCTGGAGATCGGCCTGGGCGGGCGCCTGGACGCGGTCAACATCGTCGACCCGGACGTGGCGGTGGTCACCACGGTCGACGTCGACCATGCCGACTGGCTGGGCAGCGACCGCGAAACGATCGGGCGCGAGAAGGCCGGGATCGCGCGGGCATGGAAGCCACTGGTGCTGGGCGAGGTCGATCCGCCGTCGAGCGTGTTGCGCCATGCGTACGCGATCGGTGCAAATGCGATCCGCCTGGGCAGCGATTTCTTCCACGAGCCGGCGGAAGACGGGCACTGGCGCTGGCGCGACGTCGGCGCCGAACTGCTCCTGCCGGCGCCCTTCCTGGCCGCGCCGTCGCAGCGCGCCAATGCCGCCACCGCGATCGCAGCACTGCGCGCGTTGCCGCGGAGTCCGGATGACGCTGCGTACGCGCAGGGTGTGGCTGCGGCGCGGTTGGCCGGGCGCCTGCAGCGGTTCGAGCGTGATGGCATCGAGGTCGTGGTCGATGTCGCGCACAACCCGCAGGCCGCGCGCGAACTGGCTGCCTGGCTGCGCGCGCAGCCGGCCGCGGGTGCGACCGCGGCGGTGTTCGCGGCGCTGGCGGACAAGGACGCGGCCGCGATGGTCGAGCCCCTGGCCGCGAGCGTGTCGCGCTGGCACCTCGCGGGTCTGGCGGAGAACCCGCGCGGGCTGGACGTCGACGCGTTCGCCGCACGGCTGGTCCATGCGGATGCCGTCGGGTCCGCGAGCCGCGATGTCGGCGTGGCCGAAGCGCTGGAGCGGGCGATTGCCGCCTCCTCTCCTGGCGACCGGGTCCTGGTGTTCGGTTCGTTCCATACCGCCGCCGCGGCCATGACCGCTTTGCATTCAGGGCGATGACGGCTCGGCCACGGCATCGCGGCCTATAATCCCCTCGGCGTTCCTGCCGCATCGCCGCGAGTCGAAGTGGATACCACCCTGAAACAACGCCTGATCGGCGGCGCCGTGCTGGTCGCACTGGCGGTCATCTTCCTGCCCATGCTGGTCCAGGGCCCGGCCCCGGACAGCGGCGTGGCCAACGTCTCCACGCGCGTGCCCGATGCGCCGGGCGGCGAATACGAGACTCGCGAACTGCCCTTGATCGGCCAGGATGCGGCGACCGCGTCCGGACAGCCCGTGCTGCCCGCACCCGCCGCCACGCCGGCAGCGGCGACCGAGCAGGGGCCAGCTCCCTCCGGCGCGACTGAAGCGGCAACGCCAGGTGCACGGCCCGATCCGGCGGTGGCCGCGGGCCAGTGGGCGGTCACGTTTGGTGCCTATGCCAGTGCCCGTGACGCCGAGGCCGTGCTCTCCCGGCTGCGCCAGGCCGGCCTGGCCGGCTTCAGCGAGCAGGCGACGGTCAACGGCCGCCAGGCCTGGCGCGTGCGGGTGGGCCCGTATGCCGACCGCGCGCTGGCCGAAGCCGGGCGCCTGCAGGCGGTGCGCATCCGCAGCGACGTCAACGCGCAGGTGATCGCCCTCGACGCCGGCGGCGACACCGCCAGCCCGGCGCCTGCGGTGGCCGCGGCGGCGCCCGCGACGCCGGGCCCGACCCCGCAGCCAGCGGGCAGCAGCCAGGCGAGTGCCGTCGCGCCGGCACCGGCCGTGCGAACCGAACCATTGCCGCCGGAACCTGCAGCAAGCCGGCCCGCCACGCCGCCGGTCACGCCCAAGCCCGCCGCAAGCGCGCAGGCACAGCCTGCGACGCCCAAGCCCGCAGCCACTGCACCCGCGCCCTCACCGGCTGCGCCGGCTGCCGCGGAGGTGGGTTTCGCGGTGCAGATGGGCGCCTTCGCCAATGCCGCCGATGCCAATGCATTGCGTGACCGCCTGCGGGCGGCCGGCTTCAGCGCCATCGTCCAGCCGGTGCGGACCGACAAGGGCACGCTCAGCCGCGTCCGGGTCGGCCCGGTGGCCAGCCGCGCCGAGGCCGACCAGCTGAAGGCACGCCTGGCCAGCGGCTTCGGTGCCGGCATGGTGGTTCCCCACCCGTGATGCAGGCCCATGGCGCACCGAAGCGGTGCGATGCATGGAGGTGATCGACCTGGTGCTGCTGGCGGTGGTCGCCGGCTCGGCCCTGCTTGGGGTCGTGCGCGGGTTCGTCGGTGCCGTGGCTTCGCTGGTGGCCTGGTTCGGCGCGGGCTGGTTCGCCTTCCACTACGGCGCCGAACTGGCGTTCTGGTTCAGCGACAACGGCCAGCCGGGCGCGACCGAACTGCTCGGTGCCTATGCGGTTTCGTTCATCGGCGTGCTGGTCCTGGTCAGCCTGGTCGGCTGGGGCATGCGCAAGATGATCCATTCGGTCGGGCTGTCGGGCGTCGATCGCGTCCTGGGCCTGCTCCTGGGCCTGCTGCGCGGCGTACTGGTGGCCTGCATGCTGGTGCTCGTGATGGCGTTCAGCAGCCTGCCGCAGGACCCGGCGTGGATACGCTCGCAGGCCCTGCCGGTGCTGATCCCCGGTGCGCAGTGGATGGCGCGCTGGCTGCCGGAATGGACCGTTCAGGAGCTGGATTTTGGCAATGGCCGGCCGAGCGGCGATAATGCGCTCCTCGATCGGGCTGGCGCCGTGGTCGAAACGATCACCGAGGCGCTGCCTGTTCCGGTGGACGAGAACGGACCCCCACCCGGCGCGGAGCCGCCACCACCCCCGTCCACCCCCGGTCACTGAGACCGCTGCGGAGACTTCCCGATCATGTGCGGCATCGTCGGAATCGTCGGCAACCAGAACGTTGCCGGTCAGCTCTATGACGGCTTGACCGTCCTCCAGCACCGCGGCCAGGACGCGGCCGGCATCGCCACCGCCGACGGCACGCGCCTGCGCGTGCACAAGGACAATGGCCTGGTCCGCGACGTGTTCAGCGCCAAGGCGATGAGCGTGCTGGAAGGGCGCGTGGGCATCGCCCATTGCCGCTATCCGACCGCCGGCTCCGAGGGCATGGACGAGGCGCAGCCGTTCTACGTGAATTCGCCCTACGGCATCGCGTTGGCGCACAACGGCAACCTGACCAACACCGAAGCGCTGCGCGAGCAGGTGTTCGCCCAGGACCGGCGCAACATCAACACCGGTTCGGACAGCGAAGTGCTGCTGAACGTGTTCGCGCACGAACTCGACACCCAGCGCACTCTATCGCCCGAAGCGGCGATCCGCGCGGTGGCCGGCGTGCACCGGCGCGTGGAGGGCGGTTACGCAGTGGTGAGCGTGGTGCTGGGCCTGGGCCTGGTCGCATTCCGCGATCCGCACGGCATCCGCCCGCTGGTGCTCGGCAAGCGCGAGCACAACGAAGGCACCGAGTACATCATCGCCTCGGAGTCGGCGGCACTGGACATCCTCGGCTTCCAGCGCGTGCGCGACGTGCAGCCCGGCGAGGCGCTGGTGATCACCCCGCGTGGCGAGCTGTTCTCGGAGATCTGCGCCGAGCCGGCGCAGCACGCGCCGTGCATCTTCGAGTACGTGTATTTCGCACGCCCGGACTCGATGATCGACGAGGTCTCGGTGCACAAGGCGCGCATGCGCATGGGCGTGAAGCTGGGCGAGAAGATCCTGCGCCTGCGCCCGGACCACGACATCGACACCATCATCCCGATCCCGGACACCTCGCGCGACGCCGCGCTGGAGATCTCCAACGTGCTGGGCGTGAAGTACCGCGAGGGCTTCATCAAGAACCGCTACGTCGGCCGCACCTTCATCATGCCGGGGCAGGGCGAGCGGGTGAAGTCGGTGCGCCGCAAGCTCAATCCGATCCACCTGGAATTCCGCAACCGGGTGGTGTTGCTGGTCGACGACTCCATCGTGCGCGGCACCACCAGCCAGCAGATCGTGCAGATGGCCCGCGATGCCGGCGCGCGCAAGGTCTACCTGGCCAGCGCCGCGCCGCCGGTGCGCCACCCGAACATCTACGGCATCGACATGCCGTCGGCGGACGAGCTGATCGCGCACGGCCGCAGCATCGAGGAGATCGAGAAGCAGCTTGGCTGCGACTGGCTGATCTACCAGGACCTGGAAGACCTCGAGGCAGCGGTGCGCGAGGGAAATCCGGACCTGAAGCGCTTCGATTCCTCGTGCTTCGACGGCGAGTACGTCACCGGCATCGAGCCGGGCTACTTCGAGCGCATCCAGCAGATGCGCTCGGACGAAGCCAAGCGCAAACGCCGCGCGTCCTGATCCGGGGCCGCGCGCCGCAGCGGCGGCGCGCACAGAGCATGGACTCGCTGTTCGAAGCCGCCCGCCAGTGCCTGGATACCGCCGACCCGGCGGAGAAGGCCGCGCTGGCGCGGCAGCATGCGGCCGCCTTCCTGCGTGGCGAGCTGGGCATCCCCGAAGACGCCGCGCCGCCCGAACCGATCCGCATGCCCGGGCGGCCGCCCCGGCCGCAGCTGGTGCATCCGCGCGATCTTCCGCGTCGTGGCCTCGGCAGCGACGAAGGCCGCGCGGCCTTCCTCCACGCCATCGCCCACATCGAACTCAATGCCATCGACCTGGCCTGGGATGCGGTCTATCGCTTCCGTGGATTGCCCGCGCAGTTCTACCGCGACTGGGTGCAGGTGGCCGACGACGAAGCGCGGCACTTCCTGATGCTGCGTGCGCGGCTGCAGGAGTTCGGTCGCGACTATGGCGATTTCGACGCGCACAACGGCCTGTGGGAGATGACCGAGAAGACCGCGCACGACGGCCTGGCGCGGATGGCGCTGGTGCCGCGGGTGCTGGAGGCGCGCGGCCTGGACGTGACCCCGGGCATGATCCAGCGGCTGAGTGCGCTGGGTGACCTGCGCACCGTCGAGATCCTCGAGACGATCCTGCGCGAGGAAGTGGCGCACGTGGCGGCCGGGTCGCGCTGGTACCGCTGGTACTGCGAACGCGACGGCATCGAGCCGCGCGCACGCTTCCGCGAGCTGCTGCAGGAGTATGCGGGTGGCTACCTGCATGGTCCGTTCAACATCCAGGCCCGGCTGCTGGCCGGATTCGACGAAGACGAACTGGCCTTGCTGGAACATGTCGAGGCCGCGCATTCGGACTCGCGATCGCGGTAGAGCGGGGCTTGTCCCTTTGCGCGTCACCGGATGTCGGAGGCAGGCGGGGAGCCTCCCACTCTGCCGATGCGACGGTCAGAGCGCGCGCAGCGCGATCCCGTCCGCATCCACCCGCAGTACCGAACCCTGCTCGTACCAGTCACCCAGCACGATCCGTCGGCATTGGCGCCCGTCGGCCTGCAACGGGTGGACCGCCGGACGGTGCGTATGCCCGTGGACCAGCGTGGCGACGCCGTAGCGGGCGAGCGTGGCCTCGACGGTCGCTGGAGTGACGTCGGTAACCGTCTCGAAGTTGGCCCGGTCGCCTTCGATCATCTGCTTTTGCCGGGCCATGCTCGCCTCGCGTGCCTGCGCCGCGAATGCCTGGCGCGCGGCCAGCGGCTGCGACAGGAACTGCGCACGCCAATGCGGATCGCGGGTCTGCGCACGGAAGGCCTGGTAGGCGACGTCGTCGCTGCACAACAGGTCGCCATGCATCAGCAGTACCGGTTCGCCGTACAGCGACACCACCGCCGGATCGGGCAGCAGGCGCATCCCGGCGCGGCGCGCGTAATCGCCCCCGACCAGGAAGTCGCGGTTGCCGTGGATGAAGTACACCGGGACGCCGGCCTCGGCCACCGCGCGCAACCCGGCGGCGACGGCATCGCCGGTTTCCGACGGATCGTCGTCGCCGATCCAGGCTTCGAACAGGTCGCCGAGCAGGTACAGCGCCTCGGCGCTCGTCGCTTCCTCGCGGAGGAAACGCAGGAACAGCGCGGTGACGTCCGGCCGGGCCGGATCCAGGTGCAGGTCGGAGACGAACAGCGTGGTCATGTCCCGATTGTAGGCCGGCCAGCGACAGCCGGGCCGTTGCCGGGGCGGGCGGGGTAAAATCGGCGGATTCTCCCAAGCTGCGCCGCCCATGACCTGCCGCACCCGCTTCGCCCCCAGTCCCACCGGCTACCTGCACATCGGCGGCGCCCGCACCGCGCTGTACTGCTGGCTGGAGTCGCGCCACCGCGGCGGCGAGTTCATCCTGCGCATCGAGGACACCGACCGCGAGCGCAGCACCCAGGCGGCGATCGACGCGATCCTCGAAGCGATGGAGTGGCTGGGCCTGGACTACGACGAGGGCCCGATCTACCAGACCGATCGCGTCGCCCGCTACCGCGAGGTGGCCGAGCAACTGGTCGCGCAGGGCAAGGCCTACTACGCGTACGAGACCCGCGAGGAGCTGGACGCGATGCGCGAGTCCGCGATGGCCAAGCAGGAGAAGCCACGCTACAACGGCGCCGCGCGCGAGGCCGGCCTGCCGCATCGCGACGATCCGAACCGGGTCATCCGCTTCAAGAACCCGCTCGAGGGCGTGGTCGCCTTCGACGACCTGATCAAGGGCCGCATCGAGATCGCCAACGGCGAGCTCGACGACATGGTCATCTTCCGCCCGGACGGTTATCCGACCTACAACTTCGCCGTCGTGGTCGACGACTGGGACATGGGTATCACCGAGGTGATCCGCGGCGACGACCACATCAACAACACGCCGCGCCAGATCAACATCTACGAGGCGCTGGGTGCACCGGTGCCGAAGTTCGCGCACATGCCGATGATCCTGGACGAGCAGGGCGCCAAGCTGTCCAAGCGCACCGGCGCGGCCGACGTGATGCAGTACAAGGATGCCGGCTACCTGCCGCATGCGCTGGTCAACTACCTCGCACGCCTGGGCTGGTCGCACGGCGACCAGGAGCTGTTCTCGCGGGCGGAGCTGGTCGAGTTGTTCGATGTGCGCAACGTCAACTCCAAGGCTGCGCGCCTGGACATGGCCAAGTTGGGCTGGGTCAACCAGCATTACCTCAAGTCCGACGATCCGGCGACGATCGCACCGCAGCTGGTGTACCAGCTGGAAAAACTCGGCCTGGACATGGGCGCGGGACCGGCGCCGATCGACGTGGTGATCGCCCTGCGCGAGCGCGTGCAGACGCTGAAGGAAATGGCCGAAAAGGCGATGGTCTGGTACGTGCCGCTGGAGAACTATGACGAGGCCGCCGTCGCCAAGCACCTGAAGGCGGGTGCCGACGCGCCGCTGGCCAAGGCGCGCGAGCGCCTCGCGGCCTTGCCGGAATGGAATGTCGAAGGCGTCAGCCAGGCGTTGCATGAAGCCGCCGCCGCGCTGGAGCTGGGCATGGGCAAGGTCGCCCAGCCGCTGCGCGTGGCGATCACCGGCACGCAGGTCAGCCCGGACATCTCCCACACGGTTTACCTGGCCGGGCGCGACGAGGCCTTGAAACGCATCGACGCGGCGCTTATCAAAGTGGCGACGGCCTGAGTCCACGGGGTACATGGAGCACGCGATGTCCGGCAAGCACGACTGCACCGATCCGCACCACCACGTCGACAGCGCCGATGCGTTCGTCCACGCGGTGGAGCGTGCGTGCAACGAGCGCGGGCTGCGTCTGACCCCGATCCGGGCCAACGTGCTGCGCCTGATCGCCGATGCCGGCAAGCCGGTCAAGGCGTACGAGCTGCTGGAGAAGGTGCGCGAGGGCAAGGGCGCCGGCGCCGACGCGCCGCCCACGGTCTATCGTGCGCTCGACTTCCTGATGGCGAATGGCTTCGTGCACAAGCTCGAGTCGGTCAATGCCTTCGTCGCCTGCCACCATCCCAACAGCGTCCAGCACTCGGTGCCGTTCCTGATCTGCGACCGTTGCCACAACGCGGTCGAGCTGGAAGACAGCGAGGTGGTGGCGCAGCTCGATGCACGCGCCAAGGCCCTGGGCTTCCAGCCGCAGGCGCAGACGCTCGAGGTGCACGGGCTCTGCGCGCGCTGCGCCGAGGCCTGATCGGGGCTCAGGACATGTCGCGCGACGCGGGCGGACCGTGACCGCGGCAACCCGGGGCCGCGGTCCGCTTCGGGCTCAGAACCAGGCGCGGATGCCGAATGCCAGCGACCGGCCCGGCAGCGGCGCGTAGTCGCGCAGCAGCGAGGTATGCGGACGGACCTCCTTGTTGCCGAGGTTGCTGCCGTCCAGGAACACCTCCCAGCTGTTGCCGGCGTCCCGCTCCCAGCGATACGCCAGGTGCGCATCGACCAGGGTGTAGCCGGGGCTGGGTTCCTCGTTCCGGGCGACGTCGTCCTGGCGCTGGTAGCGCACCGCCCCGATCGAGGCGCGCCAGCCTTGCAACGCCCAGGAAAGATCGGCGCCGAAGCGGCCCGGGGCGATCCGCGGCAGGTAGCCGCCATTGGCCAGGTCGACGCTGTAGGGGTGCGCGTGGTCGCCATGTGGCACGTCGAAGTCGGCCGTGCGGCTGCCTTGTCCATCCAGCTCGCCCCGCACCACGTCGCCGAACAGGCGCAGGTCCCATACCCCGCTTCCGTTCTCGCCCAGGTGCACCACGGCCTCCGCTTCCGCTCCGGTGAAGGTCGCGTCGGACTGGGTCCACAGCCTTACCGGGGTGCCGTGCTCGGCGACGCCGGTATCTGCGAGGTAGATGAAGTCCTCGAAGCCGCTGCGATAGATCGCGACCTTGAAGTCGACGCGCTCGTTGTGGGCATGCAGGCCGATCTCCCCGCGAAGCGCACGTTCTGTCTCCAGCCCGTCGTCACCGATTTCGATCGATCCGGTGGCCACGTGAAGTCCGCCCGCGTACAGCTCTTCCTGCGTCGGTGCGCGCTCGGAGCTGTCGATGCCCACGCGCACGTCGATTGCGTCACTGATGCGCCAGATCGCGGCAGCGGAGAGGTTGGTCGCATCGAACTGGCGCCGCGGATGTCCATCGGCCGGATCCAGCCGGACCCTGTCCTGGCGCCCGCCCAGTTCCAGCTTCACCGGACCGAAATTCTTTTCCTGGACCACGAACAGCCCGGCGTTGTCGGTGACGGTCGCCGGTACGAATGCTTCTTCGCCCACCGCACCGAAGTCCACGCGACCCAGTTGCAGCCCGAACGCGCCGCGCCAGCCGCGCGTTTCCTTCTGCACTGCCTGAAGCCGCGCATCGTAGCCTTCGCTGGTGAAGCGGGTGCCGATTTCCCGGCCTTCCAGTTCGACGTGTTCGTAATCGCTGTAGGCGCCATGCAGTTCCACGCTTTCCAGGAACGAAACCGGCTCGTAGACGCCAGCCTTCAGCTCGACGCGGTTCTGCACCAGGTCGATGCGCACGTCGCCGTGCTCGTCATGTGCCTCGTCGTCGTGGCCGTCGGCATCGTGATCGTGGTCGTGGTCATCGTCGGAATGGGCGTGCGCGCCGGTGGGGATGCCGTAGTTGCTGCGGTAGGTGCTGGCGGCCAGGCCGAAATAACCGGCTTCGCCGAGCCAGGTTGCGCCGACCGCGCCGGCACGGGTGCGGATCGAACTGTTGTCGAGGCGGCCCGGCATCTGTGCTTCTTCATCGTGGTCGTGATCGTCATGCACGACCTCGGCCACACCGGGGATGTCGTAGTCATCGGTGTTGCGGACCAGGCCATCCACATGCAGCACCCAGTTCCCGTTCACGCCATCCAGGCGGAACATGCCGCTGCGTTCGTCGTTGACCGTGTCGCCACGCACCTCGGCGCGACCGCTCAGCGGTTCGTCGGGGATATCGCGAGCGATGCGGCCGTCGGCGACATTGACCGCACCGCCGATCGCGCCGCTGCCGAACAGCAGGGTCGCCGGGCCTTTCAGCACCTCGATCTGGTCGGCCAGGAACGGCTCGACGCTGGTGGCATGGTCGGCACTGACGGTCGATGCGTCCATGGTGCCGATGCCGCCGGACAGTACCTGCACGCGTGGACCGTCGAGGCCACGCAGGATCGGACGCCCGACGCCGGGGCCGAAGTAGGTGGTCTGCACGCCCGGGAGCTTGGCGACGGTCTCGCCGAGGGTGCCCGCCTTGGCCCGGTCCAGCGCCTCGCCCTGGAGGACCTCGACCGGACGGGCCAGCGATTCCGCACTGCCGGCCAGGGGTGAAGCGGTCACCTCGACCGAGGGCAGGTCAGTCGGATCGTGCGCCGCGGCAGCAGAGGACAGGCCGGCGCAGGCCAGGGCGAGTGCCGCGGCAAGGCGATGGGGGGCTGAACCGGGGGACCGGGTACGGGAATCGGGCATCGGGGAACCGTCGTGGGGGGAAGGTGACAATCGCCTGATAATGTTATAATGTATCCAAACAATATGACACCCCCAAGTCTTGGTTGGATGAACCGATGCGTCACACCCACCGCCCCCACCACCACCGGCACTGGTTCGACCGTTTCGGCGCCACCGGTTCGCTGCTGTGTGCGATCCATTGCGCGCTGACCCCCTTGCTGCTCGCGGCGTTGCCGGCGCTGGGGCTGACGGTGTGGTTCGACGGCAGCGTGGAATGGGCGCTGGTGCTGTTCGTGACCCTGCTGGGCATGCTCAGCCTGGGCTGGAGCTATCGCCGCCACCGCGCCATGCGTGCGTTGGGCCTGCTGGTTCCTGGCCTGGTTGCCTTGTGGGCCGGTCTGCTCTACGCGCCGTTGCACGAATCGGTCGTGCCGCATGCGGTGGTGATGACCTTCGGCGGCACGCTGGTGGGCCTGGCGCACCTGGTCAACCTGCGGCTCAACCACGGCCACATCCATGACGCCAGCTGCGCCCACTAGGCGCGCGTGCTAGGCTTGCCGGCCTGCCGCGCGACGCGCGCTAGCTGAATTCACGCAAATCAAGGAGTTGAAAGATGGGCAAGGGTGATCGCAAGACCGCCAAGGGCAAGCGCTACAACGCCAGCTATGGCAATGCGCGCCGCCATGTCGCCACCCGGACCGCCGTTGGCGCCGCCGCGCCGGCCGCGAAGAAGACCGTGGCCAAGCCGGTCGTGAAGAAGGCCGTGGCCAAGAAGGCCGTCGCCAAGGCCTGATCGGCCTCCTGGTGACTGGAAAGAACGCGGCGCCTGGCGCCGCGTTTTTTTTGCGGTCAGTCCGGAAGGCGGCGGCCGCCGCTCCAGCTGCCGATGCGCAGTCCGCCACCAAGCCAATAAGCCAGTTCGGCGGGTTGGCCGATATCCCAGAGCACGAAATCCGCACGCAGCCCGGCCTGCAGGCGGCCGCGGTCAGGCAACCCCAGCGCGCCTGCGCCGTGGACGGTGGCGCCACGCAGCGCCTCCTCCGGGGTGAGCCGGAAATGGGTGCAGGCCAGCGACATCGCGAGCCGCAAGGATTGCAACGGGGACGTGCCCGGATTGCAGTCGGTGGCCACGGCCATCGACACCCCGTGTTCGCGGAACGCGTCCAGAGGCGGCAACCGGGTCTCGCGCAGCACGTGGAATGCGCCCGGCAACAGCACCGCGACCGTGCCGGCGCGAGCCATCGCGCGCACGCCATCGATCGAGGTGTGCTCGACATGGTCGGCCGACAGGCCACCGAACTCGGCGACCAGCGCCGCGCCGTCCCCATCACTGAGCTGGTCGGCATGCAGCTTGACCGGCAGTCCGAGCGTGCGCGCGGCTTCGAACACGCGCCGGGTCTGCGCGGCATCGAAGCCGATCCTTTCGCAGAAGGCATCGACCGCATCGACCAGGCCTTCGCCATGCAGGCGTGGCAGCCATTCGCAGACCGCATCGATGTACGCATCGGCGCGGCCGGCGTACTCCGGCGGCAGCGCGTGCGCGCCGAGGAAGGTGGTGCGCACCTGGACGCCGAGTTCGCGCCCGATTCGCCGGGCCACGCGCAGCATGCGCCGCTCGCCATCCAGGTCCAGGCCGTAGCCGGACTTGATCTCCACCGTGGTCACGCCGTCGGCCATCAGGGCGCGTGCGCGCGGCAGGGACTGCGCGAACAGGGCGCCCTCGTCGGCCGCGCGGGTGGCGCGCACGGTGGAGACGATTCCGCCGCCGGCCCGCGCGATGTCCTCGTAGCTGGCGCCCTGCAGGCGCCGCTCGAACTCGCCGGCGCGGTCGCCGCCGAACACCAGGTGGGTGTGGCAGTCGACCAGGCCGGGGGTGATCCAGTGCCCCCCTGCATCGACGACCTCGCAGGCCAGCGCGTCCGGTGCCGCCGTCAATCCGGAAGCCGGGCCCGCGTAGGTGATCAGGCCATCCTGCCAGGCCAGGGCGCCATCTTCGATGGCCCCATATCCAGTGTCGTCCGCCAACGTGGCCAGGCGGGCGTTGACGACCAGTCCGTCCCAGCGGCGTGCATGCGTGGTGTCCATGGCGCGATTGTACGGGCGCGCGCGTCGGCGCTGCGCCCGGCCGGCGGCGTGTTCGCCAGCCGCGACGGTTCGCGCGAGAATGCGGGCATGGACGAGCTTCGAGACGCCTCGCTGCTGTGGACCCCCGCCGGGTGGCGGAGCGATGCAGGACTGGAAACCAGGCACGGGCGCATCGCGCGCGTGCTGCCCGCCGAGCCGAGCTGGGATGGCGGCTGGGTGCTGCCGGGTATCGCCAACCTCCATTCGCACGCGTTCCAGCGGGCGATGGCGGGGTTGGCCGAGCGCCAGACCCATGCGCAGGATTCGTTCTGGACCTGGCGCGAGACGATGTACCGCATTGCCGCGCGCTTCGACCCCGACAGCCTGCATGCAGTCGCCGCCCAGCTGTACGCGGAGATGCTCGAGGCCGGCTACACCAGCGTCTGCGAATTCCACTACCTGCACCACGCGCCCGACGGCAGGCCGTATGCGGACCCGGCGGCGATGTCCAAGGCGCTGGTCGCCGCCGCGCGGGAAACCGGCATCCGCCTGACCCTGTTGCCGGTGCTGTACATGACCGGCGGGTTCGACCGGCGTCCGCTTTCCGAACGCCAGCGCCGCTTCGGCCACGACCTCGACGGTTTCCTGCGCCTGTTCGAGTCTTTGCGCGAGATCGAAGACGACACGCTGCGCGTCGGCGTCGCCTTCCACAGCCTGCGCGCGGTGCCACCGGATGCGATGGATGCCGCGCTGGCGGCATTGCCGGCGGGGATTCCACTGCACATCCACATCGCTGAGCAGATCGGCGAGGTCCAGGACTGCCTGGCGGTGCGCAACGCGCGACCGGTGGAGTGGCTGCTGGACCATGCACCGGTTGGCCCGGACTGGACGCTGGTGCATGCCACCCACCTGACTCCCGCGGAAACCACGCGGATCGCCGCAAGCGGCGCGACCGTGGCGATCTGCCCGACCACCGAAGCCAACCTGGGCGATGGACTGTTCCCGTTGCGCGCGTACCTCGGCGCCGGTGGCGCCTGGGGCATCGGTTCGGATTCGCATGTTTCGGTGTCGCCGGTGGAGGAGCTGCGCTGGCTCGAGTACGGCCAGCGCCTGCATACCCGCCATCGCAACATCGCCGTGCGCGCGGACAGCACCAGCGTCGGCGAGACCCTGCTGCACGGGACGCTTGCCAGCGCCGCGCGCGCGACCGGACAGCCGGTAGGCGTGCTGGAGCCGGGCCAGGCCGCGGACTGGATCGCGCTGGATCCGAAGGCGCCGGCCTTCGCCGGTGCCCGGGCGCAGGACGTGGTCGATCGCTGGCTGTTCGCCGGCAATCGCAACCTCGTGCGCGAAGTGCAGGTGGCTGGGCAGGTCGTGGTCAGCGCCGGCCGCCACCGCCACCACGAGGCGATCGCGGACCGCTACCGGAAATCGATCACCGCGTTGCTGGCCGGTTGATCGGCCATCCGCGCCCGGGTGGCGTTCGTCGCCGGTCGCGGGGCGTTCGTCGCAATCGCCCTCCGCGGCGCGCGGGCACCGCATCATGCCCGCATCCCGACGAAAGGAGTGGTCGATGAATACCCCGCTTGCCTGCCTGGCCGCCGCCGTGGCCGCAACCTTCGCCGTGCTGCCCGGTGCAGCGCACGCCATGACCGATGCCCGGCTCGCCGAGGTGGTCCGCGAGCGCCTGCTGGGCGACCGCACCGGGGCCTGCATGGCCGTGGCGGTGGTCGAGAAGGATCGCGTCGCCCGCGTCTACGAGTGCGCCAATGCGCGCGATGCGGGCCGGATCGGCCCGGATGTCGCATTCGAGATCGGTTCGGTCAGCAAGACCATGACCGCCGCACTGCTGGCGCAACTGATCGAACAGGGCAAGGGGTCACTCGACGACACCCTGGCCGCGTGGTTGCCGGAAGGCACGAAGGTTCCCGACTACCAGGGCCAGCCGATCCTGCTGCGGCACGTGGTCACCCACACCTCGGGCCTGCCTGCGCTGCCGTCGCGGCTGGGCGCCAAGAGCATGGACAACCCCTATGCCAACCTGGACGAAGCCGCGCTGCTGGCTTCGCTCGGGGACGCGAAGCTGGTGGCCGCGCCGGGAGCGAAGTTCGAATACTCCAATTTCGCCTCGATGCTGCTCTCGTACGCGGTTGCGCGGCGCGCCGGCACCGATTTCGAGAGCCTGGCGCGACGCGAACTGTTCGTGCCGCTGGGCATGGACCATGCGTACATCAACCAGCGCCCGGCGGGCGTGCGGGCGGCGACCGGCCACACGCCCAATGCGCAGGCCACGTCGGCCTGGGACTTCACCACCAACCTCGCCGGCGTGGGCGGCGTGCGCGCCACGCTCGACGACATGGTCCGCTACGCGCAGGGTGGACTGGGCATGATTGACGTGCCGATTGCCGCTTCGCTGGAGGCCACGCATGCCGCGGTCTCCGGGCAGCCACCGATGGGCATGAACTGGATGCGGGTCCCGATGAAGGACCGCACGGTGCTGATGCACGAAGGCGGCACCGGCGGATTCTCCGCGTTCGTCTCGCTCGATCCGCAGCGCCAGCGCGGCGTGGTGATCCTGTCCGACACCGCCTGGCATTCGATCGGCAGCCTGGGCAGCCTCGGCATGCACCTGGTCGACGATTCGCTGCCGCTGGGCAAGCCACGCCGGGCCGTCGCCGCCGATGCGGCGCTGCTGCAGGCGCTGGCCGGCGAGTACCAGCTGCAAGGCGCGATGAAGATGACGCTGCGCGAGCGCGACGGTCGCCTTTTCATCCAGGCCGAGGGCCAGGGCGAATACGAGATGGGGCATGACGATGCGGGCGATTTCTACCCCTTGGCGCTCGACGCCGTGCTTCGCCCGCAGCGCAAGTCCGACGGCAGCTACGCATTCACCTGGACGCAGATGGGCGCGGTGATCCCGGCGGTGCGCATCGATCGTGCCGCGGCACAGGCGCCGGTGCTGTCGCCCGCACAGCTGTCCGCGTATGTGGGCGACTATCCCCTGGCGCCTGGATTCTCGCTCGCGGTGCGCGAGCACGGCGGCGCGCTGCAGGCGCAGGCGACCGGGCAGGGGGCGTTCCCGCTGGCCGCGGCGTCGGCTGATACCTTCGAGGCGCCAGCCTTCGGCATCGAGATCCGCTTCCACCGCGATGGCGCCGGCAAGGTGCAGTCGCTCGAGCTGCACCAGGGTGGCCAGGTGCTGCGGGGCACCCGCCAGTAAGGCGGGTAGTGGGCATGAAGGAGCTGCGCATGGAAACGATCATGACCTTGCTGGCGCCGGTGGCGGCGTTGCTGGCACTGTTGCTGTCGACGGGCTCGCCGGGGCTGGGGACCAACGGGAGACAGGCAGGATGACGGGCCGTTCCGGTTATCCGTTGCGGCAAGTCCTGCCGGCCGAAGTGCTGGTCGGCGGCAACGCGGTGTGGAGCCGCTACCGCCAGTACCCGGTGTTCAGCGCGCGCTGGCTGGGCGGGCGCAGCTTGCTGTTCTGCAGCGTGATCGCGTTGGTGACGGTGTTCACCGGCGGTGGCGTCGGGCTTGCCGTGCAGGACGGAGTGGTGGCCCTGAAGGTCGGCCTGTCCCAGTTCGCCGCCTTCAGCCTGATGGCCATGCTGGGACCCGCGCTGGCCACGATAGTGCGCCACCGCCGCTGGACCGAATCGCGCGAACGCAAGGCGGTGGTGCTGGCGGTCCTGGTCGGCATTGTGCTGAGCTATGCCATCGACAAGATGGTTTCGGCCTACGTGATGTCGCTGGTGCAACCGCAACTGGAAATCCTGGGCATGGCACCTTCGAAAGCGCCGGAAGTCGGCCCGGTGCTCAAGGCGATCGGCTTGGCGCTGAACATCGCGGCCTTGATTCTCATCTACGGCCTGTTCGGCGGCGGCCTGGCCCTGCGCGCCTACTTCAGCGAGCGCCGCCGCTGGGAGGCGCATCGCCACGCGCTGGAGCTGGGCGAGATGAGCGGACGCGCGCACGAGGCCGACCTGCGCCTGGGCGTGCTGCAGGCGCAGGTGGAGCCGCACTTCCTGTTCAATACCCTGGCTTCGGTGCGTGCGCTCGTGCGGCAGGATCCGGCCCAGGCCGAAGCCACGCTCGATGCGCTGGTCGCCTTCCTGCGCGCGACGATTCCCAAGCTGCGCGACGACCGCGGCCTGCATTCCACCCTGGGCCAGCAGCTGGACATCTGCGCCAGCTACCTGGCACTGATGCAGGTGCGCATGGGTGGCCGCCTGTCCTACGCGGTGACGGCGGACGAGGCGCAACGCGCGCTGTCATTCCCGCCATCGCTGCTGATAACGCTGGTCGAGAACGCGATCAAGCACGGCATCGAGCCGCGGCCCGGGCCGGGACGCATCGAAGTGTCCGTGGTGCGCGAAGGCGAGCGCCTGCGCATCCGCGTGGTCGACGACGGCGCGGGGCTGCAGCCGGGCATCGGCGGCGGCATGGGCCTGGCCAACGTGCGCGAGCAACTGGCGCAGCGCTTCGGTGCGCAGGCCAGCTTCCGGCTGCACCCCGGCGAGACCGGGGGCGTCGTCGCCGAGATCGAAATTCCCTGCACGGTGGCGACGGAGCTCCAGGCATGAATCCCTTGGGTGCGCGCGTGACCGCGCTGATCGCCGAGGACGAGGCGCCGCAGCGTCGCGCACTGCATGAGCAGCTGCAGCAGGCATGGCCGGAACTGGAGGCCATCGCGCTCTGCGAGGATGGCGTGTCCGCGCTGGAGTCCGTGCAGGCGCAACCTCCGATGGTGGCCTTCCTGGATATCCGCATGCCCGGCGTGAGTGGCCTGGATGTCGCACGCGCCGTGGCCGAGCAGGGCGGGCTGGTGGTGTTCACCACCGCTTACGACGACTACGCGGTGCGTGCATTCGAGGCCGGCGCGGTCGACTACCTGCTCAAGCCGGTGCAGCCGGCGCGACTGGAGCAGGCGGTCGCGCGCCTGCGCGAGCGGCTGGAACAGCGCAGGTCGGGTGCCGGCGGCCCCGACCTGGAGGCGCTGATCGAAGGACTGGAGTCGCGCTTGCGCCCGCGTGGCGAGCGGCTCGTGCGCTGGATCACCGCAAGTGCCGGCGACAGCGTGCGCATGATCGGCATCGACGAGGTGCTGTTCTTCCAGGCGCAGGAAAAATACGTGCGCGTGGTGACCGCCGATGCCGAGGGCGTGATCCGCACGCCACTCAAGGAACTGCTGGCCGGCCTGGATCCGGACGCGTTCTGGCAGGTGCACCGCGGCACCGTGGTCCGTGTCCAGGCCATCGACCGGGTAACCCGGAACGAACTGGGCCGGCACACCCTGAGCCTGAAGAATCACGCCGAACACCTGCCGGTGAGCGGCGCATTCCTGCACCGTTTCCGCGGCATGTGAGCCGCGGCGGCCTTCCATGTCGATACCGAGGAGGAGAACCGGAATGAAGCACGTTCGAGCGCTTTACAACGTGCCGCCGTCGGTTCGGCTCCTGACCGCCGCAGCTGCGCTGGCGGTCGCCGCCAGCCTGCCATCGCTGGCCGCTGCGGCGGGTGTCGGCCTGCCATTCCTGTGCGTGGGAGCGGCAGGGTTGTTCAGTGCGTCGATCGCACTGTTCGGGCGGCGCCGCGACCCCGCGAGCTGACGGCCGCCGCGGGTCCACGCGCCGCGCCAGCAGTCAGAACAGCAACGACGCCATCTTGCGGCGGTACTGGCCGACCAGGTCTTCGTCCTCGACGATGCGGAAGGCGTCGATCAGCGCCTTCTTCGGCAGGCCGTCCTCGTAGGTGCGGTCGCGGCGCAGCATCTCGATCAGCTGTTCCAGCCCGGCTGCGGCGTCGCCGCCGACCAGGTGGTGCACGGCCAGCAGGTGCCTCGCCTTGAGGTCGGCCTCGTTGGCGGCGATCGCCTGTTCCAGCACGGCGGCGGGTGGCGCGTCCTTGAGCAGGGCGGCGAAGCCCAGGCGCGCGCGCGCGCGGACCGCGCGATCATCGGTGGCCAGGTTGGCCGGCAACGCATCGAGCAGCTGCGTGGCTTCCGCCGCCGCACCGGTCCTGAGCAGGGCCAGGGCCAGGTCCAGTTTCAGTTCGTCCTTCTCCGGCTCGGCGTCCGCCGCCTGGCGCAGGCGCACCACCTCGGCATGCGGATCCAGCGGCGCCAGTTCGACCGGTGCCTCGTCCTGCACAGCGGCCGGCTCGATGCCGTGCTGCTGCAGGAACTGGCGCAGCTGGCCTTCCGGCAGCGCGCCCTGGAAGGCATCGACCGGCTGCCCGCCGACCAGCAGGAACACGCTGGGCACCGAGCGGATCTGGAACGCGGCGGCGATCTGCTGCTCCTTGTCCACGTCGACCTTGGCCAGGACGAAGGCGCCGCCGTATTCGCCGGCGAGTTTCTCCAGGACCGGGGTCAGCGACTTGCACGGTCCGCACCAGGTCGCCCAGAAGTCGACCAGTACCGGCGTCTGCATCGACTTCTGCAGGACTTCGGTCTCGAAGGTGTCGGTGGTGATGTCGACGACATGGGGCAGGTCGGCCATGGGGATTCCGGAAGGTGGGAGTGGCGCCGAGATGGTGCCGGGCCGGGGAGCTTACAAGCGGATGTAAGGTCCAGTTGACATCAGGCCTGCCAAATGTAAAGTTTGGTATACATTTTGTCCGGCAGGAGTTACGCCATGAAATCCGCCAAGGGGCTGTGGATCCTGCTCGTGCCGCTGGCCGGCTTCGGCCTGTGGTCGATGCTTGCCAGCCCGCGCGCGCTGCTCGGTATCGATCCCGGGCCGCTGGGCATGTTCGCCCTGGTCGCCAGCACCGTGGCCGCCTTGCTGCTGCTCTCGCGCACCCCGCGCGAAAACCTGGACCGCGCCTCGCCGGCCGAATGGAAAGCGTGGCTCGGCGTCGGCTTCATGCTGGCCGGCGTGCTGTATTTCCTTTCGCGCATCCCGCTTTTCGCGGCCGGCGACTGGCGCGATCCGCATGCAGGTGCGGTGGCGCGCAACCTGGTCCTGTTGCTGGTGGTGTGGACGGTACTGTCCTCGGTCCTGGCCGCGCGCTGGAAAGGCCGCGTGCAGGAAGACGAGCGCGATCGCGACATCGAGGCCAGCGCCGTCGGCTGGGGGCGTGGCGCCCTGGTGTCCTGCGTGGTCGGCATCGCGGTGCTGCTGGGCTTCTCGCCGCCCGCGCGGCTGCAATGGGCCAACCACTTCATGGTCGCCAACCTGCTCGTGTTCGCGCTGATGTGGGGCTGGCTGGTGGAGTACGCCGCGACCGCCCTGATGTACCTGCGCGACCGCCGGGGGGCTGGATCATGAAGGCCGTGGATGGGGATATGCCGGTCGCGTTCGGAGAGCGCTTCGCGCGCAACGCGGTGCTCGGCATGGCGGGGCTGGGTTTGTTCATCGCTGTTGCGGTCGTCGCACAAGGCAACGTCGTGGCTTTCATCGGCAGCGTCATCGTGCTGGCCTTGTCGCACTTCTTCCGCCGCCGGGCGCTGTACGACGCGCAGCGCGGCCGGCATGCGCTGGAGGACGAGCGCGACCGCACGCTGCTGGCGCGCGGCGACGGCATGTTCCGCCTGGTTGCCAGCACGTGGATGGTGGGACTGGCGATCGCCCTGGCCGTTCCGTCCCTGCGCGAAATGCTGCTGGCCCCGTCGTTGCGGGTATCCGGCATGCTGCTGCTCGGTGTTGTCGTTGCGAACATCGCCGGACATGGGGCGGTGTCGGTGCACTACCGGCGCAACCGCGCATGACCGGTACGCCGGTCGGCAACGAGATCCGCCGCTGGCGCTTCGAGCGCGGCGAGATGACCCAGCAGGCGCTGGCCGATGCCTGCGGCGTGACCCGCCAGACCATCATCGCGCTGGAGGCCGGGCGTTATGCTCCCTCGCTGGAACTGGCCTTCCGTATCGCCCGCGCGTTCGGCGTCGGCCTGGAGGAAGTCTTCCACTGGAGGGAGCAATGAACGGAGTCGAACGATGGCGCGTCCCCGCGGCACTGCTGGCCATCGCCAGCTGCGTGCTGGCGGCCGTGGTCGCCGGGCAGACGGTGGAGGGCTATTCGCACTTGCGCCATCCGCTGGCGCTGCTCGGCGCGCGGCAGCTGCAGGAGGGGGCGCCGCTGTTCGGCCTGTTCGCTTTCGTGTTGCCCGGATTGATCGGCGGCTGGATCGCCCTGGGCGTGCGCGACCGCCTGCCCGCCGGGGCGGGCTGGAGCGCGCGGATCGGCGCGCAGCTGCTGGTCCTGGCGGCCCTGGCGTTCGCCGCGCAGGGCGTGTTGCCGCTGGACCTGGACGACCTGGATGGCGGCAGCAGCCGTTACCACGCTGCCGCCTGGCTGTTGTGGGCGCTCGCATTCCCCGCTGGTGCGACGCTTCTGGTGATGGAGCTGTGGCGCACGCCGGGCTGGCGCCGCTTCGCCTGCATCACTGCAGTGGCCGCGCTGCTGGTGGTTGCCGGTGGTTTCCTGGGAAGCGGCTGGGCGGGCTCGGCGATGAGCCAGCGCGTCGCCTTCGCTGTCTGGCTGGCCTGGGGCGTGTTCGCCGCCATGCCGACGCCGCAGGGCGGCGTCAGCCGTGGCGCAGCTTGAGACCCAGGATCAGCAGGGCCAGAACCAGGGTGATGATGTTGGACACGATCATCGGCCAGGAATGGAGCACGATCCCGTAGGCCAGCCAGAAGCACAGGCCCACGGTGAACACCAGGTACATGCCCAGCGAAATGCCCTTCGTGTCGCGCGTGCGCAGGGTCTTCAACGCCTGCGGCACGAATGCGAGCGTCGTCAGCGTCGCGGCGACGAAACCGACCCATTCGCCGCTCACGGCATGCCCGCGGCGTCGTCGTCGGTCGGCTGGCGATAGACCGTGCCATCCTTCATGACGAAGGCCACGTCCATGACCACGCCGATGTCGGCCAGCGGATCGCCCGGCACGGCGACGATGTCCGCACGCTTGCCTGCCTCGATCACGCCCTGGTCGTCCACGCCGAGCACTTCGGCGGCGCGGATGGTGGCGCTCTGCAGGGCGACGGCGGCCGGCATGCCGGCCTCGACCATGTAGATGAATTCGCGCGCGTTCTCGCCGTGCGGGCCCACGCCCATGTCGGTGCCGAAGCCGATCTTGATTCCCGCCTTGTACGCCTTGGCGAAGGTGTCCTGGATCTGCGCGCCGATCCGCGCCGCCTTCGGTCGCACGACCTCGGGGAAATACCCGTCGATCTTCGCCTTTTCGGCGACGAAACGCCCCGCGGAAATCGTCGGTACGTACCAGGTGCCGTGCTGCTTCATCAGCCGGACCACCTCGTCGTCCATGTAGGTACCGTGCTCGATGCTGGTCACCCCGGCCAGCACCGCGCGCTTCATGCCTTCGGTGCCATGCGCGTGCGCGGCGACGCGGTAACCGTAGTCGCGCGCGGTATCGACCACGGCCTTGACCTCGTCGACGGTGAACTGGGGCGCATCGCCGGAGCGGGCGTACGACAGCACGCCGCCGGTCGCGGTGATCTTGATGACGTCGCTGCCCTCCTTGTAGCGCTGGCGCACGGCCTGGCGCGCGTCGTCGATCGAGTTGATGACGCCCTCGGTCGGGCCGGGGGGGCCGAGCAGGTGCGAAAGCGTGGAATTGAAGCCGTTTGTCGGGTCGGCGTGGCCACCGGTGGTGGCGATCGAGCGACCGGCGGCGAAGATCCGCGGACCGCGCACCCGGCCCTGGTTGATCGCGTCGCGCAGGTGCGGGGCGACGTCGCCGCCCAGGTCGCGCACGCTGGTGAAGCCGGCCAGCAGGGTCTTTTCGGCATAGCCGACGCTGCGGAAGGCGTAGTCGACCGGATCCAGGCGGAACCCCTCCGAATAGCTCTGCGGACTGGACTGGTCTTCGAGGTGCACGTGGAGGTCGGTCCAGCCAGGCATGCAGGTGTGGGCACGCAGATCCACGGCGCCGCCGGGCGAGGTGGCTGGAATGCCGGCGGAGACGGCCTGGATCCTGCCGTCGCCGACCCGGACCGTATGCGGGCCGAGCAGCTGGCCGCTGCGCGCGTCGAACAGACGGCCGCAATGCAGGTCCCGGGCGGTATCGACGACCGGTGCGGCGAGGGCGACGGACGGGCAGAGCAGGGCCAGCGTCAGCAGGGCGGGGCGCATGCGGGTTCCAGGCAGGTAGAGGTGAAGGCCGATGGTAGCCGCAGCGGGTCCCATCCATCCGGGCGCCCGGATCGCAGCATGGGGCGGGGCGGGCAAGTGGAGACCCATGCTGCGCTGCGGTACCCTTGGCGACTTTGCCGAAGCCACCGCGACCCGCAATGTCCGCTGTCCCCGAAAACGCCTCCGCCTACGATCCCCATCCGGTCGAGGCCGCCGCCCAGCAGTTCTGGGACGCCACCCGCGCCTTCGAGGTCGACGAGGCTTCGGCCAAGCCCAAGTACTACTGCCTGTCGATGCTGCCGTATCCGTCCGGCGCCTTGCACATGGGCCACGTGCGCAACTACACCATCGGCGACGTGATCAGCCGCTACAAGCGGATGACCGGGCACAACGTGCTGCAGCCGATGGGCTGGGACGCGTTCGGCCTGCCGGCCGAGAACGCGGCGATCAAGAACAAGGTCCCGCCGGCGCAGTGGACCTACAAGAACATCGAGCACATGCGCACCCAGCTCAAGTCGCTGGGCTACGCGATCGACTGGTCGCGCGAGTTCGCCACCTGCACGCCGGACTACTACGTCCACGAGCAGCGCATGTTCACCCGGCTGATGCGCAAGGGCCTGGCCTACCGCAAGAACTCGGTGGTGAACTGGGACCCGGTCGACCAGACCGTGCTGGCCAACGAGCAGGTGATCGACGGCCGCGGCTGGCGCTCCGGCGCGCTGGTGGAGAAGCGCGAGATCCCGCAGTGGTTCCTGCGCATCACCGACTACGCCCAGGAGCTGCTGGACGGGCTGGACGACCTGCCGGGCTGGCCCGAATCGGTCAAGACTATGCAGCGCAACTGGATCGGCCGTTCCGAGGGCCTGGAGATCCAGTTCGACGTGGCCGATGCGGCCGGTGCCGCGCTGGAACCGATCCGCGTGTTCACCACGCGCCCGGACACGCTGATGGGCGTGACCTTCGTGTCGATCGCCGGCGAACATCCGCTGGCGCTCAAGGCCGCGGCGACCAATCCGGCGCTGGCGGCATTCCTGGAGGATCTCAAGCACGGCGGCGTCTCCGAAGCCGAGCTGGAAACGCAGGAGAAGCGCGGCATGGACACCGGCCTGACGGCCGTGCATCCGGTCACCGGCGAGAAAGTCGCGATCTGGGTGGCCAACTTCGTGCTGATGGGTTACGGCACCGGCGCGGTGATGGCCGTGCCCGGCCACGACCAGCGGGACTTCGAGTTCGCCAACAAGTACGCCCTGCCGATCGTGCAGGTGATCGCACTCAAGGAACCGAAGAACGAGGACGAGAAGTCCTGGGATTCGACGACCTGGCGCGACTGGTACGGCGACAAGGGCCGCGCCGACCTGGAGCTGGTCAACTCCGGCGAATTCGACGGCCTCGATTACTGGGGCGCGTTCGAGGCCCTGGCGGAGCGTTTCGAGCGCCAGAGCCGTGGCCAGCGCCGCGTGAACTACCGCCTGCGTGACTGGGGCGTCAGCCGCCAGCGTTACTGGGGTTGTCCGATTCCGGTGATCTACTGCGATCGCTGCGGCGCGGTGCCGGTGCCCGAAGACCAGTTGCCGGTGGTGCTGCCCGAGAACGTGCAGTTCAGCGGGACGGGCTCCCCGATCAAGACCGATCCGGAATGGCGCAAGTGCAAGTGCCCGGATTGCGGTCGCGATGCCGAACGCGAGACCGACACCTTCGACACCTTCATGGAGTCGAGCTGGTACTACGCGCGCTACACCTCGCCCAAGGCCCGCGACATGGTCGACAAGCGCGGCAACTACTGGTTGCCGGTGGACCAGTACATCGGCGGCATCGAACACGCGATCCTGCACCTGATGTATTTCCGCTTCTACCACAAGCTCCTGCGCGACGCGCGCATGGTGGACAGCGACGAACCGGCGACCAACCTGCTCACCCAGGGCATGGTCATCGCCGATACCTACTATCGCCAGAACGCGGATGGATCCAAGGACTGGATCAATCCGGCCGACGTCGACATCAAGCGCGACGACAAGGCGCGCATCATCGGCGCGACGCTGCGCGCCGACGGCCAGCCGGTGCTGGTCGGCGGCACCGAGAAGATGTCCAAGTCCAAGAACAACGGCGTGGACCCGCAGGCGATGGTCGGCAAGTACGGCGCCGACACGGTGCGCCTGTTCTCGATGTTCGCCGCGCCCCCCGAGCAGTCGCTGGAATGGAACGAGGCCGGCGTGGACGGCATGGCCCGATTCCTGCGCCGGCTGTGGACGCAGGCGCAGAAGCACGCGGGCGAAGGCCCGGCGCCGGTGCTGGACGTTTCGGTGCTGGATGCCGCGCAGAAGGCGCTGCGCCGCAAGACCCACGAGACCATCGACAAGGTCGGGCACGACTATGGTCGCCGGCACAGCTTCAACACCGCCATCGCCGCGGTGATGGAGCTGATGAACGCGGTGGCGAAATTCGACGACGCCAGCGATGCCGGCCGCGCGGTGCGCCAGGAAGCGCTGCAGGCGGCGGTGCTGCTGCTCAATCCGATCACCCCGCACTCCAGCCATGCGCTGTGGCAGCTGCTGGGCCACGCCGAGACGTTGCTGGAGGACGTGCCGTTCCCGCAGGCCGATCCGGCCGCGCTGGTCCGCGACGCGGTGACGCTGGCGGTGCAGGTCAACGGCAAGTTGCGCGGCACGATCGAGGTCGCCGCGGATGCCTCGCGCGAGCAGGTGGAGTCCCTGGCCCGGGCCGAACCGAACACGGCCAAGTTCCTGGAAGGCCTGACTGTGCGCAAGGTGATCGTGGTGCCGGGCAAGATCGTCAATATCGTCGCCGCGTAGCGGCGACGATGTTGACGCCTGGACGTTCCTGACGGAACGTCCAGGCTGTCTACTCCCCATCCCCCATCCGTGCTTCGCACGGATCGCCCCCGACCCGGGGGCTGACACGCTTCGTTCGAGGTTCGAGGGTCCAGACGCTGCCGCCAGCGGGGCAGCAGCGTTGGCAGGTGGCCGTGTTCTCAAGCCACGTTCACGCGGTGTCGGGCAGGCTGTGGCCTGTTGCCGCTCCGGGCCTGCTCGTCCAGACTCTCCGCCATGATCCGAAACGCGCTGCCCCTCCTTCTTGCACTGGCCCTGGCCGGCTGCGGCTTCCATCTGCGCGACAAGCTGGCGTTGCCCGAAGACACGCCGCCGGTACAGGTGGTCTCGACCGCGCCGTACAGCGAGCTGGTCACCGTGCTGGAGCGCAACCTGCGCAATGCGGGCGCGCGCGTCGCCCCGCGCGAACCGAAGTCGACAGGCACGGCCGCCGCCGTTGGCGCGCGGCCCGAGGCGCCCAAGGTGGCGCGGCTGGACATCCTGTCCGAGCGCTGGGGCGACCTGCCCATCGCCATCGACGAACAGGGCCGTGCACAGGAATTCAGCCTGCGCTACGCGACGATCTTCACCTTCCGCCTCGCCGATGGCCGCGAACTGGTGCCGCAGCAGGTGGTGGAACTGTCGCGCGATTACGTGTCGCCGCCTGAAGACGCCACCGGCACCAGTACCGAACGCGAGATCCTCGCCGACGAGCTGCGCCGCGAGATGGCGGCCTCGATCCTGCGCCGCATCGACAGCGTGGTGCGTGCCAACCTGGCGCGGGAGGCGGCCACTCCCGCATCCCCGGAGACCGGACCCGAGGCGGTGCCGGCCATCGACCCGCCGCCCGCCACTCCGACGCCGACGCCCTGATGGAGCTGCGGCCCGACCAGCTGGCCGCGCAGGCCGGCAACCAGCCGTTGCAGGCGGCCTATCTCGTCGCCGGTCCGGAAGTCCTGCACGTGCTGGAAGCCGCCGATGCGGTGCGCGCGCGGGCGCGGGTCGAAGGCGCCGAGCGCGAGGTGTTCGACGGCGACGGGCGCGATCCGGACTGGGACGGCCTTGCGGCCAGCTTCAACGCGCCCAGCCTGTTCAGCAGCCGGCGCCTGATCGAACTGCGCCTGCCCGGCGGAAAGCCGGGCAAGACCGGCGCCGAAGTGATCAGCGGGTTCTGCGAGAACCCGCCCGGCGATGTCACCCTGATGATCGTGGCCGGCGACTGGAGCAAGGCGCACCACGGCAAGTGGGTGGACGCGATTTCGCGTCGCGGCGTGGTCTCGATCGCCTGGGCGCTCAAGCCGCATGAACTGCCCGGATGGATCGATCGGCGCCTGCGCGAGCGCGGACTGCGCGCGGCGCCCGACGCGGTGCAGGGCCTGGCCGAGCGCGTGGAAGGCAACCTGCTGGCGGCAGCGCAGGAGATCGACAAGCTCGCCCTGCTGGCACCGGAAGGCACGCTGGACCTGGCGACGATGCAGTCGCTGGTCGCCGACGCCGCGCGTTACGATGTGTTCCGCCTGATCGAGGCGACCCTCTCGGGCCAGGCCGCGCACGTGCGGCGCATGCTGGCCGGCCTGCGCGCCGAGGGCGAGCAGGTCGCCGGGCTGATGCCGATGGTGATCCGCGAAGTGCTGCGCTCCGCCGCGCTGGCGCGCGCGCAGGCGCGCGGCGCCAACCTGGCCGCCGAGATGAAATCGCAGGGCCTGTGGGAAGCCCGGCAGGCGCCGTTCAAGCGCGCCCTGCAGCGCCACGCCACGCCACTGCGCTGGAACCGTTTCGCCGCCTATGCGTCGCGCGTGGACCGCGCGGCGAAAGGGCGCGGCCCGGGCGAACCCTGGCAGTTGCTGGAGCGGTTGCTGCTCGCCATCGCCGAGGCGCCGGCGATCGGCCTGCTGAAGGGCGCCGGCCCGCTCGCGGGCGCGAACCGCTGACCGTGCCCGGCGTGCTTGCGATCTGGTACGGCGGGACCTTCGATCCCGTGCACGACGGCCACCTCGCCATTGCCCGCGCCGCCGCCGACACGTTCACCGTCCCGGTCACCCTGGCGCCGGCCGCCGACCCGCCCCACCGCGCCGCACCCGGCGCCGACGCGCGCCAGCGCGCGCACATGCTCGACCTGGCCGTGGCCGGCGACCACCGGCTGCGCGTGGACCGGCGCGAACTGGCGCGTCCCGGGCCGTCCTGGACGGTCGACACCCTGCATGAACTGCGCTCGGAGCTGGGCGATTCCGCACCGCTGTCACTGCTGGTCGGTGCCGACAGCTTCCGTTCGCTGCCGACCTGGAAGCACTGGCGCGAACTGCCGCGGCTGGCCCACTTCATCGTGGCCGGTCGCAGCGGCGGCGGCGACCTGGCGCAGCTGCCCGACACGCTTGCCGCGGAGGCCTCGGGTCGCTGGACCACCGATCCGGCGGCGCTGGCCACGCGTCCGGCCGGGTGCCTGTATGCGCTGGACCAGCCCCTGCGCGCCGAGTCGGCCACCGCGGTCAGGGAGGGCATCGTCGCCGGCGATCCGGCGTGGCGCGCCCAGGTGCCGCCGGCGGTCGCCGCCTGGATCGATGCGCACGGCCTTTACCGGGTCCCGTGAACACGGGGCGGCCCGCGGCGCCGGTATAATCGGCGCGTATTCCGACCCCCGTTCACCAGAGTCCTCCTTGAGCAGCCAAGCCCACGTCATCAAGACCCGCCTCCCCGAACCGCCGCCGCCCGTGGAAGTCCTGCTGGCGAACGTCCGCGCCGCCGTGGAGGAGATCAAGGCCAAGGATGTCGTTGAAATCGACGTGCGCGGCAGGACCAGCGTGGCCGACCACCTGGTGATCGTCTCGGGTACGTCGACCCGGCATGTGAAGTCGATCGCCGACGAGGTGATCCGTTTCGCCAAGAAGCTCGGCGCGATGCCGCTGGGCGTGGAGGGCGAGCGCGAGGCCGAATGGGTCCTGGTCGACCTGGGCGACGTGATCGTCCACGTGATGCTGCCGCGTGTGCGCGAGTTCTACGCACTGGAGCGGTTGTGGACGGTCGGCGACCATCCGGAAGACCGCGACGCCTGAGCGTCGCCCGCCGATCGACCTCGGCGTCTGCATCCTCGCCTGGCCCGTCGCCCGCTCTGGCAGCGTGGCAGCTGCGGCGTGCTCGCTTCCATCCTCTGATCAGGGGCCGGCTGGCCCGTTGACGGGGCGGGGTGTCGCATCTGCCGTGGCTTTGTCGCCTCTACACCGGGAAGCGGTGCCTGCCGCCTGAGCGGCGCCGGCACGCGCCTACGGCGTCGCCCCCTGTCGTGCGGCGTACAGGCCGAACACTGCGCCGGTGAAACCGCCGGCGACGCTGGTGCTGAGCAGGGTGCCGTCCGCGTCGCGTGCCAGCGACTGCCATTGCCCTTCGACCGTGGCGTATTCGAAGTCGTACTCGGCCCCGCGCGCGCGGATGCGCAGGTACAACGGCTGGTCGACCGCGGCAGCGGGCAGCGGCGCCGAGGCCAGGCGCGTGCCTGTCCTGGGTTGGTCTTTCCTGCGGCCGTCGCGACGGTCCAGCACCACCATCGGCATGCCGTTCTCGCGGGTCACCGCCAGCAGGTACCAGAAATCCTCGTTCTGGAACGCGGCCAGGCCGGCGGTGTCGCCGTCGCGCTGCGGGACGAAGCGGACCGCGGTCGAGGCGAGCGCCCCTTGGTGCTGCTGCCGGCGCGCCAGGAACGAAGGATTGTCGCGTTCGCCCAGGCCCACCGCGCGCGCTTGCAGGTGCAATGCGCCGCCATCGAGCCGGTACCACGACTCGCGCGGGTTGCGCACGGTGATCCAGTCCAGCGGCAGTTGCCGGCCTTCGAACCCGACACGGATGGCGAAGGCACCGCTGGTCGGTACCGGCGCCTGGCCTGCCGGCAGCGCCGGTGCGTCGAGTACCCAGGGAATCCGCTGCCCCGCTGCGGTGATGCGCGGCCATCCGTCCTCCCAGTGCACCGGCATCAGGAACGTCTCGCGGCCGGTGTTGACGTAGTGGCTGCCCGCGCTGCCCCTGCTGCCTGGGGGCGGATACGGGCGGTTGCCCAGGAACACCGCCCACCAGTCTCCGTCCTGGGTCTGCACGAAATCGGCGTGGCCGGCGGAGGTGATCGGCAACGGACGATCGCGCGGCAGGTCGCGCTGGGTCAGGACCGGATTCTCGCTCCATGCCACGTACGGTCCGGTCACCTCGCGACTGCGCAGGACCACCTGCTGGTGCATCTCGCCGGTGCCGCCCTCGGCGGCGGTCAGGTAGTACCAGCCGTCGGTCTTGAAGAGGTGCGGGCCTTCGACGTACTCGGGCTTCTCCGCCGGCACCACGCCGCCGTCGAGCAGTACCCGGCGCGGGCCGAGGGTACGCAGGGCCTTCGCGTCGAACTCCTGCAGCCAGATCGCGCGGTGGCCGGGATAGCGTTCCTTGCCGCCCTCGGGCAGGTCGTTGTTGACGATCCACGCGCGGCCATCGTCGTCGAAGAACAGCGACGGGTCGATGCCGCCAGCCAGGTCCGGCAACCACACCGGGTCCGACCATGGTCCCGCCGGGTCGCGGGCGGTGATCACGAAGTTGCCGCCGCAGGACGGGAAACAGGTGTTGGCGATGTAGAACAGGCCGTCGTGATGTTCGATCGCCGGTGCGAACACGCCGTTGACCAGGTCGTGCTTGCCGAAGTCGAGCTGGTCGACGCGGTCGATGGCGTTGCCGATCTGGGTCCAGTTCACCAGGTCGCGGCTGTGGAAGACGGGAATGCCGGGGAACCAGCCGAAGGTGGAATTCACCATGTAGTAGTCCGCGCCGACGCGGACGACGCTCGGGTCCGGATAGAAGCCCTTGAGCACGGGGTTGCGGAACTGGCCCTGCCCGGGCGTGTACTTCGCATCCGCCGGGTCGCCGCCTTCGTATTCGAACCAGTCGAACGACGCCTCCAGCGGTGCGTCCTGCACGCCTGCAGCAGCGGCGGTCGATGGCGGCGCATGGCCCCACGCGAGGACGAGCAGCGTGGCAAGGCTGGCGAACCGGATGCGGCCCATGCTTTCCCCTCCCAGGGTGGCGGTGCGGCGACGAGGCCGGCCCGGACCGTAGCACGCGATTGCGTGGGCATATCAGCGCTTACCGGCGGTAATACCCCGGGCGCGGCCAAGCGAGGCGTCGGCACTTATCATGGTCGCCATGAAGGCACGACTGATCGCAACGGGCGAACGCGCCCCTTCCTGGGTGGCGGAGGGATTCGGCGAGTACCGCAAGCGGCTCTCGCACTGGCTGCCGCTGGAACTGGTCGAAGTGGAGCCGGGCCTGCGCGGCAAGGGTCGCGATCCGCAGCGCGCGATCGACGACGAAGGCAAGCGCGTGCTGGCGGCGTTGCCGAAGAACGCGCATGTCATCGCGCTGGACGTGCCGGGGCGCGCGTGGTCGTCGGAGCAGCTGGCCCAGCGCATGGAGCACTGGCGCCAGCAGGGGCGCGACCTGGCGTTCCTGGTCGGGGGGCCCGAAGGCCATGCGCCAGAGGTCCTGGCCGCTGCGTCCGAATCGTGGTCGCTAGGTCCACTGACCCTGCCGCACATGCTCGTGCGGCTGCTGGTGGCCGAGCAGCTGTATCGCGCCGCGGCGCTGCTGGCCAACCATCCCTACCACCGCGCCTGAGCGGCGCGGTGCTCGTTGAACCCTTGGAGGGCGGCGACGGCGGATGCCGTCGCCGCCGATGGCCTCATTGCAGGCTGAAATCGATCGGGACCAGGCCCCAGGCCTGCACTGCGCGGCCTTCGCGCATCGCCGGCTCGAAGCGCCACCGCTGCTGCACCTGGCGCACCGCCTCGCGGTCGAGCGAGCGATGGCCACTGCTGCGATCCACGATCACCTCCAGCGGCTTGCCGTCGACATCGACCAGCACGCGCAACATCACGGTGCCCTGCGCATTGCTGCGGATCGCGTCGCGCGGATACGCCGGTGGCGGGGCGACCGCGTAGCGCAGTTGCGCGCCCTGCAGCGGCTGGCCGTCATAGGGCGGGTTGATGACGTCGGGAGGGCCAACGGTATCGCTCACCGGATCGGCCTGCAGCAGGCCCTGGTCGACGATCGCCGGCTGTTGCACCGGCAGCTGGCGCTGGAACACCGCCGGTGGCGTGCGCGGCGGAATGACCCGCGGTTGCTGCACCACCGGCTGCGGAGGCAGGGGGGGGACCGGTGTCGGCGGCTGCACCGTCCAGCGCGGCTCGGGCTCGTTGCGAAGTTCCGGCAGTGGCGCCTGGGTCAGCGGCAGCAACAGGACCAGCAGGGCCAGGGCGTGTACCGCCATGGCGAAGCTGATGGCGAGGATGCGCGAGGCATCCAGGCGCGGGGACACATCGGACGGCAGCGTGCGAACCATGATCCACCTCCATTGCAGGAATGACGGAAGGAACAACGCACGGACAGGGCGACCGGGGTTGGCCGCGATGGCCGGTTCCAGACTGCGCCGGTGCGATCGGGCTTTCAAGCGGCGTCGCGGGCATCCAGACCAAAGTCGCAGGACGGCCGATGGCCGGTGGCGCGCGGATCCCCGGGAAAACGAAAGCCCGGCACGAGGCCGGGCTTTCGGGTTCCGCATGCAGCGCGGGCGAGGTGTCGATCGCGCTCAGCGGCCCAGTTCGAACACCACGTCCAGCTGCACCGACACGCTGCTTTCGCCGGCGGCCACCGGGGTGCTGTCGAAGGCTTCGGCCTTCATCATCGCCATGCGCGGCATCGGCACCTGCATGCCGCCGCCCTCGCTGATGCTGACGATCCGGCGCACGCGCAGGCCCAGGGTCTTGGCGTAGGTCTCCGCGCGCCGCTGCGCACGTTCCAGCGCCTCGATGCGGGCCTGGTCGTACAGCGGTTCCGGATCGTCGATGCCGAAGCTGGGGCCGTTGATCTGGTTGGCGCCGCTGGCGACGAGCGCGTCGAGCACCTTGCCCATCTTGGCCACGTCGCGCAGCTTCAGGCTCACCGTGTTGCTGGCCTGGTAGCCGGTGATCCGCGGCGGCTGGTTGTCTTCGAAGTGGTACTGCGGATTGAGGTTGATGCCGCTGGTCTGCACGTCGCGCGCGGCGACGCCGGCGGCCTTCACCGCGGCCAGCACCTTGTTCATCTGCTCGGCGTTCTGGCGCATCGCGGTGTTGCTGTCGGCGGCCTGGGTGACCACGCCGGCCGAGACGGTGGCGATGTCCGGCGCACGCCGGGCCTCGGCCTGGGCCGACACCGACAGCAGGGTCGCATCGGCCGGCACGGCGGGCCCGACGGACTGGGCCTGGACGGCGGCGACGGGTACGGACAGCGCGAGGACGGCAAGCAGGGTGGCGAACGGGTGGCGCATGGATGGGGCTCCTTGGGTGTGACGGTGCGCAGGGTTGCGCGGCAGGGTCGGTTCGAACGGATGAACGCGCCGTGAGCCCGGTCGGGGTCGAGGCCGGTCCGGCGGCGCCGGCCACGGTTCAGCCAGCTGCCGCGGGTTATCCTGTGCCCATGCTGTATCTGGCCTCGAAATCCCCCCGCCGGGCCGAACTGCTTGAACGGCTCGGCCTGACCTACCGCCTGCTCGATGTCGACGTCCCGGAAGTCCGGGCGCCGGGCGAGGGCGCGGCCGCCTACGTGCGCCGCGTCGCCCGCGACAAGGCCCGCGCCGGCTGGTCCCTGGTCGCCACCGAGCCCGGTGCGCGCGTGCTGGGCGCCGACACCGAAGTGGTCCTGGACGAAGAGGTCTTCGGCAAGCCGGCCGATGCCGCCGATGCCGAGGCGATGCTGCGGCGCCTGTCCGGGCGCCAGCACAGCGTCCTGTCGGCGGTGACCGTGATCGACGGGGCCGGCGAACGCGATGCGCTGTCCACGACCCTGGTGCGCTTCGCCGCGCTGACCGGGGCGCAGATCTCCGCCTACGTCGCCACCGGCGAGCCGATGGGCAAGGCCGGCGCGTATGCGATCCAGGGGCGCGCGGAGGCCTTCGTCGAACACCTCGCCGGCAGCTATTCCGGCGTCATGGGCCTGCCGGTGCACGAGACCGCGCGACTGCTCGATCCCGGCGCCGATGCGCCGACCGAAGAAGCCGGCGCGCGCGCCGCCGTGGCCGGATGAGGGCGGGCATGTCCGAAGAGATCCTGGTCAACGTCACCCCGCGCGAAACCCGCGTCGCCGTGGTCGAGAACGGCATGCTGCAGGAGCTGCACATCGAGCGCGGCTGGCGGCGCGGCGTGGTCGGCAACATCTACAAGGGTCGCGTGCAGCGTGTAATGCCGGGCATGCAGGCCGCGTTCGTCGAACTCGGGCTGGAGCGCGCCGCGTTCCTGCACGCCAACGACGTGGTCCGGCCGGCGCCGGTGGACCCGGGTCCGGGCGACGACGCCGCCGCGCAGCCGGCCGGCTCGACGCCCTCGATCGTCGAACTGTTGCGCGACGGCCAGGAGATCGTGGTCCAGGTGGTCAAGGACCCGATCGGCACCAAGGGCGCGCGCCTGACCACGCAGATCAGCATTCCCTCGCGCTACCTGGTGCTGCTGCCGCAGTCGCGCACCGTCGGGGTCTCGGCGCGGATCGAGGACGAGGGCGAACGCCTGCGCCTGAAAACCCTGGTGTCGGAGCTGTCGGCCAGCCATGGCGGACACGGCTACATCATCCGCACCAATGCCGAGGGCCAGCCTGCCGAGGCGCTGGCCGAGGACATCGCCTACCTGGCGCGGGTCTGGAACGTGGTCGAGCGACGCGGCCGCGAGGCCGGCGCCGGCACGATCATCTACGAAGACCTGAGCCTGCCCTTGCGCGCGGTGCGCGACCTGATCCGCCGCGACGTGGAGAAGGTGCGGGTGGATTCGCGCGATACCTACGACCGGCTGCAGGCGTTCGTCGCCAAGTACATGCCGGTGCTGGCCGAGAAGATCGAACTGTATTCCGGCGACCGCCCGATCTTCGACCTGTACGGCGTCGAGGACGAGATCGCCCGCGCGCTGGACAAGCAGGTGCCGCTGAAGTCCGGCGGCTACCTGGTCATCGACCAGACCGAGGCGATGACCACCATCGACGTGAACACCGGCTCGTTCCTGGGCCAGCGCAACCTCGAGGAGACGGTGTACCGCACCAACCTCGAAGCGGCGCAGGCGGTGGCGCGGCAGCTGCGCCTGCGCAACCTGGGCGGGATCATCATCATCGACTTCATCGACATGAGCGATCCGGAGCACCGCCGCCAGGTGTTGCGCACGCTGGAGAAGTCGCTGGCGCGCGACCATGCCAAGACCACGGTGTACGACTTCTCGCCGCTGGGACTGGTCGAGATGACGCGCAAGCGCACGGTCGAAAGCCTCGAGCGGCAGCTGTCGGAAACCTGCCCGCAGTGCGCCGGCCGGGGTTCGGTGAAGACCGCCGAGACGGTGACCTACGAAGTCTTCCGCGAGATCACCCGCGCGGTGCGCCAGTTCGACGCCGCGCGCCTGCTTGTGATCGCCTCGCCCAAGGTGGTCGCGCGGATCACCGAGGAAGAGTCGACCGCGGTCGCCGAACTGGAAGAGTTCCTCGGCAAGAGCATCCGCTTCCAGGCGGACGAGCAGTACCTGCAGGAGCAGTTCGATGTGGTCCTGCTCTGACCGCAAGCTCCACGCGGTGCGCTGATGCCTACTCCCGTCCGCCGCCGCCTGCGCCTGGCCCGCCGCTGGGTCGTCTATCTGCTGGCGATCGTGCTGGTGCTGATGGCGCTGGTGCTGGGCGCGGCCAGCCAGCTGCTGCCGCTGGCCGAGCGCCATCCCGACCGGATCGCCGCGTGGCTGAGCGAGAAGGCCGGGCGGCCGGTCAGCTTCGAGCGGGTGCAGACGCGGTGGACGCGGCGCGGCCCGTTGCTGCAGCTGGAAGGGCTGCATATCGGCGAGCCCGGCGGCGGCGTGGGCATCGGCCAGGCCGAAGTTTTGCTGTCGATGTACGCCGGCCTGCTGCCCGGACGCTCGTTCACCGAACTGCGCCTGCGCGGACCCTCGCTCACGCTTGAACGCGCCGACGATGGCCGCTGGTCGGTGCTCGGCCTGCCGATGACCGGCACCGCCGATCCGCTGGACTACCTGGAAGGACTGGGCGAGCTGCAGGTGATCGGCGGGCAGCTCGAGGTCCGCGCGCCGCAGCTGGGCCTGCGCACGCGGATCCCGAAGATCGACCTGCGCGTGCGCGTGGATGGCCGGCATGTCAGCGCCGGCGCGCTCGCCTGGATCCGGCCCGACGCGGCGCCGGCAGCGCTGGCGTTCGAGTTCGATCGCGACAACGGCAGTGGCCGCACCTACTTCGACCTGGATACCGAGGCGCTGGGTGCATGGGCGCCGCTGCTGCACCACGGCGGGATCGCCCCTGCCGACGGCCGCGGCCGCGTGGAAGCATGGGCCGAGATGCGCGGCCACCGCGTGGTCCTGGCGACCACCCGGTTCCAGTTGCGCCATGTGCTGTTTTCCGGCGCGCCGCTGGCGGACGGACAACTGCCGCAGGTGCGCCTGGATGAAGTGCGCGGCCGCGCGCGCTGGCGTGTCACCGCCGATGGCTGGCGGCTGGATGCACCTTCGCTGCGCGTGGTCGACCACCGTGGCGCGCAGACGCTGGATGGCCTGGTCCTTGCTGGCGGCAAGCGCTTCGCGCTGCTGGCCGAGCAGGTCGATGCGACCCCGTTGCTGGCGATCGCGGCACTGGGCGACGGCCTGTCGCCTTCGCTGCGCGCATGGCTCGTCCGGGCCGCGCCGCAGGCGCAACTGTCGGCGCTGCAAGTTGCGGGCGTGCGTGGCGGGCCGTTGCAGGCGCAGGGCCGGATCGAGCGGCTTGCGTTCGCCGCGGTCGGCGATTCGCCGGGCATCGATGGACTGGCCGGTCGCTTCGACGGCGACGGACAGGGCTGGGAGCTGGCGCTGGATCCGCGCAGTGCGCTGCGCTTCGACTGGCCCAGCGGTTTCGGCGTGGTCCACGAGCTGCAGCTGGACGGGCGGCTGCTGGCCTGGCGCGAAGGCGACGGCTGGGAAGTGGCCACGCCGGCGCTGCACCTGGACGGTGGTGACTACGGCGCGCAGGTGCGCGGCGGACTGTGGTTCCAGGGCGACGGCACGCGGCCCTGGATCGGTATCGCCGCGGAGATCGAGGACGCGCCGGTGTCGGTGGCGCGGAAGTTCTGGATACACCACAAGATGTCCAAGGCGGCGGTGGACTGGCTGGACATGGCGCTGCAGGACGGCATCGTCAGCGGCGGCCGCGGCCTGGTCGCCGGCGACCTGGACGACTGGCCGTTCGTGCGCGACAACGGCCGCTTCGAGGCCACCGCTACGATCGATGACGGTCGCATCCGTTTCCAGGAGCAATGGCCGGAACTGGATGCGATGCAGGCGGGCGTGGCCTTCGTCGGCAACGGCTTCAGCGTGCAGGGACAGGGCCGCATCAACGGCCTGGCGGTACAGCGCGTGCAGGCCGGCATCGCCGACTTCAGCCACGCGCCGCTGCAGGTGCGCGCCGAAGCGAAGGGCGATGCCGCGCAGCTGCTCGAGCTGCTGCGCCACAGCCCGCTGAAAAAGGACAATCGCGAAACCCTGGCCAACCTTGCGGCATCCGGCCCGGCGGCCACGACATTCGCCATGGACCTGCCGTTGGGCCGTGGACACGGCCCGGCGGTGATCGACGGCAAGGTCGTCCTGGACGGGGCGAAACTGGCTGAAAAACGCTGGAACCTGGCTTTCGAAGCGGTGCGCGGCGCGGCCCGCTACGACGCCAGCGGCTTCGAGGCGGCGGAACTGGCGGTGCGCCACCAGGGCGAGGAGGGCCTGCTGTCGCTGCGTTCCGGCCGCCACGTGCGCGACGCGGGCAACGTGTTCGAAGCCGGCCTGGCCGTGCCGATGGATGCCGACGACCTGTTCGCCCGCGCACCGGAGCTGGGCTGGCTCGCGCCGCACGTCCGCGGGCGCTCGCCCTGGAACCTGGCCGTGGCTCTGCCCAGGCAGGCCACCGGCGGCAGCGTCGGCAGCTTGCGCCTGGACTCCTCGCTGGTCGGCACGAAACTGGACCTGCCGGCGCCGCTGGCCAAGCCAGCCGACGAGGCGCTGCAGACGAAAGTGCAGCTCGGCCTGCCGCTGGGCAGCGGCCCGATCGACGTGGCCTTCGGCGAGCGCCTGGCCTTGCGCGCGCGGCAGCGTGATGGACAGACCGGCGTGCGGGTGAAACTCGGAAGCTCGACGGTCGACGGCGAACCGCCGGCTTCGGGCCTGGTGGTGGGCGGGCGTACTTCATCGCTGGATGCGCTGGAATGGATCGGGCTGGCGCGTGGCGACAGCGGTGGCGGCCCGCCGCTGCGCGAGATCGACGTGCTCGCCGACGAACTGCGATTGCTGGGGGGCGTGTTCCCATCCACGCGACTGAAGTTGCGACCGGGCGCGCAGGCGCTGGAAGTGGTCGTGGACGGACCGGCCCTGGCCGGCACCGTGACCGTGCCCGATGCGGCCGGCGCCGCAGTCCAGGGCCACTTCGCGCGCCTGCACTGGCAACCGCCGGCGGCTGCGGCGTCCAGGGCCGTTGCCGCGGCCATCGCCAACGCGGGCGAAGTGGACGCCATTGCCGCGGTGGACGAAACCGGCAGCGCCGACGCTGCGGCCACCAGGCCGGTGGCGACGGACGAGGGTTTCGATCCGGCTGCGATCCCGCCGCTGGCGCTGGACGTGGACGACCTGCGTTATCGCCAGGCCATCCTGGGCAAGGCTTCGCTGCGCACGCGTCCGGTCCCGGCCGGGCTGAGCGTGGAGCGGCTGCAGGTGCAGGCCGGAGAACAGAAGATCGAAGCCACCGGCGAATGGCTGGGCCGCGGCGATGCGGCCCGCACCCACCTGGCGTTGCAGGTCGACAGTGGCGACATGGGCGCGCTGATGGACGGGCTGGGTTACCGCAACTGGCTGGCGCGCGGCGAAGGCCAGGTGCACTTCGATGCCAGCTGGCCGGGTACGCCGGCGGGGTTCAGCCTGGCCGGATTGCAGGGCAACCTGCGGATCGCCGCCAGGGATGGCCAGCTGCTGGAAGTGGAGCCGGGTGCAGGCCGCGTGCTCGGCCTGTTCAGCCTGGCCCAGCTGCCGCGGCGGATGATGCTCGACTTCCGCGATTTCTTTTCCAAGGGCTTCGCCTTCGACCGGCTGGAAGGCAGCGTCAGTTTCGCCGACGGTCAGGCCCATACCGAGGACATGCTGATCGACGGTCCTGCCGCCGATATCCGCATCCGCGGCGACACCGACCTGCGTGCGCAGCGTTTCGACCAGACCATCGACGTGCTGCCCAAGTCCGGCAACCTGCTCACCGTGGTCGGCGCGGTGGCCGGCGGACCGGTCGGCGCGGCAGTGGGCGCGGCGGCCAATGCGGTGCTGTCGCGGCCGCTGGGCGAACTGGGCGCCAAGACCTACCGCGTCAGCGGACCGTGGAAGGAACCCAAGGTCGAAGTCATCAGCCGCGAGCAGTCGCGCACCGAAGCCGCAAGCGCGGCTGGCCACGACGCCGGCATGCCCTGAGCGCGTGGGACGCGGGGAGTGGGCCCGTCTGTTGCCGTGACCTTCGCTGCGCAGTGAAGTGCCGATACAGGCCGGCAAACCGTCTCAAGCCACTGCTTCCGTCGCGGCATAGAGCAGCGCTGGCGCCGCCGTCTTCGCGATTCTTCGGGTCACCGTATCGGTAACGCAGCCGGCCAAGCCGGGCTCCACGGAGCGGAGATCAGTCGCCGCTGCCGCGGACGAATTTCGGCAGGCGCAGTTTCACCCGGTGTTCCTTGGCGGGGCAGCCATGCGTGTCCACGCCGCGGAAATAACCACGCTGCCACTGCTCGCGCGCGGCCGCCGAATCCGGGTCGGGAAGTTCCTGCAGGAAATGCCCGCGGCTGTGCGTCCAGCGGCGGTGCTGTGCCTCCAGGTCCGGGGTCTCCGACAAGGGTCGCCACTCGGCCTGCACGTTCTCCAGCAGGGGGCGGTGCAACGGCAGCAGGTGGCAGAACGGTTCGCCGGCCTCGAAGCGCACCCGGCCCGGGCGGGTGAACTTCCAGTTCATGGTGAACGTGTAGGGGCTCCAGTCGGTCTCGACCACGCCGCTGAGCGCGGCGATGCCATCCTTGGGCCGGTTCAGCGGCCCGGTCGCCAGCAGTTCCACGCCGGGGTCGGAACGGAACAGGCAGGGCACATGGAAGGTCAGCACGCCGTAGCCGAAGTGGCTCAGGGCCGGTGCCGCGGTGCCCGCGTCGGGCAATACGCGCACCTGCTCCAGCGCGTCGCCACCGCCCCATTCGGCGCTGAAGCCGGACTGGCACAGCAGTTCCCAGCCATGCGCGTTGGCCATGTCCAGGGGCAGGCAGCGGTAGGCGTAATGCTGGTCGGTGCGATTCATCCAGTCGCGCTCGCGTGGGGCCGGGCGGATGTCCAGGGTGTGGCCGTCGATCACGTGGGCGGTCAATTTCATCTGTTGGCCGGAGGCTGTGCAGTGAAGGCGCGGGGCGCGGGTGCTGTCATCATAGGCCGCTGCAGTGCCTGCGCTGCTTGCCTTTCCCGCATCCGGACCCAATTTCGTACCGATGACCGACTCCGCGCTGACCCTCGCCGAAACCCGCCTGCTGCTGCCCGGCGGCCTCGATCCGACCGGACTGGACCGCACCTTCGGCGCGTTGCTCGGGCCGGGCATCGATTTCGGCGACCTGTATTTCCAGCATTCGCGGCGCGAGAGCTGGACGGTGGAAGACAGCATCGTCAAGGACGGCGCGCATTCGATCGAGCAGGGCGTGGGCGTGCGCGCGATCTCCGGGGAGAAGACCGGTTTCGCCTATTCGGACGACATCAACGCCGATGCCCTTCACCTGGCCGCCGGTTCGGCGCGCGCCATCGCACGCGACGGCAGTGCGCACTCGCCGCGCCAGCTGGTGCGCAGCGGCGGTCACGCGCTTTATCCGGCGCTCGATCCGGTCGACGGCATGGGCAACGAGGACAAGGTCGAGCAGCTGCGGGTGCTCGACCGTCTGTTGCGCGCGGCCGATCCGCGCGTGGTGCAGGTCTCGGTAAGCCTGTCCGGCGGCGTGGACACGGTGCTGGTGGCGCGCAGCGACGGCGTGCTCGCCGCCGACGTGCGTCCGCTGGTCCGCCTCAACGTGCAGGTGATCGTCGAGCAGGCCGGGCGTCGCGAATCGGGATATTCCGGTGGCGGCGGTCGCTATTCGTACGCTGAGCTGTTTTCGGGCGGACGTCCGGAAAAGCTCGCGCGCGAAGCGTTGCGCCAGGCGCTGGTGAACCTGGACGCGATCGATGCGCCGGCCGGCACGATGTCGGTGGTGCTTGGCGCCGGCTGGCCGGGCGTGCTGCTGCACGAGGCGGTCGGCCACGGCCTGGAAGGCGACTTCAATCGCAAGGGCACGTCGACCTACGCCGGGCGCATGGGCCAGCGCGTGGCGGCGCCGGGCGTGACCATCGTCGACGACGGCACCCTCGAGGGCCGCCGCGGTTCGCTCAACATCGACGACGAGGGCATGCCGACGCGCTGCACCACGCTGATCGAGGACGGCGTGCTGGTCGGCTACATGCAGGATTCGCTCAACGCGCGGCTGATGGGCATGGCGCCCACCGGCAACGGCCGGCGCGAGTCGTTCGCGCACCTGGTGATGCCGCGCATGACCAACACCTACATGCTGGCCGGCACGCACGATCCGCAGGAGATGATCCGCTCGGTGAAGAAGGGCCTGTACGCGGTCAACTTCGGCGGCGGCCAGGTCGACATCACCAGTGGCAAGTACGTGTTCTCCGCGACCGAGGCCTACCTGATCGAGGACGGCAAGGTCACCGCGCCGGTGAAGGGCGCGACCCTGATCGGCAACGGGCCGGAAACGATGCAGAAGGTGCGCATGGTCGGCCACGACCTCGCGCTGGACGAAGGCGTGGGCGTATGCGGCAAGGACGGGCAGAGCGTGCCGGTGGGCGTGGGCCAGCCGTCGTTGCTGATCGACGGGCTGACCGTGGGCGGTACGCGCGCGTGAAGCGCGCGCCCTCAGTCCTCGCGCGCGTCCGCGCCTTCGTCGAATCCGGCTTCGCCGTCTTCCGTGGCGGCCACGGCACTGCCGAGCAGCAGCGTGCGCAGTTCGCGGAACAGTTCGCGGAAGGCGCGCGGCGGCTTGTTGCGCAGCTTTTCCTCGTGCGCGTTGCGGACCAGCTGGCGCAGGTGCTGGCGATCGGCCGCGGGGTACTCCTCCAGCAGCTCGGCCAGCGCCGCGTCGCCGTCGGCGATCAGGCGTTCGCGCCACGCCTCGACCCGGTGCATCGCGGCGATCTCGCGGCGGGCGGCCACGCCGTCCTCGTCCAGCGCGTCGCGGATGGCCTCGAGCGTCTCGTCTTCCTCGCGCCGCATCTGCTTGGCCAGGAACGCGAGCTGGCGCTTGCGGGCGATGTGGGCGGTGATCTTCCGGGTCTGCTCCAGGTGCGGCAGCAGGTCGTCGGGGATCGGCAGCTTGGACAGCTGGGTCGGGGTCAGGCTGGCGAGCTTCTCGGCCAGTTCCAGCACGCCCAGCGCTTCGCGGCGCTGCTGGCTGCGGCTGGACGAAAGGAATTCGCCGGTGTCTTGGTCGCGTCCGCGCATGGGTCGGGGGCTCTGTCGGGTACCGCGGATTCTACCCGGGCCGGGCTGAATTCCGGACGGGCGCGGGATTTTCCAGAGGCAAGTGCGAGGCGCTGGCTCCGGCAGGGGACGCGCCAGGCCGGGGATGTCGCTTTCCCCTCGGATGGGCATCCTGCCCCTACTCGGGCGCAGGCCATCCATGGCCTGCTTGTCGCGACACCCCCGGCCTGGCGCGTCCTTAGCGATCTGCGCGGTCCTGGCGTCTTGCCGGACTGGAGCAATCGGCCGTCCTTCGAGGCGGGCGCTGTGTCCTTGCGAGGGAGCCGGCGGCGGCGCCGTCGAGTCCCCATGAACGCATCCATGGCGTGTTCCGGCGCAAGGGCACGACGTGCGCCGGCGACGAATCAGCCCGGCACGATGCCTCCCTTCATTGATCGAACAACCGAATTTCCGAGGTACACCGCTTGAACGACATCGTGCGCAATGACGACAGCCATGCGCGGCTGGACCAGCTGGCCGGGATCTCGCGGCGGCTGCTGGACCGCGCGCGCGCGCTGGGTGCCAGCCAGGCTGAGGTGAGCTGCAGCGAGGAGCACGGACTGAACGTGTCCGTGCGCATGGGCGAGGTGGAGACGGTCGAATCGACTCGCGACCGCGGCATCGCGGTGACAGTGTACTTCGGCCAGCGCAAGGGCAGCGCAAGCACCGCCGACCTGCACGAGGCCAGCCTGGAGGCGACGGTCGAGCAGGCCTGCGCCATTGCCCGGCATACCGAGGACGATCCGGTGGCCGGACTGGCCGACGCGGCGCTGATGGCGCGGCCGCTCGCCGACGGCAACTTCCCCGACCTGGATACGTGGCATCCGTGGCGGCTCGACGCGGACGAGGCGATCGACCTGGCGCTGGCCTGCGAAGCGGCCGGCCGCGAAGCCGATGCCCGGGTGAGCAATTCCGATGGCGCCTCGTTCGGCAGTGGCGAGAGCGTGTCGGTGTACGCCAACAGCCACGGATTCATCGGGCGCGAGCGCGAGACCCAGCATTCGCTCGGCGTGGCGCTGATCACCGGCCAGGGCGACGCGATGCAGCGCGACGCCTGGTACAGCATCGGCCTGGCCCGCGAAGACCTGGAAGCACCGGCCGCCATCGGTCGTCGCGCGGCCGAGCGCACCGTCGCGCGCCTGGACCCGCGCAGCGCGCCGACCGGCGAGTACCCGGTGCTGTTCTCGACCGAGGTCGCGCGTTCGCTGGTCGGCCACCTGCTCAACGCGGTATCCGGCGGTGCGCTGTACCGTCGCGCGAGTTTCCTGCTCGACAGCGCCGGCACGCGCCTGTTTCCGGAATGGTTCGCCATCGGCGAGCACCCTTTGCGGCGCCACGGCCTGCGCTCGACCGCGTTCGATGCCGAGGGCGTGGCTACCCGCGAGAATCCGCTGGTGGTGGACGGCGTGCTGCAGCGCTACGTGCTGGGCAGCTACTCGGCGCGCAAGCTCGGCCTGCAGACCACGGCCAATGCCGGCGGCGTGCACAACCTGGACGTGGCCGCCAACGCGGGCGGCCTGGACGAACTGGTCCGTGGCATGGGGCGTGGCCTGCTGGTGACCGAACTGATGGGGCAGGGCGTCAATGGGGTCACGGGCGACTACTCGCGCGGCGCGGCCGGGTTCTGGATCGAGGACGGTGCGATCGCCTATCCGGTCGACGAGCTCACCATCGCCGGCAACCTTCGCAGCATGTTCGCCGGAATCGAAGCGGTGGGCAGCGGCTTCGACCCGCGCTCGCACATCCGCATCGGGCCGGTCCTGGTGGGGCGCATGACCGTTGCAGGGGGCGGATGACGTATCCTCGGACGTGGGCGCCGCAGCGGGGAAGCGGCGCCGTAGCCATCCAGACACCAACTGCAAGGGGAATGCAATGAGCGAATTCGAGACCTACACCGCACCGCCGGCGGAGCCCAACGGCCCGGCGAGCAGCGAAGAGAAGCAGTGGGCGCTGTTCGGCCACCTGACCGCGCTGACCGGCCTGTTCACCGGTGGCGTCGGCAATATCGTCGGCCCGCTGGTGATCTGGCTGGTCAAGAAGGACACCATGCCCTTCGCCAGCGACCAGGCCAAGGAAGCGCTGAACTTCAACATCACCCTGTTGATCATCGGCGTGATCCTGCTCCTGATCACGATGGTCACCTTCGGCATCGGCGCGATCCTGACCGTGCCGCTGGGCTTGCTGCTGGGCCTGGCGTGGCTGATCCTGACCATCGTCGCGGCGATCAAGGCCAACGACGGCGTCGCCTACCGCTATCCGTTCACGCTGCGACTGGTGAAGTAAGCCTCGCGCGTAAGCGAAAAGGGCCCGGCATGTCCGGGCCCTTTTTTTTTGTGCATGCCGTGCAGGTTCGCGGCCCGCCTCGCGCTAGTGCGAGCGTTTCACCGCAAGTTCGCCCAGCGCGACCAGAGCGGCGCCGCGTTCGCCGAGCGGGGCCAGCACGTCACGCATCGCCGTCGCCAGTTCCTCGAGCTTGGCGCGCGCGCCCTCCATGCCCAGCAGCGCCGGGTAGGTCGACTTGGCCTGGGCCACGTCCTTGCCGGCGGTCTTGCCCAGCTGCGCGGAGCTGGCCTCGATGTCGAGCAGGTCGTCGCGCACCTGGAAGGCCAGGCCCAGTGCGCTGGCGAAAACATCCAGCCGGGCAAGCGTGCCGGCGTCGGCACCACCGCCCAGGGCACCCATGCGCACCGCCGCGCGGATCAGCGCGCCGGTCTTGAGCGCGTGCATGTGTTGCAACTGTTGCAGCGCCTGCGTGCGTCCGGTGGCATCGATGTCCAGCGCCTGGCCGCCGCACATGCCGGCGACGCCGGAGGCGCCGGCCAGCGTGCCGACCCAGTCGATGCGCAACTGCGCCGGCGCATCGGACGCAGACAGCGCGGCGAAGGCCAGGGTCTGCAGCGCATCGCCGGCGAGGATCGCGGTGGCTTCGTCGAACGCGACGTGCACGGTCGGCTGGCCGCGGCGCAGGTCGTCGTCGTCCATTGCCGGCAGGTCGTCATGGACCAGCGAGTAGGCATGGACCAGCTCGACGGCCGCGGCGGGCGCGTCGAGCAGGGTTTCGTCGGTGCCCAGCGCGACGCCCGCGGCGTAGACCAGCAGCGGACGCATGCGCTTGCCGCCGCCGAGCGTTGCGTGGCGCATCGCCGCATGCAGGCGCGAAGGCTCGCTGGCGGGATCGGGCAGCAGGCGCTCCAGCGTGGCTTCGGTCCGCGCCGTCCAGCGCGCGAAGGCCTCACTCGCCATCGTGACTGGCGAAAGGCTGGGCCTGGTCGGGCTGATCGGGGTCGGTGAGCAGGCGCACGCGCAGCTCGGCCTGTTCAAGCGCGGTCTGGCAGCGGCGATAGAGGCCGACGCCGCGTTCGTACGCGGCCAGCGAATCCTCCAGGCTCATCTCGCCCTGTTCCATCTTTTCGACCAGCATTTCCAGCTCGTCCAGCGAATGCTCGAACTGGGCGACCGGCGAGGCGTCGGGGGTGGCTTTCTTGGGCATGCGGGAAGTGTGGCGGCGCACCGCGGAAGGGTCAACGCGCGGATGCGTCGCCGATCCCGGGGGGCTGCCAGGACAGGTGCCAGCCGCGGGCCTTCAGCCACAGGGCCAGGGCCTCCGACCAGGCGACGTCGGCGGCGGCGAGCAGGTGGCCGTCCGCCCCCGAAAGCAGCGGCAGGTGCGCGCGCCGCCATGGCGGTACGCCGCGCTCCTGCAGCACCTGCTTGAGCGCGTGCGAGTGGTCGCGGCCGGGCAGGACGATGCGCTCGCCGCCCTGGCGCGCATGCACGCGCACGGGAGCGTCGAAGCCCGTCGCCGCCGGGTTCCCCTGGTCGTCGCGCAGCAGCAGGCGGCCTCCGTCGGGCAATGCCAGCGGCGTGCGGCCGTCCCATCGCACGTTCCAGTCCGGCGGCAGCGGCGCGCGCTGGCGGTCTGCATGCAGGAAGTCGCGCCAGCGCAGGACCCGGGCGCCGGCCCAGGCGAAGGCGGCCTCCGCGTCGGCGCGTGCTTCCAGCAGCCCGGTCTCGATCCGCTCCACGCCCTGGGCCGGCAGCGGCGGCAGTCCGAGGGTGCGGATCCAGTGGCGCAGCAGGCGCGCACGCCGCTCCGCGGGCAGCGCCGTCAGCGTTGCCACGCGCAGCGTGCGTGGATCGTCGCCTGCATGGGTGCGCAGCAGGGCGGCGTCTTCGGATGCGAGCAGCGCATCGGCCTGTGCGCAGAGCGCGGCACTGCGTGCCAGCGACGCGGCGGCATGCGGCCAGCGTTGCCGCATCAGGGGCAGCAGCTGCAGGCGCAGGAAGTTGCGGTCCGGATCGGGCAACGCATTGCTCGGATCCTCGATCCAGGCCAGGCCGTGCGCTTGCGCATACGCGTGCAAGGCCTCGCGAGGCTGCGACAGCAGCGGACGCCATTGCCAGGCGTCACCCAGCGCGCGCACCACGCGCATCGCGCCCAGTCCCTCCGGTCCGGAGGCCCGCAGGGCGCGCAGCAGGAAAGTCTCCGCCTGGTCGTCGAGATGGTGCGCGGTCACCAGCAGGTCGCCGGGTGCCAGGGTGCCGGATAGCGCGGCGTAGCGGGCTTCACGGGCCGCCGCTTCCAGCCCGGTGCCGGTGTCGCGCGGCACCTCGATGCGCAGCACCTGCAACGGCACTTCCAGCGCCTGCGCCTGGCGCATGCAGTGCGCGGCCCAGTCGTCGGCGCTGGCCTGCAGGCCGTGATGCACGTGCACCGCGCGCAGGCCGCGCGCGCGGATCACCGGGTCGCTGGCCAGGCGGTGCAGCAGCACGCTCGAATCCAGGCCGCCGCTGCAGGCCACGACGATCGCGCCGCGCGCCGTGGCGGGCGGTTCGGGCAGGGGGAGCAACGGGGGAGCCGGTTCGCCGGGGGCCATGCCGCTATCGTAGCCGGGCACGATCGCCGCTCAGCGCACCTGGCGCAGGATCACCACGATGGCGAAGATCCAGCACACGGTCACGAACCAGGCGAGCACCCAGATCGAGGCGATGCCGCGGCGGTGTCCGTACAGGCGGTTGATGACCAGCGCCACCAGCAAAGGCACCACGAACAGCGCCAGCGGCGGCACCCAGCCGGGCACGTTCATGCGCGCGGTCCCGCGGCGGCCAAGGATGGGAAGTGGCACGACGGGCGGCCGGCATCGCGCCGGCACGCCGGTGTCCGGCAATCCTTACGCGGCCTCGTAGGCACCATAGCCGTGCAGGCGCGCGTAACGCCGCTGGACCAGTTCCTCGACCGGGATCTGCTCCAGTGCGTCGAGTTCGTTGACCAGCACGGCCTTGAGCCGCTTGGCCATCTGCTTCGGGTTGCGGTGGGCGCCGCCGGTGGGCTCGCGCACGACCTTGTCGACCAGGCCCAGGCCATGCAGGCGGCGGGCGGTCAGGCCCAGCTGCTCGGCGGCGTCCTTGGCCTTGCCTGCGTCCTTCCACAGGATCGAGGCGCAGCCTTCGGGCGAAATCACCGAATAGGTGCTGTATTCCAGCATCACCGTGCAGTCGCCCACGCCAATGGCCAGCGCGCCGCCGGAGCCGCCTTCGCCGATCACCGTGCAGATGACCGGCACGGTCAGCTCGGCCATCTCCAGCAGGTTGCGCGCGATCGCCTCGGACTGGCCGCGCTCCTCGGCATCGATGCCCGGCCAGGCGCCAGGGGTGTCGATGAAGGTCAGGATCGGCAGGCCGAAGCGCTCGGCCATCTTCATCAGGCGCAGCGCCTTGCGGTAGCCCTCGGGCTTGGGCATGCCGAAGTTGCGGCGGATCTTTTCCTTGGTGTCGCGGCCCTTCTGGTGGCCGATGACCATGACCGGGCGGCCGTCGATGCGGGCCAGGCCGCCGACAATGGCCTTGTCGTCGGCGAAGGCGCGGTCGCCGGCCAGCTCCTGGAACTCGTCGCAGAACACGCGCACGTAATCCAGGGTGTAGGGACGGGCCGGATGGCGGGCCATCTGCGACACCTGCCAGGGGCTGAGGTCGCGGAAGATCTGGGCGGTGCGCTTGCGCAACTTGTCCTGCAGCGCGTGCACCTCGGCGTCGACGTTGACCGCCGGACCGGTGCTGGCGCTGCGCAGGTCCTGGATCTTGGCTTCCAGGTCGGCGATGGGCTGCTCGAAATCGAGGTAGTTCGGGTTCATCCGTTGGCCGGCGATGCCGGTAGGTGCATGAGACGGGCAGTGTAGCCGAAGGTCCGCGAAGTGACCGGACCATACGGTACGGAAGTCGGGAGGCGACGCGCCGGTAGCCATCCTGGTGTTGCGGCGGCCTTACGGAGGAACGGGCTCCAACCGGTGGAGCCGATGGCATCGGGTACGCGACGCCCATCGGTCTCCGACGCCCCCGGTGTCGCGGTCATGCCCGCTCCTACAAGGGCAGGGTCAGAGCGCTGTTGTAGGAGCGGACTTCAGGCCGCGAAGCCGACGCGGTTGACGCGGGCGGCGCTCGCCGGTATCCGGCGTCCTCGGTGTCGCGGTCATGCCCGCTCCTACAAGGGCAGGGCCGGAGCGCTGTTGTAGGAGCGGACTTCAGGCCGCGAAGCCGACGCGGTTGACGCGGGCGGCGCCCGCCGGTATCCGGCGTCCTCGGTGTCGCGGTCATGCCCGCTCCTGCAAGGGCAGGGCCGGAGCGCTGTTGTAGGAACGGACTTCAGGCCGCGAAGCCGACGCGGTCGATCCGGGCGGCGCTCGCCGGTATCCGGCGTCCACGGTGTCGCGGTCGTGCCCGCTCCTGCAAGGGCAGGGCGGGAGCGCTGTTGTAGGAGCGGACTTCAGGCCGCGAAGCCGACGCGGTCGATCCGGGCGGCGCTCGCCGGTATCCGGCGTCCACGGTGTCGCGGTCGTGCCCGCTCCTGCAAGGGCAGGGCCGGAGCGCTGTTGCAGGAGCGGACTTCAGGCCGCGAAGCCGATGCGGTTGGCCCGGGCGGCGCCGCCGGTATCCGGCGTCCTCGGTGTCGCGGTCATGCCCGCTCCTACAAGGGCAGGGCGGGAGCGCTGTTGTAGGAGCGGACTTCAGGCCGCGAAGCCGACGCGGTCGATCCGGACGGCGCTCGCCGGTATCCGGCGTCCTCGGTGTCGCGGTCATGCCCGCTCCTACAAGGGCAGGGCGGGAGCGCTGTTGTAGGAGCGGACTTCAGGCCGCGAAGCCGACGCGGTTGACGCGGGCGGCGCCCGCCGGTATCCGGCGCGCTCGGTGTCGCGGTCATGCCCGCTCCTACAAGGGCAGGGCCGGAGCGCTGTTGTAGGAGCGGACTTCAGGCCGCGAAGCCGATGCGGTTGACGCGGGCGGCGCCCGCCGGTATCCGGCGTCCACGGTGTCGCGGTCGTGCCCGCTCCTGCAAGGGCAGGGCCATGCGGCTCCTGCGGCGACAGGCAGGGTCTGCCTCAGTTGGCCCAGGGGCGGCCGATGGCAACCTTGACCGCGCGCACGCCGGGCTGGGCGCGCAGCGCGTCCAGCAGGGGCGGCGCGACGCGTACCGAGTTGGGGCCATTGAGGTCGAGCACGCCGGTCGCGCCCTGCTCGCCGCGGCCGACCTGCAGGTGCAGGCGCAGCGGCGTGGGGCCGGGGCGGTGGCGGGCCAGGACCGCGTCGATGCGCTGCCACAGCCCCGGATCGACCAGGTCCACGCGCAGCGACAGCCGCTGGGCATGCTGCGCGCACAGCTGCTCGTAATCCCAGGCAGCCTTCAGGCGCAGGCTGTAGCCGCCGCTGAACTCGTCCTCGCGCAACCCGCCCTGCACGACCAGCACGCGATCGCGCACCAGCAGGCTGGCGAATTCCTGCGCGCCCTCGGCGAACACACTGCATTCGAGACGGCCGCGACCGTCTTCCAGCTGGACGAAGATCTGGCTGTCGCCCTTGCGGCGGATGCCGGCGACCAGCCCGGCGACCACGACCTGGACTTCCGGTCGCCAGCCGCGCTTCTCGCCGCCGGATCCGGCGGCCCACAGCTTGTCCAGCTCGCCCAGGTCGCTGCCGACCAGTTGCCGCACTTCCTCGCGGTACGGATCGAACGGATGCCCGCTGAGGTAGTGGCCGAGCGTGTCGCGCTCGCCGTCGAGCAGTTGCCGCAGCGTCCATTCGTCCGCTTCGGGCAGGTCGAGCTTGAGCGAGGGGCCGGCGTCGTCCGAGGAAGCACCGAACAGGGACACCTGGCCGGCGGCGCGTTCCTTGGCGAGCTGGTCGGTGGCCTTGATCACCTCGGGAAGCTGCAGCATCAGCGTGGCGCGGTTGCGGCCCAGCGCATCCAGCGCGCCGGCGTTGATCATCGCCTCCAGCGCGCGACGGTTGAGCTTGGTCGAATCCACGCGCCGGCAGAAATCGAGCAGGTCGGCGTAGTCGCCGCCCTGGTGGCGCTCGGCCACGATCGCCTCGCACAGGCCGCGGCCCACGCCCTTGATCGCGCCCAGGCCGTAACGCACGGTGTCGGCGGCGACCGCTTCGAACATGAATTCCGAATCGTTGACCTGCGGCGGAAGCACCGTCAGGCCCAGGCCACGCGCTTCGTTGAGGAAGCCGACCACCTTGTCGGTGTTGTCCATGTCCGAGGACAGCGTCGCGGCCATGAACTCGGCCGGATAGTGTTTCTTCAGCCACGCGGTCTGGTAGGCGACCAGCGAGTAGGCGGCGGCGTGCGACTTGTTGAAGCCGTAGCCGGCGAACTTCTCCATCAGGTCGAAGATCTCGTCGGCCTTCTTCTCGCCGACGCCGTTCTTGGCCGCGCCCTCGCGGAAGATCTCGCGGTGCTTGGCCATTTCCGCCGGCACCTTCTTGCCCATCGCCCGGCGCAGCAGGTCGGCGCCGCCCAGCGAGTAGCCGCCGACGATCTGCGCCATCTGCATGACCTGCTCCTGGTAGACCATGATCCCGTAGGTCTCTTCCAGCATCGGCTGCGTGCGAGGGTCGGGATAAGCGAACTCCTCCAGCCCGTGCTTGCGCGCCACGAACGACGGGATCATCTCCATCGGGCCGGGGCGATAGAGCGCGTTCAGCGCGATCAGGTCCTCGAAGCGGTCGGGCTTGGCGTCCTTCAGCGCGCGGCGCATGCCCGAGGATTCGAACTGGAACACCGAGCCGGTGTTGCCGTTGGCGAAGACGTCGCGATAGACGCTGGCGTCGTCCAGCGGCAGGGTGGCGATGTCCAGCGGTGGGATCCCCGCGCGCTCATGGCGGACGTTGATCGCCTTCACCGCCCAGTCGATGATCGTCAGCGTGCGCAGGCCGAGGAAGTCGAACTTGACCAGGCCGATCGCCTCGACGTCGTCCTTGTCGAACTGGGTGACCGGGTTGCGGCCCAGGCCGTCCTGGTCGTGTTCGGCGAACAGCGGGCAGAAGGTGTGCAGCGGTTCCGGGGCGATCACCACGCCGCCGGCGTGCTTGCCGGCGTTGCGGGTCAGGTCCTCGAGCTGGCGGGCCAGGTCGATCAGGTCACGGACGTCGTCCTCGCTGCCGTAGCGCTGGATCAGCTCGGCCGAGTGCATCTCGCTGTCCTTGCCTTCGCCCATCGCATCCTTCAGCGAAATGCCGAGGATGTTGGGGATCAGCTTGGCCACGCTGTCGACGAAGCCGTACGGGAAGCCGAGCACGCGGCCGGTGTCGCGCACCACCGCCTTGGCCGCCATGGTGCCGTAGGTGATGATCTGGCTGACCCGCTCGCGCCCGTACTTGCGGGCGACGTAGTCGATCACCTCGTCGCGCCGGTCCATGCAGAAGTCGATGTCGAAGTCGGGCATCGACACGCGTTCCGGGTTGAGGAAGCGCTCGAACAGCAGGTTGTACGGGATCGGGTCCAGGTCGGTGATCTGCAAAGCCCAGGCCACCAGCGAGCCGGCGCCCGAACCGCGGCCCGGGCCAATGGGGATGCCGTGGCTTTTGCCCCACTGGATGAAGTCGGCCACGATCAGGAAGTAGCCCGGGAAGCCCATCTTGATGATGGTGTCGAGCTCGAAGTCCAGGCGCTCGACGTAGTCCTGTCGGGTCTTGCCCTCGGCCAGCGGGTTCTTCGCCAGCCGCAGCTCCAGGCCGTCGTGCGACTGCTTGCGGATCCAGCTGTCCAGGGTCTCGTCCGACGGCACCGGATAGGCCGGCAGCGCGTACTTGCCCAGGGTCAGCTCGAGGTTGCAGCGCCGCGCCAGCTCGACCGTGTTGGCGATCGCGTCGGGCACGTCGGCGAATACCCGGGCCATTTCCTCCGGCGACTTGAGGTACTGCTCGGGGCTGTAGTCGCGCGGGCGCTTGGGGTCGTCGAGCACGCGGCCCGACGCAATGCACACCCGCGCCTCGTGCGCGTCGAAGCCGGCCTTGTCCAGGAAGCGCACATCGTTGGACGCCACCACCGGGATGCCGCGCGCCGCCGAAGCGTGCAGGGCGAACGCATTGAACGCGTCCTCGCCGTCGCGCCCGGTGCGGACCAGTTCCAGGCACAGGTTGCCGTCGAAGGCGCGCTGCCAGTCGGCCAGCTGCTGCTCGGCCAGGTCGTGGCGGTGCTCGGAGGCCAGGCGACCGGCCAGGCTCTCGCGCCCAGCCAGCAGGATCAGGCCCTCGCCGCAGTCCTTGATCCATTCCGGCGTCACCACCACGCCGCCCTCGGCGCGGTGGCCCTCCATCCAGGCACGGCTGAGCAGGCGCGAGAGATTGAGGTAGCCGCCGTGGTCGCGGCACAGCGCGGTCAGTCGCCAGGGCGCCTCGCCGGGGCCCGAAGCCACCGCCAGGTCGGCGCCGGCGATGGGCTTGATGCCCACGCCCTCGGCCGCCTTGTAGAACTTGATCAGGGCGAACAGGTTGTTGAGGTCGGCGACCGCCAGCGCCGGCAGGCCCAGTTCCACCGCGCGGCTGAGCAGGTTGGCCTGCTTGGCCTTGGCCGGATCGGCCTGCTCGGGTTTTTCGGGCACGCGGATGGTCGAGTCCGCAAGCGAAAACTCGGTATGGACGTGGAGGTGGACGAAGCCTGACATGCGGCGAGGAGGGTACCGGCGGGGGGGAGGGGGAACAAGGCTTGACGGCCGGCGCGGCAGCCCGGGAGCCAGGCGGGGCGGGGCGAATGCCATGGCAGCCGGATTTCGTCCATCATCGCCCGGTACCCATGGATCGGAGACTGCGGTGAACCCGGCGCAACTTGAACCTGTCGCACCCGGCGAACGCATCGCCACCCTCGATGTGCTGCGTGGCTTTGCGCTCGGCGGCATCCTGCTGATGAACATGGAGGCCTTCGTCGGCCCGGTGATGGGCTCCTATTCGGGGCTGGATCCGGCCCTGGCCGGTGTCGACCGGATCGCCGACGGGCTGGTGTATTTCTTCGTGCAGGGCAAGTTCTTCACCCTGTTCTCGCTGCTGTTCGGCATGGGCTTCGCGATGATGGCCCAGCGCGCCGATGCGAGCGGCCGGCCGTTCGTGGGCCTGTATTTCCGGCGCGGGCTGGCCCTGCTGGGCATTGGCCTCGTCCACGCGCTGCTGGTGTGGTCCGGCGACGTGCTGGTGACCTACGCACTGCTGTCGTTCCCGTTGCTGGCCTTCCATGCCACTCCGGCCCGGGTGCTGGCCTGGCTGGGTGCGGCCTGCTACCTGGCCGCGCCGGCTTTGCTGATGGGGCTGGGGTTCCTGTCGCTGTGGGTTCCCGGCTGGGACGAGTTCATGGCGGTGCAGGGCCAGCAGATGGAAGCGATGCTGGAAGCGCAGCGCCAGGCCTACGGTGCCGGCGGCTATGCCACCGCTGTGGCGCAGCGAATGGCCGATTTCGGGCTGATGCTGTCCAACCTGCTGGTGATGGGCGTGCTGGTGTTCGGCATGTTCCTGATCGGTGCGGCGTTCATGCGCAGCGGCGCGATCCAGCGGCCCGAGCTGCATCCGCGCCTGTACCGGATGCTGCGCGAGGGCGTGCTGCCGCTGGGCGTGCTGCTGATGCTGGCCTCGTTCGTGATCCAGCCGTCGGTCGCGTTGAACAGCTTCACCCTGCGCCAGGCCACCGCCCAGTCGCTGGGCCTGGTCGCCGGTGCGCTGATGTGCCTGGGTTACGTGGCCTGGGTGATGTGGCTGCTGGCGCGCCCCGTCGGCCAGCGCTGGCTGGGCTGGCTGGCCCCGGCCGGGCGCATGGCGCTGACCAACTACCTGGTCCAGTCGATCGTGTGCACGCTGGTGTTCTACGGTTACGGCCTGGGCTTCTTCGAACACCTGCCGCGCTTGTGGCAGATCCCGTTCGCGCTGGGCCTGTTCGCGGTGCAGGTGCTCTACAGCCAGTGGTGGCTCGAGCGCTTCCGCTTCGGGCCGGCCGAATGGCTGTGGCGTTCGCTGACCTACCTGAAACCGCAGCCGATGCGGCTGGCGGTGGCGCAGGCCGGGTCCTGAGCTGATCGCCGGCCGGAGGCCTGCCCGGGATTCGCCTGCGGGACCGCCAGTCGCGCGGCACTGCCACGCCTCCGCAGTGAGGCCACGGCGGGGGCCAAAGCATGGCGACCGTCCAGGTAGTTTTGCGGTGGCGGCCGCCAGCGGCTGGCGTTATGTTCGGCGCGGACGCCAACGAGCCAAGGGATGGTCATGGATATCCGCGCTGCGTCGTTCACGGTGCCGTCCATGATTCGGGCGGTTGCCGCCGGCCCGCGCCCGGCAGCCACCGGTCGAGGCCCACTCCCGTGGCTGCGGTCAGCCTGCGGGCTGTGCCTGCTGGGACTGGCCACGACTGCGTTGGCGGAGGACGCGGACGAACTCGCCAGGCAGCTGTCCAATCCGGTCTCCAGCCTCATCAGCGTGCCGCTGCAGTTCAACTACGACGACCTCGACAGCGGCGGCAGCCGCACCTGGCTCAACGTGCAGCCGGTGGTGCCGGTATCGATCGGCGAGAACTGGAACATGATCTCGCGCACGATCCTGCCGATCACCTACCAGGAAAACCTGTTCCCCGGTGCCGGCAGCCAGTTCGGCACCGGCGACATCACCCAGAGCCTGTTCTTCTCGCCCAAGCAGCCCACCGCCAATGGCTGGATCATCGGCGTGGGGCCGGCGCTGCTGCTGCCCACCGCCAGCGACGACCTGCTGGGGACCGGCAAGTGGGGCGCAGGACCGACCGCCGTGGTGCTCAAGCAGTCGCAGGCAGGCTGGACCTATGGCGCCCTCGCCAATCACCTGTGGTCGTTCGCCGGCGAAAGTGATCGCGGCGATGTCAGTTCGACTTTCCTGCAGCCCTTCCTCACCAAGGGGCTGGGGCAGGGACGCACGTTCTCGTTGAACATCGAGTCGTCCTACAACTGGGAGGCCGGGCAATGGACCGTGCCGCTCAACATCGGTTACAGCAAGGTGTCCAGGATCGGCTCGCAGATGGTCAGTTACCAGGGCGGCGTGCGTTATTACGCCGAGTCGCCCGATGGCGGTCCCGACTGGGGCCTGCGCTTCGCATTCACCCTGCTGTTCCCGGAGAAGTAGCGCGGCAGGCCACGCGGGATGGCGGAGAGGCCAGCGGGGCAGCTCAACATTCCAGCCCTGTCCTGCAACGAGCTACCCGCGTCGCTCCATCCCGCAACCTTGCAGAGACGCCGTATCGGCCACCCAGAAGGAGTCCAGCGATGAGCACCCCCGTACCTGCCGGACACCTGTTCGGCGATGCGTCCACGGAACTGTCTTCCCGCCGCACCGGCATGTCGTTCCAGCGCACGCGCCTGGCCGCCGACCGGACCCTGATGTCGGTGATCCGGACCTCGCTGTCGCTGATCAGCTTCGGCTTCACCATCCACCAGGTGTTCGAGCGGATGAAGGAGAGCGGAGTGATCGACCATGCGGGCTCGGGCCGAAACTTCGGTATCGCCCTGGTGCTGCTGGGTGTGGTGATGCTGGTGATCGGCATCGCCTACGAGGCCTGGTTCATGCACACGTTGCGCAAGCAGCGCACCGCCATGGCCAACGATCGCCTGGTCTACGCCGAGAGCCCATTTCCGCCATCGATGACCCTGATCACCGCGATCCTGCTGCTGGCGCTGGGCCTGGTGGCGATCACGAGCATGATCCTGCACATTGGCCCCTTCAAGTGACTGCATGACCGCGGATATGCCGGGGACGCGGCCAACACCTTCCGGCCTTCATGAAGAGGAGACGATGATGGACAGGATTCCCCGTATCCGGCGCGTGGTCGGCTGGCAGCTGCTGGCGATGTCGGTGCTGATGCTCGGCGTGGTCTTCGTGGCGCTGGCCAGCCCCTCGAACAAGTGGCGCCTGCAGTTCAGCGGCCACGCCAAGGTCGACGGCGAGATCGAGCTGTCGTTCACGCCCAAGGACGGCACCGCGACCAGCGTGGTCGTGGCCGTGCCCAAGGGCACCGGCGAAAACGCCGCGGCCCGCCTGGCGCGCGACACGATCAAGCAGGCGTTCGGCAAGGGCGTCTACAACGTGGAGACCGACGACGGCGAAGACGTGCTGGTGAAGAAGCGCGGCAGCACGCCGAGCTTCGAAGTCATCGTGGTGCGCAACACCGCCGACGGCCTGCGGCTCGGCCTCGACAAGGAATAGGCCATGCCCGCCTGGCCCGCCACGTGGCGGGCCAGGCATCCGGCGCATGGCCCGACGGGTCGCGCAGTCGATGCAGATGCAACCGACTGCGTTCCACGGCCGGTCCCCGTCGCAAGCCTCCGGTGATGCCGGTCGCACGGGTAAACTCGCCGGGTGAATCCAACCAACGACGACGTCCTCATCCTCGGCGGCGGTGCCATCGGCCTGGCCACCGCACTGTCCCTGCTCGAAGCCGGTCGCGGCGTGCGCATCCTGGAGGCGGCCACCGCCGGTGGCGCCACCTCGCACGGCAACTGCGGCACGATCACGCCCAGCCACGCGCCGCCGCTGGCCGCGCCCGGCGTGCCTTTGCGCGCACTGCGCTGGATGTTCACCCCCGACGCCCCGCTGTACCTCAAGCCGCGGGTCGACCCGGCGCTGTGGTACTGGCTGGCGCGCTTCACCGCGCGCTGCAACGCCACGGCCTGGATGGCCAGCGCCAAGGCGCGCGCCGCATTGCTGGACGATTCGCGCGCCCGCCTGGTCGACTGGATCGGCCGCTACGGCCTGGACTGCGAGTTCGGCGAAACCGGGCTGGACTACGTGTTCCGCGACCCGCGCAACTTCGAGCGCTACATCGACGAATGCGCGCCGCTCAACGCAATGGGGATCGCGACCGAGACCATCGACGGCGCCGAGTACCTGCGCCAGGAGCCCTCGCTCAAGCCCGGCATCGTCGGCGCGATCCGCTTTCCCGACGATGCGCACCTGCGCCCGGACCGCTACGTGGCCGAGCTGGCGCGCGCGGTGCGCGAGCGCGGCGGCGTGATCGAGGAAGGCTGCCGGGTCGTGGCGCTGGAACCGGAGGCCGATGGCGTGCGCGTGCGGATCGCCGGGCAGGGCGGCGAGCGCGGCGAGCGCCGCGGCCGCGACGCCGTGGTGGCGATGGCCGCCTGGACCCCGGAACTGATCCGTCCGCTCGGCCTGCGCCTGCCGATCCAGCCGGGCAAGGGCTATTCGATCACCTACGCGCGCCCGTCGCTGGCGCCGCGCCGACCGATCGTGCTCAAGGATCGCTCGGTTTGCGTCACCGCCTGGGGCAGCGGTTTCCGCCTGGGCAGCACCATGGAATTCTCCGGCCGCGACGAGAGCCTCAACGCGGTGCGCCTGGCCGCGCTGGAGCGCGCCGCACGCGAATACCTGCACGAACCGCCGGATGCGTCGATGCTGCAGGAGAAGTGGTACGGCTGGCGGCCGATGACCTGGGACGACCTGCCGGCGCTGGGCCGCTCACCGAAGCATCGTCACGTCTGGTTGGCGGCCGGGCACGGCATGCTGGGCATCAGCATGAGCACCGCCAGCGGCCAGTTGCTGGCCGATCTGATGACCGGGCGCGACCCGGCCATCGACCCGGCCCCGTACCGCGTGGAGCGGTTCCAGTAGCCGGCGGTGCCCGACATGCGCCGACGGCCATGCCGCGGCCGGCGCGGCACAGCGAAAGGAGCAGTGGATGAAGCCCTCGAGTGATCCCGATCCGTCGCGGATGGACGTGGACCTGGTCGTGCTCGGCGGCGGTTCGGCCGGCCTGGCCGGCGCGTTCCGCGCGGCCGCGCACGGCGCGCGCGTCGTCCTGCTGGAGCCGGCCGAATTCGGCGGCACCTGCGTCAACCACGGCTGCGTGCCGAAGAAGGCGATGTGGCTGGCCGCGGACCTGGCGGCGAAGATCAGCCTGGCCGCCGACCTGGGGTTTGCGGTCGCTGCACCGGCTGCGGACGGGAAGGGTCTGGACTGGAAGGAACTGGTCGCCCTGCGCCAGCGCTACATCGCCGGCATCCATGCGATCTACCAGCGCATGCTCGACGAGGCGGGCATCGTCTGGATGCCGTGCCGCGGTCGCCTGCACGACGCGCGCACGGTGGTGACCGAGCCCGGCGTGCACCTGCACGCCAGGCACGTGCTCGTCGCCACCGGCGGATCGCCGGTGCGCCCGGACATCCCCGGGGCCGAGCTGGCCGGCGTGTCCGACGATTTCTTCAAGCTCTGCGGCGCGCCGGCACGGGTGGGGATCATCGGCGGCGGCTACATCGCGGTGGAGCTGGCTGGCGTCCTGCAGGCGCTGGGCAGCCGCGTGGAGGTGTTCGTACGCGGCCCGCGCCTGCTGGCGAACATGGATGCAGAAGTGGCTACCCAGCTGCAGGAGGACATGACCCAGCACGGCGTGCGCCTGCATCTGGCAACGCCGTTGCAGGCGCTGGAGCGCGCGGAACCGCACGACGCCGCCGACGGCGAACGCGTGCGCGTACTGCACAAGGGCCCGGCGCCGGAGACCGAGGCATTTGACTGCGTGATCCTCGCCACCGGGCGGCGTCCGAACAGCGACGGCATCGGCCTGGAGGCACTGGGCGTGCAGATCGACGAGCGCGGCGCGATCGTGGTCGACGCGTATGAGGACACCTCCGTACCCGGCATCCATGCGGTCGGCGATGTCACCGGCAAGCTGGAGCTGACCCCCGTCGCGATCGCCGCCGCGCGCCGGCTGATGGACCGGCTGTTCGGCGGTCGCGCCGGTGCCAAGCTCGACTACGAGAACGTGCCGACCGTGGTGTTCTCGCATCCGCCGCTGGGCACCGTGGGCCTGACCGAGGAGCAGGCGCGCGAGCGCCACGGAGATGCGGTCAAGGTCTACACTAGTCGCTTCCGGCCCATGCTCACCGCACTGGTCGACTCGCCGCAGCGCAGCCTGTTCAAGCTGGTGTGCGTGGGCAAGGAAGAACGGGTGGTCGGTATCCACCTGCTCGGCGAAGCGGCCGACGAGATCCTGCAGGGCTTCGCCGTCGCGCTGAAGCTGGGCGTGACCAAGCAGCAGCTCGACGACACCGTCGCCATCCACCCGACCTCGGCCGAGGAAGTGGTGCTGATGCGCTGAACCGCTTCGGCCGCACCCTCCGTGGCGACGGCAATGCCCTCGAACCGGGCCCACATGCGCGGCCCAGCCGGAATGCCGCGCTCCCTGTAGGAGCGGGCACGACCGCGACACCGACGCCCCCGGCACAGGCGACGTCCTTCGCACTCCGACCCCCGTTCGCGGTCATGCCCGCTCCTACAAACGCCGAGTCGCAACAGGCTGCACCCCTGCGGGATGCGGAGCGCCCCTCGCGCACCGACACCCGGCCCGAAAC
>NZ_PDWN01000012.1 GCF_010093205.1 Pseudoxanthomonas daejeonensis
ACTACGTCAGGTTCTACAACCACCAGCGGCTGCATTCGGCGCTGGGGTACCGCTCACCGGTGGAGTTCGAGCAGTGCTGCTAGAGAGCCGGTGTCCACTTTTTCGTAGGAACTGCCACCCGCTTCGCCGGTCGGCTTACCTCCGGCGTTGGGCAGTGGAAATGCGCGAGGTTGGGGAGCTTCGTATGGAGCGGACAGTTCGCTGTCAGGAAAACCAAGCCATAAGGTGGTTGAGATGATCAAGAATGTCGGCGGCGTTGCCATCCAGCCCAGGCACCGCGCTACGTGTCACTGCGGCGCGGTGGAGCTTGAGCTGGCGTTGCCCAACGGCATCGAGGACCCGCGCCGCTGCGACTGCTCCCTCTGTCGCCGCAAGGGCGCGGTGGTCGCCTCGGTGCCCCTGTCGGGCATCCGCGTGGTCAAGGGCGCGGAGCAGCTGAGGCTCTACCAGTTCAACACCCACACGGCCAGGCACTACTTCTGCGGCAACTGCGGGATCTACACCCATCACCAGCGGCGCTCCAACCCGGAACAGTACGGGTTCAACGTGGGCTGCCTGGAGGGCATCGATCCGTTCGCCATCCCGGAGGTTCCGGTGAATGACGGGGTCAATCATCCGGCGGACCGGGTGGCGCCCTGACAGTTCGTCCGGGCTGCATCACCCCTGCCGCGCGGTCGCGCCCGGTATCTCGCCTGCGTCGCTAACTGTTTCTTTCGCAACGTAAAAAAAGCCGCGGATGTGGCATTGCAACACTTGACAGCCCCCCGTGCGGTCGTGTCTCTTGGGGCCATGTCGAAGATGAATGCCAGCGCCAGCCGCCTTCTGCCCACCGGGCGGACGCAGGCTTGCGCGGCCTCCCTCGGCATTACCACCATTACCGCCACCGGCATTACCCGCCCGGTGCGGTCCGTCGTCTTCGTGTAACCCGCGAAACCACGGCCCCGCACCTGGATCAGGTAGCGGGGCGACCCGCTACCGGATGCGCGCGGGGCCTCCCATTCCAGAGGTCCTTCATGTCGTCGCACGCCGCAGAAGCACACGTCCTTCCCAACGCCGCCGCATCGGCGCGTACCGTCGTGCACAAGTTCGGCGGCACGTCCGTCGCCGACGCCGACCGCTACCGCCATGTCGCCAGGTTGCTGCTGGCCCGCGAGGAGGACGTGCAGGTCACCGTGGTCTCGGCGATGAAGGGCGTGACCGACGCGCTGATCGATCTGGCCAGGCAGGCCGCGGCCTCGCCGGTGGGCCAGGCCACGCCCGAGTGGCGCGAGCGCTGGCACGAGTTGCGTGCGCGCCATCGCGGCGCGGCCGTGGCGCTGCTGGGCGAACATGCCGGCACCGCGGTCGAGTGGCTGGACCAGCGTTTCGACGAGCTGGCGCAGATACTCGAGGCGCTGAGCGTGATCGGCGGCCTGCCGGACGAGGTGCTGCAAAGGGTGCAGGGGCAAGGCGAGGTGTACTCGGCCAAGCTGCTCGGCGAGCACATGCGCGCGCTGGGCGAGGACTGCGCGGTGCTGGATGCCCGCGACGTGCTGGTGGTCAGCCACGGCGAACTGGGCGTGGACGTGGACTGGGACCTCAGCGCGCAGCGGCTGGCGCGCTGGCGCCAGCTCAATCCGCAGGCGCGGGTGGTGGTGACCGGCTTCGTCGCCCGCGACGCGCAGGACCGGATCACCACGCTTGGCCGCAACGGCAGCGACTATTCCGGGGCGATCTTCGCCGCGCTGTTCGATGCCCACGAACTGCACATCTGGACCGACGTGGACGGCGTGCTGTCGGCCGATCCGCGGGTGGTGCCCGAAGCCGTGCAACTGGAGTCGCTCAGTTACGACGAGGCCTGCGAGCTCGCCTATTTCGGTGCCAAGGTCGTGCATCCGCAGACCATGTCGCCGGCGATCGAGCGCGGCCTGCCGATCATCATCCGCAACACCTTCCAGCCCGACCACCCGGGTACCCGGATCACCGCCGAGCGCGATTTCAGCGGCCCGGTGAAAGGCCTTACCTTGAGTCCGAACCTGGCGCTGGTGAACCTGGAGGGCACGGGGCTGATCGGCGTCCCGGGCACCGCCGAGCGCGTGTTCGCTTCACTGCGCAATGCGAAGGTCTCGGTGGTGATGATCTCGCAGGGATCCTCCGAGCACTCGATCTGCTGCGTGGTCAAGCAGGAGGATGCCGACCGCGCGCAGGCCTCGCTGGTGAATGCTTTCGCCCACGAGCTGACCGTCGGCCAGGTGCAGCGCGTGCAGCAGGTCCCGGGCATCAGCGTGCTGGCCGCGGTCGGCGATGGCATGGCCGGGCAGCCGGGCGTGGCGGCGCGGCTGTTCGAATCGCTGGGTCGCGCGCAGGTGAACATCCGCGCCATCGCCCAGGGCTCTTCGGAGCGCAACATTTCCGTGGCGATCGATACCGACCACGCCACGCGTGCCTTGAGGGCCGCGCACGCAGGCTTCTACCTGTCGCCGCAGACCTTCGCCGTGGGCGTGATCGGTCCTGGCAACGTGGGCGCGACCCTGCTCGACCAGCTGCTGGCCGCGCGTGGCGGCCTGCTGGAAAGGACCCACCTGGACCTGCGCCTGCGCGCGATCGCCTCGCGCGGGCGCCAGCTGCTCGACCCGCGCGGGATCGAGGGCGACTGGCGCAGCCGCTTCAAGGCCGCCGCGGAACCGGCCGACCTGGACCGTTTCACGGCCCACCTGCTCGATTCGCACCTGCCGCACGTGGTGATCGTCGACTGCAGCGCCAGCCCCGAGGTCGCCGACCGCTATCCGCAATGGCTCGCGGCCGGCATCCACGTGGTCACGCCGAACAAGCAGGCCGGCGCGGGCCCGCTGCAGCGCTATGCCGCGATCCGCGAAGCCAGTGCCGCCAGCGGCGCGCGCTTCCGCTACGAGGCCACGGTCGGCGCCGGCCTGCCGGTGATCTCCACCCTGCGCGACCTGCTCGACACCGGTGACGCGGTGACTTCGATCGAAGGCATCTTCTCCGGCACGCTGGCCTGGCTGTTCAACAAGTACGACGGCAGCGTCCCGTTCTCGGAGCTGGTCGCGCAGGCGCGCGCGCTGGGCTACACCGAGCCCGACCCGCGCGACGACCTGTCCGGTACCGACGTGGCGCGAAAGCTGGTGATCCTGGCACGCGAGGCCGGGCGTGGCCTGAGCCTGGAAGACGTACAGGTCGAGAGCCTGGTGCCCGAGTCACTGCGCCAGGCCAGCGTGGAGGATTTCATGGTGCGGCTGCCGGAGGTGGACGCGGCGTTCGCAGCGCGGCTGGCGGCGGCGCAGGCGGGCGGCAAGGTACTGCGCTATGTGGCCAGGCTGGACGCGGAGGGTCGCGCGAGCGTCGGCCTGGTCGAACTTCCGCGCACCCATGCCTTCGCCAACCTGCGCCTGACCGACAACATCGTCCAGTTCACCACGCGTCGTTACTGCGAGAACCCGTTGATCGTGCAGGGTCCGGGCGCAGGTCCTGAAGTCACCGCGGCCGGCGTGTTCGCCGACCTGCTGCGGGTGGCGGCCGGTCGTGGGGCGCGCCTGTGAGCCACGGCGCGCCACAGCGACAGGCGACCGCGTTCTCGCCGGCGTCGGTCGGCAATGTCGCGGTCGGTTTCGACATCCTCGGCCATCCGCTCGCCGGTGTGGGCGACACGGTCACCGCGCGTCGCATCGATGGCGGGGAGATCCGCATCGCCGCGATCCGCGGCGCACCATTCCCGCTGCCGCTGGAAGCCGCGCGCAATACCGCCGGCGCGGCGCTGCTGGCGATGCGCGAAGCGCTGGCGTTGCCGTTCGGCTTCGAGATCGAGATCGACAAGGGCATCGCGTTGGGCTCGGGCATGGGCGGCTCGGCTGCGTCCTGCGTCGCCGCGCTGGTGGCGGCCAATGCGCTGCTCGACACGCCCTTGCCGCGGCAGGCGCTGTATCCGTTCGCGCTGGCCGGCGAGGCGGTGGCCAGCGGCGGCCGCCATGGCGACAACCTGGGGCCGATGCTGCTGGGCGGACTGGTACTGGCCACGGCCGACCGGCTGGTGCGGATCCCGGTACCGGAGCACTGGCACAGCCTGCTGGTGCACCCGGAGGCGGTACTGGAAACGCGCCGCGCGCGCGAGGCCCTGGCGGGCAGCTACGAACTGAAGGACTTCGTCGAGCAGAGTGCGAACCTGGCGCTGGTCCTGGCGGGGTGCCATGCCGGCGATGCCACGCTGGTGCGCGCCGGCCTGCGCGATGTACTGGTCGAACCGCGGCGCGCGCCATTGATCGCCGGATTCGATGCGGCCAAGGCGGCAGCGCTTGATGCCGGGGCGATGGGCGCGAGCATTTCCGGCGCGGGGCCGAGCGTGTTCGCATGGTTCGAGTCGCGCGAGCGTGCCGAGGCCGCCGCGCCGGCGGTGCAGGCAGCGTTCGCCGCGGCGGGACTGGAGAGCCAGTCCTGGGTGTCGGCGATCGACAGTCCGGGCGCAGTGTTGCGGTAAGAGACCTGATCAGAACCGGAATCCCATGAACTTCATCTCCACCCGCAACACCGCCCCCGCCAGCAACCTCAGCGATGCCATCGCTGCCGGGCTTGCGCCCGACGGCGGGCTTTACGTGCCCGAGAAGCTGCCGGTCGGACGCAACCTCGAAGCCGGCGAAGACCTGGCCGCGACGACGACCGCGCTGCTGGCGCCGTTCTTCGAAAGCGATGCGCTGGCGCCGGACCTGGCCGCGATCTGTCGCGAGGCGTTCGATTTCCCGGTACCACTCAAGCCGCTGGCCACGCCGGGCGACCACGTGCTCGAGCTGTTCCATGGGCCGACCGCGGCGTTCAAGGACATCGGCGCGCGCTTCCTCGCTGCCTGCCTGGCACGCATCCGCCGCGGTGCCGCGCAGCCGCTGACCATCCTGGTGGCGACCTCGGGCGACACCGGTGCCGCAGTGGCCGCGGCCTTCCACGGACAGCCCGGCCTGCGCGTGGTGGTGCTGTACCCGGACGGGCGCGTGTCGCCGCGGCAGGCGCACCAGCTGGGCTGCTTCGGCGGCAATGTCATCGCATTGCGGGTGGCAGGCTCGTTCGACGACTGCCAGGCGCTGGTCAAGCGTGCGCTCAACGACGCGCAGTTGCAGGCGCAGGTGCCGCTCAGCTCGGCCAACAGCATCAGCCTGGGCCGGCTGCTGCCGCAGATGAGTTATTACGCGCACGCCGCATTGGCCCATCGTGGGGCGACGGGGCGCGAGCTGAACTTCGTGATTCCGACCGGAAACCTCGGCAATGCGATGGCCGCGATCCTGGCCCGCGCGCAGGGCGTGCCGGTCGGCCGGATCGTGCTGGCGACCAATGCGAACGCGGTCCTGCCGGAGTACTTCGCCGGCGCCGACTATGCACCGCGCGCCAGCGTGGCCACGCTGGCCAACGCGATGGACGTGGGCGCGCCGAGCAATTTCGAGCGCCTGCGCTGGCTTTATGCCGGCGACGATGCCGCATTGCGTGCGGCGTTCACCGCCATCGCGGTCGACGACGCCACCATCCGCGCCACGATCAAGGCGCGCTGGGAGCGGCATGGCGAAGTGTTCTGCCCGCATACCGCCACCGCGGTGCACGTGTTGGAGTCGCTGCGGGCGGAGGGCGTCGATGGCGACTGGGCGGTGGCGGCGACCGCGCATCCGGCCAAGTTCGAGTCGGTGGTCGAGCCGCTGGTCGGCCATGCGGTCGCGGTACCTCCGGCGCTGGCCGACCTGCTGGCCCGGCCGGCCCACGCCGAGCCGTTGCCGCCGGACTACGCCGCGTTGCAGGCTCGGCTGCTGGCTTGAGCCGCCGAGGCCGGGCAGGAGGGTGAGTCCGGCCCTCCAGGCGACGTGCCGCCGGCCAGGACACCGGCGACAGTCCATGGTCCCATGGCCGCCGTGCAGGCGCCTGCACTAGGATCGCCCCAGCGACGCCGCCCGCGCACGAGCATCGTGCCGTTCGCGGGGCGGCCAGTACCGGGAGCGTGCGCATGGCGGCAGGCAGGTTCGAATTCTTCCGCACGGGTGGTCCGCTGCGTGTGCTCGCACTGCTGGTGACGCTCGCCGCGGCCGGCGCCCTCGCCCAGGACACGCCGCGCGGGCCGCTCGAGCTCAAGCCGGGCGAATTCCTCTGGCATCCGGAGATCGCGCCGTCCGGTCCGGTGGTGCTGGTGGTCAGCCTCGACGAGCAGCGCGCCTACGTCTACCGCAACGGCATCGCCATCGGCGTGTCCACGATCAGTTCGGGCAAACCGGGCAAGGACACGCCGACCGGCGTGTTCACGATCCTGCAGAAGAACAAGGACCACAAGTCCAACCTCTACAACAACGCGCCGATGCCCTACATGCAGCGGCTGACCTGGGACGGGATCGCCTTGCACGGCGGTGCTTTGCCGGGCTATCCGGCCTCGCACGGGTGCGTGCGCCTGCCGCATCCGTTCGCGCAGAAGCTGTTCGGCATCACCCGCAACGGCGACACGGTGGTGGTGTCGGACGCGCGCGCCGCGCCGACCACGCTGGTCTATCCGGCGGTGCTGGCGCCGGTATCGGCCACGGGATTGCCGCTGTCGGCGCCGGAGGCCGGGGGCGAGGGCTACCGCTGGGACGACACGGTGGCCCCGGCCGGGCAGGTGGGCATCGTGGTCAGCCTGGCCGACAAGCGGATCTACGTGCTGCGCAGTGGCGTGCCGATCGGCGAGGCGCCGCTGGAACTGCTCTCGCCGGAGCTGGCCTTCCACGGCACGACGCTGTTCGTGATGGGCGAGGGGGCTGGCGCCGATGCCAGCGTGCTCGACCCGAGCCGGCCCGGTCATCGCTGGACGGCCTATCCGATCCTGCAGGACACACGCCCGGGCGCGCCCGGGGCGGACGTGCCGGCAGGCGCGCTGCCCCTGGATCTGCTTGCGCGCCCGAGCCTGCCGGTCCGCCTGCCGCCGGATTTCGGCCGCCGCCTGTACGATGTGCTGGTCCCGGGCACGACCTTGCTGATCACCGACCTGCCGGCGATGCGCCCGCTGGATGCTGAACAGCAATCCCAGCCGGTCTTGGAATCGGACGCCGAGGGCCCAGACTCCTGAGTATGGTCGGGCAGATGCCGGGCCGCTGCCTGTCCCTTTCGAAGGGCGTCGAATGAAGTCACCCCTGTTTTCAGCCGCCCGCTGGCTGGCCTTGGCGCCGCTGCTGGTGCCCATCGCCGGCAATCCCTCGAGCAACCGCTCGCTGTTGCCGCCGCCGGCCATGCCGGTGGCGGTGCCGTCGATCGACGCGCTGCCCGGGGGCGAGCTTGCCGTGCAACTGGCCCACGCCGCGCCGGCGGCGAGCCGCGAGGTCCTGCAGCTGGCGGCACGCGCGATGTCCTGCGCGCTGCGCCATCCCGAATTCGGCGTCGATCCGCAGAGGCTGGGGGTGATCGACTATTCGCGCCCGTCCACCGAACCGCGGCTCTGGGTATTCGACCTGGCCAGGCAGAAGCTGCTGTTCGAGGAGTGGGTCGCTCACGGCCGCAACAGCGGCGAGAACCTGACCGCGCGCTTCTCCAACCGGGACGGCAGCTTCATGACCAGCCTGGGCGGGTTCACCGCCCAGGAAACCTACGTGGGCGGCAATGGCTACTCGCTGCGGCTGCGCGGCCTGGAGCCGGGCTTCAACGACCGCGCGCGCGACCGCGCCATCGTCATCCACGGGGCGCCCTACGTGAATCCGGCCGCGGCCAGGTTGCAGGGCCGCCTCGGCCGCAGCCTGGGTTGCCCGGCGGTGCGTCCGGCGGTGGCGCGACAGCTGATCGACTCGATCCGCGATGGCACCTTCGTCTTCGCCTACTATCCCGACCAGGACTGGCTGCAGCGTTCGCGGCTGCTCAGCGGCGATTGCGGCAGCACGACCTCACCGGCGCTGGCCAAGGCTCCGATGCCGGCTGCGATATCGGCGCGCGGCGCGCATTGAGCGCGGCTTCCGCGATCACTTCGCCATCAGATGGTTCGCTACCGCTTCGAATGCCGGCAGGGTGGTCGGATCGATCAACGGATTCTGCGGTTTCGGGAACGAGGCGAAGCGCACGATGACCATGCGTGCGGCCGGATCGACGTAGATGGTCTGGCCATGCACGCCGCGGGCGGCGAACACTCCGTGGTCACCCGGGTACACCCACCACATGCTGGTGTAGCTGCCGCCGCGTAGCGCAGGGTAGGCATCGCCGAACTTGGCCGGGTCGCCGCCGCGACGGATGCTGCGCGTGACCTCGGCCGGGAACAGCCGCCGGCCATCGATGACGCCTTCGTCGAGCAGCAGTTGCCCCAGCCTTCCCAGGTCGCGCAAGCCAGCGCTGAGGCCGCCGCCGGCAAACGGCACGCCCTTGCCGTCGACCTGGATGTATGCGTCCTGCTCGGCACCCATCGGCCGCCACAGGCGCTCGGACGCCAGCTCGGTGACCGCCTTGCCGGTTACGCGCGAGACGATCCAGCCGAGCATGTCGGCGTTGACCGTCTTGTAATGGAATGCCTCGCCATGGCGGCCCTCCGGCCTCACCTGCTGCAGGTATTCGAAGTAGCCGACCGGCCCGGTGTAGTTTTCCGGCTTGGGCAGCGGGCTGGCGGCGGCCGAATAGACCCAGATGTCGGCGTTCGGGTCGGCATAGTCCTCCGAGTAGTGGAGGCCGGTGGTCATGTCCATGACCTGGCGGACGGTGGCGTCGGCGAAGGCGCTGCCCCGGATCTCGGGAACGATGCTGGAGACCAGCGCGGTGTCGTCGAGGCTGCCTTCCGCGACGAGGATCTCCGCCAGCAGCCCGGTGAGGGACTTGGTCATCGACATCGCGGCGTGTTTCCCGTCCTCGGCCAGGCAACCGAAGTAGCGTTCGTAGACGACCTGGCCGTCGTGCAGGATCAAGATGCCGTCGGTGTAGTTGGCTTCGAGCGATTCGGCCCAGGTCATGGGTGCGCCGCCACCGAGCGGGGTGAAACGCAGGGCGTCGATGCTGGCGCGCTCGCGTTCGGGATCAGGCAGGTAGCGCAGGGGAGCCGGCGCACCAAGGCCGCGGCTGACCTCTTCGGTGGGCAGCAGTTCGCGCATGTGGCAGACCGACCAGCGCAGCTTGGGAAAACTGAAATAGTTCGAATCGGGCTGGGTGATGATCCGGTCGGCAGGTGGCGGAAAGCCCTCCATCCAGCCCATCACCCTGGGATCGGACTCGCGCGCGGAAAGCGTGGCGTGGTCGGCCGGGGACGCAGGAACGGCAATGGCCATGCCGGCGGCAAGGCCGGCCAGTTGGAGTGTGAAGGTCCGCATCGGTGGGTCCTCGCGTCGCCGGGGACGACTGCCTGGACGATGCCGCACAGGCATGGATTGCGATGGTGCCCTGTCGTCGGTGCGCAGACCGTACACCCGCCGGTGGCGGGTGCCGTGAAGGCGTCGACGGTGCGCTTGCGCTTACACCCAGCCGGTCGCGTAGAACACCGCGATGATGAAGAACACCGCCAGCGTCTTGATGATGGTGATGGCGAAGATGTCCTTGTAGGACTGGCGGTGGGTCAGGCCGGTCACCGCGAGCAGGGTGATTACCGCGCCGTTGTGCGGCAGGGTGTCCATGCCGCCGGAAGCCATCGACGCCACGCGGTGCAGCACGTCCATCGGGATGCCGTAGGCCTGCGCGTTGGCGATGAAGGTGTCGCCCATCGCCGCCAGCGCGATGCTCAGGCCGCCCGAGGCCGAACCGGTGATGCCGGCCAGCACGGTGATCGACACGGCCTGGTTGACCAGCGGGTTGGGGATCGCGCCGAGCGCGTCGGCCACCACCAGGAAGCCGGGCAGGGCGGCGATGACCGCGCCGAAGCCGTACTCGGAGGCGGTGTTCATCGAGGCCAGCATCGCGCCGTTGACCGCTGTCTTGGTGCCCTCGGCGAAGCTGGCCGCGATCGGCTTCCAGGCAAAGGCCAGCACCGTGAGGATGCCGACCAGCAGCGCGCCCTGGACCGCCCAGATCGCCGCGATCTTGGCCACTTCCTGCACGACCGGCGCCGGGGTGCCGATCACCGAGGGCACGAATTCGTGCGAGGTGCCGTACCACTGCGGGATCCAGCGGGTGAGCAGGAAATTGGCCACGCCGACCAGCAGCAGTGGCAGCACGGCGATGAAGGGATGGGCGAGGCGGTCGCCGCGGAACGGCTCCGGTTCGTTGCGCAGCTCCACGCCGCTGGCATAGCCATCGCCGTTGCGCACGGCCACGCGCCGGCGCCATTCCAGGTAGACCATGCCCAGGACCAGGATGAACACGCCGCCGAGCGTGCCCAGCACCGGCGCCGCCCAGGCGGTGGTGCCGAAGAACGCGGTCGGGATGATGTTCTGGATCTGCGGCGTGCCCGGCAGCGCGTCCATGGTGAAGGTGAACGCACCCAGCGCGATCGTGCCCGGGATGAGGCGCTTGGGGATGTCGTTCTGGCGGAACAGTTCGGCCGCGAACGGGTACACCGCGAACACCACCACGAACAGCGACACGCCGCCGTAGGTGAGCAGCGCACAGACCAGGACGATCGACAGCATCGCCCGCTGCGCGCCGACCAGCTTGATCGTCGCGGCCACGATCGACTTGGAGAAGCCCGACATCTCGATCAGCTTGCCGAACACCGCGCCCAGCAGGAACACGGGGAAGTACAGCTTCAGGAAGCCGACCATCTTCTCCATGAACAGGCCGGTGAACATCGGCGCGACCAGCGACGGATCGGTGAACAGCACCGCGCCCATCGCCGCGATGGGGGCGAACAGGATCACGCTGTAGCCGCGGTAGGCGACCACCATCAGGAACGCCAGCGCCGCCAGCACGATCAACAACGACATCGCCCACCCCGCCCGCCTCCCATGGCGGATGCGGGGCAGTATCCGCAGCGGCCCGGGCGCGGCCCACTGTACCAACGGACGATGCCGCTCCCGCGCAGCTTCCCGCAGGATGCGCAGCATCGGCGGCATGTGCCTGCCGGAACATCGTGTACCTGGGAGGAGGGGACTGATGAAGCGCAAATATCTGAGCCTGGCGATCGGTTGCGTGCTGGTGTCGCCGGCACTGCCGGCGTTGTCGCAGGAAGCCGCGGAAGCCGTGCAGCCACAGACCCGGGCGGTGCAGCTCGACACCGTGACCGTGACCGCGCGCAAGCGCGAGGAAACCCTGCAGGACGTGCCGGTGGCGGTGACCGCATTCACCCCCGAGACGCTCGACACGCTCAACATCAAGGACCTCGGCGACCTGGACGCGCAGGTGCCGAACCTGACCATCTACGCTGCACGCGGCTCGACCAGCACGGTCACCGCCTACATCCGCGGCATCGGCCAGGCCGACCCGCTGTGGGGCGTCGATCCCGGCGTGGGCATCTACCTGGACGACGTCTATATCGCCCGCCCGCAGGGCGCCCTGCTGGACGTGTTCGACGTCGAGCGGATCGAGGTGCTGCGCGGGCCGCAGGGCACGCTGTACGGCAAGAACACCATTGGCGGTGCGATCAAGTACGTCTCGCGCGGGCTGCGCGAGGAGACCTCGGGCTTCGCCTCGGTCACCGTGGGCAATTACAGCCAGCTCGACACCAAGGCCGGCATCGGCGGTTCGATCGGCGACGGCGTGCTGCGCGGCCGCATCGCCATGGCCAGCATGAACCGCGACGGCTTCGGCGAGAACCTGAGCAACGGCCAGCCGGTCAGCGACAAGGAGATCAACGCGGTGCGCGCCCAGTTCGGCGCATTCGCCAGCGAAGACTTCGACGTGCAGTTCTCGCTGGACTGGATGGACGACCAGTCCGGCGTGCGTGGCGCCAAGATGCTGGCGGCCAATCCGCTGGCGCCGGCGTACCCGCCGCTGGACGACCGTTACGACATCCGCAGCGGCATGGGCAACGTCAACGACACCACGATGAAGGGTGCCTCGATGGCGGTGAACTGGCGCCTGACCCCGGACTGGGCGCTCAAGTACGTCACCGCGCTGCGCGAGTCCGATACCCACACCATGATCGACTTCGACACCACCCCGCTGAAGCTGGTGGACGTCGAGGCGTACTACAACGACCGCCAGGTCAGCAACGAGCTGCAGGCCAACTTCGACGCCGGCGGCCGCGCCCGCGGCGTGATGGGCCTGTACCACTTCAACGGCGACGCCGGTGGCCAGGTGCTGAACTACTTCTGGAACCCGGCGCTGGCGACCTCGCTGACCAACCCGCTGTTCGGCGACACCCAGGGCTACGTCAACACCCGCAGTATTGCTGTGTATGCCGACTGGACCTTCGACCTGACCGAGCAGCTGAAGCTCGACGTCGGCGCGCGCTACACCGACGAAGACAAGCATGCGGTCGCGCTCAACCGCTTCTACACCACGCCGCAGTACACGACCTCGTGGGGTACGGCCGCCAACTTCGACAAGACGGTCAACTTCCAGAACTTCTCGCCCAAGGCCTCGCTGGACTACCAGTTCACGCCGGAGATCATGGGCTACCTGTCCTTCAGCCGTGGCTTCAAGTCAGGCGGCTACAACATCCGCGCCAACACCACCGCGGTGCCGCGTTCGGGCGAGCCGTTCCAGGACGAGCAGGTCGACAGCTACGAGATCGGCAGCAAGATGTCGTTCCTGGACCAGCGGATGTTCCTGAACCTGGCCTACTTCCACAACACGTACGAGGACATCCAGCTGTCGGTGTTCACCTCGTACACCCTGCCCAACGGCAGCCAGAGCTTCTTCGGCGACTTCACCAACGCCGGCAAGGGCACCGTGCAGGGCGTGGAAGTGGAGTACCAGTTCCTGCCGACCGAGCACTGGCTGATCAGCGGCAACCTGGCCTGGCTGGATGCCGAGTACGACGAGTTCATGAGCGGCGGGGTCAACATCGCCGACACCCAGCACTTCACCAACGCCCCGGAGTTTTCCGGTGCGCTGAACGCCGAGTGGCGCACCGCGCTGGACAATGGCGGCAACCTGTCGGCGCGCCTGACCTACGCCTACCAGAGCGAAGTGTGGCCGACCACCGACCTGAGTCCGGCGATCAAGCAGGACGGCTATGGTCTGGTCAACGCGGGCGTGATCTGGAACGTCAACGACGCCTGGACGCTGTCGCTGCAGGGCACCAACCTGGCCGACGAGGAGTACCGGACCACCGGTTACAACATCGCCGCCTACGGCGTGCTGACCGGCTTCTACGGTCCGCCGCGCCAGTACAGCCTGATGGCGCGTTACGACTTCTGACCGCGGCGTCCCCTCTCCGCGGGAGGGCACGGCGGCGGGCTTCGGCCCGCCGCCGTCGCGTTATGCTTGGCGCAGGAGTTTTTTGACGGGGAAACCGGTGCATTCGGAAGCTGAGGCGCGATGCTGAGCCTGGGGCTGGTGGCCGTGGCCGGACTGGCCTGGCTGGCGCTCATGTTCGGCACCGCGTTGTACGGCGAGCGGCATCCGACCCTGTTCGCGAGGCGCTGGCACCACGTGTACGCGCTGTCGCTGGCCGTGCACTGCACCAGTTGGACGTTCTACGGCACCGTCACCCAGGCCGCGCGCTACGGCTGGCCGCTGCCGCCGACCTTCGTCGGCGCGATCCTGTTCTACGCGCTGGCGATGTCCTTCATGATGCGGCTGGTGCGGCTGGCGCGCGAGACCAATGCCACCTCGCTGGCCGACCTGATCGCGACGCGGCTGGGCAAGGACGCGTGGCTTGCCGCCACCGTCACCGCGGTCGCCGCGCTGGGCCTGATCCCGTACATCGCCTTGCAGCTGAAGGCGGTGACGATGAGCTTCGCCACGCTGACCCGCAGCGCGGCCGAAGGCGGCCCGTTCTGGCGCGATGGCGCGCTCTACGTGGCATTGGCCATGGCCCTGTTCGCGATGCTGTTCGGCACGCGCCGGGCCAGCGCGGCCGAACACAACCGCGGCCTGGTGCTGGCGATGGCGTTCGAGTCGCTGTTCAAGCTCGCCGCGATGCTCGCGCTGGGCGCGTTCGTCTGGTTCGGACTGGATCCCCTGCCGGCGACGGAGGTGCCGCCGCCGCCAGTGGCGTCGCCTGCCGGCGGCTTCCTGCCACTGGTCCTGCTCGGCGCGCTGGCGATGTTCATCCTGCCGCACCAGTTCCACGTCGGCGTGGTCGAGTGCCGCGACGAACGCGACGTGCGCACCGCGCGCTGGCTGTTCCCGCTGTACCTGCTGCTGATCGCGTTGCCGACCCTGCCGCTGGCCCACGCCGGTCGCGCCTGGCTGGGTGACGACGTGCCCTCGGACATGTATGCGCTGGCTTTGCCGTTCTCGCAGGGGCACGAAGGCGTGGCCCTGTTCGCCTTCCTTGGTGGACTCAGCGCGGCCACCGGCATGGTCGTGGTCAGCACGCTGACCCTGAGCCTGATGATCGGCAATCACTGGTTCGCGCCGGGCCTGCTGCGCGGCGCATGGGCGCGCGGGGATGGCGGCGACCGCCGCGGCGACCTGCTGCGCCTGCGCCGCGCCGGCATCGCCGCGATCATGCTGCTGGCGTGGGCGTACAGCCGCCTGGTTGCGGGCAGCGAGGCGCTGGCCGACGTCGGCGCGCTGTCGTTCTCGGCACTGGCCACGCTGGCGCCGGTGCTGGCCTTCGCGGTGTTCCGGCCACAGACACCGCCGCGCGCGGCGATCCTGGGGGTCGTCGCCGCGTTCGCCACCTGGGCGTGGGTGCTGCTCGCGCCGACCCTGGCGGCGGCCGGCGGCCTCGACGCGCGATGGCTCGAACACGGGCCGGCCGGACAGCGCTGGCTCGCGCCGAACGGCCTGTTCGGACTGACCGGCTGGAGTCCGCTGGGTCGCGCGGTGGGCGCCAGTCTGTTCATGGGCACCGCGGTGACCCTGCTGGCGATGGCCTGGCGGCGCGACGCGCCCCGGCGCGCCAGCCGCAACCTGGGCGCCGATGCATTGCGCGATGCAGGCCGCCGCTTCCTGCCCGGCGAGAAGGTGGTGGAGCTGCTGGCGCAGGCGCCGCGCACTGGCCCGGTGCCGGCGGTGATCGAGGCCCAGGTCGAGCGCGAACTGTCGGCGGTGCTGGGTGCCGCCTCCGCGCGCCTGCTGCTGGATGCGGCGCGGCGCGAGAGCGCCGACCTGGAGACGGTGGCGGCGATCGTGGGCGAGGCCTCGCAGGACCTGCGCTTCAACCAGCAGGTGCTGCAGGCGGCGTTGCAGAACATGAGCCAGGGCATCAGCGTGATCGACCGCGAGCAGCGGCTGGTCGCCTGGAACCGCCGCTATGCCGAACTGTTCGGCTTCCCGGAGGAACTGCTGCAGGTGGGCCGGCCGATCGCCGACCTGACCCGCTGGTCGCTGCAGCGCATGGACTCCGGGCAGGCCGACGAGCGATTCCTGGCAAGGGCGATCGATCGACGCCTGGCCTTCATGCGCAGTGGCAACCCGCACCTGACCGAGCGCGTGTTCCCCGATGGCGGCATCGTCGAGATCCGCGGCAACCCGATGCCCGGTGGCGGCTTCGTGGCCACGTTCACCGATGTCACTGCGTTCCGCGACGCCGAGCAGGGACTGATCCGCGCCAACGAGACGCTCGAACAGCGCGTGGTCGAGCGCACCGCCTTGCTCGAGACCGCCAAGCAGGAAGCCGAGCACGCCAACGACGCCAAGAGCCGCTTCCTGGCCGCGATCGGCCACGACCTCTTGCAGCCGCTGCATGCGGCGCAGCTGTTCGTCGATTCGCTGTCGCAGCAGCTGGCCACGGCACCGGCGGGTGCGGGCGTACCGCCGCCACGCGAGACCCTGCGCCAGCTCGGCGGCGCGCTGGATTCCACCACCGACCTGCTGACCGGATTGCTGGACATGTCGCGGCTGGAAGCCGGTGGCCTGGTTCCGGCGCCGCGCGCCTTTCCGCTGGACGAGGTGCTGGCGCCGCTGGCCGAACAGTTCCGCGCGCTGGCCGGGGAACGCGGCCTGCGCTTCCGCTACCGTCCCAACGCGGTCTGGATCCACAGCGATCCGCAGCTGTTGCGGCGGGTGCTGCAGAACTTCCTCGCCAACGCGGTGCGCTACACCGCGAGCGGCCGGATCGTCATCGGCGTGCGGCGGCGGGGCGGGCGCATCTGCGTCGAAGTGCACGACACCGGCCCCGGCATTCCGGAGGCGGCACGCGAGGCGATCTTCGAGGAGTTCCGTCGTGGCGAGGATGCACCGGGGCAGGGCCTGGGCCTGGGTCTTTCGATCGCCGACCGCATCGCGCGCCTGCTGCAGGCGCCTCTGACGCTGCGCAGCCGCGAGGGGCACGGCGCGGTGTTCGCGGTCGCGCTGGAGCGGGTGCTACCGCCCCAGGCGGTGGCCGGGCGTGCGGCTCCGGGTGGCCCGTCGCGTGGATTGGCCGGTCGCAGGATCCTGCTGGTGGACAACGATGCCGATGCGCTCGCAGCGCTCGCGCAGTTGCTGGCGGGGTGGGGATGCGAGGTGGCGACCGCGGCCGATGGCGATGCGGCCGCGATGGCGCTGGCTGCGCGACCGGCCGACCTGTGGCTGTTCGACTACCACCTCGACCATGGCGATACCGGCGTGATGCTGGCCGCGCGCCTGCGCGCCGGCGGCGACGCCACGCCGTGCCTGATCCTTTCGGCCGATGCCAGCGAGGCCACGCGCACGGCGGTGCAGGACGCCGAACTGACCCTGCTGGCCAAGCCGGTCCGGCCGCTGGCGTTGAAGTCGGTGCTCGACCGCATGCTGGCGGCCACCCGCCTGTAGGCGCGGGCATGCCCGCGACACCGGCGCCGCTGGAGTGGCGGCGGCGTCCTGATTCCGATGTCTTGGCCGCCAGCACGGGCGAGGCCCTCGTAGTTCCGACGTCCACGGTGTCGCGGTCATGCCCGCTCCTACAATGGGCCATCCTGTCGGCTCGTGGAAACGTCCATGCCTTACACCCCCATCGTCGCCACCCTTGGCTACGTGCTGTCGCCCGATCGCAAGCGGGTGCTGATGATCCATCGCAACGCGCGGCCGGGCGACCTGCACCTGGGCAAGTACAACGGCCTGGGCGGCAAGATCGAACGCGACGAGGACGTGGTCGCCTGCATGCGCCGCGAGATCCGCGAGGAAGCCGGGATCGAGTGCGAATCGATGCAGCTGCGCGGCACGATCAGCTGGCCGGGCTTCGGCAAGAACGGCGAGGACTGGCTCGGCTTCATCTTCGTCATCGACGCCTTCAGCGGCACGCCGCTGGAGCGCAACCCGGAGGGCACGCTGGAATGGGTCGAGGCCGACCGGATCCTCGAGCTGCCGCTGTGGGATGGCGACCGGCAGTTTTTGCCGCTGGTCTTCGACGCCGACCCGCGCGCCTTCCACGGGGTGATGCCTTACCGGGACGGCCGGATGCAGTCCTGGAACTGGTCGCGGATCTGACGCCGCGGCCGCGCCGGCGCACGCGTTCGCGGAATGTTCCACGACCCGGGCGCTTGTCCACACCGGGTGTGGACAGTTCGTGGAAAGGGATGTGGATAACCACGGCGCCGGCTTGCGCGGCAACGCTGTCAAGATGTGTGGCGAATTTTTGACCAGCCGGTGTCGGACCGGTGTCCGTGTTCTCCACACCTGTTGTGGATGGTTCGCCGGCAACCATGTGGATAACCGTCAGCGCGCCTTGCGTGGCGGGCGAGTCAAGAGGGGTGGCGAAGAAATGACCAGCGTCTCGACCCGCAGCGAATGGCGTCGGCGCCGCGTCGTCGAGGTTCCACGGGCTACTCAGTTCGCGAGCACGCGGCTCGGGTCGCTCAGTTCCAGCTCGCGCAGGACCACGCCGGCCTGGGTGCGGTTGCGCACGCCCAGCCGCTCGAAGATCGCCGACAGGTGCGCCTTGACCGTGCGTTCCTGCACGTCCAGGCGGTCGGCGATCTGCTTGTTGAGCAGTCCCTGCGCGACCAGGCTGAGCACGCGGAACTGCTGCGGCGACAGGCTGGCCAGGCGCGCGGCCAGCTCGGTGTCCTGGTGCGAGGACTGGGCGCGCGATACCGACGCGCGCAGCGAGGCTGGCAGCCATTGTTCGCAGGCCAGCACTTGGCGGATCGCTTCGCGCAGTTCGTCCAGGCCCGAACTCTTGGGCAGGTAGCCGGCGGCGCCATGGTCGAGCGCGCGGCGGACCACGCGCGGATCGTCGTTGGCCGAGACCACCACCACTGCTACCGCGGGGAACTGCGCGCGGATCGCGGCCAGTCCGGCCAGGCCGTGGTTGCCCGGCATGTGCAGGTCGAGCAGGACCAGGTCGACATCGGCGCACGCGTCCAGGGCCGCGAGCACGCCGTCCAGCGATTCGGCCTCGAGCACGTCGAGCTGGGCCACGGCATCGGCGGCCGCACCGCGCAGGGCGGCGCGGAACAGCGGATGGTCGTCGGCGATCAGCAGGGTCGGCATGGAGGCGGCGCCGGCGTCGGGTTACTGCACGGTCCAGCCGCCATCCAGGACCAGGGTCTGCCCGGTCATGTTGCGCGCTGCGGAGGAGGCCAGGAAGGCGGTGGTGCCGGCGAGTTCATCCATTTCGATGAACACGCCCTTGGGCATCGGCTTGAGCATGACCTGGCTGACCACGTCGGCCTCGGAGATGCCGCGGGTGCGCGCCTGGTCGGCGATCTGCCTGTCGACCAGCGGGGTTTTCACGTAGCTCGGGCAGATCGTGTTGATGGTGATGTCGGTGTCGGCGGTCTCCAGCGCGACCACCTTGGAGAATCCGACCAGGCCATGCTTGGCGGCCACGTAGGCGCTCTTGTACGGACTGGCGACCAGCGCGTGGATGCTGCCGATGTTGATGATCCGACCGAAGCCGCGCTCGCGCATGCCCGGCAGCACCGCGCGGGTCAGTCGCGCCACGCCGACCAGCATCACCTGGACCAGGAAGTCCCACTTGGCCAGCGGGAAGTCTTCCAGCGGCGAGACGTGCTGCAGGCCTGCGTTGTTGACCAGCACGTCGACCGGGCGCGAGATCGCGGCCAGCGCGGCGGCGACGCTGTCGTCGGAAGTCACGTCCAGCGCGACCGCTTCGGCCGAACCGCCCTGGCCGCGGATGTCGGTGGCGACCGCTTCGGCGCCCTCCAGCGACAGGTCGCTGACGATGACGTGGTCGCCGGCCTTGGCCAGTGCATGGGCGATGCCGGCACCGATGCCGCTGGCCGCGCCGGTGATGAGGATGCTGCGCATGGGGGTCCGGGTCTCTGCAAGTCGCCTTCGGCCAGCTTATCAAGCCATGCCGGCACGGGCGTGGTACCAAAGTACGATGACGCTGCGCGGCCGGCGCCGGTAGCGTGCGAGCATCCCTCATGCCGGCCCAGGCCATGCCCCGTCCTGACATGCACCGACTGAAGTTCCCGTTGCTCCTGCCCGCTGTTTGCCTGTTGGGTGCCGGCCTGCTCGGCGCCTGCGCGGGTACCCCGAATCGCGAACGCACCGGATACGAGCCGTCCGCCATGATCCAACCGCAGCGCGTCACCGAGCACCGCGGCAGCGATGACCTGCTGACCGCCGGCCTGGGCCTGGATGGCCTTCGCGCGATGGCACCCCCGGCCTTCGCCGATGCCGCCAACCCGGATGCGGCGGAGCTGCGCCGGCGCGCGATCTGGAGCAACTGGCGGGGCATCGCCGACCTGTCGCCCACCGGCGGCTACGGCACGGTGTACGGCAGCGTCGTCGCGGTTCCGGGGCGCGAGTACTCGGCGCTGGCCACGGTGCCCGGTGCGAAGCAGCCGCACCGCGTGCTGGTGCAGGTGCCGGACGACTTCGACCAGAAGCGACGCTGCGTGGTGGTCGCGCCGGCCTCGGGCTCGCGCGGCGTCTACGGCGCGATCGCCGTGGCCGGCCCGTGGGCTTTGCCGAAGGGCTGCGCGGTGGCCTACACCGACAAGGGCGCCGGCAGCGACTACGTCGACCTGGACGCCGGCATCGGCGTGCGCCTGGATGGCACGCCCGGGCGGATCGGCGAAGCCACCGACCTGGCGTTCGTACCGGAGATTCCGGCCGGCGCAACGGGCGTGGCGTTCAAGCACGCCCATTCGCAGGACAACCCGGAGGCCGACTGGGGCCGGCACGTGAAGCAGGCGGCGGAATTCGCGCTGTCGGCGCTCGGCCAGGCGTTCCCGCAGTCGGCACCGTTCACCTTCGACAACACCCGCGTCATCGCGGTCGGCATTTCCAACGGCGGCGGCGCGGTGCTGCGCGCGGCCGAACTGGAGGGCGACTGGCTGGACGCGGTCGTGGCCGGCGAGCCGAACGTGTTCGTCGAAGGCCACGGCGGCCGGCCGCTGTACGACTTCGGCACCGAAGCCGCACTGCTGATGCCCTGCGCGCTGCTGCACCTGCCGGCCGATGCGCTGCCGCAGCCGCCGCTGCGTGCCCAGGTCGAACCGCTGTGGAAGCTGCGGTGCGCCACGCTGCAGGCCGGTGGCCTCATCGAAGGTGCCGACAGCATCGCGCAGGCGCGCTCGGCCTACGAACGCATGCGTGCGACGGGCTGGACCGACGAGGCCTTGCAGGCGGGCGCGCTCAGCGTGGGCTTCGACCTGTGGCGCTCGGTCGCCGTCACCTACGCCTCGGCGTACGGCCGCCACGGCATCGGCGCGCATCCGTGCGGTTTCGCCTTCGCGGCGCAGAACCCGGACTTCAGTCCACGCTCGGCGACCGCGGCCGAACGTGGCACGTGGTGGTCCGATGCGGCCGGCATCCCGCCGGGCAATGGGGTCGGCATCCTCGACGCGAAACTTGCGCCACCGGATTTCACCTTGGCCGGCGCGCAGTGCCTGCGTGACCTCTACACCGGGAAGGGCGAGCCCGCCAACGGCGTGCGCGCGGGCATCGCCGCCACGCGTGCGTCGATGCCGCGCGCCGGCCTGCCGGTGCTGGTCGTGCACGGTACCGACGACGGACTGGTGCCGCCGGTGTTCACCAGCGCGCCTTACGTGGCCGCCGCGCGCGAGGCCGGTCGCACGCAGGTGGGCTACTGGCAGGTGCGCAACGGCGAGCACTTCGACGCCTTCCTTGCGCTGCCGGCCTACGGCGCGCGCTACGCGCCGATGCTGCCCTACATGTACGCCGCGCTGGACCGGGTGAGCGCGCACCTGGACGGGCAGGGCGCGTTGCCGGCGGATGCGGTGATCCAGGCCCGCGGCCGTGGCGCGGGCGCGGTGGACGCGGCGCAGCTGCCGATGCCGTAAGCCGCCGCCGACAGACTCCCCTGTAGGAGCGGGCATGACCGCGACACCGACGCCGGTGGCCCAGGTCGCGCCTCCGTGGTTTCGACGCCCCCGGTGTCGCGGTCATGCCCGCTCCTACAGAAATGCGCCTCGCCAGGCTGGCGGGAGCCGCTGCCGCTCGGGGGGCATTCCCCAGCGGCGCCGCGCAGTCCAGGTGGCACCCCCCGTCGCCACGCGGCCCATACGCCGGTCGCGGTTATGCTGGCCGCATCCCTGACTGCGACCTTACGCATGGCCCGCCACTTCTCGATGCTGCGCGACTTCCATCTGGCCGACTGGTTCACCCTGGCCAATGCGTTCTGCGGCACCGGCGCGATCTTCGCCGCGATGCGCTTCCTGCAGGAGGGCCGGGTCGGCGACCTGCTGCTGGGCATGGCGCTGATCCCGCTGGCTTTCATCTTCGACGCACTGGACGGCCGCATCGCGCGCTGGCGCAAGTCGTCCTCGACCCTGGGCCGTGAGCTGGACTCGCTGGCCGACGTGATCTCCTTCGGCGTCGCCCCGGCGGCACTGGCCTACGCGTGCGGCATGCAGGGCGGCTGGGACTGGCTGGTGCTGTCGTGGTTCGTGTGCTGCGGCGTCAGCCGCCTGGCCCGCTACAACGTCACCGCCGAACAGCTCTCCGAAGGCGAGGACAAGGTGAAGTATTTCGAGGGCACGCCGATCCCGACCAGCCTGGTCCTGGTCGTGCTGATGGCCATCGCCGCCGCGCTGGGCCGGATCGGCGAGGACCTGTGGTGGGGTTACTGGCAGCTGGGTCCGTGGCGCCTGCATCCGCTGGTGCTGCTGTTCGCGGTATCCGGCTCGATGATGATCAGCAAGACCCTGCGCATCCCCAAGCCCTGAACGGCAGGCGCGCCGCTGTCACCGGACGGCGCTAGAATCCTTCACGTACGGGAGGATTCATGGCCAACGCACCCTTCGCGCAGTTTCCGGGCGACTTCGAATCGCTGGCGCGGCAGTACTGGAATACCTGGAACGAGCTGCTCGGTCGCGGCGGGATGACCGACGGTTTTGGTCTGGGCGGTGGCCTCGGTGGCCTCGGTGGCCTGGGCGGGCTCGGCGGCCTGGGTGGCCTGCCACCGGGCCTGGGCGGCATGGGCATGGGGACCGGCACCTACGACTGGTACCAGCGCATGCAGCGCCTGGCTGCCGACTTCAGTGGCGGCGGCAATGCGTCCGATGTCGCCCGCGCCTGGCGCGAGATGCTGGGCGGGCAGGGGGGAGATCCCTTCGCCGGCCTGCTGCGTTCGATGCACGGCAACCTCTCCGGCGGTGAATGGCTGGAGCAGATGCGCCCGATGCTGGACATGCTGTTGCGGCCGCTGCGCCAGCAGGGTGCCGAGTGGCTGCAACGTCCGGCCTTTGGTCCGGCCCGCGAACACCAGGAACGGCTGCAGGCCCTGGCGCTGGCCTGGCAGGAATGGGAGCAGCGCAACGAGGCCTTCAATGCCGTGCTCGCGCAGGCGACGCAAGGTGCCTACGAGCGCTTCGAACGGATGCTCGGAGAGCGCGATGCGCCGGGCAAGCGCCTGGAATCGGCGCGCGCGTTGTTCGACCTGTGGATCGACGCGGCCGAGGAGGCCTGGGCCGAGATCGCGCTGTCGGACGAGTATCGCCACGCCTACGCCGGGATGACCAACGCGCTGATGCGGCTGCGGCTGGGCCTGCAGCGCGAGGTCGAACAGTTCGGTTCGATGCTGGGCATGCCGGGACGCGGCGAAGTGGATGCGCTGCACCGCAAGGTCGCCGACCTGGAGCGCGCACTGCACGTGGCGCGGCGCGGCGCAACGGCACAGCGCCAGGCGCCGGCTGCGCCAAGGGCTCGCCCTGCGGCGGTGGCCCCGGCGCCCTCGCCGGAAGTCGCGGAGGCGGCGGTGGCGCCGGCAGTGCCGAAGAAGATGAAGGCGGTGTCGCGCAAGCGCGCCAGCAAGAAGACGCCCGGCAAGCCGAAGACCCAGACGGTGCGCGCGGCGAAGCGGACCGCGGCGGCCCGGCCTGCCGTAGCGGTGCGCAAGAAGGCACCGCGTCGCGCCACCCGTGCCACGGCCGCGACTGCGTCGGTGAAGGCGGCAGTGACGAAGCCCGCTGCGGCGAAGACCGCAGGCAAGGCCGCGATCGGGAAATCGAAATCCATGGCATCACGCCCTGCGACGAAGGTCGTGCCGCCTCCCGCGCACGATACGCGGATGAAGCCGAAAGCCGTCACGCGCACGCCGGCGGCCGCCGCGCCGGTGTCGGCTTCCAGCCGCAAGGCCGTGGTCGCGCCCAGGGCAGGGCTGGCCACCGCGACCACGAAACAGGTCGCGAGCAAGCCAGCGCGTACCCCCCAGGCTTCAGCGGCCAGCGGCCGCAAGGCAAAGACGGTCCCCGCCAGCGGGACGCGCGCGCCGGCCAGGTCCGTCGACCTCGCGCCGACCACGGCCAAGGTCGTGTCGATGAAGGACTGGGTCAGCCGCAACATGGCCGCGGCGGCGCCTGATGCCACCATCGACACCACCGGCCGCAAGCCCGGCCGCAAGCCGGGCGGCAAGCGGGGAGGACGCGGTCGATGAAAGCCGGATCGATGGGCCCGCTGCAGTTCAACCCGCTGGACCTGGCGCAGGAAGCCTGGGAGTTCCAGAAGCACCTGGCCGATGGCGCGCGCGTGCTCGGCCAGGTCGAGGATGTCGAGTACGGCGCCACCGCGCGCGAGGAAGTGTGGCGCGACGGCAAGACCGTGCTGTACCGCTTCGTGGGCGAGACGCCCGCGAAAGGGCCCCCGCTGCTGATCGTCTACGCACTGGTCAACCGCCCGTACATGGTCGACCTGCAGCACGACCGCTCGCTGGTGAAGGGGCTGCTCGCGCTGGGCCTGGACGTGTACGTGATCGACTGGGGCTACCCGGACCGGTCGGATCGTTACCTGACCCTGGACGACTACATCAACCGCTACATCGACGGCGCCATCGACCACCTGGTCGAGTCCCGCGGCGGGCCGGTCAACCTGCTCGGCGTGTGCCAGGGCGGTTCGTTCTCGCTGTGCTACGCGTCGCTGCATCCGGAGAAGGTGCGCAACCTGGTCACGATGGTGACCCCGGTCGACTTCCAGACCCCGGACAACATGCTCTCCAGCTGGGTGCGCGAACTGGACGTGGACCTGTTCGTCGATGCGATGGGGAATGTCCCTGCCGACCTGATGAATGCCAGCTACCTGATGCTCAAGCCGTTCCGGCTGAACCTGCAGAAGTACGTGGGCCTGGTCGACATCCTCGACAACCCGAAGGCGGTCGAGGACTTCCTGCGCATGGAGAAATGGATCTTCGACTCGCCCGACCAGGCCGGCGAAGCGTTCCGCGACTTCATCAAGCAGTTCTACCAGGGCAACGCCTTCGTCCAGGGCACCGCGAACATCGGCGGGAACAAGGTGGACCTGGGTTTCGTCGACATGCCGGTGCTCAACATCTATGCCGAGCAGGACCACCTGGTGCCGCCGGACGCCTCGCGCGCGCTGGCCGGGCTGGTCGGTACCGCCGACTACACCGAACTGGGCTTCAAGGGCGGCCACATCGGCATCTACGTCTCCAGCCGGGCACAGCGCGAAGTACCCGCGGCGATCCATCGCTGGCTGGCGGCGAGGCAGGGTGCCTGAGCGTGACGGCGCGGCGTGCACGCGCCAGGCCGGAAGCGGGCGCAGCGCGGCAAGCTCCGCCTTGCCGGAATATCCCCGACATGCCTTCGCAACATGTCGTGCGTAGAGCGGGGCTCGCCCCGCTGCTGGTCTGCCTAGCGGCCCTGGCGTCGTTACCGGCGCCGTCCATGGCGCAGGAATCCGCCTCAGACTCCGAAATCCGGGCGCTGATCGCCCGCCTGGGCGACTCGAGTTGCCGCTTCCAGCGCAACGGCCGCTGGTACGACGCGGCCGCCGCGCAGGCGCACCTGCAGCGCAAGTACGACTGGGCGCGCAAGCGCGGCATGTCGGGCGACGCGGAGAGCTTCATCGCACAGGCGGCGACCCGCAGCAGCTTCAGCGGACGTGCCTACCGGGTCGACTGTCCCGGACAGGCGCAGGCCGAGGCGGCGCCGTGGTTCACGGCGCAGTTGGCCGAACTGCGCACGTCCGCGCCACCGCGCTAGACTGTTCGTGCCCGCCCGACGGAGCCAGCGCATGAACGCCAGCAACGCCAGTCACGGCCTGTCCCGTTCCCTGAACGACCGGATGATCGCCGGGGTGATCGGCGGCATCGCGCATCGCTACGGGTGGAACTCCACCTGGTTGCGCATCCTCTACGTGATCGCTTCGCTGCTGTCGGCGGCGTTCCCCGGCATGCTCGTCTACCTGATCCTGTGGCTGCTGATCCCGAACGAGGCGGACTGAACGCCCCTCCGCCCGAGCACGCTGCGTGGCCGGCCTGGCTGCGCGGGCTCGCGCTGGCCCTGGGTGCGATCTGGGCGTCGCCCTGGACGCTGGTCGGCCTGCTGGCCGGCATCGCCGGCCTGCCGGTCGGAGCCTCGCTCCGCTTCAGCCGCCGCGATCGCGCGCTGGTGTTCCTGCGCTGGCCGTGGGGCCCGGGCGGCGCGATGACCCTGGGCAACGTGATCCTCGCCACCGGCAAGGACCTGGACGTCACGTGCGTCACCTACGAACACCGTGCCGGCCGCTGTTCGCATCCGTCGGTGCGCCTGGGCGACCATGAGCGCGCGCACGTGTACCAGTACATGCTGCTCGGGCCGTTGTTCGTTCCGGTGTACTTCCTCTGCGGCGGAATCTCGGTGCGCAATCCGTTCGAGCGCGCGGCCGACCATTACGCGATGCATGGCCATGGCTGGTGGCCGGCAACGAAACCCCGGCGGTGATTGCATCACCTGATCTGCGCATGAACCGAAATGCGCGCGTCAGCGCGCGGAAACATGCGTCCTCTAACTTCGGTTGCACGCGATCCTAACGGCGTGTCGCGCACACTTCTCGGCATCGACCGAAAGGCAACACAGAAGAAGAGGAACGGCCGAATGAGCATTGTCCTTTACGTGGGTGGCAGCAAGGACGGCACCCGCGGATTCATCCCCCACGGCTTCACCAAGACGATGCGCGAAACCGTCGAGTACGGACGCGAGATCTATGTCGAGCACATGGTCCGCCTGGCCCGCTATGGCACGGTCCGGATCATGGCGCTGGAAACCCTGTGCGAGGAACTGATCGCCAGCCTGGTGTCGCGCCATTACGAGGCAGCGACCGCTTGAATGCACGGCCGCGATGCGGCCGTCACCGCTGCGCCAACCTGATCGCACGCGATGCGCGGATATCGATCCCGAACGCATCGCGCATCACCGCCAGTGCGCGATCTCGACGCGGAATGCTCTGCGCCGCCACACAGTCGCGCGGGACCTGGACCTCGAAGCCGCGCATGTGCGCGTCATGGGCGGTGACCAGGATGCAGGCATCGGCGGCGATCCCGCACACCGCGACCCGGCGCACGTGCAGCTGGTGCAGCAGCAGTTCCAGCGGCGAATCCAGGAAGCCGGAATGCCGCGGCTTGAGCATGAAGCGGTCGTCAGGCCCCGGTGCCAGCAGTGCGACGATCGTGGCACCCGGCATGCCGTCGCGACCGCAGCAGGCGACCAGGTCGGCGAAGCCGCCCTTCCAGTCCAGGAAATTGTCGTTGACGTAGTCCACCGCGTGACCGGCTTCGGCAAAGCGCCGACGCAGTGCCGCGATGCGTTTCGCCGCCGGCAACGCGGCACGCAGCAGCGCCGCGCCACCCGGGAAGTCGAAGTGGTTGATCATGTCGACGATCAGCAGGGCCTGACGCATGCCGAGTACCGCGTGCAGCCCGGCTCAGGAACTGCCGAGCCGGGTTACTTCGACGATGCGGTCCAGCCACAGGTAATGGGGGCGGGTATCGCCGGCCAAGGGTTCCAGCCGCAGCAGCGCGTTGGAGCCTTCGCGGCCATCCACCTCGCGGAAGAACTGCATGCTTGGACGCGCGGCCACCACGCCTTCCACGCGGCTGCCGTCGTCCAGTACCAGCCGTACCTGTTCCTCGTCGTCCAGCGCCTTGACCAGCCCCACCAGCCGCTCGATGTCGGCGGACGTGGCAAGCAGTCGTTCGGGTCTCTCGTTCATCTCCGGACTCCGCGTAAGGGCGGAAGCGAGGATGCATTCGCCGGCGCGACCACGACGTGACGGCAGAAAAGAAAAGGCCCGCACGCTGGCGGGCCTTTGTCTTATGGTGCCGAAGGTGGGACTCGAACCCACACGGTTTTAAGGCCGGCGGATTTTGAGTCCGCTGCGTCTACCATTCCGCCACTTCGGCAAGGCGCGCAGTATAGCGGCCGCGCCGGAAGGCGGCTATCCGGCCGCGTCGGTGGCGAGCAGGCGTTCCTCGCGGCGCAGCCAGCCGTCGGTGCCTGGATCGTCCTCGGCGTCGGGCACGAACACGTGGCAGCGCATCAGCGGGCGCTGGTAGACGTGGAGCGAGACAGCGATGTCGTCCGGGCTCGGATTGCGGATGGCATGGTATTCGTGCGGCGGGATCAGGCTGCCGGCGGTACCGGGGCCGGCCTCGATATCGCCCATGCGGGTGAAGCGCCAGCGCCCGCCTTCCTCGTCGCGCGCGTGCGGCTCGTACTGGGTGATCGCCAGCCGGCCGTGCCAGACGCCTTCCACGCACCACGCGCCATCGTGGTCGTGGATGCGCGTGCCCTGGCCGGGCCCCCAGGTCATGGCGATCACGCTGTAGCCCAGTTCGGGGCTGACATGCAGTTCGCGCCGGGCGTAGTGATCGACGATGGGCTGCAGCACGCTGCGCGGCAGGCCGACCTCGCGGTCGGCGAACAGCGCCACCAGCGCCGCGCGCAGCGCCTCGGTGATGGCGGTTTCGTCTTCGAGCCGGACCGCCGCGTCGAGTGCGGCGATCAGCTTGTCCTTGCCTGCGAAGTGCACGGGAGGGATCCGGTGGGTCTGGCCGGCAGGTTAACGCCCGGCCCGTTAGCAGAATGTTTCCCGTGCAACCGTATCAGAGGCGGTCGAGGAATCCGCGCACCGCGGGGCCGAAGCGGTCGAAATCGACCAGGAACGCATCGTGTCCCTGCGGCGAGTCCATGCCGATGAACTCCGCCTGCGCGCCACCGCGGGCCAGGCCCTCGGCCACTTCTTCCTGCTGCTGGACCGGGAACAGGATGTCGGTGCTGGCCCCGATGGCGACGGCGCGTTCGACCCTGATCTTCGCCAGTCCGGCCAGCACATCGCCACCGGCGTGCTCGGCCAGGTCGAACCAGTCCATCGAGCGGCTCAGGTACAGGTAGCAGTTGGGATCGAAGCGACGCACGAAGCGCCGCGCATGGCCTTCCAGGTAGCTCTCCACCTGGAACTCCAGGCCGAACGGGTCCTCGCCACCCCCATCGCCGAGCACATGCGACTCGTCCAGGCGCACGCGGCCGAAGCGGCCATCCCACTCCAGCGCCGAACGGTAGGTGATCACGCCCAGCTTGCGCGCGATGCGCATGCCCGATTCTGGGTACGTGGCGTCGTCGTAGTCGCCGTGGTTCCAGTTCGGGTCAAGCCGGATCGCCTCGCGCTGCAGCGAGCGCACGGCGATCGAGAACGGCAGCGCGCGGGCGCTGCCGGAAATATTGATGTGCGAACGGGCGATGCCCGGATGGCGCGACAGCAGGGCCAGCGCGGTCATCCCGCCCATCGAGTTGCCGATCACGCACGCCAGCCGCTCGATGCCCAGCCCGCGCACCACTTCGGCCGCCGCATCGGCGATGTCCTCGATCGAGACCTCGGGGAAGGACAGGCGGTACGGCGCGCCGGTAGCAGGATCGACCGAGGCCGGGCCGGTGGAACCCTTGCAGCTTCCGAGTGAGTTGACGCAGATGACGAACCAGCGGTCGCTGTCGATCGGCTTGCCGGGGCCGAGCATGGCCTCCCACCAGCCGGGCAGCGGATCGGCGGCGCTGGCGGCGGCATGCGCATCGGGCGACAGCCCGGTGACGATCAGGACCGCGTTGCCGCGTTGCGCGTCCAGCGCGCCCCAGGTCTCGTAGGCGACGCGGGCCCCGTGCAGCGCGCCGCCTCGCTTCATCGGGAACGGCGAGGGCAGCGCGTGGAAGCGGCTGCCGGGCGGAATGAATTCGTGGGTCTGGTCGGAAGCCATAGGGGCCGGAGTTTACCGGCATCGACCGGCGGTGTTGTCGAACGCCCGGCGAAAGCTGCGTTTCAGCCGCGGGCGCAACACCGTCTTTGAGCGGGCCTGCCTTGCGTACCTTCTCCGAAGCAGGCAATCGGGCAAGGGCAGCAGGCGAGCGTCACTCCCCGTGCAGGTGCTGGCGGACTGCGACGTCGGGTCATGGCAGAGGACGCAGTGGAGGCGGCTGGGCGGGCCTCCACGAACGGCGTCGGACGGCTCAGGGTGCTGGAGCGCCGATCACCAGCTCCACCGGCGCCGTCGACGGCAGCGTCACCCGCACCGGCACCGATTCCAGGTCGCCGTCGCCGCGGTCAGCGCTGCCGCTGGCCGACAGCCGTGCGAACACCTCGACCTCCTGCAACGTGGACAGGGTCTGGGTCGGCATCGGGCTGTCGCCGTCGTCGAGCACCACTTCCAGGGGCAGGTCCTGCAGCGCGTGGCGTTCCACCGCCACCGGCATCGGCGGGCCGCCCGGCACGCGTGCGATGACGAACACGCTGGCATCGCCGCGCAGGCGCACGCGCGCGGCGAAATCCGGATCCAGCGCTACCCTGACCGTCAGCGCATTGGCGGTGGCCGGCGCAACGGTTGCGGCGGGCGCGGCAGGCAGCGGTGCCAGGCCGGCTTCGGCGCGGGCCTCGTCGATCTGCACGCGCAGGCTGCGCGCGGTGGCCGCGTCAACGGAGCCGAGCAGCGACTCCCAGGTCTTCGCCGCTTCGGCGGGCTGCTTCGACTGGCGCTGGGAGACGCCCAGGAACCAGGTCGCACGCGGATGCCCGGGATGCAGGGCGATGGCCTTCTGCAGCCATTCCACCGCCTGTTCGTCGAAGCGGCGCTGGGGATCGGCCAAGGCACGCGATTCGGCCGCGTCGATCAGCAGCGCCGGTTCGTCCGGCGCCAGCTCCACGGCACGGGCATAGGACTGGCGCGCGCCGGCCGCATCGCCGAGCGCCGCCTGCGAGCGGGCGAGCAGGGCCCAGCCTTCCGGTTGCGCCGGATTGCGTTCCAGTTCGGCCTGCAGCTGGGCGATCGCCTGTTCCAGGCTTTCCGGCGCCGCGCGCGCGGTCTCCTGCAGCGCGGCCGGCGTGCCAGTCAGCCGGTACAGCGCCAGCACGCCCACGCCCAGTACGAGCACCACGGCCACCCACGGCCCGATGCGCTGGCGGCGCAGCGGCCACAGCACCCACATCAGCACGGCGAGCGTGATCGCGGTTGCGAACGCGGCGAACACCGCGGTGGTCGGGATCACCATTCCTGCTCCTCATCGGGATCGGCCCTGTGGGCGTCGTCCGCCTTGTCGCTGCGCACGGCTGGCGCTGCGTTGGCGCGGCGGCGGACGATCCAGGTCACGGCCGCGGCGCCGCCCAGCAGGAACAGGCCCGGTCCGAACCACAGCAGCCAGGTGTGTGCGCCGACCTCGGGCCGGTACAGCACGAACTCGCCGTAGCGATCGACCAGGAACTGCTTGACCTGCGCGTCGGATTTTCCCTCGCGCATCAACGCCAGCACTTCGCGGCGCATGTCCTGGGCGATCTGCGCATTGGAGTCGGCCAGCGACTGGTTCTGGCACATCACGCAGCGCAGCTCGGCGGTGAGCGCGTGGAAGCGGGTTTCCTCGGCGATGTCGCTGAACTGCAGCGGCGCGGCGCTGCCGGCCGGCTGTACCTGCGCATGCGCCACGGCCATGCCCAGCGCCGTCGCCACCAACATTGCAAGCAAGGGCGCGCGCAGGCGATCCATCACCGCGCCTGCTCCACCTGTTCCAGCGCCGGCAGCAGCTGGGAGGCCACGACCTCGTCGGTCAGCGGGCCGGTGTATTTCCAGCGCACGATCCCCTGGCCGTCAACGAGGAAGGTCTCCGGCGCGCCGGCCACGCCCCAGTCCAGGGCGTAGCGGCCCTCCTGGTCGGCGAGTACGACGAAGAACGGATTGCCGAACTGTTCCAGCCAGCGCAGCGCATCGGCCGGCTCGTCCTTCCAGTTGTAGCCGACCACGCGCACGCGGCGGCTCTCGGCGAACTTGGTCAGCACCGGGTGTTCGTCGCGGCAGGCCGCGCACCAGCTGCCCCAGACATTGAGCAGGTAGGGCGCGCCGCGCAGCCGTGCCGCGTCCACGGTCACCGTGGGGTCGTGCAGGATCGGCAGGACGAAATCCGGGGCCGGCTTGCCGATCAGGGCCGAAGGCAGCACCTCGCGGTCGGCATCGCCCGAGCGCACCACGCCGTACAGCATCAGCCCGACCAGGCCGATGAAGAACAGCGCGCCGATCACCACGGCGACGACGGGCAGGCCCTGCGCCTTGGCGGGGGTGTTCTGCGGAGCGTTCATGTGGATTTCTCCTCCGGAAGTCGGCGGAAGCGGCGGTCGGCCGCGGTGACCAGGCCGCCCAGCGCCATCAGCAAGGCGCCCGCCCAGATCCAGCGGATGAAGGGTTTGATGTGGACGCGCACCGCCCAGGCGTCGTCGCCCAGCGCCTCGCCCAGGGCCACGAAGACATCGCCGGTGAATCCCGGGAGGATGCCGGCTTCGGTCAGGACCTGGCCGCCGCTCGCGTAGGAGCGCTTCTCGGGATGCAGCAGCGCCAGCTCACGGCCGCCGCGCAGCACCTGCACGTGGCCGCGGTCGGAGAGGTAATTCGGGCCCTGTTTCTCGTCCACGCCCTGGAACACGAAGGTGTATCCGGCGACCTGAAGCGACTGGCCGGGCTTGAGCGCGACTTCGCGCTGCACGTTCTGCGCCTCCACCAGCAGCACGCCGGCCAGGAAGACGGCGATGCCCAGGTGGGCCAGGGTCATGCCCCACATCTCGGCGGTCATGCGCCCGCTGTTGCGCAGGCGGCTCCAGACGAAGCGCAGGGTGCCCAGTGCGACCCAGGCCGCACCGCCCACGCCGAGCGCGGTCTTCCATGCGCCCTGCGGCGCGGTGAAGTACGCGGCCACGCCCAGGCCCAGGGCGACGCCCAGCCACGGCAGCAGCAGCGCGACCACCCGCGAAGGCTGGTCGCGCTGCCAGCGGGTCAGCGGTCCGAACGGCACCAGCGCCACCAGCGGTGCCATCAACACGAAGAACAGCAGGCCGAAGTAGGGCGGTCCGACCGAGATCTTGCCCATGTCCAGCGCATCGGCGATCAGCGGATACAGCGTGCCCAGCAGGATCATCGCGCAGGCGCTGGCCAGCAGCAGGTTGTTGAGCAGCAGGAGGGTCTCGCGCGAGGCCGGCTGGAAGCCGGCGCCGGCCTGCAACCGTCCGGCGCGCAGCGCGTACAGCAGCAGCGAACCGCCGATCACGAGGCTGAGGAAGACCAGGATGAACAGGCCGCGCGAAGGATCGGCGGCGAACGCGTGCACGCTGGTCAGCACGCCCGAACGCACCAGGAAGGTGCCCATCAGCGACAGCGAGAACGCGGCGATCGCCAGCAGCAACGTCCAGCCGGCGAAGCTGCCGCGCTTCTCGGTCACCGCCTGCGAATGGATCAGCGCGGCGCCGACCAGCCACGGCATGAACGCGGCGTTCTCAACCGGATCCCAGAACCACCAGCCGCCCCAGCCCAGCTCGTAGTACGCCCACCAGCTGCCCAGGCCGATGCCGACGGTCAGGAATGCCCAGGCGACATTGGTCCAAGGGCGCGTCCAGCGCAGCCAGCGCGCATCGACGTGCCCGTCCAGCAGGGCTGCGATGGCGAATGCGAACGGCACCGAGAAACCCGCCCAGCCGATGTACTGCATCGGCGGGTGGATGATCATTCCCGGGTCCTGCAGCAACGGATTGAGGTCCTGGCCTTCGATCGGCGCCGGCAGCAGGCGGACGAAGGGATTGGAGGTGAAGATCAGGAACGCGAGGAAGCCGAATCCGACGATGCCCAGCACGCCCAGCACGCGCGCCACCACCGGCTGCGGCAACCGTTGCGAGAACGCCGCCAGCGCGCCGTTCCAGCCCGCCAGGATCAGCGTCCACAGCAGCAGGGAGCCTTCGTGCGAGCCCCACACCGCGGTGTAGCGGTAGACCATCGGCAGCAGCGTGTTGGAGTTGATGGCCACGTAGCGGACGGAAAAGTCCTGGGCGACGAACGCCCAGGTCAGGACGGCGTATGCACCGCCCACCAGCAGCAGCTGCGCGTACGCAGCCGGGCGCGCGATGGACATCCACGCCGTGTTCCCGCGCTGGGCACCGGCCAGCGGCAGCGCCGCCTGCAGCGCCGCCACGAGCAGTGCCAGGAGCAACAGGACCAGGCCAAGTTCAGGCAGCATCGCTGCCTCCCATGGAATGACAGGCAGCATCGCTGCCCATGGCGTGCCAGGAAGCATGTGGACCGCTTCGGCGCACAGCGGCGACCCGCGGCGACGCCATCAAGGTGTCGCCTCCGCCGCCGGCACCTGCACGTCGTGCTTCTGGTGGGCCATGCCCATCTTGTCGGCGACTTCCTTCGGCATGTAGGTCTCGTCGTGCTTGGCCAGCACGTTCTCGGCGATGAACACGCCGTTCTCCATGCGCCCGGTGGCGACCACCGCCTGGCCCTCGCGGAACAGGTCCGGGAGGATGCCGGTGTAGACCACCGGTAGCTGCGCGTCGCCGTCGGTGACGCGGAAGTGCGCGTCCATCGAACCGGTTGGGCGCCTGAACGACGCTTTTTCGACCATGCCGCCAAGGCGGAAGCGGGCGTGCTCGCCGGCTTCGCCGCGCAGCACTTCGGCCGGCGTGTACAGGTAGGCGACGTTGCGCTGCAGGGCCATCGCCACCAGCGCGGTGGCTACGCCGGACGCCAGTACCAGCAACAGCACGAATACCAGGCGACGCTTGCGGGTCGGATTCAACGGCTCAGCTCCACCGCCGGATCGACCGGCTTTCGTTCGCGCGCGGCGCGCAGGCGCGCGGCACGCAGTTCGCGTCGCACCTGCAGGCGCGGCGCCAGGAAATCCCACAGGAACACGGCGACGAACAGCGCATAGGCGCCGATCACGTACGGCAGGTAGCTCATGCCGGATCCTCCGCCAGCTTGCGCACCCAGTCCTTGCCCGATTCACGGCGCAGGTTGTCGGCGCGCGCGCGCGCCAGGAGGGAGCCGGCGAACCAGAACTTGGTGCCGATCACCATCCACCACAGCGGCGCCATCATGCTCGGGTCCAGGCTGGATTCGCCGAATACGCGGATGGTCTGGCCCTGGTGCAGCGAATCCCACCATTCCACCGAATAGCGGATCACCGGCAGCAGGGCCACGCCGACGATCGCCAGCAGGCCGGCCATGCGCGCCGAGGCGCGGCGGTCGTCGCCGGCGTGGTACAGGCCGATCACGCCCAGGTACAGGAACAGCAGGATCAGCTCGGTGGTCAGGCGCGGGTCCCAGTCCCACCAGGTGCCCCACATCGGCTTGCCCCAGATCGATCCGGTGGCCAGGGTGATCACGGTGAAGGCCGCGCCGACCGGGGCGCAGGCCATGGCCAGGATCTCGCACAGCTTGATCCGCCAGACCAGGGCGATGGCCGCGTACACCGCCATCAGCCCGAACACGAACATGCTCATCCAGGCCGCCGGCACATGGATGTACAGGATCCGCGCGCTGTCGCCCTGCTGGTAATCGGCCGGGACCACGAACAGCGCCTGCCACAGGCCCACGCCCATCAGCAGCACCGCGGCCAGCCAGCACCACGGCGCCCAGCGCGCGGCGAAGCGGTCGAAGTACGGCGGCGAGCCGAGGAGGTGGAACCAGCGGATCACCGGGTTCATGGAGGAAATCGCATCGCTCGCGGGTTGGCGCCGGCGGGTCGTGGGATGACCGCGCCGGACAGGCTCGAAGTGCTTTCGGGGCATTTTTCCAGACTCGGCGCCCGGGGCCAAGCAAAGTAGTGGGTCAAAGTGTCCAACCCGTTCAGGGCGGCGGGGGCGGGCGGGCCCGCTCGCCCGTTACGGACATGCTGGGATAACGGGCGGACAGGCGCCTTGATCGTGCGCAAACGCAGTCCGGGCCAGGCCTGGTCGTGGCAAAGGGGCTGCCGGGTGGGTTCGGCTGCACGGACGTCGCTGCGGTGTGTCGCAGCGCCCGGTTCGCCCGGCTGGACTCCGCGATCCCGGCGGGGAGCGCCTGGGCGCCGGGTGACTCCGGGCTTGCGCAGTCGCCGCATTCAGCCCTGCGCGATCCGGATCGCGGCGGCGGCGGCCAACGGCGCCAGCACTCCGGAAGCCACCAGCATGGCCGCCATCAGCAGCAACGCTCCGCTCGCGTCCAGGCCCTGCGCGCTGGCCGCGACGCTGCCGGCACCGAAGACCAGCACCGGTACGTACAACGGCAGCGCCAGCAGCGCGACGAGGATGCCGGAGCGCTTCAGGCCCACGGTGAGCGCGGCGACCACCGCGCCGAGCAGGCTCAGTACCGGCGTGCCCAGCAGCAGGGTCAGCATCAGCATGGGCAGCTGCGCACGTGGCAGGTACAAGAATTCGCCCAGCACCGGCACCACCAGAAGCAGCGGCACCGCCGTGGTGAGCCAGTGGCCGAAGGTGCGCACCGCCACCAGCCAGGCCAGCGGCACGGGTGCCAGGATCCATTGCTCCAGCGAGCCGTCCTCGGCGTCGCCGCGGAACAGGCTGTCCAGCGAAAGCAGGCCGGCCAGCAGCACCGCCACCCAGACCGCATAAGGCGCGACGAAATCGCGCAGGATCTGCCGCCCGCCGCCCAGCGCCAGGGCGAACATCACCACTACCAGCAACGCGAACAGGGCCGGCTGCAGCGCATCGCCGCGCCGTCGCCAGACCAGGCGCAGGTCGCGCAGGAGCAGGGCGCGACCGGCCTGCAGCAGCGAGGGCGCGGCGCTCAAACCGGCATCTCCAGCCGGGCACGCGAGCGCGTGCCGGAGGTGCCGGACCGAGAGGGGCAGCAGGTAGTGCTCATGCGATCGCCCCCGCGCGGGCGCCCAGCTCGAGCATGCGCGTGCGCACCGGCGGGGCGGCGTAGGCGCCATGCGTGGTCACCAGCGCCGCACCCCCGTCGCGCAGGTGGGCCGAGATCATCCGGTTGACCAGGTTGATGCCTTCCAGGTCCAGGTTGGCGTAGGGCTCGTCGAGCAGCCATAGCGGCGCCGGCGCCAGCCAGAGGCGGGCGAGGGTGACGCGCTTCTTCTGCCCGGCGGACAGCTGGCGTGCCGGCGCGTCCTCGTAGCCGGTCATGCCGACGATGCCCAGCGCATCGACCGGCCGCTGGCGCGGACGCTGGCCGTGCAGGCCACACAGGAATTCCAGGTTTTCCAGTACCGACAGTTCGCCCTTGAGTGCCGGCAGGTGGCCGAGGTAGGCGATGGCGTGGGCGCGCAACGCCGGGGCGGCGGGCCGGCCGTCGATCTCGATGCGCCCGGTGTCGGCGTGCAGCAGGCCGGCCAGCACGCGCAGCAGGGTGGTCTTGCCGCTGCCGTTGCCGCCCTGCACCAGCAAGGCCTCGCCGGCGTCGACGGCGAAGTCGAGCGGGCCGAACACCGGCTCCTCGTTGCGGGCGAACGCCAGGCCATGGGCGGCCAGCAAGGGGGACGGGGCGATATCGGTCATCGGCGCGCATTGTACCGGCGTGCCGCGGCCGCACTGCGTCCGCCTTTCGCCCATAGCCGGCGGGGTTGTCTTCCGGCGCCGGGCCGCGATCGGGTTTCCCGGCCGGCGCTGCGGCTGGTCAGGCCTGCCTGGGCTGTTGGCGCGTCACCAGTTCCACCACGGCAAGGATCAGGCCGTGACCCGCCATCCCCACCGTCCACCAGATCGTCGGCCACTTCATGATGCTGGCATCTCCCATGCCCAGGCCGATGCCGGCGAACACCAGCATCCCGAACAGGTAGCCAGCGAGATGGATCAGCACGGACAGGCGCAGGGCGGCGATTTCCTTCGCTTTTCCCGTCTGCTCGGCTTTCGCGGCCTGGGCCTCGGTATCGACCGTCAACGCCGCGACGTCGACGCCGAAGGCGGCCGCCAGTGCCATCACCGATTCGCGCGCGGCCTTCTCGCCGTTCTCGATCCTCTGGACCGTCCTCAGGCCGATGCCGGCCACTTCGGCCAGGTGTTCCTGGGACCAGCCGCGACTGTCGCGCCAGCGCCTGACCTGTGCCCCGTCCGCGTGGATCTGCATCGTTGTCTCTCCCCATGGGCCGCCGACTTGCGGCCGGCCACCAGAGTGCCGCATGGCTGCCGGTTTGCAACGCCAGTGGCGCGCCACCTGACCGCCAGCAGGCCGCCAGTCGCCTGCCATGCCGCCATCGTGGCGATGAAGGCTGGCCGCATGCCACTGGCCACGGCAGCCGCTACGGCGATTCCGGAGCCATCCAGTCCACCCAGCGGATGTCGCCAAGCGTGCCGCCTGGCATTGGCCGTGCCCGGTACATCCGCAGTCGCACCGGTTCCCGGGCATCCCAGTGCAGCAGGCCCGCCTGGTCGTAGCGACGGGCCAGGACATCGGCGGTGGCGGCGTCCAGTCCTTCCACCAGCCAGCCGCGCTCCTCCCAGCCGCCGTCGGCATCGGCAGCGGCGGCGCGCAGGGTGGGCCGGCCGAGGGCGTCCAGTTCCGCGCGCAGGGCGGCGTCGGCGGCGGCATTGGCACTCGCCGACCGTACGAGCGACTGCGGGTTCCACGCGGTGATCAGGGTCAGGCGCGAAGCGGATCCGGGAGACAGCGCCTGCACCAGTTCCGCCGGTATGTGCCGTCCGATCGCCACTGCCAGCCAGTGGCCGTCGTCCAGGCGCACGCGGTAGCGGGCGGCGAGGTAGGCGTGCAGCAGCGTATCCGTTGCCGGTGCAGCGCCGGGGATGCTGTTTTCCGCCATGGCCCATCTTCGCCGGCCGCCGCCTTTGCGTACACTCCCGGCTCCCGACCCCCGCCGGAACCGCGATGCCGCTGCAGATCCCGCCGACCAAGCTGCCCAGGGTGGGCACCACCATCTTCACCGTGATGTCGCAGCTGGCCGCCGAGCACGGCGCGGTGAACCTGGGCCAGGGCTTTCCCGACTTCCCGGTGCCGCAACGGCTGGTGGACGAACTGGACGCCGCGATGCGCGCCGGCCACAACCAGTACGCGCCGATGACCGGCGTGCCGGTGCTGCGCCAGGCCATCGCGGGCAAAGCAGGGCGCTGCTACGGCGCGCAGGTCGACGCGGACACCGAAGTCACCGTGACCAGCGGCGCCACCGAGGCGATCTTCAACGCGATCCACGCGGTGGTGCGCCCGGGCGAGGAGGTCGTCGTCCTCGACCCGGCCTACGACTGCTACGAGCCGGCGATCGACCTGGCCGGCGCGCGCGCGGTGCACGTGCCGCTGGATCCGCTGACCTTCGCCGTGGACTGGGACCGCGTGCGCGCCGCGATCACCCCGAAGACGCGGATGCTGATGATCAACAGCCCGCACAATCCGTCCGGGGCGATGTTCTCGGCCGACGACATGCGCGCGCTGGCCGACCTGCTGCGCGGCACCGACATCCTCCTCATCTCAGACGAGGTCTACGAACACATCGTGTTCGACGGACGCCGGCACGAATCGGTGCTGCGCTGGCCGGAACTGCGCGAGCGCGCGTTCGTGGTATCCAGCTTCGGCAAGACCTACCACTGCACCGGCTGGAAGATCGGTTACGCGATCGCGCCGCCCGCCCTGACCGCCGAGTTCCGCAAGGTCCACCAGTACAACGTGTTCTGCACCTTCGCCCCGGCCCAGCACGCGTTCGCCGCGATGATCCGCGACGAGCCCGAACACGACGAGCAGCTCGGCGCGTTCTACCAGGCCAAGCGCGACCGCTTCCGCGAGCAGCTGCTGGGCACGCGGCTCAAGCCGCTGCCGGTGCCGGGCGGCTATTTCCAGCTGGTCGACTATTCGGCGGTCAGCGACCTGCCGGACCACGAGTTCGCGAAGTGGCTGACGGTTGAGAAGGGCGTGGCCGCGATCCCGCTGTCGCCGTTCTACGAGAGCCCGCCGCCGGGCCAGCGCCTGGCGCGACTGTGCTTCGCCAAGAACGAAGCGACGCTGGATGCGGCGATCGAGCGGTTGCGGATGCTCTGAGGCGCGTGGACCGGCACCGCATGGGAGCCTGAGATGAAGCTCCTCGTTCCTTACCTGCCTTCCGAAAGTCCGATCCGGGAAATTCCATGAACGACCTCCGCATTTCCCTCGTCCAGGGCGATACCCGCTGGCACGATCCGGCGGCCAACCGCGACTACTACGGCGCGCTGGTCGCGCCGCTGGCCGGCGCGACGGACCTTGTGGTGTTGCCGGAGACCTTCACCAGCGGCTTCTCCAACGATGCCATCGACAAGGCCGAGGGCATGGAAGGGCCGACCGTGGCCTGGATCCGCGAGCAGGCCCGCGTGCTGGACGCGGCGGTGACCGGCAGCGTGCAGCTGCGCACGGCGGAGGGGGTATTCAACCGCCTGCTGTGGGCCACGCCCGATGGCGCGCTGGCGCATTACGACAAGCGCCACCTGTTCCGCTACGCCGGCGAGCACAAGCGCTACGCGGCCGGTCGCGAGCGGCTGGGCGTGGAGCTGAAGGGCTGGCGGATCAATCCGCAGGTCTGCTACGACCTGCGCTTCCCGGTGTTCTGCCGCAACCGCTACGACGTCGAACGCCCGGGGCAGCTGGACTTCGACCTGCAGATCTTCGTCGCCAACTGGCCTTCGCCGCGGGCCTACGCCTGGAAGACGCTGCTGCGTGCCCGGGCGATCGAGAACCTGTGCTACGTGGCCGCGGTCAACCGGGTAGGCCGCGACGGCAACGACCTGTCCTACGACGGCGACAGCGCGGTGATCGACTTCCTCGGCCAGCCGCAGGTCGAAGCGCATGGCCGCGAGCAGGTGCTGACCACGACGCTGTCGGCGGCGGCGCTGGCCGCGCACCGCGAGCGCTTCCCGGCCATGCTCGACGCCGACGCTTTCGAGTTGCGTTGACGCCACCACCGCACCCGGCGTTATGGTGGGTGCGTCGACAGCCGGGATGAACTCGAGCCCGGAGGGTAGGAGGACGTGCATGGCCAGCGACGCTCTGCAGCTTGCGTGCCCCGCGTGCGGCGCACTGAACCGGGTTCCCGCCGCGCGGCTCGGCGACTGCCCGGTATGCGGTCGTTGCCGGGCGCAGCTGTTCCCGGGCCAGCCCTTCGTGCTTGGCGCATCGACATTCGACGCGCACGCGCAGCGTTCGGACCTGCCTTTGCTGGTCGACTTCTGGGCGCCCTGGTGCGGGCCATGCCGGACGATGGCGCCGGCCTACGCGCAGGCGGCCGCGCTGCTGGAACCGCAGGTGCGCCTGGCCAAGGTCGACACCGAAGCAGAACCGGCGCTGGGTGCCCGATTCGGCATCCGCAGCATCCCGACGCTGGCGCTGTTCCTGCATGGTCGCGAGCTGGCGCGACAGGCCGGTGCGATGCCGCTGCAGTCGATCGTGCAGTGGACCCGCCAGCACCTGCCGCCGCGCGCGGCCTGAACCGGAGGAACGGCGATGGAAGAAACCCGCCAGGTCGGCGTCACCCTGCACCAGGAAGCGGCCGATGCGTCGGGCTACGCTTTCCGGGTCGCCTTCGACGACAGCACGATCCCGGAACTGTCGACCGACGAATCGCCGCCGCTGGGCCTGGGCGGCGGTCCCGACCCGTCGCGGCTGCTGGTGGCTGCGGTGGCGAACTGCCTCAGTGCCAGCCTGCTGTTCGCGCTGCGCAAGTTCCATAACGCGCCCGGTCCGTTGACCACTCACGCTACCGCGACGCTGTCGCGCAACGCCGCCGGTCGCTGGCGCGTGACCCATATCCATGCGCAGCTGCGGCTGGCCGAGGCGGCCGCCGACCATCGGCAACTGGAGCGACTGTTGGCCCAGTTCGAGGATTTCTGCATCGTCACCGAAAGCGTCCGCCAGGGCGTGCCGGTCAGCGTCGGGGTCGCCGACGCGCAGGGCGCGCATCTGCATGGAGCCGTGGCGCCGGCGGGTTAGGGCTGGAGTGCGGTCGTGCACGGGTTGGCAACGCCACCCTGCTATATGCTCGGCCAAGCCCCACATCGTCCGCACATCCGAACGGAGACCGTCATGACCCGTACCCCGTCCCTCGTGCTCGCTGTTGCGCTCGTCCTCGCCGGCATGTCCACCGCCCATGCGGCCGGCAATGTCGACTGCAAGCTGCACTTCAACCTGTCCGGCTGGTCGGCGTTCTACAAGACCGCCAAGGGCAACGGCACCATCACCTGCGACGACGGCAGCAGCCTGCCGGTCAGCATCAGCGCCAAGGGCGGTGGCGTGACCTTCGGCAAGTCGACGATCGAGAACGGCACCGGCGAGTTTTCCGGCGTGGCCAACATCCGCGAGACGCTGGGCACCTACGCGGCGGCCGAAGCCCACGCCGGCGCGGTCAAGTCGAGCAAGGCCCAGGTGATGACCAAGGGCGAGGTCTCGCTGGCCCTGGCCGGTACGGGCAAGGGCTGGGACCTGGGCGTGGCCTTCGGCAACTTCGTGATCTCGCCGCGCTGAGGCGCATAGCACGCCGCATCTGCAGGGAGTGTCCGCGCCTCGCGCTGGTGGGGTAGGGCTTCCGCGCCACGCACCACGCGCGGGTCCCGGCGCGGAGGTCTCGGAATCCCGAGGCTCCCGGTGTCGCGTCCGTTCCCGCGCCTGCGAGGGCGGTCATTGGCATTCCACGGACGGGCCTGAAGTCGCGACGCGGGTGCCGTCAGGTTGGCAGCGCTGATCCATGCAGCCGGGCGAGCCCGGCTCGACATGCGGGCGGTGTGACTGCGCCGCCTGTGGTTCGCTCAGCCGTGGCCGCCACCGCGTGGCCCGCGGTTGCCACCGCGCGGCGCACCGCCCGGACGCCCACCCGGGCCTCCCGGACCACCGGGACGCCCACCGCCGCCCGGGCGACCGGCACCGCCGGGACGACCGGCGCCACCTGGCCGTGCCGCACCTGCTGCTCCCGGGCCACCGGGACGTCCACCGCCGCCGGGCCGGGCGTTGCCGCCGCCGGGTCGCGCATGGCCCGCCGGACCACGGTTGCCATAAGGGCTGCTGCTGCCCGGGGTTGCGTGGTCGGACGGGAAGTGCGGTGCATTGCCCGGATGCCCGTACGGACGCGGCTTGCGCGCACCCGCACCGGCACCCTGGCCTTGTCCCTGTCCCTGTCCACCGCCGGCATAACCGCCGCCGGGCTTGCCGCCCGGCTTGCCATAGCGTGGCTTGCCGCCAGGGCCACCGGGACCGGCGTTGCGATGACCGCTCGGGCCGGTGTCCACGCCTTCGGGCACGTACCAGGAGCGGAACGCAGCCGGATTGCCATCGGGCAGCGGCTTGGGACCCTTGTTGGGGCGCTGCTTGAACGGCTTCTGCGACTGCTTGGCCGCCATCTCGCCGCTCACGGTCAGGCCGCCGTGCGGCTTCTTGTTCCCGCCGCGGCCGCCGCGGCGATCCTCGCGCACGTGGTCGAAGCGGCGCAGCTCGCGGCCTTCGTCGGCCGTGTTGTGGCCGTTGACGTACGCCTGGCCCGGACCACGCTCGCGGCCGACGTGCACGGTCGACTTGGCCGCGCGGCGCTGGCCGATCACCGGCTGCAGGGTCAGGGTCGAGGCCGAGCTGTCCTCGAGCTTGAGCTCGCGCTGCAGGGCTTCGACCTGCGCCGCCGGCAGTTCCTGCGACTGGCCGCGCAGCAGTTCGCGCGGCAGCGAGACGTTGCCGTAGCGCACGCGCTTGAGCCGGCTGACCTGGCAGCCTTGCGATTCCCACAGGCGGCGGACTTCGCGGTTGCGGCCTTCCTTGACCACGACGCTGAACCAGTCGTGCGAGTCGGTGCCGCCGATGCGTTCGATCTTGTCGAACTTGGCCGGGCCGTCCTCCAGCGCCACGCCGCGGGCGAGGCGGTCGATGATGGCGTCGGAGACGTTCTCCTGGCCTTCCGGCGCACGCACGCGCACCACGTATTCGCGCTCGACCTCGTAGGACGGATGCATCATCGCGTTGGCGATCTCGCCGTCGGTGGTCAGCAGCAGCAGGCCGGTGGTGTTGATGTCGAGGCGGCCGATCGCGATCCAGCGCGCGCCCTTCAGGCGCGGCAGCGCCTCGAAGATGGTGGGGCGGCCTTCGGGATCGTCGCGGGTGGTCACCTCGCCTTCGGGCTTGTTGTAGACCAGCACGCGCGCCGGCTCGGTCAGGGCGGAGGCGACGAAGGCCTTGCCGTCCAGTTCGACCTTGTCGCCGCTGCGGATGCTCTGGCCGACCTGGGCGACCTCGCCGTTGACCTTGACCAGGCCGTCGGCGATGCGCTGCTCGAGCGCGCGGCGCGAGCCCAGTCCGGCCTGGGCCAGGACCTTGTGCAGGCGCTCTTCGGCCTTGGGCTGCGCGGGCGCGGCTTCTTCGCCGCGCTTGAGCGACAGCTTGCCGAGGGGCTTGCGGGGGGTGGAATCATTCATCAGTTGGTGCTCCGGCCGTCGGTGTCTTCTTCGGCCTGGGTTTCGGAATCGCCTGCGGCCTCGTCGGCCTGGGGCGGGGTAGGGGTGTCGTTCGTGTCGCCATCCGTCGATGCATCGGCGTGGGGATCGCCGATCTCGTCGGAGGTGGAGGAATCGTTCGCCGCGTCGTCGAGCCCGCCATCGGCGGCGTCGCTGTCGTCGGAACCGGTTTCGTCGTCGTTTACGTCGCCGGGCTGCGCGTCGTCATCCTGGAGACCATTGCCGGGGCCCGTGATGCCAGCCCTCGCCGGCGCCATCTCCGGATCCAGCGGCAGCTGCGGCTCCAGTTCGCCGATGTCCTTCAGCTCGGACAGCGGCGGCAGTTCATCCAGGCGCTTGAGGCCGAAATAGTCCAGGAAGCCGCGGGTGGTGCCGAACAGCGCCGGCTTGCCGGGCACGTCGCGATGGCCGACCACGCGGATCCACTCGCGCTCTTCCAGCGCCTGGATGATGTTGGTGCTGACCGCCACGCCTCGGACCTGTTCGATCTCGCCGCGGGTGATCGGCTGGCGGTAGGCGATCAGGGCCAGTGTTTCCAGCGTGGCGCGGGTGTACTTGGTCTTGCGCTCGGTCCACAGGCGCGCGACCCAGCCATGCACGTCGGCCTTGACCTGGTAGCGGAAGCCGGAGGCTACCTCGACCAGTTCCACGCCACGGTCGGCGCAGGCGTCGCGCAACTGCTCCAGCGCCGCCTCGACGCTGCCCGGCGGCGCCGGGGCATCTTCCGGGAACAGCGCATGCAACTGGGCCAGCGCCAGCGGCTGGTTGGCCGCCAGGAGCGCGGCCTCGACGATACGGTTGATCAGCGCCTGGTCCATGTATCCCGCAGGGTCTGGTGGAAAGGGGGCATCGGGTGTCAGCCCGCGGCCGGTTCGTTGGCGGCGTCGCCGTCGTCGAACTCGCTGTGGAACTGCAGCGGTTCGTTGGTATTGCCGATCGCCAGCGACTTCACGTAGATCGGGGCCAGCGGGGCATCCTGGACGATGTCCAGCAGCTGCTCCTTGGCCAGTTCGAGCAGCGAGAGGAAGGTCACCAGCACGCCGAGCTTGCCTTCCTCGGCGGTGAACAGCGTCTCGAAGCGGTGGAAGCGGCCGTCGTCCAGCCGCTGCAGCACTTCGCCCATGCGCTGGCGAACGCTGAGCGCCTCGCGCTTGATGTGGTGGCCGGTGAACAGTTCGGCGCGCTTGAGCACGTCGTACAGGGCCAGCAGCATCTCGCGCAGGTCCACCGGCGGCGGCAGGCGGACCACCGCCCGGTCCGGCACGAAGGCCTGCACCGGCGTGGTGTCGCGATCCTGCCGGGGGAGGGTGTCGATGTCCTCGGCTGCCTGCTTGAAGCGCTCGTACTCCTGCAGCCGGCGGACCAGCTCGGCGCGCGGGTCGGCCTCGTCGCCATCCTCGCTGACCGGTCGCGGCAGCAGCATCCGCGACTTGATCTCGGCCAGGATCGCGGCCATCAGCAGGTACTCGGCCGCCAGTTCGAAGCGCAGGTCCTGCATCACGTTGATGTAGTCGACGTACTGCCGGGTGATCTCGGCGACCGGGATGTCGAGGATGTCCAGGTTCTGCCGTCGGATCAGGTACAGCAGCAGGTCCAGCGGGCCTTCGAAGGCATCGAGGATGACTTCCAGTGCATCCGGCGGGATGTACAGGTCTTGCGGGATCTGCAGCAACGGCTGCCCATGGACCACCGCCAGCGGCATTTCCTGCTGCTGCGGGGACAGGGGCGGCATTGTCGGAGTCGCGTCTTGCGCGGGTTCGGAACTCATCTGCTCGAAAGCCAGGCCCGGTAGGGGGCGCACGGCGACGCTCCATGGATCGGGCGTGCCGCACTGCGATGGCGGCCGTCGCCGGAACTGGCCAGGACGGGCGCCGCTACATGCACATCAATACTGGCCAGGCGCCGCAAGGGAGGCGGCGGCCGACAGCCGGGAGGTGGTCTGCGTGTGGCGGGAGGGGGCAGCGATCGGTTGCCGGGAGTGGCAGGCACCCCCTGGGGGCGTGTTCTGTGCTGTTCCCTTGCCGGCGGGCCGCTGCTTCCGGCCAACGTGTGAAGCTAGGGTAAGCGCTGGCGCACGGCCGTGTCCAGCGGCCCGCGGGCCACCATGGCGTCATCCCGCGGAGCCAGGCAGGCCGGCGCCGGCCGGACGCGAGGGGATGTCGGGCGGAGCGGCGGGCTGTCAGCCCGGCTCCCGGACAGCGAGCGCAGCTGCTGCGATGCAGTATGTGAAACTGGGAGTATCCTGTTGTTTGTTACGGGAAACCGGCCCCTTCATCAGGCTTTCAATGGGGCCTGAAAACGGTTACAGTGCCGCCGCCGGCCGCCTTCGTGTCCGGACGGGAGAAGCGATGGGGCGCCAGGCGGTCACGATCCGCGATGTCGCACGCGAGGCGAATGTCTCCGTCGCCACCGTGTCCCGCGCCCTGAACGGACACAGCAATGTCGCCGAACCGGTGCGCCGGCTGGTGGTGGAAGTGGCCAACCGGATGCGTTACAGCCCGCATGCGGCCGCGCGCAGCCTCAGCAGTCGCAGCACCCAGACCATCGGCGTGGTCCTGCCCGACCTGCACGGCGAATTCTTTTCCGAACTGATCCGTGGCATCGACTCGCTGGCGCGCACTGCCGGACGGCACCTTCTGCTGTCCAGCTACCACGGCGATCCCGATGAGCAGGCCGCGGCCCTGCGTGCGATGCGCGGGCGCGTGGACGGGCTGCTGGTGATGTCGCCCTATGCCGAGCGCCCCGGCTTCCTGGCCGAAAACCTCCCGCAGCCATTGCCGGTGGTGCTGATCAGCACGCGCCAGGACGAACCGGCCTGGCCGGTCTTCGAGATCGACAACCATGCCGGCGCCGTGGCGATGACCCGCCACCTGCTTTCGCTTGGCCACCGGCACCTGGCCTTCATCGGCGGGCCGGTGCACAACCACGACGCCCGCGAGCGGCTGCGCGGGTTCCGCGACGCCATCGCCGAGCAGGGCGATGCGCACGGCAGCGAGTTCGGCGGCGATTTCGACGAGGCCTCGGGCCATCGCGCCGGTCTCCAGATCCTGGCCGCGGACGCCCGTCCCGATGCCGTGTTCGCCGCCAACGACATGATGGCGCTCGGTTGCCTGTACGCCTTTGCCCAGGCAGGGCTGCAGGTGCCACGCGATGTCGCGCTCGCCGGCTTCGACGACATTCCACTCGCGCGCTTCGTTCACCCGTCGTTGACCACGATGCGGGTGAGTATCGCGGAGCTCGGTGCGAACGCACTCAAGCGCCTGCTCGCGCAGATCGATGCCAGCGAGCCGGCAGCGGTCGAACACCACGTGCTGCTGCCCGAGCTGGTGGTCCGCCAGTCCAGCGGCGGATCCGAGCAGGCCGGCACGGCGAAGCGGGCAAAGCGGAAATAAGAAGGCAACCACACGGCATCATCCTGGGAGGGAAGATCGATGAACGGAAAATGCGCTAGCAGACCCGTACGCAAGCTCCTCACCGTGGCGATGGCCACCTGCCTGGCACTGGGTGCCGCGCCGCTGATGGCGCAGAGCACCGGCGCCACCATCCGTGGCCAGGTCATGGCCGACTCGGCCCCGGCGGCCAGCGCCCAGATCGTCGTCATCAACACCACGACCGGCTTCCGTCGCAGCGCCCAGGCCGGCGCCGATGGCAGCTACAGCGTGGGTGGTTTGCCGCCCGGGACCTACCGCATCGAAGTACAGGCCGCGGGCCAGAGCACCTCGCGCGAGCTCGTGGTGCAGGTCGGCCAGACCGCGACGCTCAACCTCGGCGTGGGTGGCGTGGCGGAGACCGCCGATGCCGGCGCCGCGACCACCCTGGACGCGGTCCAGGTCGTCGGCACCGCGGTGGAGACGCGCACCTCGGAAGTAGCGACCTACATCAGCAACAAGCAGATCGAAGCGCTGCCGCAGAACAGCCGCAATTTCCTCGCCTTCGCCGACACCGTGCCGGGCATGCAGTTCATCACCGACGCCAGCGGCAACACCCGCTTGCGTTCGGGCGCGCAGAGCGCCAACGCGGTCAACGTGTTCATCGATGGCGTCGGCCAGAAGAACTACGTCACCACCGGTGGCGTCAGCGGCCAGGACACCAGCCGCGGCAACCCGTTCCCGCAGTCGGCGATCGGCGAGTACAAGGTCATCACCCAGAACTACAAGGCCGAGTACGACCAGCTGAGCAGCGCGGCGGTGGTGGCCTCCACGCGTTCCGGTGGCAACGAGTTCCAGGGCAGCTTCTTCTGGGACTACACGATGACCGACTGGCGCTCGGCGACCGACTTCGAGCGGCGCCCGGGCGCGACCAAGGCCGAGAGCAAGCAGGAACAGTACGGCGTCTCGTTCGGCGGCCCGATCGTGCAGGACCGGGCGCACTTCTTCATCGCCTACGAGGCCAAGGAGTTCAGCAGTCCCCGCACTTTCAGCCTGGGGCGCGGCTATACCGTCGACCAGCTGCCGCCCGAGCTGCAGAGCCAATTCGGCAACGGCACCTTCACCTCGCCGTTCAAGGAAGACCTGTACTTCGGCAAGATCGACTGGGCGGTCGGCGAGAACCATTACTTCGAGTTGACCGCCAAGTACCGCGACGAAAGCGAGACCATCCAGGTCGAGGGCCAGCGCCTGCCGCCGGCGGCCACGCTCAACACCAATGACGAGACCCGGGTGGACCTGCGCTACCAGTGGACCTCGGGCGACTGGCTCAACGACGCGCACATCACCTACGAGGACGCGTTCTGGAGCCCGCAGCCGGCCAACTTCACCAACGGCTACTTCCTGAGCGATGGCAACTGGTGGGAGACCATCGTCCGCAGCGGCGGCGGTGACAACTACCAGGACAAGGGCCAGAAGGGCTGGTCTTTCCAGGACGACCTGACCTTCACCGGCTTCGGCGGCCACACCATCAAGGCGGGCATCAAGTACAAGCGCATCGACCTGGATACGCTCGAACAGAACAAGTACAACCCGCAGTTCTACTACGACATCAACGAAAGCCTGACGGTTCCGACCCACGTTGAATTCGGAGCGCCGGTCGCGGGCTACGGAGACGGTACGGTCAGTTCGGGCAACACCCAGTTCGGCATCTACATCCAGGACGACTGGGAGGTCAACGAGCACCTGACCCTGAACATGGGCGTGCGCTGGGATGTCGAGACGACGCCGAGCTACGAGGATTTCGTCACGCCCGGCGACGTGGTCACCGCGCTGCAGAACTCCAATACCAACCTGCCCAACTCGGGCGTGGACATCGACGACTACATCAGCACCGGCGGCAACCGCGATCCGGACCGGAACAACTGGGCGCCGCGCTTCGGTTTCTCCTACGACCTCAACGCGGACCAGCGCCACGTGATCTTCGGCGGCGCCGGACGTTCCTATGACCGCAACCTGTTCGACTACCTGCAGAACGAGGTGTCGAAGGGCAGCTGGGGCCAGTACGTCTACAACTTCAACACGCCGATGCACCCGTGCGCGGTGGGAACCGATGCGACCTGCCGCAACTGGGATCCGGGTTACCTGGATCCGGAGTTCCTGCGCGCTTCCTCGATCGCAGGTGGCGGGCGCGAGCTGTACCTGATGAACAACGACCTGGTCGTCCCGTACTCCGACCAGTTCGGCCTGGGCATGCGCAACACCTTCGAGGTATGGGGCCGGGACTGGAACACCGAGGTGATGTACTCCTATGTCAGGAGCCACGACGGCATCGCGTTCCTGCTCGGAAACCGTCGTCCCGACGGCCTGTTCTTCCCGCCGACCCCGCCGGATGCGACCGATCCTCCGCCGTGGGGGCAGGGCTTCGCGCCGTTCTCCAACCTGATCCTGGGACAGAACGCACTGGAGACCAAGACCAGCGCGATCTACATCAAGCTCGAGAAGCCGTACACGAGCAGCTCGGGTTGGGGCGCCACGTTCGCGTACACCTATACGGACTCCGAGCAGAACAGCCCGGTCGACGGGTTCCCGGGCGCGTTCAACGCCGCGTCCATCGGGGACTATGGCTGGTTCCCGGGCAAGGTGCCCGAGAACCGCATCGTCGCCAGCGGCATCTGGGACGGTCCCTGGGGCTTGACCTTCTCGGGCAAGGGCGTGTGGTCGGACGCGACGCCGCGCTACTACCAGAACTGCAACGTCTCGGCCTGGGCGTACTGCCACTTCGACAGCTACACCCCGGACGATGACTTCAAGCAGGTCGACCTGGCGATGCAGAAGGTGTTCGATACCGGCAGCAACGTCATGCTCCGGCTGCGCTTCGACGTGCTGAACGTGTTCGACTGGACCAACTACTCCGGCTACGAGGACTGGCGTGGTGGCGCTGGCGAGGTCCAGAATCCACTCTGGGGCACGCCGAACGCGATCGCATTGCCGACACGCACGTTCAAGCTGTCGATCGGCATCGACTGGTGAGGTCGCGGCGGCCACCCCGGCCACCTCTCCCGCCGGGGTCGGTCGTCGCACTCCACTTCGCCCGCGCGCCGGATGGTGCCGGGCGGCGCGGGGCCGGTTGATGGAAGCGGGATCAGGAACTCGATACGAAGGGGGGCAGGCGTGAAGTGGCGGCAAGTGCGAATCGGAATGATGGTGGCCGCGGGTGCTTGGCTCGTGGCCGCGTGTGGCCGTGAGCCGCCGCCGCCGCCGGCACAGCCGGCGCCGCCCAGGCCCGACGTGGTCCTGATCGAGCCGGTGTTGCCCGAGCGCCCACCGCGGCCGGAACTGCCGCCGCTGTTCCGGGACATCGAGAAGCGCACGTTCCAGTTCTTCTGGGACACCACCAACGAACAGAACGGGATGACGCCGGACCGCTATCCGTCGCGTCCGTTCGCGAGCATCGCATCGGTGGGCTACGCGCTCACTGCCTATCCGATCGGCATCGAGAACGGCTGGGTGAGCCGTACCCAGGCGGTGGACCGCACCCTGCTCACGTTGCGTTTCCTGCGCGACATCCCGCAGGGCCCGCAGCGCACCGGCAAGGGCGCCTACAAGGGTTTCTACTACCACTTCCTCGACATGCAGCAGGGCCATCGCTACGACAGCTGGGTCGAGCTGTCCAGCGTGGACACCGCGCTGATGATGATGGGCGTGCTGTTCGCCCAGGCTTACTACGATGGCGACGACCCGCGCGAGCAGGAGATCCGCAGGCTCGCCGACCAGCTGTACCGCAAGGTCGACTGGACCTGGCTGCAGCAGCGCGAGCCGCTGGTGTCGATGGGCTGGTTCCCCGAGAGCGGCTTCATCGTCCACGACTGGATGGGCTACAACGAGGCGATGCTGCTCTACGTCCTCGCCCTGGGTTCCCCGACCCATCCGGTGAGCCCGGATGCGTGGACGGTATGGACCCGCACCTACGACCACGACTGGGGCGTGTACTACGGCCAGGAGTACCTGTCGTTCGGGCCGATGTTCGGGCACCAGTACAGCCATGTCTGGATCGACTACCGCGACATCCAGGACCAGTACATGCGCGAACGCGGGATCGATTACTTCCTCAACAGCCGGCGCGCGGCGCTGGCCCACAGGGAGTACGCGATCGCCAATCCGATGAAGTGGAAGGACTACGGCGAGAACGTGTGGGGCCTGACCGCCAGCGACGGGCCGCAGAACACCCGCCAGATGTACCGCGGCGAGGAGCGGGAATTCCGCCACTATTCCTCGCGCGGCGCCGGCCTGCGCGAGAACTTCGACGACGGCACCATCGCCCCGACCGCGGCGATCTCCTCGATCGTCTTCGCACCGGAGGTGGTGATCCCGGCGACCGAGGAACTCCATCGCCGCTACGGCGACTACATCTATTCGAGCTACGGTTTCCTGGATTCGTTCAATCCCAGCTTCGATTTCGACATCCCGCTCAAGACCGGCCGGCTGGTACCGGGCAGGGGCTGGGTGGCGAGCGACTACATCGGCATCGACCAGGGGCCGATCCTGGCCATGATCGCCAACTACCGCAACGAGTTCGTCTGGACGGTGATGAAGAAGAGCCCGTACATCCGCACCGGGCTGGAGCGGGCCGGATTCCGCGGCGGCTGGCTGACCCCGGAAGACGAGGTGCCCGAACCGCAACAGTCCGATCCCGGCGCCGCGGCAGCGCGCGCGCTGGGCATGGCCGAGTCGCGTGCCGCGGCGGCCGAGGCGCAGACGAAACAGGACCAGCCCGCCAACAACCGGGCACAGCCGCCACCGTGAGCGCGATCGGTGGTGCCTGGCGCAGGGCGTCGTGTTGCGTGGCTGCGTGCCTGTTCCTGCTGCTGTCCGCCTGCGCGCGCAACGAACCCGAACCGGTCCGCTTCTGGGCGATGGGCCGCGAAGCGGAGGTGGTGGCCGAGCTCATTCCCGAGTTCGAGCGCGAGACCGGGATCGAGGTCGAAATCCAGCAGATTCCCTGGACCGCCGCACACGAAAAGCTGCTGACCGCGTTCGCGGCCGAGGCGCTGCCCGACGTATGCCAGCTCGGCAATACCTGGCTGCCCGAGTTCGCCGCGCTTGGCGTGCTGGAACCGCTGCAACCCTTCGTCGACGCGTCGGCCGTGGTCGACCAGGACGACTTCTTCCCGGGCATCTGGGACACCAGCGTGATCGACGGTCAGCTGCTCGGCATTCCCTGGTACGTGGACACGCGGCTGCTGTTCTACCGCAAGGACATCCTGCGCGAAGCCGGTGTCGCCACGCCGCCGCGGACCTGGGCCGAATGGGAACAGGCGATGGCCGCGGTCAAGGCGCACGTCGGCCCGGATCGCTACGCGATCCTGATGCCGGTCAACGAATTCGAGCAGTTGCTGTCGTTCGGCCTGCAGCAGGACGACCCGCTGTTGCGCGGCCATGACGGCCGCGGCAACTTCCAGAGCCCGGGCTTCCGCCGCGCGCTGGCGTTCTACGCCAACATGTTCGAGCAGGGCTGGGCGCCGAAGATGTCGGAGACGCAGATCTCCAATGTCTGGGACGAGTTCTTCAACGGCTTCTACACGTTCTACCTGTCCGGGCCATGGAACATCCGCGAGTTCCGCAAGCGCCAGCCGGCGCACCTGGAAGGGCAGTGGGGAACCATGCCGTTGCCGGGACCCGACGGTCCGGGCGCGGGCATCGCCGGCGGGACCAGCCTGGTGCTGTTCCGCGACTCCCCGCGGCAGCAGCAGGCGTGGAAGCTGATCGAATTCCTGTCGCGGCCCGACATCCAGCAGCGTTTCCACGCGATGATCGGCGACCTGCCGCCGCGACGCAGCACCTGGGAACATCCGTCGCTGGCGCAGGACGAGCTGTCGCATGCGTTCCGCGACCAGCTCGAGCGGGTCGAGGCGACGCCGAAGGTGCTGGAATGGGAGCGGATCGTGCAGGAGATGCGGATCGCCAGCGAGCGGGTCGTACGCGGTGGGCAGTCGCAGGACCAGGCATTGCGCGAGCTGGACCAGCGCGTGGACGGCATCCTCGCCAAGCGGCGCTGGATGTACGACCGCGACCATGCGGGCGCTGCCGCCGCGGAGCCCACGCCATGAGGCGCTCGCTCGCCGGCTGGCTGTTCGCCGGTCCCGCTTTGCTGGTGATCGGCGTGTTCTTCGGGCTGCCGGTCCTGTCGGCGCTGGCGTTAAGCCTGACCGACTTCGACCTGTACGCGCTGGCCGACCGCAGCAACCTGCGGTTCGTCGGCCTGGCCAACTACCTGGACCTGCTGCGCACGCCGATGTTCTGGAAGTCGTTGTGGAACACGACCTACTTCGTCGTGGTCGGCGTGCCGCTGTCGGTCGCCGTCTCGCTGGGCGCCGCGCTGCTGCTCAACGCGCCGGTCGCGCGGTTCAAGGCCCTGTTCCGCACCGCCCTGTTCGCGCCGGTGGTGACCACGCTGGTGGCCGTGGCGGTGATCTGGCGCTACCTGTTCCACACCAGCTATGGCCTGGTGAACTGGGCGCTGGGGCACATCGGCGTCGCGCCCGTGGACTGGCTGGGCGACCCGCGCTGGGCGATGCCGACGATCATCCTGTTCGCGGTGTGGAAGAACTTCGGCTACAACATGGTGATCTTCCTCGCCGGCCTGCAGGCGATCCCGCAGGACCTGTACGAGGCCGCGCGCATCGACGGGGCCTCGCGCTGGCAGCAGTTCCTGCACATCACCCTGCCGCAGCTGGGCCCGGTCCTGCTGGTGGTCGGCGTGATCACCGTGTCCGGCTACTTCCAGCTGTTCGCCGAGCCGTACGTGATGACCCGTGGCGATCCGCTGCAGAGCACGGTCAGCGTGCTGTACTTCATGTTCGAGGAGGGCTTCAAGTGGTGGAACCTCGGCCGGGCGTCGGCGGTGGCGTTCCTGCTGTTCCTGATCATCCTGGGCGTGACTACCGTGATGCTGCGCCTGGGCCGTCGCAAGGAACTCGTATGACGGTGCGCGCGGGGAGCATCCGATGAGCGCCGAGGTCGGCCAGTCGCGCTGGCACGCGGTGATGGTCAACGGCGCCTTGCTGGTGCTGGCAATGGTCAGCCTGGCGCCGCTGCTGTGGATGGTGTCGGTCTCGTTCATGCCGGCCGGCGAGGCCAGCCGCTTCCCGCCACCGCTGCTGCCTTCGGCGACGACGCTGGACAATTACCACGAGATGTTCGGCCGCACCGGCATGGCGCGAAATTTCGCCAACAGCGTGCTGGTTTCGGTGGCGATCACCCTGGGTTCGCTGCTGGTCAATACCCTGGCCGGATACGCCTTCGCCAAGCTGCGCTTCGCCGGGCGCGAGCGCATCTTCCAGTTGCTGCTGGCCGCGCTGGTGATTCCCGCGCAGGTGGCGATGCTGCCGCTGTTCCTGCTGATGAAGCAGCTGGGACTGGTCAACAGCTATGGCGGGGTGATCGTGCCCGCGCTGGCCGGCGTGTTCGGCATCTTCCTGGTGCGGCAGTACGCGCGCTCGATCCCGGACGAGCTGCTGGAGGCCGCGCGCATCGACGGGGCAGGGGAGTGGCGGATCTTCTTCCAGATCGTGCTGCCGATGCTCAAGCCGGTGCTGGTGACGTTGGCGATCTTCACCTTCATGGCGGCTTGGAACGACTTCATGTGGCCGCTGATCGTGCTGACCGACCAGGAGCACTACACGTTGCCGGTGGCGCTGGCCTCGTTGTCGCGCGAACACATCATGGACGTGGAGATGATGATGGCCGGCGCGGTGGTCACGGTACTGCCGGTGCTGTTGCTGTTCCTGCTGCTGCAGCGCTATTACATCCAGGGGTTGCTGCTGGGAAGCGTCAAGGGATGAGGGGTTGCTGATGCCGGGTGTGCTGTCGGGTTGGAATCTGCGTGCGGTGTCTTGCATCGCCGTGGCACTTCTATCGCTGGATGCGGCGCCAGCGGGCGCGCAGGTGCGGGTGCTGGACGCATTCGAGGACGCCGCGCCATGGCGCGTGGTCACTTCCAACCAGGTCAGCGGCAGCCTGCGCGAGGTGGAGGGCGTGGAGGGCAAGGCCCTGTGCCTTGACTACGACTTCAACGGCGTGTCCGGCTACGCGGGGATCCAGCGCGACCTGCCGCTGGAGTTCCCGGCTAACTACCGGTTCGCCTTCCAGCTTCGCGGCGAGTCTCCGGCCAACGACCTCCAGTTCAAGCTGGTCGACGCCAGCGGCGACAACGTGTGGTGGGTGAACCGGCCGAAGTTCGCGTTCCCTGACGAATGGACCGGAATCGTGTACCGCCAGCGCCACATTTCCAAGGCATGGGGCCCTGATCCGGACAAGGTCCTGCGGCGCAGCGCGAAGATCGAATTCACCATCTACAACAACGCCGGCGGCGCCGGCTCGGTCTGCTTCGACGAACTGACGTTCGAGCCGCTGCCCATCGATCCTCCGACGCCACCCACTGCAGTGTCGGCCCAGGCAACGACGTCGCCGGAAACCGCGGCGCTTGCGATCGACGGCGACCTGGTCACGGCCTGGCAGGCGCGCGGTAAGCAGCGGCTGGTGCTGGACCTGGGCCAGGTGCGGGAATTCGGCGGCATGCGCCTGCACTGGTCCGCGGCCGACAAGCGCGCGGCACGGTATGTCGTGTCGCTGGAAGATGCGCACGGCAGCTGGAGGGAAGTGCGCCGCGTGGACCAGGGGCGCGGCGAAACCGACTGGCTCGCGCTGCCGGAGGCCGAGTCGCAACGTATCGCACTGGATTTCGAGGGGCGGCGCTATGCGTTGGCAGAAGCACAGGTGCAGCCGCTGGAATTTTCCTCGCATCCGAACGAATTCATCAAGGCCGTCGCGGCCGACCTTCCACGTGGCTGGCTGCCGCGCGGCTTCAGTGGCGAGCAGCCCTACTGGACCATCCTCGGCATCGACGGCGGCCACGAACAGGGGTTGATCGGCGAGGACGGTGCGGTGGAGGTCGCGCGTGGCGGCTTCAGCATCGAACCGTTCCTGCTCGAAGGCGGCCAGCTGCGCAGCTGGGCGGACGTTCACGTGGTGCAGGGCCTGCGCCCCGGTGGAATGCCGATGCCGAACGTGACCTGGCGATCGAAGAATGCGGGCGGTGCGCAGGATGACCTGCTGGAGGTGCTCGCCTTCGCCCAGGGCACGCCGGGCGATTCGCAGCTGGTGACGCGTTACCGCCTGACCAACCCGCATGACCGGCCACGCGAGGTCACCCTCACGCTCGCCGTGCGGCCGCTGCAGGTCAATCCGCCCAGCCAGTTCCTCAATACCGTCGGCGGCGTGAGCCGGATCGAGCGGCTGGCGCTGGCGGGCGGCCAGGTGGTCGTGGATGGCAGGCCGCGCGTGTTCGCCAGCGCGAAGCCGGATGCGGCGTTCGCCACGCCCTTCGATGCCGGACTGGAGGTGATGCGCCTGGCGGATGGCGATGTTCCGGCGACGGCCGAGGTCGAGGATCCGACCGGGCTGGCCTCGGGCATGCTGCTGTACCACTGGCGCCTGGCGCCGGGCGAGACCCGCGAGGTGGCGCTGGTCGCACCACTCGACGGTCCGGCGCGGATGCCGGATGGGTTCGATTTGGCGGCGTCCGTCCAGCGTGCCGAAGGGCATTGGCGGGACCTGCTCGGCCAGGTCCGGCTGCGCCTGCCGCCGCAGGGACAGGCGTTCGCCGACACCGTGCACACCGCGTTGGCGCACATGCTGGTCTCCCGCATCGGTCCGAGGCTGCAGCCCGGCACGCGTTCGTATTCGCGCAGCTGGATCCGCGATGGCGCGATGATTTCCGAAGGCCTGCTGCGGCTTGGGCGGCCGGAAGTCGTGCGCGACTACCTGGAGTGGTACGCGCCGTACCAGTTCGACAATGGCAAGGTTCCGTGCTGCGTGGACGACCGCGGCAGCGACCCGGTACCCGAGAACGACAGCCACGGCGAACTGATCTTCAACATCGCCGAGTACTGGCGCTACACCGGCGACCGCGCGTTCCTGGAGAAGATGTGGCCGCATGTCGCCGGCGCGTTCGACTACATGGAACAGCTGCGCGCCAGCGAGCGCACCGACGCGAACCGCAGGCTGGACCCGGCGTTCTACGGAATGATGCCGGCATCCATCAGCCACGAAGGCTACTCGGCCAAGCCGATGCACTCGTACTGGGACAACTTCTGGGCCCTGCGCGGCTACAAGGATGCGGTGGAGATCGCGCGGGCGCTGGGCAGGGACGACGAGGCGAAGCGGATGGCCAGGGCGCGCGACCAGTTCCGCGCGGACCTGGCAGCATCGCTGCGCGCGGCGACCACGCGCCACGGCATCGACTACCTGCCCGGTGCCGCCGAGCTGGGCGACTTCGACCCGACCTCGACCACGATCGCGCTGGCGCCGGGCGGCGAGCAGGACTGGCTGCCGCGCGACCTGCTTGAGAACACGTTCGAGCGTTACTGGCACGAGTTCGTCCAGCGCCGCGACGGCCAGCGCGAGTGGAAGGACTACACGCCGTACGAGTGGCGCAACGTGGCCGCGTTCGTACGCCTGGGTTGGCGCGAGCGCGCCTGGGAGGCGACCGGGTACTTCTTCCGGGACCGTGCCCCGGTCGAATGGAACCAGTGGGCCGAGGTGGTCTCGCGCACCCCGCGCACGCCGTTCTTCGTCGGCGACCTGCCGCATGCCTGGGTGGCGTCGGACTTCCTGCGCTCGGCGCTGGACATGTTCGCCTACAGCCGCGAGCGCGACGACAGCCTCGTGCTGGCGGCGGGCGTACCGGTGGACTGGCTGGACGGCGAGGGGATCGCGATCGAAGGCCTGTATACGCCCCATGGCCGCCTCGGCTACACGCTGCGCCATGCCGACGGAGAACTGCGGCTGGACCTGGCCGCGGACGCGGGCCTGCCGCCCGGCGGCCTGGTGCTGCCCTGGCCGTATGCGGGAACGCCGGGAGCGACCACCATCGATGGATCGGCGACGCAGTGGCAGGACGGCGAGTTGCGAATCACCCGACCTGGCGCGCGGGTGCGCATCGCGATGCCCTGAGAGCCGGGCGCAGACGCGAGCCCACAACCTGGGATCACTGGCGGAGACCTGCCATGTCGCGCAGCACTGTTCCCTTATGGATCTTTCCGCTGGCCATCGCGCTGGTGATGCTGGCGTCCGCGCACCTGGCCTGGTGGCTGTCGCTGCGGGCCGGCTACATCGAGCCCTGCAACCCGTACTGGGACGGCTGCACCTCGATCAGTCGCGCCGCCCGGCATGGGTTGGGAAACCACCTGTTCCGCCTGATGATGCTTCCCTGCGCATTGCTGGTGGCGATCCACTGGTGGCTGGCTGGGCGCTGGCTCGGCGCGGGTCGCAAGCCGGCACGCGCCTTTGCCGTGCTCGGAATGGCCTGCGCGGTGGCGCTGGGTGTGTACGCGACCTTCCTGGGCACCGAGGGCGCCGCCTATGGCTTCCTGCGCCGGTATGGCATCACTGTGTTCTTCGGCTGCGGTTTCCTGGCCCAGCTGGTGTTCCTGCGGCGATGGAATGGCGATACGACGACGGGCGCAGCGCGGCCGCAGTGGCGGATGATGGCCGCGGTCTGCGTGGCGATGCTGCTGCTGGGCGTCGGCAACGTGCTCGGAGATGCGTTGCTGCAGGACCGTGCACGCCAGGACCGGCTGGAGAACGCGCTGGAATGGCAGCTGGGCCTGCTGTTGGCCACCTGGTATCTGCTGCAGGCGTGGTGCTGGCGTCACGAGCGCCTGCATCTTTCCTTCAATGATCCGTAGAACGCGGCTTGCCCCGCTGCTGCGGCCTGCGAATTCGACGCGACGCCGCGTAAACGGGGCGACGGAAGCAGGGCAAGCCCTGCTCTACAAATCCATCGTGCGACGGCAGCGGGGCTGGCTCCACTCTACGTACAGCCAAGCGGCGGTGCATGGGTCAGCGGGCGCGCACACCTGCCACGATCGCCGCGGCCTTCGCCGCACTGGCCTCGACCTTGTCCCACTCGCCGGCCTTGAGCCAGTTCTTCGGCACCATCCACGAGCCGCCAATACAGACCACGTTGGGCTGCGAGAGGAAGTCGGCCGCAGTGTCTTCGGTGATGCCGCCGGTAGGGCAGATCTTCAGGTCGGCCATCGGGCCGGCCAGGCCCTTGAGCATGGCCAGGCCGCCGACCGCGGTGGCGGGGAACAGCTTGCACACGCGGAAACCGCGTGCCATCAGCGACAGGAACTCGGTCGGGGTGGCGCCGCCGGGGACCACCGGGATCGGCGCCTTGGCCAGTGCGTCGGCCAGCTCCGGCGGAGTGCCCGGGGTGACCAGGAAATCCGCACCGAGTTCGATGCACTTCTGCATCTGCTCGATGGTCAGCACCGTACCCATGCCCACCGCGATGCCGGGCAGCTCCTTCTTCAGCGCGACCAGCGCGTCCAGCGCGGCCGGCGTGCGCAGGGTCAGCTCGATCGCGGTCAGTCCGCCCTTGAGCAGCGCCGCGGACAGCTTGCGCGCTTCGTCCACGCTGTCGGCGGTGACCACCGGCAGGATGCCGGACTTGCGCAACAGCTGTTCGGCCTGGGCCTGGGTGGCGGCGATGCTCATGGGGTGCGTATTCCGTGCGTATTCGTGCGGACGCCGATTCTAACCGAGGCCCCGGGCATCCACGCTTCGGTTGCAGTTGCATCCAATGGGTTAGGCCATGGCGTAGAGCGGGGCAAGCCCGGCGCTACGCCACCCGGTATTGGTGCCGCGTGGCCCGCGTGATGCCACCGCGGGCTCAGGCGTCCTTGGCCTCGTGTGGTGCGAGCGCGGCTTCGGCGTCGCAGCCCAGTTCGTACTCGGCGTCGTAATCCCAGGCACCACCGTCGTGTGCCGGCGGGCCGCAGGAAATCGACAAAGCACCCTGGTCGGCAGGCCCGACCAGCGCCCGGCTGTTGGCGAACAGGTTGCGACCCATGTCGTGCAGCGCAGGGCTGGTGTTGGCAGCCACCTCGCGTGCGTTGAACTCGGCCGCGTCGACCAGGATCTGCAGCGTGCCGGCCTCGCTGTCCAGGCGCACGAGGTCGCCGTCGCGGACCTTGCCGATCGCGCCACCGCGCGCCGCTTCCGGGGTGACGTGGATCGCCGCCGGGATCTTGCCCGAGGCACCGGACAGGCGGCCGTCGGTGACCAGCGCGACCTTGCGGCCCTGGTTCTGCAGCATGCCCAGCAACGGCGCCAGCGAGTGCAGTTCCGGCATGCCATTCGCGCGCGGGCCCTGGTACGTCACCACGGCGACGAAGTCGCGGGGCAGCACGCCGGCGGCATGCAGCTTGTTGAGCTTCTGCGGCGCATCGACCACCACCGCCTGCGCCTCGACGTAGCGGTGCTCGGGCTTCACCGCGGAAAGCTTGATCAGGCCGCGCCCGATATTGCCGCGCAGCAGGCGCAGCCCACCCTGCGCTTCGAACGGCTCGGCCACGGTGCGCACCACCGATGCGTCGGCGGAGAGCGCCGCGGCAGGCGCCGAGGACAGCGTGCCGCCGTCAAGGCGCGGCTCGCGGGTGAAGGCGCGCATGCCCTCGGGCACGACGGTCACCAGGTCATGCATCAGGCCCGCGTCGAGCAGTTCGCGGAACACGAAGGGCACGCCGCCGGCGGCCTGGAAGCGGTTCACGTCGGCCTCGCCATTGGGATAGACGCGCGCCAGCAGCGGCACGACCTGCGAGATCTCGTCCATGTCATCCCAGGTGAGGACGACTCCGGCGGCGCGTGCGACCGCGATCCAGTGGATGGTGTGGTTGGTCGAACCGCCGGTGGCCATCAGCGCGACCACCGCGTTGACGATCGCGCGTTCGTCAATCAGCCGGCCCAGCGGCCGGTAGTCGTCGCCCAATGCGCTCATCGCCAGTACGCGGCGTACCGCTTCATCGTCCAAAGCCTCGCGCAGCGGCGTGCCCGGATTGATGAACGAACTGCCCGGCAGCTGGACGCCCATCGCCTCCAGCAGGACCTGGTTGGAATTGGCGGTGCCGTAGAAGGTGCAGGTACCGGGCGCGTGGTAGGACTGCGCCTCGACCTCGAGCAGCTCCTCGCGCGAGGCTTCGCCGGCGGCGTAGCGCTCGCGTACTTCGGCCTTCTTCTTGTTCGGGATGCCCGCCGGCATCGGCCCGGCTGGCACGAACAGCGCCGGCAGGTGGCCGAACGCGAGCGCGCCGATCAGCAGGCCCGGCACGATCTTGTCGCAGATGCCCAGGTACAGCGTCGCGTCGAAGGCGTCGTGGCTCAGGCCGATCGCCGCGGCCTGGGCGATGACGTCGCGCGAGAACAGCGACAGCTCCATGCCGCCGCGGCCCTGGGTCACGCCATCGCACATCGCCGGCACGCCTCCGGCGACCTGCGCGGTCGCGCCGAGGCTGCGGGCGAGGGCGCGGATGCGCTCGGGATAGTGCTCGTACGGCTGGTGCGCCGAGAGCATGTCGTTGTACGCGGTGATGATGCCCAGGTTGGGCGTGGCCCCGCCGCGCAGCCGCGACTTGTCGGTGGTGTCGCAGGCGGCGAACACGTGCGCCAGGTTGGCGCAGCTCAAGGGCTTGCGGTTGGGGCCGTTGCGCACGGCTTCGTCGATGCCCGCCAGGTAGGCGGCGCGCGAGGCGGCGCTGCGCTTGCGGATGCGCTCGGTGATGGCTTCGATCTTGGGATGCAGGCTCATTGGCGTGGGGGCTACCTGAGTCGGGGGGAGGCGCCTGGCGGAATCATCCAGCGCCATGCTCTTCGTTGAATCCCCGCACATGGACGTGCGGGGTCTTGCGAGGGACTCGCATCAAGCACACCAGTGCACGCGCATCGGCTCGATCCCGATGCCGATCGCGGCCCGGATCGGCAGTTCGCGGACATCGTCGCCGTCGAGCGCGCGCAGGAATACCTCGCGCTTGGTTTCACCGCGCAGCAGCAGCAGCCGGTGGCGGGTGCGCGCCAGTCCGGCAGGCGTCAGGGTGATGCGCAGCGGCCAGTCACCGGCCACCGCGCAGCCGCTGGCATCCAGCGCCGCGTAGGGCTGGTCGCTCGCGAGCACGCGGTCCAGGTCGATCGAGCCGGGGAACAGCGACGCCGTATGCCCGTCGTTGCCCATGCCCAGCACCGCCACGCAGGCCTCGTCGGCATGGCGTGCCTCGACGTTTGCGGCATGGACCGACTCGGCCAGGGTCAGGCCTTCCCGGACCAGCGGCTCGAAGCGTCCGACTTCGGCGTGGTCGAGCAGGCTCTCGCGGATCAGGCGGGAATTGCTCGCGCTGTCGTGCGGCGAGAGCCAGCGTTCGTCGACCAGGCCGACCGTGATCCTGGACCAGTCCAGCGGCGCCACCGCCACCTGCGCGTATGCCGGCGCCGGCGTGGTGCCACCGGAGAGCAGCATCCGCGCGCGGCCGCGGATCGCCAGCTCCACGGCGAGCATGCGCTCCATGTCGCGGGCGATGCCATGTACCCAGGATTCCGGATCGCGGTGCTCGATCCACTCTATGCGCGAGTCGCGCTTCATCGGTGCGGGTTTCATTGGGCCTCCCGGCGCAGCAGGTCGACCGCGTAGGCGGCCGCGCCGAGCAGGCCGGCGCGCGGATGCATCACCGCCAGCGACGGGACCCGCGACATGTTGGGCGAGAACCGGCCCTTGTATTCGAAGCGCTGGCGGAAACCGGAGTGGCGCAGCGAGTCGAGCATCTTGGGCACCAGCCCGCCGGTGAGGAACACCCCGTCCCATGCGCCCAGGGTCAGCACCAGGTCGCCGGCGATGGCGCCGAACACCGCGCAGAACACATCGACCGCGCGCATGCCCAGCGCATCGCCCTGCGCGGCGCGCGCGGTGATGTCCTTGGGCTCGAGCAGGCCCGGGTCGACCCCGGCGATCTCGCACAGCGCGCGGTGGATGTTGACCAGGCCCGGGCCGCAGATCAGGCGCTCGTTGGACACGCGGCCGAACTGGGCCGACAGGATTTCCAGGATCCGGATCTCCTCCGGCGTGCCCGGCGGGAAGCTGACATGGCCGCCCTCGGTCTCCAGCGGATAGCAGCGGCCGTCGCGGACCACCAGCCCACCCACGCCCAGGCCGGTGCCCGGGCCGAGCACGGCGTAGGTGCGCGGCTGGTCCGGTGCGGCCGGGATCCAGCCCGCGCCGCCGATCTGGACCACGTCCTCGGGCCGGTACAGGCTGATCGCCATCGCCTGCGCGGCGAAATCGTTGAGCAGGTGGACCTGGTCGAAGCCGAGCATCTCGCAGGTCCGGCTGCGCGAGATCACCCAGGGATGGTTGGTGATCCGCGCCTCGTCGCCGTCGACCCGCCCGGCGACCGCGAACACGCCGCGGCTGGCGTGCGCGCCGACCTGCTCGAGGTAGTGGCGCGCGGCATCGGCCAGCGACGGGAAATCGGCGACGGCGAACTCGCGCACGCTGTCGTCCAGCAAGGGCACCGCGGCGTGCGGGTCGGCCAGGGCGAAGCGGGCGTTGGTCCCGCCGATGTCGGCGATCAGCAGCGTTCCGGACATGCTCAGGACCCGCGCTGCGCCGGGCGACCGACCGCGTCGAACTGCGCGGGCAGGTAGGCGGTGGCTTCATGGGGTCCCGAGGTCCCGGCCGGGTAGTAGCGCAGCGGCACGTCACCGGCCTTCCAGCCTTCGACCACCGAGTCGATCCACGCCCAGGCGGCCTCGACCTCGTCGTTGCGCACGAACAGCGCGTGGCTGCCGTGCAGCGCGTCCAGGAACAGGCGCTCGTAGGCGATGCGACGGTTCTTGCCGGTTTCCGAGGAAAGCTCCAGCTCCAGCGGCTGCAGCTCCAGCGTGCCCCATTCCGGTCCGGCCAGGCTGCTCATCAGGCCCAGCTCGATGTCCTCCTGCGGCTGCAGGCGGAAGGTCAGGCGATTGGGCGCGGCGTGCGCGCCGTCCGGGCGTTCGAACAGCCAGTGGCTGACCGGCTTGAGCGTCACCGTGACCACGGTGGCGCGCTCGGCCATGCGCTTGCCGGTGACCAGGTGGAACGGCACCCCGGCCCAGCGCCAGTTGTCGATGTGCGCGGTGACGCCCACGTAGGTTTCGACATCGCTGTCATCCGGGGCCGCATAAGCCTGCACCGGCGCGCCATCGATCGTGCCCGCGATGTAGCGGCCGCGCACGCTGTGGCGTTGCGCCTCGTGGGCGGTGAACGGGCGCAGCGCGCGCAGCACCTTGACCTTCTCGTCGCGGATGCGATCGGCGGCCAGCGAGGCCGGCGGCTCCATCGCCACCAGGCACAGCAGCTGCAGGATGTGGCTCTGGACCATGTCGCGCAGCGCGCCGGAACGGGCGTAGTAGGCGTTGCGGCCATCCACGCCCTCGGTTTCCGAGACCAGGATGTTGACCGAGTCGATGTAAGTGCGGTTCCAGACCGCCTCCAGCAGCGTGTTGCCGAAGCGCAGGGCCAGCAGGTTCTGCACCGCCGCCTTGCCCAGGTAATGGTCGATGCGGAAGATCCGGTCCTCGTCGATCAGGCCGCCGATCGTGGCGTTGATCTCGCGCGCCGACGCCAGGTCCGCACCGATGGGTTTCTCCAGCATCAGCCGGTTCGGCGCTTTGAACGCGCCGCCCAGGGCGAGGCCTTCGCAGGTGCTGATGTACAGGCCCGGCGGGATCGACAGGTAGCTCACGCAGGGCCGGTCGACCAGGTCGCGCACGGCCTCGGCCACCGATTCGGGCGTGCGCATGTCGACCGAGCGGTAGTCGATCCTGGCCAGGAACGTGTCGACCTGCTCGGCGGTCGGGGTGTAGTGGGCGAGCTGGGTGAAGCGTTCGCGCAGGATCTCGCGGAACTTGTCAGTGTCGTGCGGCGACAGGGCCAGCGCACGCACGCGGAAATTCTCCGGCAGCAGCCCGTCGCCCTGCAGGCGCAGCAGCGATGGGAACAGGTAGCGCTGCGCGAGGTCGCCAGTGGCGCCGAACAGCAGCAGGGTGTCGTGCATCCGGTGGGCTTCCGTGGCGTGTGGCATCGGTTCCGTGGCTTCTCTCGTGGGTCGCGTCCGGCGGGCGGACGGATGACGCTGTGGGGATGTGAAGGCTGCCCGTGCGCGGGCGTACAAACTGTCGAAATATGGCCGTCCGCCGCACTTCTTGTCCAGTGGTCAGGAACGTCTCTGTGGAAACGGTCGATTCCATGCCCCGGCGCACGGAGGGGGCTTGGCCCTATCCCGGTACGCATACCGGCACGCGCCGGACACAACCGCATGCAGGCCCTGTCGTACCTGCATCGCGGGACATCGCGCGTTCTCGCGCGAGCGGCGGCGGGTCGCCTCGGCCCCGGTCGCGTGACATGATCCCGGTCCAGTCGGGCGAATGCCGGGGATGGCGCCGCACGCGTAACGCATACGTATTCCCGGAGGTCCGGATGGCGGGTTTGCAGCTGGAACAGGTCCGCAAGGTCTATCCGAACGGCCAGGTCGCCGTGCATGGCGCGACCTTCGAGATCGCCGATGGCGAACTGATGGTCCTGGTCGGTCCGTCGGGTTGCGGCAAGTCGACGCTGTTGCGGATGATCGCGGGGCTGGAGGAGATCAGCGCGGGAACCCTGAAGATCGGCGGGCGCGTGGTCAACGACGTCGCCCCCAAGGATCGCGACATCGCCATGGTCTTCCAGAGCTACGCGCTGTACCCGCACATGACCGTCGCCGAGAACCTGGCCTTCGGCCTGAAGCTGCGCGGCCAGCCGCGCGCCGAAGTCGAGCGGCGGGTCGCGGACGCGGCGGGGATGCTCGGCCTGGACGGCATGCTTGGCAAGCGCCCGCGCGAGATGTCCGGCGGGCAGCGCCAGCGCGTGGCGCTGGGGCGGGCGCTGGTCCGCGAGCCGGCGGTGTTCCTGCTCGACGAGCCGCTGTCCAACCTGGACGCCAAGCTGCGCCACTCCACCCGCACCGAAATCGCACGCCTGCACCAGCGCCTGGGGGCGACGATGGTGTACGTCACCCACGACCAGGTCGAGGCGATGACCCTGGGCCAGCGCATCGTCGTGCTCGACGCCGGCCGGATCCAGCAGATCGACACCCCGATGGCGTTGTACGAGCGCCCGGCCAACCTGTTCGTGGCCGGTTTCCTGGGCAGCCCGGCAATGAACGTGCTCGAAGGCGAGCTGCAGCTCGCCGATGGCTTGCGCCTGGTGCTGGACGGGCAGGGCGACGTGCCGCTGCCGGGCGCTGAAGTTCCCCCGGCCTGGCTGGGGCGGCGGGTGGCCCTGGGCGTGCGTCCCGAGCACCTGCTGCCAGTGGCCGGCGAAGGCCTGCAGGCGCGGGTGGACGTGGTCGAGCCGATCGGAAGCGAGGCGTTCCTGCACCTGGATTTCGGTGGTCGTGCCCTGGTCTCGCGGCTGCCGCCGCAGCGCCTGCCCGAGCCGGGCACGCAGCTGAACCTGCGGGCCGATCCGGCGCACCTGCACTTCTTCGACCCGGGCAACGGCATGCGGCTGGCGGCCTGAGCCGCCCTCCGCCCGGACGGTTCAGCGGGCGAAACCCTCGACGAAGGCTTCAGTCACCGTTTCGCTGCCGTCCGCGAGCAGCGGGGCTGGCTCCCGTTCCAGCGGCAGGACCGCCAACGCGTATCGCCGCGACCGCCCGGCCGCACTGACGATGCTGCCGATCGCGGTGCCGGACTGGGTGACCTGGGCGCCCGGATCGACCTTGTCGGCGACCCGCAGCAGGAGCAGTTCGCGCTTGGCCCTGCCGAGGAAATGGGTGCGGGCGACGATTTCCTGGCCGGGGTAGCAGCCCTTCTTGACGCTGAAGGCCTCCAGCCGGTCGAGCGCCAGCTGTTGTGGCGTCCACTGTTCGCGCTGCGGCGGCGGCAGGCGTGGCAGGCCCAGCCGCAGATCGGCGACGTTCCAGGCTTCGACGGATGCGGGATCGTCGGGCAGCAGGGCGGGGGACAGGCGCAATGTGCGCGGCAGCCCCGGCGCTCCGTAATCGAGCTCCAGGCCGCTTTCCTCGTCGCCCGCCAGCACCGGGCCGTGCGCCTGGGCCGGCGCGGCGAACATCCCCGACACGCGCAGGTCGGTTCGCGCCGAGATGGTGACCTTGCGCCGGAACACGAATCGACGAAGCGCGTCGCCCAGTTCCGCCGCGTCGTGGTCCGGCAGCACCAGCCGCAAGGCCGTATCGCCCGTGCGCAGCAGCGCGAACACCGCGATGACCCGGCCCTTGGCGGTCAGCCACGCACTCCAGTGCCAGTGTCCGGGGGCGAGGGCGACGACGTCGCTGGCGAACTGGGCCTGGGCGAAAGCAACCGCATCGGCCCCGTCCAAGGCGAGTACCGTATGGCTCTCCAGTGCGAAAAAACCCGCTGGATTCAAGGGGGATACGAATGGCTGGTTGTCAGGCACGTGACCGGGGCTTAAAATTTTGTGCGTTGCAAGGAATCCCATGATAGGTCAGATCCCCGTGGTTCCCGAGCCTGCCGCCGCGCAGGATCCCGGAACGATGCGGTCCGCGGACGCGGACGGCGCGGTGTTGCCACGCGAAATCGGTGGTCGCGAGGGTCCGGAGCCGACCCGCTACGGGGATTGGGAAAAGAACGGGCGCTGCGTCGATTTCTGACGCCGTACCTTCAGCCACGCGGCCGGTCGGCCGCACAGCCGAGACATACCAGCGAATGAGCAGTCGCGAACGTCCCCTGTCACCGCATCTGCAGGTGTACCGCTGGCAGATCCAGATGGTGACCTCGATCCTGCACCGCGCCACCGGCATCGTCCTGTCGGCCGGCGCCCTGGTCATCGCCGCGGGCCTGTTGTGCCTGATGCTCGGTCCGGACCACTGGGCCTGCTTCACCGGCGTGGCCGCCACCTGGTACGGCAAGCTGTTCCTGTTCGGCTGGAGCTGGGCCTTCGCCTACCACCTGTGCAACGGCATCCGCCATGTCGTGCAGGACTTCGGCCACGGCTTCAGCATCGCGGCCTTCGTCCGCAGCAGCTGGCTGTCGGTCGTCGCCAGCCTGGCCATCACCGCGCTGATCTGGTTCTGCGCCCGCAACGGAGGTGCCGCATGACCCGTTTCCGCACCCCGCTGAAGAACGTGCGCGGCCTGGGCACGGCCAAGACCGGCACCGAGCACTTCGTCCACCAGCGCCTGACCGCCACCGCCCTGGTGTTCCTGGGCATCTGGTTCGTCTGGTTCGTGCTGGGCCTGGTCGGCAGCGATTACCTCACGGCCGCCGACGCGGTGTCCAAGCCGTGGAACGCGGTGCTGCTGGTCGGCTTCCTGGTCGCCGCCTTCTGGCACGCGCAGTTGGGCCTGCAGGTCATCCTGGAGGACTACATCCACAATTCGCTGCTGGCCCTTGCGCTGCAGGTCAGCGTCAAGTTCATCGCGGTGCTGGGCGCGATCGTCAGCATCTTCGCCGTGGCCCGCATCGCGCTGGCCGGCTGACCGCGCGCAAAGGAACCAAGACTCGATGTCCGCCTACAAGATCACCGAACACAAGTACGACATGGTCGTCATCGGCGCCGGTGGCGCCGGGCTGCGCGCCACCTTCGGCCTGGCCCAGAAGGGCCTGCAGACGGTCTGCCTGACCAAGGTCTTCCCGACCCGCTCGCACACGGTCGCCGCGCAGGGCGGCATCTCCGCCGCGCTGGGCAACATGGGCGAAGACGACTGGCGCTACCACTTCTACGACACCATCAAGGGTTCGGACTGGCTGGGCGACCAGGACGCGATCGAGTACATGTGCCGCGAGGCGATCCCGGCGATCATCGAGCTGGAGCACTACGGCGTGCCGTTCTCGCGCACCGAGGAAGGCAAGATCTACCAGCGCCCGTTCGGCGGCATGACCACCAAGTTCGGCGAAGGCCCGCCGGCGCAGCGCACCTGCGCCGCCGCCGACCGCACCGGCCACGCCATGCTGCACACGCTGTACCAGCAGTCGCTGGCGCACGACGCGCGCTTCATGATCGAGTACTTCGCGCTCGACCTGATCTTCGACGAAGAGGGCGCATGCCGCGGCGTACTGGCCCTGGACATGGCCGAGGGTTCGCTGCACCTGTTCCGCGCCCATGGCGTGGTCCTGGCCACCGGTGGCTACGGCCGTGCCTACTTCAGCGCCACCTCCGCCCACACCTGCACCGGTGACGGCGGCGGCCTCGTGGCCCGCGCCGGGCTGCCTTTGCAGGACATGGAGTTCGTGCAGTTCCACCCGACCGGCATCTACGGTGCCGGCTGCCTGATCACCGAAGGCGTGCGCGGCGAAGGCGGCATCCTGCGCAACGCCAATGGCGAGCGCTTCATGGAGCGCTACGCACCGCATTACAAGGACCTGGCTTCGCGCGACGTGGTCAGCCGTTCGATGACCATCGAGATCCGCGAAGGCCGTGGCGTCGGCGAGCACAAGGACCACATCCTGCTCGACCTGACCCACCTGGGCCCGGAAGTCATCAACGAGAAGCTGCCGGGTATCGCCGAAAGCGCGCACATCTTCGCCGGCGTGGACGTGACCAAGCAGCCGATCCCGGTGATCCCGACCGTGCACTACAACATGGGCGGCATCCCGACCAACTACCACGGCGAAGTCGTGCGCAAGGTCGGCGACAACCCCGACGCGGTCGTGCCCGGCCTGTACGCGATCGGCGAGGCGGCCTGCGTGTCGGTGCACGGCGCCAACCGCCTGGGTTCCAACTCGCTGCTGGACCTGGTCGTGTTCGGTCGCGCGGTGGCCAACCGCTGCGCCACCACGATCAAGACCAACGCCCCGCACAAGCCGCTGGCGTCCGACGCCTGCGACAAGGCGCTGTCGCACCTGGACAAGCTGCGCAACGCCGATGGCGACACGCCGACCGCCGTGATCCGCGACCGCATGCAGCGGACCATGCAGTCCGACGCGGCGGTGTTCCGCACCAGCAAGACGCTGAAGGAAGGCTGCGAGAAGATGGCCGACATCTTCTCCAGCTTCGAGGACGTCAAGGTCTCCGACCGCTCGCTGGTCTGGAATTCGGACCTGATCGAGACCTACGAGCTGCACAACCTGCTGCTGAACGCGGTGGCCACGATCAATTCGGCCGAACAGCGCCATGAGAGCCGCGGCGCCCACGCCCACGAGGATTTCCCCGAGCGCGACGACGTCAACTGGCACAAGCACACGCTGGTCACCGTCGACGACAAGGGCGCCTGCAGCTTCGACTACCGCCCGGTGCACATGTACACGCTCAGCGATGACGTGGCCGTGGTGCCGCCCAAGCCGCGCGTGTACTGACGCGGTGATGCAGCGCCCGACCTTCCATTCCCACGACGCGCGCTGCGCGCGCGTCCCGCTCGCACTGCGGGCCGCCTGAGCCAACGAGATCAGCCATGGCAGAGTTCAGTCTTCCGAAGAATTCCACGGTCAGGAAAGGCAAGCATTTCCCGGCCAAGGACGCGAAGAACCCGCGTACGTTCAAGGTCTACCGCTGGAACCCGGACGACGGGGCGAATCCGCGCACCGATACCTACGAGGTCGACCTGGCCGCGTGCGGGCCGATGGTCCTGGACGCGCTGATCAAGATCAAGAACGAGATCGACCCGACCCTGACGTTCCGCCGTTCCTGTCGCGAGGGCATCTGCGGTTCGTGCGCGATGAACATCGACGGCACCAACACGCTGGCCTGCACCCGCGCGATCGCGGATTGCGGCAAGGCCGAAGTGCCGATCTATCCGTTGCCGCACATGGAGGTGGTCAAGGACCTGGTCCCGGACCTGACCCACTTCTACGCGCAGTACGCCTCGATCAAGCCGTGGATCCGCACGCAGACGCCGGCGCCGCCGGACCGCGAGCGCCTGCAGTCGCCGGAAGATCGCAAGAAGCTGGACGGCCTGTACGAGTGCATCCTGTGCGCATGCTGTTCGACCAGCTGCCCGAGCTACTGGTGGAACGGCGAGCGTTACCTGGGCCCGGCGATCCTTTTGCAGGCCTATCGTTGGATCATCGACTCCCGCGACGAGGACACCGGTGCGCGCCTGGACGACCTGGAAGATCCGTTCAAGCTGTACCGCTGCCACACCATCATGAACTGCGCGCGGACCTGCCCGAAGGGCCTGAATCCTGCGCTGGCGATTGCCGAGATCAAGAAGCTGATGATGGCGCGCCGCGCCTGATCCAGGCCTGGCGGTGGAGCGATCCACCTGGGCGAGTATCGAAAGGCCCGGCAATGCCGGGCCTTTTTCTTTGGTCCTCATGGGCCGCGATACGCAGCCTCGGGTAGTGGTCGAAACTGCGTACGAGCGGGCATCGCGACCGGAAGGGCCTCGCCCCGGCATGCGGACCCCGCCAGCGAATGTCCCCCGGCATCCGCTTGCGCGGCTGCCTCCTCCTTGATTTCGCTTCTGGGATACGCATGCCAGGTCGAGGCTCGGGGAGTCGAGCTTGTTTCAGCGCGGGATTTCGAACGAGGCTGGCCGGGGCCTGGGCGGAACTGCGCTTTCACGGGCAACACACCACACCCGGTTCGTCGGTGCGAGGTCTCCTGGCGCGAAATAAAGGAGGAGGCGTCGGCCGCAGGCCGGCGCCGGGGGACATTCGCGCCAGGAGGCCTCGCGCCTGGCGACACGACCAATTGAAAGAGCGGCCTTTTTGGCGGGTGCTTCTTGCGTGAATCGATGCGCTCGAGGCAGACCCGCGCGCCCGCTACTTGACCTGCTGCTTGCCGAGCTTGCGCGCCAACGTGCGCCGGTGCATGCCCAGTCGACGCGCGGTTTCGGAAACGTTGAAGCCGGTCTCGGCCAGCACCTCGTGGATGCGTTCCCACTCCAGGGTCTTGATCGAGCTCTGGCGCTCGCCCAGCGCGACTTCCACGTTACCCCCGGCGCGGCCGAACGCGGCCTCGATGTCGTCGGTGTTGGAGGGTTTGGCCAGGTAATGGCAGGCGCCGAGCTTGATTGCCTCCACCGCCGTGGCGATGCTCGCGTAACCGGTCAGCACCACGATCAGCATGTCGGCATCGTGCGCATGCAGCGCCTGCACGCAGGCCAGGCCGGAACTGCCGCCGGCCAGTTTCAGGTCCACCACCGCATAAGCCGGAGCGAAGTCGCGCAGCACCTCCTCCAGTTCGGCTTGGCTGGTCGCGTGGCGCACTTCGTAGCCGCGCCGTTCGAACGAGCGCAACAGCGTGCGTGCGAACGCGGCATCGTCCTCGACGACGAGGAGGCGGCGTAGCGCGGCAGGAGGGTCATTCGTCATCGGCATCGTCCAGGTCGTTCTCGCCCGCGGTGTCGCCTGGCAGTGCCAGCGAGGCCAGCGGGAGTTCCAGCACCACCGAGGCCCCGTTCGGGACGCGATTGCTGGCGGCAAGGCGGCCGCCGAGGCTGCGTGCGACGTTGAGCGAAAGGAACAGGCCCAGGCCACCGCCTGGCCGGCCCTTGCTCGAATTGTAGGGCTTGCCGAAATCGGCCAGGGTGCCGGCGGTGAACCCCGTTCCGGAATCGCTCACCTTCAGCCGCAGTACTTCGCCGTCCTCACCTTCGCGGGTCACATCGAGGCCGACCCATTGCGGCGACGCCTCCAGCGCGTTGTCGAGGATGTTGTTGATCATCTGCTTGAGGCCCGAGTCCGACACGATCGGCACGTCGGCATCGAGCTCGCGACGGTAGTCCAGCGTTTCCACCGGCCGGGTGGCGCTCCATTCGCTGACCAGTTCATCCAGGAACACCGCCAGCGTGGTGTGGGCCGGGGCCTCGCCGCGCGCATCGCCCGCCGACTGCAGGATGCCGGTGACGATGCTCTTGCAGCGCACGAGCTGGGTCTGCATTTCGTCCAGGTCCTGCTGGAGGTCGGGGTGCGAGGTGAACGGCTCCATCCGTCGCCAGTCGCCCAGCAGCACCGACAGGGTCGCCAGCGGCGTGCCCAGCTCGTGCGCCGCGCCGGATGCGAGCAGGCCCATGCGCACGATGTGCTCTTCCTCGACCGCCTGCTGGCGCAGGTCTGCCAGGCGCGCGTCGCGGTCGCGCAGGATCCGCGCGATGCGCCCGATGAATACCGCCGCCAGCACCGTGGTCAGCAGGAAGCACGCGAGCAGGCCCTGCACGTAGGGATCGGCGATGCCGCGCGCAGGGTCCGCTGCGAGGGTGACGGGTCCGGGCGATGCCACCAGGTAGAGGACGCCCACGCAGCTGGCCGCGACCACGACGCGGCCCGCCCAGGCCGGCAGCAGCACCGCGCCCAGGGCGACCTGCAGCAGGTAGAGGAAGACGAACGGATTGGTGATGCCGCCACTGAGGTGCAGCTGCGCGGTCAGCGCGGCCACGTCGACCAGCAGCGCGACCAGCAGGACCGCATCGCCAACCTCCTGGCGCGGCCGCCAGAACACCAGGCTGGCCAGGTTGAACGCCGCCAGCCCCCCGGCCACGGTGAGCATGGACACCAGCGGCAGATGGATGCCGAGGACGAAGTGCACGAACGCGATGGTGGCGAGTTGGCCGACGATGGCGATCCAGCGCAGCTGGATCAGCTGTTGCATGCTGCGGATGCCCGCACCGCGGGTGGTGTCGGTGCGCGCGGACTCGATCGCCTGGCGTTTATCGGTGCCGGGAACCGGCGCTTGTTCCTGGGGCATCCGTGGACTCCGTGTGCTGGCGCCAGTGGCGGCGGATCCGGCGTTCCTCGACCGCGAATCGCCAGCCGCCGCCGGCCACCAGCAGGGCCAGCGCGAACCAGGTCAGCGCATAGCCCAGGTGGTTGTCGCGGAACCGTACCACCGTCAAACCGCCACGGGGCCATGGCGTGCCGGCCTGCGTGGCGGAAGCGGCATCGGCATCGACGAACCAGGGGGCTGCCGGCGCGAGCCCGCGGTGGAGCGCGATCGCTTCGACGTCACGGGAGTACCAGCGCTCCGCTGCCGGCACGTTCTGGCGCAGGAAGCCGCCCCCGGGTTCGGACAGGCGCAGCAACCCGGTCACCGCGGCCCGGCCGGAAGGCGGCTCGGGCAACGGCCAGTCTTCCGGGACGAAGCCCAGGTTGACCAGCACGACGCTGCCATCCTCCCTGCGCAGCGGGCGCAGCAGCCAGCGACCGGCGCCGGCCTCGGTCACCGCCTGTACGCGGGTGTCCTTGCCCGGCAGCCACGCACCGTGCAGGACCACGTGGCGGTACTCCTGGTCCTTCGGTGTGCTGGCGGCCCATGCGGCGGCATCAGGCGCCGGCTCGGCGGGGGCGTGGATGCGCGCGTCCACCCGCGCGACGAGGTCGTGCTTCCAGCCCAGGCGCTGCACCTGCCAGGCGCCGAGCGCGGCGAACAGCAGGAAGCCGGCGATGAACGCGACGACCAGCACGCTCGCCGCGAGCGGGCTGCGCGGCGGGCGCGGTACCTCGCCGCTGGCGTGCGACGACCGCGGCGGAAGTTGCCGGGTGCTCATGTCCGCGTGCAGGGCATGCCGTGGCTGGCCGTGATCAGGGCTGGATCCGCGCCTCGTGGGGCGACATCGGCATCATGTTCTTGTTCATGTGGTGCATCACCCACATCGAACCGGCCAGGATGATCACCACGAATACCGTGGTGAAGATCAACGCCAGGATGTTCCAGCCACCCTCCGAGCGCGGGTTCATGTGCAGGAAATAGACCATGTGCACCACGATCTGCGCCGCCGCGAATCCCAGGATCACCAGCGCGGTGGTCCCCGGGTCGGCGATGACCCCGTCCATCACCAGCCAGAACGGGATCGCGGTGAGGATCACCGACAGGATGAAGCCGGTGACGTAGTCGCGCATCGAGCCGTGCGCGGCTTCCACGTGCGGGCCGTGCTCGCCGCCATGCTCCTCGTGTGCGGGGCCGTGCGCGGAGTCGTGGCGTGCGTGCGGATCACTGGGCAGGCTCATCACAGCACTCCCATCAGGTAGACGAAGGTGAAGACGCCGATCCAGACGACATCCAGGAAGTGCCAGAACATCGACAGGCACAGCAGCCGCCGCTGGTTGGCCGCGTGCAGGCCATGGCGCTGCACCTGCACCATCAGCACCACCAGCCAGACGATGCCGAAGGTGACGTGCAGGCCGTGGGTGCCGACCAGGGCGAAGAACGCGGACAGGAACGCGCTGCGCTGCGGGCCTGCGCCCTGGTGGATCATGTGCGAGAACTCGTACAGCTCGATGCCCAGGAAGGCCAGGCCGAACAGGCCGGTGATCGCCAGCCAGGCCAGCACGCCGGGGATGTGGCGACGCTGCATCGACAGCATGGCGAAGCCGTAGGTGATCGAGGAGAACAGCAGCATCGCGGTGTTGATCGCCACCAGCGGCAGGTCGAACAGGTCCGCGCCGGTCGGGCCGGCGGCGAAGTTGCGGCCGAGCACCCCGTAGACGGCGAACAGCGAGGCGAAGATGAGCAGGTCGCTCATCAGGTACAGCCAGAAGCCGAGCAGGGTGCCCTGCTGCGGGTGGTGATCGCCGGACAGGTCGTAGAACCGCAGCGGCTCGCCGGGCGCGGCGGCGCCGGTCAGGGGCAGGGTGGTGGCGTCAGACATGGGCATCCAGCAGGGCGGTGCGCTGCTCCTCGGTCCGGGCCACGGTCTGCGCCGGGATGTGGTAGTCGCGCTTGTAGTTGAAGCTGTGGACGATGGCGGCGATGAGGGTGGCGGCGAACGAGGCGATCACCAGCCACCAGATGTGCCAGATCAGGGCGAAGCCGAGCACGGTGCTCAGGCCGGCCAGGACCACGCCGGCGGCGGTGTTCCTCGGCATGTGGATCGGCAGGAAGCCGGACCGCGGGCGCGCGGCGCCGCGCTGCTTCATGTCCCACCACGCATCGTTGTCGTGCACGACCGGGGTGAAGGCGAAGTTGTACTCGGGCGGCGGCGAGGAGGTGGACCATTCCAGGCTGCGCGCATCCCACGGGTCGCCGGTCACGTCGCGCAGCTGTTCGCGCTTGCGGAAGCTGACGAAGATGCAGATCAGGAAGCAGGCGATGCCGATCGCCACCAGCACGGCGCCGAACGCGGCGATCTGGAACCAGATCTGCAGCGAGGGATCGGTGAAGTGGCTCACGCGCCGGGTCACGCCCATCAGGCCCAGCACGTAGAGCGGCGTGAACGCGAACCAGTAGCCGGCCAGCCAGAACCAGAACGACATCTTTCCCCAGAAGTCGTCCAGCCTGAAGCCGAACGCCTTCGGGAACCAGAAGGTCATGCCGGCGAACAGGCCGAACACCACGCCGCCGATGATCACGTTGTGGAAGTGGGCGACCAGGAACAGGCTGTTGTGCAGCACGAAGTCGGCCGGCGGCACCGCCAGCAGCACGCCGGTCATGCCGCCGACGACGAAGGTGACCATGAAGCCCATCGTCCACAGCATCGGCACCTCGAAGCGGATCCGCCCGCGGTACATGGTGAACAGCCAGTTGAAGATCTTCGCCCCGGTCGGGATCGAGATGATCATCGTGGTGATGCCGAAGAACGAGTTGACGCTGGCGCCCGAGCCCATGGTGAAGAAGTGGTGCAGCCACACCAGGTAGGACAGGATCGTGATCACGACCGTGGCGTAGACCATCGAGCTGTAGCCGAACAGGCGCTTGCCCGAATAGGTGGCCACGATCTCGGAGAACACGCCGAACACCGGCAGGATCAGGATGTAGACCTCCGGGTGGCCCCAGATCCAGATCAGGTTCACGTACATCATCGGGTTGCCGCCGAGGTCGTTCGTGAAGAAGTTGGTCCCCACGTAGCGGTCCAGGGCGAGCAGGGCCAGCACCGCGGTCAGCACCGGGAAGCTGATCACGATCAGAACGTTGGTGCACAGCGCGGTCCAGGTGAACACCGGCATGCGCATCAGGGTCATGCCCGGCGCGCGCATCTTGACGATGGTGACGATCAGGTTGACGCCCGATAACAACGTGCCCAGGCCGGCGATCTGCAACGCCCAGATGTAGTAGTCCACGCCCACGTCCGGGCTGTAGTCGATGCCGGACAGGGGCGGGTAGGCCAGCCAGCCGGTCTTGGCGAACTCGCCCACGAACAGCGACAGCATGACCAGCACCGCGCCGGCGGTGGTCATCCAGAAGCTGAAGTTGTTGAGGAACGGGAAGGCCACGTCGCGGGTGCCGATCTGCAGCGGCACCAGGTAGTTCATCAGGCCGGTGACCAGGGGCATGGCCACGAAGAAGATCATGATCACGCCATGGGCGGTGAACACCTGGTCGTAGTGGTGCGGCGGCAGGTAGCCCAGGTTGTCGCCGAAGGCCATCGCCTGCTGCATGCGCATCATCAGCGCGTCGGCGAAGCCGCGCAGCAGCATCACGATGCCCAGCACCATGTACATGATGCCGATCTTCTTGTGGTCGATGCTGGTGAACCAGTCACGCCACAGCGTGCCCCACAGCTTGTAGCGGGTGATCAGCGCCAGTATCGCGATGCCCGCGACCGCGGTGCCGATGAAGGCCGACAGGATCACCGGGTCGTGCAGGGGGAACGACTCCCAGCCCAGGTAGCCGGTCAGCGGGTTGTGGGGCGCGGAGGTGGAGTGCGGCGAGGACATGTGTTCGGACTTCCGTCGTCAGGCCGCCACGCGGGCGGCAGGCGCAGGGTTCAGGGCGAATTGCGGTAGAGGGCAGTGGTCAGGCCGGGCGCGGGTGCGTCGGTGGATGCGCACATCGCCGACTGCACGTAGCGGCGCCCGCGCAGGTCGCCGGTGCGACGCTGCTCCAGGCCTTCCATGCCGCTGCGGCCTGGGCCGTTGCCGGCGTCGATGGCCATCATCTCGTGCATGCACATCCGGCGCGGATCCACGCAGCGGTTGAGGATGGCCTCGTACAGGCCGCCTTCGACCTGGCCGAAGTGCTGCGCGGGCTCGCGCTCGCTGGGCTTCTCCAGCACCAGGTACGCCTCGCGGTCGAGCTTGCCGCCGGCGCGCACCGTGGTGACCCACTCGTCAAAGCCGCCCTGGTCCAGCGCATGGAAGCGGAAGCGCATGCCGGAGAAGCCCGCGCCGCTGTAGTTGGACGAGAAGCCTTCATAGTCGCCGGGCGTGCTCATCACCGCGTTCAGTTCGGTCTGCATGCCGGGCATGGTGTAGATCATGCCGGCCAGCGCGGGGACGTAGAACGCGTTCATCACCGTGGAAGAGGTGAGCTTGAACAGGATCGGCCGATCGACGGGGGCGGCCAGTTCGTTGACCGTGGCGATCCCCTGTTCCGGATAGAGGAACAGCCACTTCCAGTCCAGGGCCACCACCTCGACCACCAGCGGTTCGGTGCCTTCGGGGACCGGCCGGCCCTCGGCGATGCGGTCCAGCGGCCGGTATGGGTCCAGGGTGTGGGTGCTGATCCAGGTGATCGCGCCCAGCGCGATGATGATCAGCAACGGCGCGGCCCAGATCACCAGTTCCAGCTGCAGGGAATGGTCCCAGTCCGGCTTGTAGGTAGCGTCCTTGTTGGCTGCCCGATAGCGCCAGGCGAAGAACAGCGTCAACGCGATCACCGGGACGATGATGATCAGCATCAGCAGCGTCGAGACGATGATCAGGTTGCCCTGCTGGCGGGCGATGTCGCCCGGGGCATTGAGCAGGATCGTGTTGCAGCCGGCCAATGGCAGGGCCAGGGCGGCGGCCATCAGCAGGCGGCGCAGGGGCGTGAAGGAAGGCATCTGAATAGGCGGCTGGTGGGGGCGCAGCGAGGTGCCACTCTACTCCCGCTCCGTGAACGCCACGATTGGGCGTTTTGTCCTATGGCCCCCCCGTGGGAATGGTGGGACTCTGTACCGCCGCCACCCGGCCCGGCGGCGGCTGCACGCCCGCCACACGGACCGGTGTAGCCTCTCACGCAGGCCTCAGCACAGCCCCCCCGCGATGTCCTCGACCCCCGCGTCCAGCAGTTCCACCGTCTCCGTCCACGGCCAGGATTCCGGCGCGCATGCGCATGTCGCTCCCGGCGAGATCGCCGTGGGCGTGGTCATCGGCCGCACGTCCGAGTACTTCGACTTCTTCGTGTACGGCATCGCCTCGGCGCTGGTGTTCCCGAAGGTGTTCTTTCCCTTCGCCGAACCTTTGCAGGCGACGCTGTATTCGTTCGCGGTGTTCGCGCTGGCGTTCGTCACCCGGCCGCTGGGCACGGTGCTGTTCCTGTGGATCCAGGAGCGCTGGAGCCGCGGCACCAAGCTGACCGCCGCGCTGTTCCTGCTCGGCACCAGCACCGCCGGCATCGCGTTCCTGCCCGGCTACGGGAAGATCGGCGCGGCGGCCATCGTGCTGCTGGCGATGTTCCGCTGCAGCCAGGGCGTCGCCCTGGGCGGCTCCTGGGACGGATTGCCCTCGCTGCTGGCGTTGAATGCGCCCAAGCACCGCCGTGGCTGGTACGCGATGCTCGGCCAGCTCGGCGCGCCGGTGGGCTTCATCGTCGCCGCATCGCTGTTTGCGTTCCTGTACTCGAGCCTGTCCAACGACGACTTCTACGATTGGGGCTGGCGCTATCCGTTCTTCGCCGCGTTCGCGATCAACGTGGTCGCGCTGTTCTCGCGCCTGCGCCTGGTGGTCACCCACGAGTACGCGCAGCAGATGGGCGAGCGCGAGCTGGAGCCGGTGCCGGTCGCCGAGCTGTTCCGCGAGAAGGGGCGCCACGTGTTCATCGGTGCGTTCGCCGCGCTGGCCAGCTACGCGATGTTCCACATCGTCACCATCTTCCCGCTGTCCTGGATCCAGCTGTTCACCCAGCAGGACATCAGCCGCTTCCTGATGGTGCAGGTGGTCGGTGGCTTCCTCGCCATCGGCGGCATGCTCGCGTCGGGCGTGATCGCCGACCGTTTCGGCCGCGTGCCGACCCTGGGCGCGACCGCGCTGGCGATCGCGATGTTCAGCGGTTTCGCGCCGACCCTGCTTGGCGGCGGTCCAGGCGCGCAGCAGGTGTTCATGCTGCTGGGCTTCCTGCTGCTGGGCCTGTCCTACGGCCAGGCTTCCGGCGCGGTGACCCGCAACTTCGGCTCGCGCTACCGCTACACCGGCGCGGCGCTGACCACCGACCTGGCGTGGCTGATCGGTGCCGCCTTCGCGCCGCTGGTGGCGCTGGGCCTGTGCGCTCACTTCGGCCTGCCGTACGTCGGCCTGTACCTGCTGTCGGGCGCGCTGGCCACGCTGGCGGCGCTGCTGTTCAACCGCTGGCTGAAGCAGCGCGAAGTGGCGCGCGGCTGATCCCGGTCGTCCGCGCCATGCGCGCGGCGTAGCGGCCTTTCCGACTGCTGGATACCGCGGGTGCTGCGCGGCGCCCTGCCAGCACCGTTTCCGACGCCGATGGCGGCCCCGTCCGTCGCGACCACGGGTCGCGTGTCACTGGGTGGTCGCGTCGTTGTGCCGCGCAGGGGCCCCAGCTCCTACAATTGGCGGATGACGGACACGCACACCGACCTGCAAGCCGACCCCGCCGCCGACCTGCGCCGCATCCGCTGGCGCTGCCGCCGCGGCATGCGCGAACTGGACCAGCTGTTCGAGCGCTGGCTCGCACGCGACTATCCGGCTGCGACCGACGCCGAGCGCGGGGTTTTCCTACGCCTTCTGGATTGCGAAGACGATAAGTTGTGGCGCTGGTTCATGGGCTACGAGGCCTGCCCGGATGCGGAGCTGTCAGCCCTTGTCGCCCACATCCGCGCCCTGCCGGCTTGAATGGCGTCCCTCGCGCTGGCTGCTGGCCGCGCTGCTGATCTTCGCCTGCCTGGCGCCGCTGTCGGTGCTCGGCTCGGACCTGCCACCTGCGCTGGCCTGGCCGCTGGCCATGGCCGCCGGCGGCTACGGCCTGTGGAGCGCGCGGCGCGAGGCGGGCAGGGCGCCGCGAAGGCTGGTCCTGGCCGCAGGCACCGCGTCGCACGGGCCGCACAGGCCGCCGGACACGCTCGATGGGCGACCGATGCCTGCCTGCCGGATCGCGTGGCGTGGTCCGCTGGCCTTCATCCACCTCGTGGATCGTGACGGCCGCAGCGAACGCCTGGTCTGGTGGCCGGACACGCTGCCACCGCCGCTGCGGCGTGAACTGCGGCTGGCCGCCGCAGCGCGCGCGGCTTCGCGCCACGACCGGCCGATGGCACCATAGTCGCCATCGAACGCCGGGGTGAGCCGGCCACGGACCCCGAAGGCCCATGTTCAAACCCGTGCAAGTGGCCATCGGCCTGCGTTACCTGCGGGCCAAGCGCCGCAACGGCTTCATCTCCTTCATCTCGCTGGCCTCGATCCTCGGCATCGCCTTGGGCGTGACCGTGCTGATCACCACCATGGCGGTGATGAGCGGCTTCCAGAAGGAGATCCGCGACCGCCTGCTCCAGTTCGCCGCCCACGCCACGGTGGTGGCCGACGGGGTGCCGATGCAGGACTGGAGGCATGCGCTGGAGGTGGCCGGGCAGGATCCGCGCGTCTCCGGCGCCGCACCGTTCATCGAGACCGAGGCGCTGCTGTCGGGCCCGCGCAAGCAGCCGGCGATGGTGCGCGGCATCGAGCCGACCCTGGAGGAAAAGGTGTCGGTGCTGTCGCAGAAGATGAAGCGGGGCTCGGCCGACTCGCTCACCGAAGGTTCGTACAACATCCTGCTCGGCCAGGAACTGGCGTTGTGGCTGGGCGTGGACGTGGGCGACCCGGTCACCGTGATGCTGCCCGAGTTCCAGGGGTCGCCCGTCGGCGCAATCCCGCGCTACAAGCGTTTCACCGTCAGCGGGGTGTTCGAGGCCGGCTACAACGACATCGACCGCGGCCTGGCCGTGGTCCACATGGGCGACCTGCAGCGCGTCCTTCGCATGGACGGCGCCAGCGGCGTGCGCCTGATGCTGCACGACATGAACCAGGCCTACGAGGTGGCCCGCGACCTGGCCCTGAAACTGCCCGGCTTCTACCGGGTCAGCGACTGGACCCGCGAGAACGCCAACCTCTACCACTCGCTGAAGATGGAAAAGACGGTGATGGGCATCCTCCTGTCGCTGATCATCCTGATGGGCGCCTTCACCCTGGTGAACTCGCAGGTGATGCTGGTCACCGACAAGCAGGCCGACATCGCCATCCTGCGCACGCTGGGCCTGACCCCTGGCGGGGTGATGCAGGTGTTCATGGTCCAGGGCACGCTGATCGGGATCATCGGCACCGTGCTCGGCTTCGTGGGCGGGGTGACCCTGACCTGGAACCTCGAGCGGATCCTCGATGGCATCGAGGCTTTGTTCAACGTCACCCTCCTGCCGGAGGATGTGTACTACATCACCGGTCTGCCGACCGACATGCAGACCCCGGATGTCGTCGCCACGCTGGTGGTCGCCTTGCTGATGAGCTTCCTGGCCACGCTTTACCCGGCCTGGCGCGCCGCACGCACCCAGCCGGCGGAGGCTTTGCGCTATGAATGAGGCCAGCCCGATGGATTCCGCACCCATGCATGCCGAAGGCGAGGCCTTGCGCGCCGAGGGCCTGGGCAAGACCTACGCCGAAGGCAAGCTGAAGACCCACGTATTCGACGGCCTGGACCTGCGCGTGGCCGCGGGCGAGACCGTGGCGATCGTGGGCGCGTCCGGCGCGGGCAAGAGCACGCTGCTGCACCTGCTCGGCGGGCTGGACACGCCCAGCGCGGGCGAGGTCTATGTCGCCGGGCACAAGATGTCTTCGCTTTCCGACAGCCAGCGTGGTCGCCTGCGCAACCGCGCGCTGGGCTTCGTCTACCAGTTCCACCACCTGCTGCCGGAGTTCACGGCACTCGAGAACGTGATGATGCCGGTGCTGCTGGCCGGCGGCGAAGGGGCCGAAGCCAGCCAGCGCGCCAGCGCGTTGCTGGAGTCGGTCGGCCTGGGTCATCGCCTCGCGCACAAGCCGGGCGAACTGTCCGGTGGCGAGCGCCAGCGTGCCGCGGTGGCACGCGCGCTGGTCAACCGCCCGGCCTGCGTGCTCGGCGACGAGCCGACCGGCAACCTGGACGAGAAGACCGCTGCGACCGTGTTCGCGCTGATGCTCGAGCTCAACCGCGCCCAGCGCACCAGCCTGGTCCTGGTCACCCACGACCGCCGCCTGGCACGCCGCCTGGACCGGGTGCTGGAGCTGCACGAAGGCAAGCTGCGCGAGGTGGCGCCGCAGGACGTGCAGCCGGACTGAGCGGTGCGCGGGCATGACCGCCCCGCGCTACAGCGGCGGCCGGTCGCCTGCGTCGATGGAAGCGGGTGCGGACGCTTTCGGCGTCCTGGGCATGAATATCCATAGCGCGATGTAGGCGACGAAGCCCACTCCGATTCCGATGGTCGTCGCGACGAAGATCGTCCGCCACAGCCACGAGGGCAGCGGCGTGTGCTCGCCCAGGCCGCCGCAGACCCCGCTCAGCCAGACATCGCGCGAGGACTTGCACAGGTCCTGCATATCCCACGTCATCGGTTCTTCCCTGGGCTGGGTGGAGTTGCCAGGCCCGAGGATGACGCTGCATGACGCACGTGCGCCATAGGCCGATGCCGCGGCATGCGTCGGATTATTCCGACTCCAGGACGATGTCGCCGCGCGGGTGCGGGCGCGGTGGTGGAGTTCCTTGGCGTACTCCGCGATCAGCACGAAGCGTTAACCGCCGCCGCGCTCGCCCCCGCGCAGGTGCCGCTTTTTTTTCATGGCACGCCACGGTCGGAAGATGAAGGCACGGTCGCGTGTCGGCAGTGCAGGTAGGCGTGGAGCGATCAGTCCACGCGTGGCCCCGCGCGATCGACGTGGCCCAGGTCGCGCCCGGGCGCGATGGCATCGCGGACGCGCTGCTTGAGTTCGACGATGTCGGGGAAGCGTCCCTCATCGCTTCGCGACCACACGAGGTGGCCATCGGCGCGTACCTCGAATACGCCGCCCGTGCCCGGCCGCAGCACCAGCTCGGCGACTTCGCCATCGAAAGTCGTCAGCAGTTCCTGCGCCATCCATGCCGCACGCAGCAGCCAGCGGCACTGGGTGCAGTATTCGATCTCGATGCGATGGGGCAGGGGCGGGCTGCCGGTCGAAGGACCGCTCACCGCGGCCCGCCTGCACCGGCCACGGCCATGCATTCCAGTTCGACCTGCGCGCCCAGGGCCAGGCCGCTCGTCCCCAATGCACTGCGCGCCGGATAGCGGCCGCCGCTGAAGTAGCCGCGGTAGATCGCGTTGAAGGAATTCCAGCCCGACATGTCGGCCAGCATCACCGTGCACTTGACCAGGTCGCCCATGGCGAACCCGTGCGCTTCCAGCGTGGTCCGGATGTTGTCCAGGGTCTGTCGCGTCTCCGCCTCCAGGCCACCGGGGACCAGTTTCATCGTCCCCGGTTCGATGCCGATCTGGCCCGACAGGTAGAGCGAGTCGTCGACGCGCACCGCCTCGGAGAAAGGCAGGCTCGCGGGCATCACCTTGCCGGAGTTGAGGAACTCGACCCGCGCATGGGGTTCGGCGTCGGCGGCCGGGGCGACAGGTGCGAGGGCGAGCATGCCGAGGAGGAAGGCCAGGAATCTCATGTCGTGCGTCGTCCGAAGGGGTGTTGCAGGGAAACGGGGACCGGAGCATGGCCGTGAACCGGGTCGCACAGCAGGTCGCTATCGGCCTTCCGGCGGTTGCCACAGTTCGATCTTGTTGCCTTCCGGGTCCAGGACCCAACCGAACTTCCCGAATTCGGAGGGGCCGCTCGCATCTATTACTTCGCAACCTTCTTCGCGAAGCAGGGCGAGCAGTCCGTCGAGGTCGGCTACGCGGTAGTTGACCATGAACGAGGCCGTGCCCGGCGCGAAGGATTCCCCGCCGCCGATCGACCACACGGTGGTGCCGCCGATGGGCACGTCGTTGCCATCGACCCAGCGGAACGCAGTGCCGCCCCAGCTCTGCACGTCGATGCCGAGGTGGGTCCGGTACCAGGCACGAAGTGCCTCCGGATCCCTGGCCCTGAAGAAGATTCCCCCGAGTCCGGTCACGCGGTCCATGGCAGGCTCCTGGCGAAGTTCCTGGTGTGCGCCGGCGTCCGGATCCCGGTCCGCCCGATGGGGCCGGAACGGTTCGACCCGATTGGCGGCTCCGGCGGACCGCGACAGGTCATCCAGTGCGTCCAGCGCCTGCCGTGCCTGGTCGAACGGCACGAACAGATGGTCGTGGCGTACGCCTGCGACCACGTTGCAGCTGATCCCGGCCTGGCCCAGTGCCCGCGAGAATGCGGCAGTGAAGCCGACCGCCGCAAGGTCGGATTGGACACGCAGGGTGATCCAGGCGGCAGTGAAGGCGACCTGCAGGCCGAGTTCCCTGGCGATGCGCTCTTCGACGACCACCGAAAGTCCTTCGGGCTCGCGGATCGAAGCCACGACATGGGCAGGGTCCAGGACAGTGCCCGGCGGCAGGGCAACGAACGCGTAGCGGCCGGGCTCGAGTTCCGGGCGCATGTGCGCAAGCAGAACCTGCAGTTCGTTGCCGGGTCGCATTGCAGTCCTTGCGATTCGGTCGAGCGGCCGCCTGGCTGGCGGTCGCCCCACCTGGTGGAGAAATCCTACCGTCGCGATCCAGCTTCACCTATCGGCGGCGGTCGCGCGGGCGAACAGGATGGACGCAACGCCTCCGGGGTCGTGCCGGCATGTCTTCTCTGCCATCCAGCGTCGCCACGGGTGAAGCACGCGCGGAAGCATGCGAAAGCGCCGCGCCGGTACGCCCATGCCCGCATCCGTTCGGCCCGGGTTGCGCGGCCGGCCTGCTTGCCGGCGCGGTTGCGGTGCTGGGGTTGCCCTGGCTGTTGCCCGTGCCGGCCCTCTGGGGCCTGCTGGTCGTGGGGTTGCCGGCGTGGGCATGGAGGTGGAACGGCCGGGCCGTCGGCGCACTGCTGGCCGGCGCGGGTTGGGCCGCACTGGGCGCTGGCTGGGCGCTGGCCGGCTGGCTGCCGCCGGAACTGGAAGGGCGGGAAGTGGGCCTGAGTGGGCGGGTGCTGGACCTGCCGCAACACGAAGTACGACGCACGCGCTTCCAGTTCGTCGTCGATGCGGACGACAGCGTGCCGCCGCCGCTGCGCGGTCGCCGGCTGCAACTGGCCTGGTACGACGACTTCGGCGCGCGCGAGGCGGGGCCGCGCATGGCGCTGCAGCCCGGTTCGCGCTGGCAGTTCCAGGCCCGGCTGCGTGCGCCACGCGGGCTGGCCAACCCGGGCGGGTTCGATGCCGGGCGGCATGCGCTGGCGCAGAGGATCGCGGCCACCGGCTACGTGCGTTCGCCACACCTGGCACGGGAACTCGCGCCCGCAGCGGGCATCGATGCCTGGCGCGATGCGATGGCCGGACGCATTGCCGGGTCGGTGCCTTCATCGTCTTCGCGTTTCGTCCGGGCGCTGGCGCTGGGCGACACGCGCGGGCTGGCCGATACCGACTGGGAAACGCTGCGGGCGGTCGGGCTGACCCATCTGATCGCCATCTCCGGCTTCCATGTCGGGCTGGTCGCCGGATTCGCGGCGTGGCTGGCGATGGCCGCGTGGTGGCTGTTACCGGCACTGGGCCGCCGCTGGCCACGACCCCAGGCTGCGGCGGTCGCGGCGGCGCTCGGCGCGGCAGGCTACGCGGCGGTAGCCGGTTTCGCATTGCCGACCGTCCGCACCGCACTGATGATCGCGGTGGTGGCCGCTGCGCGGTTGGTGCGAAGGCCGCTGGATGCGTGGCAGGCGTTGGCGCTGGCCTTGCTGGCCATGCTGCTGGTCGATCCGCTGGCGGTGCTGCAGTCCGGGTTCTGGCTGAGTTTTGCCGGCGTGGCCTGGCTGGTGTGGTGCCTGCCGGCGCAGGGCGGAGAGCGCCACCTGCTGCGCGACTTCTTCGCCGCACAGGGCGTGGCCACGCTTGGCCTGTTGCCGCTGGGTGCGGTGCTGTTCCTGCAGGCATCGCTGGTGGGACCGGTGGCTAACCTGCTGGCGGTGCCGTGGTGGAGCCTGGTGGTGGTGCCGCTGTCGTTGCTGGGTACCGCGCTGGAAGCCTTGCACGCAGGCGCCGGTGCATGGGCCTGGCGCCTGGCCGCCGCCTGCTTCGAGCCGAGCTGGGCAGTCTTCGAGCGGATGGCGGCCAGTCCCTTTGCACTGGTGTGGTTACCCGAGGGCCGCGCCTGGGCGCTGCCGCTGGCGCTGCTCGGCGCCTTCTGGTGGCTGCTGCCGCGTGGACTGCCGGGCCGGCCGCTGGCGCTGCTGCTGTGGCTGCCGTTGTTGTGGCCTCCGCGCGACCTGCCAGCGCCCGGCGCCGTCGAACTGAACGTGATCGACGTGGGGCAGGGCCTGTCGGTCCTGGTACGCACCCGCAACCATGCGCTGCTCTACGACGCCGGTCCGGCCATCCGCGACGGTTACGACGCCGGCGAGCGCGCGGTCCTGCCCGCGTTGCGCGCACTGGGCGTTTCCAGGCTGGATCGCGTGGTGCTCAGCCATGCCGACCAGGACCATGCCGGTGGTTGGCCTGCGGTGCAGCGCGGCATGCCGGTGTCCGTTTCGCTGGCGCCTGCGCGCGCACCGCTGGCGGCGCAGGGGGCATGCGAAGCGGGACGCCGCTGGAGCTGGGACGGGGTCGAGTTCGCCTTCCTGCATCCGCCCGTGCACTTTCCCTATCTGCGCAACGAGGCCAGCTGCGTGCTGCGGATCGCTTCGCGGCACGGCGCGGTGTTGTTGCCGGGCGACATCGGCGAGGTCGTCGAGCGTCGCCTGTTGCGCGCCCCGGGGGTGCTGCGCGCGGACGTGGTGCTGGTTCCGCACCATGGCAGTGGCGGCTCGTCCTCGGCCGCGTTCATCGCCGCCACCGGCGCGCGCGTGGCGGTGGTCGCGGCCGGCCATGGCAATCGATTCGGTCACCCGCGACCGGAGGTGGTGCGGCGCTGGCAGCGGCAGGGCGCTGAAGTGCTGGCGACATCGCAGTCGGGCGCCATCCGGATCTGGGTCGACGAGGGCGGCATATCGGTGCGAGAACGCCGCGCGTGGCGCCGTCGCCTGTGGGACCAGCCCGGCCCGCCTCCCTAGGTGTGGCTGTCCCGCCGGGGCGGGTCGGTGCCAGGGGCGAGGCACGCCAGGCGCCCTTCCAGCCCGTGGGCTGGGCGCGACCGGAACATTCCGGCGGATGGAATGTCGGGCCCGCGACGGCGGCGTTCGCTGGGTGCAACCGCTGCTGTGGCGTCACTTCCGCGCGTGGTGGAGTGCCAACCGGAGGCCATGCGACCGGGCGGGGGAACGTGCGCGGTTCCCCGTTCCCGGCGGCACGGGCTGGCGTCCGGGTCGCGTTTGCCGTCATCCTAGCGGCTCGTCGCAAGCGGCCCGGTGCCGGAGGTGGTTCAGGTGTGGGAGCTGGTAAAAGCCGGTGGATGGCCGATGCTGCCGTTGCTGCTGCTGGGCGTGGCGGCCCTGGCGATCATCCTGGAGCGGCTCTGGAGCCTGCGCCGGGCCGAGGTCATGCCGCCGAAGCTGGGGAGCGAGGTGCGCACCTGGGCGGCGCGTGGCCAGCTCGACCCGGCCCACATCGAATCCCTGCGCCGCAACTCGCCGCTGGGCGCGCTGCTGGCCGCCGCGCTGGACGTGCGCCACAAGCCGCGTGACGTGATCCGCGAGCGCCTGGAAGACACCGGCCGCCACCTGGTCTTCAAGATGGAGAAGTTCCTCAGCGCGCTGGGTACGATCGCCTCGGCCGGCCCGCTGCTGGGCCTGCTGGGCACGGTGGTCGGCATGATCCAGATGTTCCTGGGCATCCTCGACCACGGGCTGGGTGACGTGAACCAGCTGGCCGGCGGCATCGGCAAGGCGCTGGTGTGCACGGCCACCGGCATGATCATCGCGGTGCCGGCGCTGATGTTCCATCGCTTCTTCCGCAGCCGCATCGCCGGGTACGTGATCGAAATGGAGCAGGAAGCGACATCGCTGCTGGACGCCCTGGACAATTCGCGCACCGCAGCGCAACCGGCCTCCGCCGTCGCCCAGGCCGCCGCCGCACGCGTCGCGGCCGCGCGCCCGACGCCCGCCGCCCCGCTGCGCGACTGACCCGCCATGCGCATCCGCGACCAGCGCGCCTACGACGAGCCGGGGATCGACCTGGTCCCCCTGATCGACGTGATCCTGGTGCTGATCATCTTCTTCGTGATCACCACCACGTTCGATGTTCGCTCGACCTTGCAGCTGCAGCTGCCGGTAGCCAGCGCGCAGGCGCCGCCGCCGGCGCAGACCCTGAACATCCTGGTCAATGCCGATGGACGCTATTTCATCGGCGAGCGTGAAGTGCTGCGCACCGGCATCGAGGCGGTCAAGCAGGCGATCGTGGAAGCCGCGGGCGACGATCGCGACCAGGCGGTGATGCTGCGCGCCGACGCGCGCACCCCGTACCAGGCCGTGGTCACCGCGCAGGACGCGCTCGCCCAGCTGGGGTTCCGCCGCATCGCGATCGCCACCGCGCCGGAGCCGCAGTCTTGAGCGAACCGCGACCGCCGGTCTGGCCGATCTACAGGCGCCTGCTCGGTTACGCGGCGCATTACCGCCTGTTCCTCGGCGCCGCGCTGGTCGGCATGCTGATCGAAGCCGGTGCCGGCGCGGCCTTCATCTGGCTGATGGAGCCGCTGACCAACCGCGGCTTCGTCAAGCCCGAACCGCAGATGGCGGTATTGCTGCCGCTGGCCATCGTCGGCCTGTTCGTGTTGCGCAGCGTGGCCACCTTCGTCACCGACTACGGCATGGCCCGCACCGGCCGCAGCGTGGTCCGCGACCTGCGCGAGCAGGTCCTGGCCAAGTACCTGCGCCTGCCATCGACCCAGTTCGACACCGAGTCCACGCCGGTGATGGTCAGCCGGCTGAACTTCGACACCGAGCAGGTGACCCAGGCCAGCTCCGAGGCGCTCAAGACCCTGGTCACCGACAGCCTGACCATTGCCTACCTGCTGGCGCTGATGCTCTACATGAGCGTCAAGGTGACCCTGGCGATGCTGCTGATCACCCCGCTGATCGGCGTGATCGTCTGGTACGTGGGCAAGCGCTATCGGCGAATCAGCGGCGGCATCCAGGACGGCATGGGCCGGATGGCGGCCAGTGCCGAGCAGTCGCTGGCCGCGCAGCAGGACGTCAAGATCCACGGCGCACAGGCGCTGGAGATCTCGCGTTATTCGGTCCTGGCCAACAGCATCCTCGGCCTGAACATGAAGGTGGAGACCACCCGCGCGGCGGCGTCGGGCCTGGTCCAGCTGCTGGCCGCGATCGCGCTGGCGCTGATCGTGGCGGTCGCCACCCGGGAAGCCCTGGCCGGGCGCCTCAATGCCGGCCAGTTCATCAGCCTGATGACCGCGATGATGGGCATCATCCCGTCGCTGCGCCGGATCACCAGCGTGCAGACCGCGATCGCGCGCGGCGTGGCCGCGTCCGAGCGGCTGTTCGCGATCCTGGATGCCGAAGAAGAGGCCGACACCGGTACGCGCAGCCTCGCCCGCGCCCGCGGCGAACTGGTCTTCGACAACGTCAGCCTGCGCTACCGCGACCAGCCCGGGTTCGCCCTGGACGACATCAGCTTCAGCGCACGGCCGGGCACGGTCACCGCCATCGTCGGCCGCTCGGGCAGCGGCAAGACCAGCCTGGTGCGGCTGGTGCCGCGTTTCTACGAACCCAGCAGCGGCAGCATCACCCTCGATGGCGTGCCGCTGCACGACTACCGCATGGCCGACCTGCGCCGGCAGATCGCCCTGGTCGGGCAGAAGGTGATGCTGTTCGACGACACCGTCGCGGCCAACATCGCCTATGGCGGCCAGGCCAGCCACGAAGCGATCCGCGCGGCGGCCGAGGCGGCCAACGCCTGGGAGTTCATCGAACGCCTGCCGCACGGCCTGGAGACGCCCATCGGCGAGAACGGCGCCCTGCTGTCCGGCGGCCAGCGCCAGCGCCTGGCGATCGCCCGCGCGATCCTGCGCGATGCGCCGGTACTGATCCTTGACGAGGCGACGGCCGCGCTGGACAACGAATCGGAGCGCCTGGTGCAGGATGCCTTGCAACGCCTGATGCCAGACCGCACCACGCTGGTGATCGCGCACCGGCTGTCGACCATCGAGCACGCCGACCAGGTGCTGGTGCTGGACCACGGCCGCCTGGTGGAACGCGGCAGTCACGCCGAACTGATGGCCGCCGGTGGACTCTACGCGCACCTGCACGGCATGCAGTTCCGCGAACGCAGGGCCTGATGGGGCCACGGAAGGGAAGGAAAGGATGAGCAAGGGCGCTCCAAAGACGCCGGCCTGGTGGTTCGGCGACGCGGCGGTGCCGTGGTGGGCGCAACTGTTGGCACCGGTCTATGCCGGGGCCACCGGCTTGCGCAGGCGCCTGTACCGCGGCGGCCTGCTGCGTCAGCGCCGCACGGACGTGCCGGTGATCGTGATCGGCAACCTGGCCGCGGGTGGCGCCGGCAAGACGCCGCTGACGATCGCGGTGGTCCAGAAGCTGCGCGACGCCGGCTGGCGTCCGGGCGTGGCCAGCCGTGGCTACGGTCGCAAGGACGAGGGCATGGCGCGCTGGGTGACGGCGGAAACTTCGCCCGAAGAGGGTGGCGACGAGCCCGTCCTGGTCGCGCGCCGGCTGGCCGTGCCGGTGCGCGTGGATCGCGATCGCGCCGCCGCCGCGCGCGCGCTGGCCGAAGCCGGCTGCGACATCGTGGTCTGCGACGACGGCCTGCAGCACTACCGGCTGGCACGCGACATCGAAATCGAGGTGGTCGACGGCGCCCGTCGCTACGGCAACGCCCGGTTGCTGCCGGCCGGTCCCTTGCGCGAACCGGTCGAGCGCGGGCGCTGCTGCGACTTCCGCGTGGTCAACCTCGGGCACGGGGGCGGGGAGGTCGGTACCGGCTTCGGCGAGTGGCCGATGCAGCTGAACGCCCGCGCTGCGGTACCGATCGCCGGCGGGCGTCCCCGCGCGCTGGCCTCCTACATCGGCATTCGCGTGCACGCGGTCGCTGGCATCGGCAACCCGCAACGCTTCTTCGACATGCTGCGTGCCCTGGGCGTGGGCGTGGTGCCGCACGCGTTCGCCGACCACCACGCCTATCGCGTCGAGGACCTGCAGTTCGGCAACGACCTGCCGGTGCTGATGACCGAGAAGGATGCGGTCAAGTGCGCCCCGTTCGCCGATGCGCGCTGTTTCTCGATCCCGGTCGATGCCGAGTTGCCGGCGGCCTTCTGGGTCGCGTTGCTGGACCGGCTCGCGCGCCTGCGCTGAAGGCCTGGCGGCTGCTTCGAGTCGCGCTGGACCGCTTTCTGCAGGAGCGGTCATGACCGCGACACCGACGATGCCAACCGGGATGGCGCCTCGTGGTTCCTGCGGCTTCGGTGTCGCGGTCATGCCCGCTCCTACGACAGCTCCTGCTGCATCCACCTTGCGGGGCACAATCGCAAGTACCGAGGTTGCCTGGGCCGCGGGGCGCCGTGCCCACCATTACCTGCGGTGTCGCGGGTGGGACCGCGCTCCTACAATGGGCGCCTCGACAGGGAGCACTGCATGGACCCCGCAAACGGATTCGTGGTTGCCATCCCGGCCCGTTATGCCGCCAGCCGGCTGCCGGGCAAGCCATTGCGCCTGCTCGGCGGCGAGCCGCTGGTGCTGCATGTCGCGCGCCGCGCACTGGCCGCCGGTGCGCGCGAGGTGTGGCTGGCCACCGACGACGCGCGCGTGGCCGATGCTATGGACGGAACCGCCGGCGTGCGCGTCGCGATGACGTCCCCCAACCACGCCTCGGGCACCGACCGGCTGGCCGAATGCGCGACGATCGCGGGGTGGGGCGGCGACACCATCGTGGTCAACCTGCAGGGCGACGAGCCGTTCGCGCCGGCCAGTGGCATCGGCGAGGTGGCCCGCGTGCTGGCCGCCAGCGGCGCACCGATGGCCACCCTGGCCGAGCCGGTGACCGATGCGCGGACGCTGTTCGATCCGAACACGGTCAAGCTGGTCCGCGCGTCCTCGGGCGATGCGCTGTACTTCAGCCGCGCGCCGCTGCCATGGCCGCGCGATGCCTTCGCCCGCGACCGCGATGTCCTGCCCGAGGGCGGCCATTGGCTGCGCCATATCGGGATCTATGCCTACCGCGCCGGGTTCCTGCAGGCGTTCTCGCGGATGCCGCCGGGTCTGCTGGAGCAGGTCGAATCACTCGAACAGTTGCGCGTGCTCGAGGCCGGGTACCGGATCGCGGTGGCGCTGGCGCCCGAGCCGTTCCCGCCGGGGGTCGATACGCCCGAGGACCTGGATCGCGCCGAAGCGCGCCTGGCCGGCACGGCGCCTCGGACGGCATGAAGCTGCTTGTGGTGTGCCTGGGCAATATCTGCCGTTCGCCGCTGGCGGAAGGGGCATTGCGCGCGCGCATCGGGGCCTCGCCGCTGTCCGACCGGGTGGAGGTCGATTCGGCCGGTACCGGAGGCTGGCATGCCGGCGAACCCCCTGATCGGCGCGCCATCGCCTGTGCGCGCAGGCACGGCGTGGATATCGGCGGACAGCGTGCCCGCCAGCTGCGCGCGGACGATTTCCACGAGTTCGACTGGCTGCTCTGCGCCGACGCCGGCAACCTGCGCGATGCGCGCAGGCTGGCACCGGACGGGCTGGAAGAGCGTGCGGTGTTGCTGCTGGACTGGAGCGGGATAAGCCCGGCAGGCGAGGTTCCCGATCCCTACCACGGAAGCGAGGACCACTTCGAGGAGGTCTGGCGACTGGTCGATGCAGCGGCACAGGCGGTCGTGGCGCGCCTGTCCCGGCCGGCCGGGACAGGCATAATCGGACCATGAACGCGGCCACCCTCCAGGAACTGCCCCGCGAACTGCCCTGGCTCAATGCCCCGGCGGCCTCGCTGCACGAATTGCGCGGCCGCCCGGTCGTGCTTGCCTTCGTCAACGCCGCGTCCGCCTGGTGCGCGCAGCGGCTGGCCGAACTGGCCCAGTGGCAGGCGCGCAACCCCGGCCGGCTCCAGATCCTGGTGGTCCAGGTGCCGCGCTTCGACAGCGAGAGGGTGCCGCAGCGCTCGCTCAAGCTGCTGCGCAGGCTTGGCGTGGCCGCGCCGGTGCTGCTGGACGCCGACTGGACCGCCTGGCAGCGCTATGGCATCGAGGCGTGGCCGACCTTGCTGCTGGTCGATGCCGATGGCTGCGAACGCGAACGCATCGTCGGCCTGGGCGGGGACCTCGAGCGGGCGCTGTTCGCGCTGGTCGAGGGCCTGCCGCGACCGCTGGACGAGGATCTGCTTTCGACCGAGACGCTGCCCGAGCCGCGCCTGCCGCTGCGATTCCCCTGCGGGATCGCGGCCACTCCCGACCGCCTGTTCGTCGCCGACAGTGGCCACCACCGCATCCTGGAATGCAGCCATGGCGGCCGCATCCTGCGCCAGTTCGGGCTGGGCACGGCCGATTTCATGGACGGCCCCGCCGACCAGGCCGCGTTCAACCGGCCGCAGGGCCTGGCCGTTGAGCGCGAGTACCTGTACGTCGCCGACACCGGCAACCACGCCGTGCGCCGGATCCAGCTGCGCACCGGCCAGGTCGACACGCTGTGCGGCAACGGCCGTCCGGGCGACCCGGTCGAGGGTCCGCTCGCGGCCAATGCGCGCAGCCCGCTCAACCATCCGGTGGGCCTGGCAGTAGCCGGCAACCAGGTGCATATCGCCAGCGCCGGAGACAACCGCATCTGGAGTTGCGACCTGGGCCGCGGCGAACTGCACCTGCGGGCCGGTTCGGGCCGGCTGGAGCTTCGCGACGGCAACGCGATGATGGCTGCCTTCGCGCAGCCTGCGGGGCTGGCCGCCGTGCAGCAGGTCGTTTATGTCTGCGACGCGCTGGGTTCGGCGGTGCGTTCGCTGCAGCTGCGCAACGACCTGGTCCAGACCCTGGTGGGGCAGGGGCCATGGGATTTCGGCGATGCCGACGGCCCGCGTTCCAGCGCACGCCTGCAACATCCGCTGGGGATCGCACTGAGCCCGGATGCTCCGCTGCTGTGGATCGCCGACAGCGGCAACGGCACGCTGCGCACCCTGCGCCTGGGCGGCGGCGAGCTGTCCACGATCGAACTGCCGCGGCGCCTGCACGGGCCGACCGGCCTGGCAATCGCCGCCGGTTCGGTCTGGATCGCCGAGACCGACGCACACGGCGTGCTGCGCTACGACATCGTCACCGGCAGCCTGGAAGACGTGTCGATCAGCGAATGAACGACGCGGCGGGCGGTACGGCAGCAGGGGAATTCGATGGCAAGGCGTTCGTCGCACAGCTGAGCACGGCGCCCGGCGTCTACCGCATGTACGCCGCCGATGGCAGCCTGCTCTACGTGGGCAAGGCCGGTGCGCTGAAGCGTCGCGTCGCCAGCTACTTCAGCAACGCCCCGCGGACGCCGCGCATCCACGCGATGGTCGCGCAGATCGCGCGCATGGAAGTCACGGTCACCCGCACCGAGGCCGAGGCCTTGCTGCTGGAAAACCAGCTGATCAAGTCGCTGGCGCCGCGCTACAACGTCTCGCTGCGCGACGACAAGAGCTATCCCTACGTGCTGCTGACCCAGGAGAAGTGGCCGCGGCTGGCCTTCCACCGCGGCCCGCGGGCGGTGCCGGGGCGCTACTTCGGCCCGTATGCGAGCGCCGGCGCGGTACGCGAGACCATGGACCTGATGCACAAGCTGTTCCGCCTGCGCAGCTGCGAGGACAGCGTGTTCCGCAACCGCAGCCGGCCGTGCCTGCAGTACCAGATCGGCCGCTGCAGCGCCCCGTGCGTGGGGCTGGTCGAAGCCGACGAATACGCCCAGTCGTTGCATCGCGCTTCGCTGTTCCTGGAAGGGCGCAGCGACGAGCTGGGCGAGGAGCTGGCCGCGGCGATGGAGGCGGCCAGTGCCCGGCTCGAATTCGAGCAGGCCGCGCGCCTGCGCGACCTGCTGGCGACCCTGCGCGGACTGCAGGCCCGGCAATACGTGGACGGGCATGCCGCCAACCTGGACGTACTCGCCTGCGCGATGCAGGGCAGCACCGCCTGCGTGCTGCTGCTGGCGTTCCGCGACGGCCGCAACCTGGGCACGCGCGCCTTCTTCCCGCGCACCAACGGCGAAGACAGTGCCGAGGAAGTGCTGGCCGCGTTCGTCTCGCAGTACTACGCCGAGCAGCCGCCGCCGGCGGAGATCGTGCTCGACCGCGCGATCCCCGACGCGGACCTGATCGAACTGGCCCTGGCCGAGACCGCCGGGCGCAAGGTGGCGCTGAAGTCCAGCGTGCGCAGCGAACGCGCCGGCTACCTCGACCTGGCCCGGCGCAACGCGCAGCTCGCGCTGGCCACCGAGCTGGCCAGCCGCGGCGCGCAGCAGGCCCGCAGCGAAGGGCTGCGCGCGCTCCTGGAACTGGCGGAAGTCCCGGCCCGGATCGAGTGTTTCGACATCAGCCATACCCTGGGCGAGGCCACGGTGGCCTCATGCGTGGTGTTCGATCCCGCCGGGCCGGTGCGCAACCAGTACCGGCGCTACAACATCACCGGAATCGAACCCGGAGACGATTACGCGGCCATGCGCCAGGCGATCGAGCGCCGCTTCAGGCGCGCGCTGGAGGCCGGTGACGGCGCGTCGAGCCCGGGCAGCAACGCGATCCTTCCCGACGTGCTGCTGATCGACGGCGGCGCAGGCCAGCTGGCCCAGGCGCGCGAAGCGCTGGCCGACCTGGGCGTGGAGGGCGTGCTGCTGGTCGGCGTATCCAAGGGCGAGCAGCGTCGTGCCGGTGACGAGACCCTGGTCCTGGCCGATGGCCGCGAACTGCGGCCCGGTGCCGCGTCGCCGGCCCTGCAGTTCATCCAGCAGGTCCGCGACGAAGCGCACCGATTCGCCATCACCGGGCATCGCGGCAAGCGGCAGAAGGCGCGCAGCACCAGCCGGCTCGAAGACATCCCCGGAATCGGCCCTCGCCGGCGCGCCGCGCTGCTGCGCCATTTCGGTGGCCTGGGCGGGTTGAAGGCGGCAGGCGAAGAGGAAATCGCGCGCGTGGAGGGGATCAACGCCGCCCTGGCCGCGCGCATCTACGCTACCCTGCACGGGCTGGCGCCTCCGGCAGAACCCGGACAAAACGAAACACGATGAAGTTGACCATCCCGACCTGGCTGACCCTGCTGCGGATCGTGCTGATCCCGGTGCTGGTGATGGTGTTCTACCTGCCCTACAAGTGGACCAACTTCGCCTCGGCGGCCGTGTTCATCCTGGCGGCGGTGACCGACTGGCTCGACGGCTGGATCGCGCGTCGTTACCACCAGTATTCGGCGTTCGGCGCCTTCCTCGACCCGGTCGCCGACAAGCTGATGGTGGCCGTGGCCCTGTTCCTGATCGTGCAGGGCCATCCGACGCCGTGGATGGCGTTCTGGGCCTCGGTGATCGTCGGTCGCGAGATCGCCGTCTCGGCGCTGCGCGAGTGGATGGCCGAGCTGGGCCAGCGGGCGACGGTCAAGGTCGCGACGATCGGCAAGATCAAGACGGTCGCGCAGATGGTCGCCGTTTCGTGCCTGCTGTATTCGATCAACCCGAAGTACCCGTTGCACCCCGGGACCGACATCTGGCTCGGCGAGTGGATTTTCCACCTCGGCGACTGGTTGCTGGCGATCGCCGCGGTGCTCACCCTGTTGTCCGGGGTCCAGTACCTGCACGCGGCGTGGCCGGCGTTGCGCGACGACGAAAAGGCCGCAGCGACCCGGGCGAGCGAAGAAAAGCGCAAACACGGTTGACACCGCCCGCCGAATCCCTAAAATGCGCGTCTCCCAAGCGGGAATAGCTCAGTTGGTAGAGCGCAACCTTGCCAAGGTTGAGGTCGCGAGTTCGAGTCTCGTTTCCCGCTCCAGATAAGCTGATCCAGCCGTCGCCCAGGCGCCGGAACGGATCGGAAACAGACCCCGGCAACGGGGTTTTGTTTTGTCGGCAGGCCGCAAGCGATTACACTGCGGTACGCACCACCGGCCTGGTGGCAGAGTGGTCATGCAGCGGACTGCAAATCCGCGTACGCCGGTTCAATTCCGACCCAGGCCTCCATATCGAAAGCCCCTGAGCGATCAGGGGCTTTTTCGTTTCCAGGTGCGTCCAGCCGGTGCGGAGGGGCGGGGCCGGTGATCGGGCCTTGGCGGTGGATTCCCGCGCTGGCCACGCTTGTCGTCCCGCTCAGGGCCCTCGCGGCACCGGCCCGGTCGAGTGCCGGATCTGCAGCTGGTAGGGCACCCTGACGATGCTGCCCGGGCCGCGGCTGCTGATCTCGTCGAGCAACTGGTGAGCGGCGATCCGGCCCATCTCGCGGCTGGGCTGGCGGATCGTGCTCAGGCTGGGCCACACCTGGCGCGACATCGGGGTGTCGTCGAAGCCGAATACCGACAGCTGGTCAGGCACGACCAGGCCGCGCGCGGCCGCCTCGTAGAGCACGCCACAGGCGGTGTCGTCATTGGCGCCAAAGATCGCCGTCGGAGGATCGTCCAGGTCGAGCAATCGCCTTGCGCCGGCGATACCCGAATCGAACGAGAATTCGCCTTCGATCACCAGCGCCGGATCCGGTTCGATCCCGGCGTTGTTCAACCCGTCCAGGTAGCCGGCCAGACGCCAGGCGCGCGCGCCATGGCTGCGGTGGCCGGTGATGTGGGCGATGCGCCGGTGCCCGAGCGCGACCACGTGGGCCATCATGTCGGCCACCGCGGCGCGCTCGTCCAGGGTCGCGCCGATGCGGGTGTTGTTGCGCTTGGCCGAGATGCCGGCATAGCGCACATCCAGCTCGCGCAGCCGCCGCAGCAGCGGCAGGTCGTCGGTCAGCGGGGGAGTCAGCACCAGTCCGTCGGGGCGGTACTGGTTGATCAGGCCTTCGACCGATTCGACGTGTCCGCGGCGGCCGAAATCGACCGGACGCAGGGTCAGTCCGTAGTGGGCCTGTTCGCAGGCCGCCAGCACGCCCTCGATGATCTCCATGACGTAGTTCGACGACGGATTGTCGTACAGCAGGGAGATCAGGTACGAGCGCCGGCCGGCCAGGCTGCGTGCGGAGGAATTGGGCCGGTAGCGCAGCTGGCGCGCGGCTTCCTCGACCTTCAGGCGCGTGTCGTCGCGCACATTGGGTTCGCGATTGAACACCCGCGAGACGGTCTTCATCGACACGCCCGCGGCGGCGGCGACGTCCTCGATCCTTGCGCGCATGCGTCGTGGGTCCCCATTGCCCGCGGCCGGCGGGTCGGCCGCATCATAGCCTGCGACCCGGCCGCGGCGCCCGGCCCCGGTGGCACAATGCACGCGCCCTGCCCGGGTGGTGAAACTGGTAGACACAGGGGACTTAAAATCCCCCAGCCGCGAGGCTATGCGGGTTCGACCCCCGCCCCGGGCACACCCGATATCCGCCAGGAGTTCCATGTCCGAGCCGACCGCCCCGGTGCCGTTGCCGCCCGCCGATGCCCGCATCGCGGTCATCGGCCTGGGTTACGTCGGACTGCCGCTGGCGGTGGCGTTCGGTGCCGTGCGCGAAGTGCTGGGGTTCGACCTCGACGCCGGGCGGGTGCGGGAGCTGGGCGAGGGGATCGACCGCACCCTGGAGCTGGATGGCGCCGAGATCCGCGCCGCGACCGGCCTGCGCCTGGACAGCGACCCGGCCGCGCTGGTGGGCTGCGAGGTGTTCATCGTCGCCGTGCCCACGCCTATCGACGCGTCGCACCAGCCGGACCTGGAGCCGCTGCGCAGTGCCAGCGCGCTGGTCGGTGCAGCGCTGCGGCGCGGGGCGCTGGTGATCTACGAATCCACCGTGTATCCGGGCACGACCGAGGAAATCTGCGTGCCGATCCTGGAGCAGGCTTCGGGGCTGCGCTTCAACGTCGACTTCAGCTGCGGCTACAGCCCGGAGCGGGTCAGTCCGGGCGACCGGCAGCGACGGCTGACCGACATCCGCAAGATCACCGCAGGCTCCACGCCCGGGGCGGCCGAAGCGGTCGATGCGCTGTACCGGCAGGTGATCAGCGCCGGCACGTTCCCGGCGCCGTCGATCCGCGTGGCCGAGGCAGCCAAGGTGGTGGAGAACATCCAGCGCGACGTCAACATCGCCCTGGTCAACGAGCTGGCGCTGGTGTTCGACCGGCTCGGCATCGATACCGGCGACGTGCTCGAGGCAGCCGGCACCAAATGGAACTTCCTGCCGTTCCGACCGGGCCTGGTCGGCGGCCATTGCATCGGCGTGGATCCGTACTACCTGCTGCACAAGTCCGAGAGCGTCGGCTACCACCCCGAGCTGATCCACACCGCACGCGAGGTCAACGAACGCGTCGGCGCGCACGTGGCGGGCCGGGTGCTGGCGATGCTGGGCGAGCGCGGCGTGGCGGCGGCCCAGGCGCGGGTGCTGGTCCTGGGCGTGACCTTCAAGGAGAACTGCCCGGACCTTCGCAACAGCCGTGCGCTGGACCTGGCACGGCAGCTGGCGGAGGCGGGCGCGCAGGTGGAAGCCTGCGACCCATGGGCCGATCCGGCCGAGGTCGCGCGGCAGGGCGTGACCCTGCTCGCCGAACCGCGGGCCGGCAGCTACGACGCCGTCGTCCTGGCCGTGGCGCACGATGGCTATCGCGGCTACGACGCAGCGCAGGTGCGCGCGCTGGGGCGTCCTGGCGCGGCGGTGTACGACGTCAAGTCGGCGTGGCCGCGCGCGGCGGTGGACGACCGCCTGTAGGCGCAGGCGTCAACGCGACACGAGCGCCTGAATCGCGCGAGCGAGCGCCCGTGGCGGGGCTTGGACGCGTCCGTTCCTTCAAGCAGGCCCGGAAGCGGCGGTATTGCTTCGTTCCGGTCGGCCCGCGGCTAGACTGGATCGGGTCCGGTCCACGAGGGAGCAGGGATGAGCCGTTACTCGGCCTATGCGGCCAGCTGGCTGCTGTTGCTGGTGTCGATGCCGCTGGCCTTGCGCTGGCCCGGCTGGTGGTGGGGCGTGGTGATCGCTTTGCTGCTGGTGCTGCTGGGGTCGTGGGACCTGTTGCAGACCCGCACCACGTTGCGCCGCAACTATCCGATCCTTGCCCACTTCCGCTACGGACTGGAATCGGTCGGTCCGGAGATGCGCCAGTACTTCATCGAAAGCGATACCGCCGAGGCCCCGTTCTCGCGCCAGCAAAGGACGCTGGTCTACCGCCGCGCCAAGAACGTGATGGACGTGGTCCCGTTCGGCTCGCTGCAGGACGCCTATGCGGTGGACTACGAATGGATCAACCACTCGCTGGCGCCGACCGAAATTCCCGACCACGATTTCCGCGTGGTGGTTGGTGCCGCTTGCGCGCGGCCGTACTCGGCCAGCGTCTTCAACATTTCGGCGATGAGCTTCGGTTCGCTGTCGGCCAATGCGGTGCGCGCACTGAACGAAGGCGCGCGGCGCGGAGGTTTCTACCACGACACCGGAGAGGGCTCGATCTCGCCCTATCACCTGGAAAACGGTGGCGATCTCGTGTGGGAGATCGGTTCGGGCTACTTCGGCTGTCGCGACGAAGCCGGACGCTTCGATCCGGCGCGTTTCGCCGAGCAGGCCGCGCGGCCGCAGGTGAAGATGATCGAGATCAAGCTCTCCCAGGGCGCCAAGCCCGGGCACGGCGGCGTCCTGCCGGCGGCCAAGGTCAGCGCGGAGATCGCGGCCACGCGCGGCGTGCCGATGGGGATCGACTGCGTTTCGCCAGCCCGGCACGCGGCCTTCGACACGCCGATGGGGCTGCTCCGGTTCGTGGCCCGGCTGCGCGAGCTCTCCGGCGGCAAGCCGGTCGGGTTCAAGCTGGCCATCGGCCACCCCTGGGAGTGGTTCGGCATCGCCAAGGCGATGGCCGAGAGCGCAACGTCGCAGCCGGAATGCCTGCCGGACTTCATCGTCGTCGATGGCGCCGAGGGCGGAACCGGCGCGGCGCCGGCCGAGTTTATCGACCATATCGGCGTGCCGATGCACGAAGCGCTGCTGCTGGTCCACAACACCCTGGTCGGGCTGGACCTGCGCGACCGGGTGCGGGTCGCGGCGGCCGGCAAGATCACCAGTGCCTTCGACATCGCGCGCACCCTGGCGCTCGGCGCGGACTGGTGCAATGCGGCGCGCGGCTACATGTTCGCGCTGGGTTGCATCCAGTCGCTGAGCTGCCATACCGACCGCTGCCCGACCGGGATCGCGACCCAGAACCCGCACCGCTGGAAGCACCTGGACCCGGCCGACAAAGCCACTCGCGTCCACCAGTTCCACGACAACACCCTGCGCGCGTTGCGCGACCTGCTGTGCGCATCGGGGCTGGAGCATCCCTCGGACCTGGGGCCGGAGCACATCCTGCGCAGGGTGTCGCCGGTGGAGATCCGTTCGCTGGCGGCGCTGTACCGCTACCTGCGCCCGGGCGAACTTCTGCAGCGTATTCCCGAGCATGCCGTCTTCCACGATTTCTGGGCCGAGGCCCGCAGCGACGCGTTCTGTCCCCCGGCCCGGGTCGATGCCCTGCGCCGGAGCAAGGCCAGCTGAACGCGGAAGGGGCAAGGCGAGGGCGATGCCGACGACGACGCCGGCCGTGCAGCGGTGGCGCCTGCACGCACACGCCACGGGGCATGCGCCTAAACCCTCCGAAAGCACGCCCAGACGCCTCTGCGGCGTTGACCGGATCGCCACGCCCCATTAACATGCGCACCCGCATCAAGGTGCGGCTGATCCAGATTTCCGGGCGGTTAGCTCAGCGGTAGAGCATTGCCTTCACACGGCAAGGGTCACAGGTTCGATCCCTGTACCGCCCACCACATTCCAGGCCTGCACATGCGGGTGCTGTCGGAGAGGCCGGCCCTGCCGGCCTTTTCTGTTTCAGGCTCCCGCCCGTGCAGCCGGCCTCATCCCGCCGCGGGGGACGCGGATCCTGACAAGGCCGATGCCAGCAGGCATCATCGGGCGGTACCGGCCGCACAACGGCCCGCCAGCGGAGACCCCGAGCATTGCGGCAGGACAGCCTCACCATCACCTATGTCCGCTGGCGCCTGCCCCTGCTGGTATCGGCGCTGGTCCTCATCCTGCTGGTGCCCTACCTGCTGATCCGGCAATGGACCGAGAACAGCCAGGAGGCCGACCGCTGGGTCCGCCACACCCAGCAGGTGGAATCTTCCACTCATAGCCTAGAAGCGATGATCCGCGAGCTCGATTCGATCGGCTTGGCCCTGGGCAGCGGCAGCAGCAATCCGCGACTGCGCCAGCGCCTGGAGGAAACCCTCGCGCGGATCGATCCGCAGCTGAGGCAGCTGACCGAACTGAGCCGCGACAACCCCGGGCAGCAGATCCTCATCGGCCGCCTGCAGACCCTGATCGAGCGTCGCATCGACGTGGCGAGGCGGCTGAGCATGGGCGTGACCCCGGCCGAACGCCTGGACCTGATCGACGAGCTCTACGGCAAGTACCAGGTCCGCGACCTGTTCACGAATTTCATGGCCAATGAGCGTTCCTTGCTGGTCGAACGCAGCGCCTATGCCGACCGGCAGCGCGAACGCGTGCGCTGGCTGGGCCTGGCTGCGCTCATGGCCCAGCTGACGCTCATGGGCGTGGTCATCTACCTGCTGTACCGGATGGAGCAACGACGGGCCGATTCGGAGGGCGAGGTGCGCCAGGCCAGTGCGCGGGCGTTGGCGGTGGTGCAGACGGTGCGCGAACCGATCGTGCTGCTGGACCGCGAACTGCGCGTGCTGATGCACAACACCGCCTTCGCCGAGCTCTACGCCGACGAGGACGGCGACGAGCATTACGAGCGCCTGGACGAGATCGGGCACGGCGCCTGGCGCGACCCGGTGATCCGCCAGCGCCTGAGCGAAGTGCTCGCCCGCGGTCGCGAACTATGGGATTTCGAACACGTCCAGCGCACTGCCGACGGGGTCAGCCGGACCATGCTGCTCAACGCCCGGCGCATGCAGTTGCCCGATCGCGACGACGACGTCGCGCTGATGACGGTCAGCGACATCAGCGCACAGAAGGCCGCGCAGCACCGGATCGGCGAGCTCAACCGGCAGCTGGAGGGCAAGATCGAACAGGTCACCGAGGTGAATCGCGAACTTGAAGCGTTCAGCTATTCGGTGTCCCACGACCTTCGCGCCCCGCTGCGCCATGTGGCAGGATTCGCAGACAAGCTCTCGCGCCACCTCGGCGACGGGATCGACGAAAAGGGGACGCACTACCTGGAGGTGATCGGCAGCTCCGCGCGGAGGATGTCGACCCTGATCGACGACCTGCTGGTCTATTCGCGCCTGGGCCGCAACGCGATGAAGCTGCAGGCGGTGGACATGCAGTCCCTCGTCCACGAGACGCGGGCGATGCTGGATGCGAACCGGCAGGCCGACGCCGCCGAAGGCGTCGCGGCGCACCGGATCGACTGGCGAATCGCGCCTTTGCCGGTGCTGGTGGCCGACGAGAACATGATGCGGCAGGTGTGGCTGAACCTGCTGGGCAACGCGGTCAAGTACTCCGCCCGCAGGGAACCGGCGGTGATCGAAGTCGCTTGCGAGGTGCAGGAGGACGGCGGCCACCACTTCAGCGTCCGCGACAACGGGGTAGGTTTCGACATGGAGTACGCCGGCAAGCTGTTCGGGGTGTTCCAGCGGTTGCACAAGGCCAGCGACTATCCGGGCACCGGCATCGGCCTGGCCAGCGTGCGCCGGGTCGTGACGCGACTGGGCGGCAAGGTCTGGGCCGAGTCGGTCCCGGACCAGGGTTCCACCTTCCACTTCGTCCTGCCTCCGCAGGACAATATTTCAACGGGCGAAACCTTCAAATGAGCACGATCCGCACCATCCTGCTGGCCGAAGACAATGCCGCCGACGCCGAAATGGCCATCGATGCGCTGCGCGAGGCCAACCTCGCCAACCCGATCGTCCACGTCGAGGACGGGGTGGAGGCGATGGAGTACCTGCTCCGCAAGGGCGCGTACGCAAACCGCACCGACGAGGAGCCGGCGGTGCTGCTGCTCGACATCAAGATGCCGCGCATGGACGGGCTGGAAGTGCTGCAGCGCATCCGCGCCGACGACAAGCTGCGGCGCATCCCGGTGGTGATCCTGTCGTCCTCGCGCGAGGAAAGCGACCTGGCGCGCAGCTGGGACCTGGGCGTGAACGCATACGTGGTCAAGCCGGTGGACGTGGGCCAGTTCTTCGGCGCGGTGAAGACGCTCGGCAAATTCTGGGCGGTCATCAACGAAGCGCCCGGCGGCGAAGGCTGACGATGGCGCCGTTGCGGGCGATCAGCACCGAAAGGCGGTTCCGGGTCCTGTTCGTCGAGGATTCGCCGGAGGACGCCGAGCTGCTGCAGATGCAGCTGGAGGACGCGGGCCTGGATGCGGACTTCATGCGCGTGGACGAGGAGCCGGCGCTGCAGCAGGCGCTGGCCACGTTCCATCCGGACATCGTCCTGTCGGACCTGTCGATGCCGGGCTTCTCCGGGCACGATGCGCTGCGGATCGTCCGTGCGCATACGCCGCACCTTCCTTTCATCTTCGTCTCGGGCACCATCGGCGAGGACGTTGCGGTGGCGGCCCTGCACGAGGGCGCCAACGATTACATCCTCAAGCACAGCAGCGCGCGCCTGCCGGCGGCGGTGGAGCGCGCCCTGCGCGAAGCGCGCCTGGAGACCGAGCGCGCGCGCGCCGAAGTCGAGCTGATGCGCAGCCAGCGGCTGGAGAGCCTGTCGTTGCTGGCCGCCGGGCTCAGCCACGACCTGCGCAACATCCTGCAGCCCCTGCTGATCGTGCCGGACCTGATCGCCCAGCGCAGCGACGACCCCCGCCTGCACCAGCTGGCCTCGGTGGTGGCCGAGTGCGGACGCCGTGGCCACGAGATGGCCGAATCGATGCTGTCGTTCGTGCGCGGCTCGCGCCGTGCCAGCGAGCGTTTCCTGCTGACGGACCTGTTCCGCGCGGTGCAGCTGCTGCTCAAGGGCAGCCTGCCGCGCGACGTGCAGCTGGAAGTGAGGCTGGCCGACCCGGCGCTGGCACTGGACGCCAACTACACCGAGCTGCAGCAGTGCCTGCTCAACCTGTGCCTCAACGCGATCCAGGCGATGCCCCAGAGCGGCCGCCTGGAACTGGTCGGCGAGGAAGCCGATGGCGGCGTGCGCCTGGTCGTGGCCGATACCGGCAGCGGCATGGATGCGCAGACCATCGCCCAGCTGTTCACGCCGTTCTTCACAACCAAGACCAGCGGTACCGGGTTGGGCCTGGTTTCGTGCAAGCGCATCGTCGAGGGCCTGGGCGGCCGGATCGGGGTGGCCAGCGTGGTCGGCGAGGGCACGCGGTTCGAGCTTTGGCTGCCGGCCCCGGTGGAGGCCGATGAACTGGACCTCGACGACGCGCCCGCGATCGCCGGGCAGGGCGAAAGGATCCTGCTGGTGGCCCGCGAAGGCGCGCGCCTGTCGCTGGTGGGCGATGCGCTGATCAGCCAGGGCTACCTGATCGACCGGGCGGCCGACGGCGCCGCGGCGCTGCGCCGATGGGCCGAGACCGGCGCGGCGGACGTGGTCGTGGTGGACAGCCGGATCAGCCTGTTCCCCGCCGAGGCGTTGCTGTCGACGATGCACGAAACCGGCTACACCGGACCGGCCATCGTGATCGAGGATGACGAGGCGCCGTTCGACCCCGCACAGGTGCCCGCTTCGATGCCCTTGCAGCGGTTGCAGCGACCGCTCGACATGCACCGTTTGTTCGAAGCGGTGGCGGCCGCACTGGCAGCCGGCGACTGACCTTCCGCGCTTCGCGGCGGCGGCCCCCGGCGTCGGCGTGACCGCACGCCGTCCTATACTCGGAGCAACGGGCAGGGAGCGCGACGCATGACGCGGACGGCAATGGACGGGCGTGGCAAGGGGTGGCGTGGCAAGGGCTGGCGTGGAACCGGCCCGGCGTGGCTGGCACGGGTGGCGATGCTGGCGATCCTGGCGGTCGCCGGATGCAGTCGCGATCCCGGCGGCCAGCTGCCCGCAGCGGGCGGCGAGAAGCTGCAGGCCCAGCGTGCCGAGGTGACCGGATTCGCACTGGTCCGTGCCTGGCCCGACCAGCAGGATGGCAGCCTGGCCCTGGCGCTGGAGTTCTCGAGGCCACTGGTCGGGACCCAGGAATTCGACCGCCTGTTGCAGGTCGAGCCGGCCGGCTCGGGCGAAAGCGGCTGGACGCTGTCCGATGATGGCAAGACGTTGCGCTATCCCTTCGTCGAACCGGCGCGCGACTACACCGTGACCGTCGCCGCCGGGCTGCTCGCCGCAGACGGCAGCCGCCTGGACGCGCCCCTCAAGAAAACGATCCATACCGGCGAGCTCGATCCGGTGGCCGGGTTCGCCTCGCAGGGCAGCGTGCTGCCGGCGCGCGAGAGCCGTGGCCTGCCGGTGGTGTCGGTGAACGTGCCGGAAGTGGACGTGGAATTCCTGCGCGTGCGCGAGTCGGAGCTGCCGCGCTTCTTCGCCCAGTTCCAGCGCGGCGGCCGTCGCGGTGGCTGGGAGCTCGACCGTGATTACGACGACCGGGCGCCGTTGCGCGAGCTGGCCGAGCCGGTCTACCTCAACCGCTTCGTCCTGGGCGGCGAGCGCAACGAACGGGTCCTCAACTACCTGCCGGTGCAGGACATCGCGGAGCTGCAGCAACCCGGCTTGTACTTCGCGGTGCTGCGCCGGGTCGGCCAGTTCAGCGACCAGTACGACACCGCGTTCTTCAGCGTCAGCGACATCGGCCTGCACGCGCGCGCCTACCGCGACACGCTCTACGTGCACACCGCTTCGCTGCACGACGGTTCGCCGCTGAAGGGCGTGGAGCTGCGCGTGCTCGACGCCAGGGGCGAGGCGGTGCTGAAATCGGCCACCGACGGCAACGGCAACGCGCTGCTGGACTACACGCTCGACGCCGGCCAGGTGCTGGTGGCCCGTCGTGGCAAGGATGTGTCCCTGCTGCCGTTCAACCAGCCGGCCCTGGACCTGTCCGAGTTCGCGGTCGGGGGACGCGCCCAGGCGGATTTCGACGTGTTCGCCTGGTCCGGGCGCGATCTGTACCGGCCTGGCGAGACGGTTCGCATCTCCGCCCTGCTGCGTGACGGTGACGGCAAGTCGCTGGCGCCGGCCCCGGGGGGCAAGGTGGGGGCGCCTGGAGCGGGCGCAGCGCAACCGTTGTTCCTGCGACTGAAGCAGCCTGACGGTCGCGTCTTCCGCGAGACCCGGCTCGAGCCGGGCGCGCAGGGGTATTACGCGTTCGAGCAGGCGATCCCGTCCGATGCGCCGACCGGTCGCTGGCAGGTGGAGTTCCGCACCGACCCGGCCGGCAAGGACGTCGTCCAGGGCATGGCCTTGCGGATCGAGGAGTTCCTGCCGGAGCGCCTGAAGCTGGACCTGTCCGCGCAGGACACGCTCAAGCCGGGCGAGCCGTTGAAGCTGCAGGCCGAGGCGGCCTACCTCTATGGCGCATCGGCCGCCGGCAACCGCTTCACCGCGAAGATGGCCTTGGCGGTCGCGCGCCAGCCGGTCGAGGGCCTGCCCGGGTTCTTCTTCGGTGATCCGACCGTGGACCTGCCACGGGAGCCTCGCGACGTACTCGATGCGACGCTCGATCCGCAGGGCCGCCTGGAGGCCTCGCTGCCGCTGCCCGAAGAAGCGGCCAAGGCCGCCACGCCGGTGCAGGTGACGATCGCCGGCAGCGTCCACGAGAGTGGGGGACGCCCGGTCAACCGCAGCCTGCAGCGCGTGCTGTGGCCGGCGCCTGCGCTGGTCGGGGTGCGCCCGCTGTTCGACGAGGCCGACGGCGCCGATGCCAATGCCGCCGCCCGTTTCGAGCTGGTGCGGGTGGATGCGCAGGGCAAGCCGCAACCGGCCAAGGGGCTGAAGGTGACCCTGGTGCGCGAGCTGCGCGACTACCACTGGCGCTACGAGGACGACGGCGGCTGGGACTACGATTTCACCCGCCGTTTCGAGAACGTGCAGACGCGCAGCGTCGATGCCGGCGCCACCGCGGCACGTTTCGATTTCCCGGTGGAGTGGGGCGAGTACCGCATCGACGTGCTCGATCCGGCGACCGGCCTGACCGCGCGCTATCCGTTCCGCGCCGGCTGGAGCTGGGGCGACGACAACCGCGGCCCGGATGCGCGCCCGGACCGGGTCAAGCTGGCCCTGGATCGCACCGGCTACCGCGCCGGCGATACGCTCAAGGTCACGGTCACGCCGCCGCACGCCGGCCGCGGCGTGCTCCTGGTGGAAAGCGACCGCTTGCTGTACGCGCACGACATCGAACTGCGCGGGCAGGACGGAAAGGCGACCGGCACGTTCGAGATCCCGGTGACCGCGGACTGGGAACGCCACGACGTATACGTCACCGCGCTGGTGTTCCGCGGCGGCTCGGCGGCCAGCCAGGTCACGCCCGCGCGTGCGGTCGGCGTGGCCCACGTGCCGATGCGGCGCGACGACCGCCGCGTCTCGGTCGGATTGAAATTCCCCGCGCAGAGCCGGCCACAGCAGGACCTGCCGGTCACCGTGAGCGTGCCGCAACTGGCTGGGCGCGATGCGCATGTCACCGTGTCGGCCACCGACGTGGGCATCCTCAACATCACCCGTTTCCCGGTGCCGGACGCCAATGCCCACTTTTTCGCCCAGCGCCGGCTGGCCACCGATGCCTACGATGTCTACGGGCGGGTGATCGAGAGTTTCGCCGGTGGAAACGCGCGCCTGCGTTTCGGCGGCGACATGGCGCTGGAGGCGTTGCCGCAGGCGCGCAGGCCGACCGCGCGGGTGCAGACCGTGGACCTGTTCTCCGGGCCGGTGAAGCTGGATGCGCAGGGCAACGCGCGGCTGAAGCTGCCGCTGCCGGACTTCAACGGCACCTTGCGCGTGTCGGCGCTGGTCTATGCCGACGACCGTTACGGCAAGCGCGACGGCGAGGCCCTGGTGCGTGCGCCGGTGGTGGCCGAGGCTGGCATGCCGCGGGTGATGGCGCCGGGCGACCGCGGCACGGTCAGCCTGGACGTGCAGAACTTCAGCGGTGCGGCGTCCGAATTCCGGGTGCGCGTGGAAGGCGAAGGACCGCTGGCGGTGGGCGAGGGCCAGCGTCGCCTGCGCCTCGACGACGGGGCCAAGGCCACGCTCGAATTCCCGCTGCTCGCCGAGCCGGGCAACACGGTGGCGCGGGTGCGCGTGCGCGTGGATGGCGGGGGGTATGCGGTGGACCGGCGTTACGACCTGCCGGTGCGCGCGGCGTGGCCAGGGGTGTTGCGTACCAGTACGCCCGTGCTGAAGGAAGGCACGCCGCTGGTGCTGGATGCGTCGCTCGCCGAAGGCCTGGTCGCCGATACGGTCAACGTGCGGCTGCGCATCACTGCCTCGCCGCCGATCCCGTTCGCCAGTGCGCTGCAGGGCCTGCTCGAGTATCCGTACGGCTGCGCCGAACAGACCACCAGCAAGGGCTACGCGGCACTGGTGATGGATGCGGCGACGGCACGGCAGCTCGGCGTGCCGGGCCTGGACCCGGCCACGCGTCGCGCGCGCCTGGAAGGCGCCGTCGGCCGCCTGGCGGCGATGCAGGCTGGCAGTGGCCACTTTTCGATGTGGGGCGGGGACAGTGGCGACACCGAGCCGGCATTGACGCCTTACATTGCCGATTTCCTGCTCGATGTACGCGAGGCCGGCTTCGCCGTGCCCGACGGCGTGCTGCAGAAGGCGCTGGACCGTCTCTCCGAAGACCTGTTGTCCGGCGGTGCGCAATTCTATGGACGCGACCATCGCGACCACCTGCGCTTCGCCAACCGTGCCTATGCCGGTTACGTGCTGGCGCGGGTCAACCGCGCGCCGCTGGGCACCCTGCGCGCGCTCTACGACCAGGAGAAGGGCGAGAGCCTGACCGGCCTGCCGCTGGTCCAGCTGGGCCTGGCGCTGGAGCTGCAGGGCGATGGCAAGCGCGGCGCGCAGGCCATTGCCGACGGGTTCGCGCGCGATCCGGACGACCGTCCAGCCTGGCTGGGCGACTACGGCAGCCGCATCCGCGACGACGCGCTGATGATCGCGCTGCTGCACGAGCGCGGGCGCGGCAATGCGAAATACGACGGGCGCGCGGTCGATCTGGCGCGCGCGCTGCAGGCACGCCGCGACGTCGACCGCGATGGCCGGCTGTGGCTGAGCACGCAGGAGCAGATGGCGCTGGCGCGCCTGGGCAAGGCGCTCGATGCCGGTGGCGGACGCACCCTGGCCGGGCGCTGGGTATCGGGCGGCGAAACCGTCGAGGTCGAACCCGTGGCGGTCTTCGCGCGCAGCCTGGACCATGCCGCGCTGGCACAGGGCGTGCGCTTCGAACCGCAGGGCGGCCCGTACTACGCGAGTGTCGAAGTGGCCGGCATTCCGCGGCAGCCGCCGGCCGAAGACCGTCGGCGTGTCGGCATCGTCCGCGACTGGTTCCTGCCCGACGGTTCGCCCTGGAAGGGCGGCACGCTCAAGGAGGGCCAGGTGCTGGTCGCGCGCCTGACCGTGCAGGCCGAGCAGGCCATGCCCGATGCGCTGGTCACCGACCTGCTGGCGGCCGGCCTGGAGGCCGAGAACCTCAACCTCGGCGACAACGCGCAGTGGGACGGCGTGCAGATCGAGGGCGTGGCCCTGTCAGATCGCGCCGACCAGGCCGAGCTGCAGCACGAGGAGTATCGCGACGACCGCTATGTGGCGGCGCTGTCGCTGGACCAGGGCGCCACCGCGCGGCTGTACTACCTGGTGCGCGCGGTCACGCCGGGCACCTACACCGTGCCGCCCCCGCAGGCCGAGGACATGTACCAGCCGACGCTGCGCGGCACCGGTGCGGCACGGCCGGCGACGGTCACGGTGACGCCGCCCTGAGTGGCACGGATTCGCTAGTCATCCCCGCCCAGGCGGGGAATGCGGTTCGAGGTTGTGATGCGGTGGCCCGGGTTTTGTGCGGCAGAGGACCGTGCTCCTCGCTCTCGTAGGAGCGGGCATGACCGCGACACCGACGCCTTCAGCACAGGCGACCCGCTAGTGGTTTCCGAGGCCGTCGTGGTCGCGGTCATGCCCGCTCCTACGGAAGTGCACGCCTCCTACGGAAGTGGCACGCCTCCGGCAGAATGGCGCCACGGTGCTGCATGCGGGCGCATGACCGGCACGGGATTACTGTGTCGTCCCCTTGGCCTCCGTCCCGGCTGCGGGTGGCGCCGATGCCGTCTGCACCAGCTGGTCCATCACTTCGTCCAGGCGCGCCTCGTAGTTTTCCGGGAACGTCCAGAACTGCAGGTCCGCTTCGTTCTGGTTGCGCTGCAGCCCGCGTTCTTCCGGCGCCATGTGGAACAGCATCTTCAGCAGCACGTCGCTGCTGACCCAGGGATGGTCGTACCAGAAGATGTGCGAACGCCGGTCCATGCCCGGCAGGTCGTCGGCGCTGGCCGAGATCAGGTCGAAGTCCAGCCGGTTGGAGGCGTCGATCATCCACTGCGCGTCTTCGGGGCTGAGTTCGGTCGGATCCGGCCTGCCGGCACGCGAGCCACGCTGGTGCAGCCGCGACAGCACCAGCACCGAGTCGCGCATGTTCACCGTGACCGTCACCCTTTGCGGATAGCCGTGGTAGACCTGCAGTTCGCTCACGAACTGGCGGAAGTCGGCATCGGGCGCGGGAAAGTAGACCTCGCCCAGCCGCGCTGACGCCGGATCGTATCCCGCGGTGGGCGTGCCCAGGATCGCCAGGCCGGGCGAGGCCACCATCGCCCCTGAGCTGTAGGCGATCACGTTGATGTGCCGGGCCCGGGTGTGCTGGCTGAGCATGCGTACGAGCTGGGCGAAAGCCGGAGCGGTGCCGCCGGCCTTGGCCACGTCGTGGGAGAAGCGCATGAAGTTCTCGGCCGACGGCCAGATGAAGGACAGCACCACCGAATTGCGCCCGGTGAAATGGCGGTACTGCGCCGCCTGCGCGGTCGCGCGGCCGACGCTGGTATTGGCGCCGTGGACGTAGATGGTCAGGTTCGGGTCGGCACTGCGCGCGAGCGCCTCGTCGACCAGGCGCAGGAAGGCGAGGGCTTCCTCGCCCGGCTCGTCCACGGAAGCGCCCGGTGCGACCGATGCCTTTTCGTCCATCGAATTGACCAGGAGCTGCGGCCGGCGCTCGGCGGAAGCATTGGTGGACTGCTCGTAAAGCCAGTCCCAGCTGCGGCCGCCACCGCCGATGCTGAGGTTGGCCACGCCCAGGTGGAGTTCGTCGCCGGGGAACACGGTGTAGGCGCGCGCGCCCGACGGACCGAAGGGCACCCGGTTGGTCGCGTAGAAGACCTGGATGTCGCTGCTGCGATCGAGGTTGGCGTTGGCGCCGAACAGGTTGTGTTCGCCGTTGAGGAACACCGCCGGTGCCGGCATCAGCCGTACCGGAGGCTGGCAGGCGGCCAGGGCGAACAGCATCAACAGGCAGGCAAGCAATCGGGTCGACGATCGGAGCATGGGAACCTCGCGTGCGTGGTACATCACTGGGCCCGCGTCCGCGCCATGCATCTGGCCCGGCAACGATGCCCCCTTGGGCGACAGCATCGGCGGGCCAGTTGTAGCAGAGCGCGCCGGCCGGCGGAACATGGGCCGGGCGCGCGGCGTGGATGGTGGCCGCCTGTATATTCGCGTTGACTGGGCCAACGGGATGACGAATGGAACGGAAGGCTGCTGTTGTCGCGCCGCACGCGCACCGGGTCGTTCGCATCGCCTGCGCATGGTTCCTGCTGCTGGCCGCAGGCGTCGCCCATGCGCGGCCCGATGCGCCGTCCGGCGAAGATCCGCAGCGCCTGCCGCCGGTGCAGGGTGAGTGCGTGGTCCTGCTGCACGGACTGGGACGGACCCATCGTTCGATGGCCCGGATCGACTGGATGCTGCGCGATGCCGGCTATGCCACGGCCAATATCGACTACCCGTCGCAAAGCCAGACGATCGAGGCCTCGGCGCGGACCGCGATTCCGCAGGGCGTGCGCGAATGCCGCGACGCCGGCGCGCAGCGCATCCATTTCGTCACCCATTCGATGGGCGGCCTGCTGCTGCGCTACTACCTCGGCAATGATCCGGTCGCAGGGCTGGGCAGGGTGGTGATGCTCGGTCCGCCCAACCAGGGTAGCGAGGTCGCCGACGCGCTGGTCGGCACCACGCTGTACGACCGGGTCAATGGCCCGGCCGGCGCGCAACTGGTGACCGGCCCGGGTGGCATCGCCGCGCGACTGGGGCCGGCGGAGTTCCCGCTCGGCATCATCGCCGGCAACGAACAGACCGCCTTCGACAGCGTGCTGGCCACGCGCATCGTCGGCGAGAACGACGGCAAGGTCGCGGTGGAGCGCGCCAAGGTCGACGGGATGGCCGATTTCCTGGTGCTGCCGGTGAACCACACCTTCATGGTGGTCAATGACGTGGTCATCGGCCAGGTGCTGGAATTCCTGCGCCATGGCCGCTTCCTGCACGAGGAAGCGGCAACCCCGGCAGCGCCGGCCGGATAAAAAAAACCCCGCCTTGCGGCGGGGTTCAATTGAAACACCTGACAGTCGCGGTCAGGCGATCGGGGTGATGTTGGAGGCCTGCGCGCCCTTGGGGCCCTGGGTCACCTCGTAGCTCACCCGCTGTCCTTCCGTGAGGGAACGGAAACCCTTGGAGTTGATCGCGGAGAAGTGTGCGAACACGTCCGCGCTGCCATCTTCCGGCGAAATGAAGCCGAATCCCTTGGCGTCGTTGAACCACTTGACGGTACCGTTGGCCATGATGCTGCGTAGTCCTTAGCGATTGACGGAATGCGCGGCGGCTGCCGCGAAGCGGAGTATGCAAAAGCCGGGGCGCGGCTGACAATCGCCCGGGGCACCGTTGCATGGGTTACCGCTAACACCGGTGGCCGGATCAGCCCCGGGCCAGCTCGGCGACCAGCTCCGGCAGGCCAGCCGACGCGGCGGCCACGTTGTCCAGCACTTCGGCCAGGGTGATCTCCTGCGCGTCGCCGCACCCGGCGGCCCAGTTGGCCACGATCGCCAGGCAGGCGTATTCCAGGCCCAGCTCGCGTGCGAGCGCCGCCTCGGGCATGCCGGTCATGCCGACCAGGTCGCAGCCGTCGCGGCGCATGCGGGCGATCTCGGCATTGGTCTCCAGGCGCGGTCCCTGGGTGGCGCCATAGCAGCCGCCGTCGACCACGCGCGCACCGGTCACCCGGGCGGCGGCCAGCAGCTTGTGCCGGAACATCGGGCTGTAGGGGTGGCCGAAGTCCACGTGCAGCGCTTCGCCTTCGCCGTCCCAGAAGCTCGACTCGCGGCCCCAGGTGTAGTCGATCAGCTGGTCGGGGCAGGCGAGCACGCGCGGGCCGTAGTGGTCGGTGATGCCGCCGACGGTGTTGAGCGCCAGCACGCGCCGGGCGCCGGCCTGCCTGAGCGCATGCAGGTTGGCGCGGTAGTTGACCCGGTGCGGCGGCAGCGCGTGACCTTCGCCGTGGCGGGCCAGGAAGGCGATGCGCGCGTCGCCGAGGCGGCCGATCCGCAAGGGACCGGAGGGCGCGCCGTAGGGCGTTTCGAAATGGCGGGCCTCCGCGTCTTCCAGCGCGGCCAGCCGATAGACGCCGGTGCCGCCGATCACGGCCAGGGCGATGTCCATGCCGCTCAGTCCTTCAGCGCGTAGATGCCCGGCAGGTTCCGCCCCTGCTCGTAGTAATCCATGCCGAAGCCGAACACGTAGCGGTCCGGCAGGTGCAGGCCGACGTAGTCGGCGCGCACGCCTTCCACGCAGCGGTCGTGGTCCTTGACCGTCAGCGCGGCGATGCGCACGTCGGTGGCGCCCTGTTCGATGCACCAGCGGCTGACCTCGGCCAGGGTGTGGCCTTCGTCGAGGATGTCGTCGGCGATCAGCACGCGCCGGCCATACAGCGACGTGGCCGGCCGGTGCTTCCAGACCAGTTCGCCGCCCTGGTTGTTGCCGCGGTAGCGGGTCGCGTGCAGGTAGTCGAACTGCAGGTCCAGCCCGCGCGCGCCCAGCTCCAGAGCCAGTTGGCCGGCGAAGGGCAGGGCGCCGTGCATCACGGTCAGGAACACCGGCACGAAGCTGTCGCCCAGGCGGTGCGGCGGCACGTCGCCGATGTAGTCACGGGCGATGGCATCGGCCATGGAGGCGATGGCCGCATCGATGGCGGGGCGGTCGACCAGCAGGTCGGACTTTTCGAGGACTTCGGCGATTAGGAGATTCGACATCGGGCGATGCTACCGGAAGAGGTGTGGAGAAGCGGAAAAGTAGGTGGCTGGCCGGGTCAGGCGACCGAGGCCGGTGGCAGGCGCGACTGCGCGCTGTCGTAGCGGGCATCGGCGAGCAGGCCGTCCCAGCCCAGTGCGCCGCGGCCGATCAGGCCAGTCAGCGCCGCGGTGTTGAGCGCGCGGCCTTCGACCGCGCGCAGTGATTCCTCGACCAGTTCCGGGTGGCAGACCAGGACCACGTCGCAGCCGGCGTCCAGGTGCGCGTCGATCCGCGACTTGACCCCGCCCGCGGAGAACGCGGCGGCCATGCCGATGTCGTCGGAGAAGACCACGCCGCGGAAACCCATTTCGCTGCGCAGGACATGCTCGATCCAGAACTTCGAGTAGCCGGCCGGCTCCGGCGCCACCGCCGGGTAGGCCACGTGCGCCATCATCACCGCGTCGGCACCGGCTTCGATCCCGGCCACGAACGGGACCAGGTCCTCTGCGCGCAGCACGTCCAGCGGACGCGGATCGATCGCGTCGTCGAAGTGGGTGTCCTCGAGCACGGTGCCATGGCCCGGGAAATGCTTGAGCGTGGCGGCCATGCCGACGCTGTGCATGCCGCGGACATACGCGCGGGTGAACGCGGCGACCACCTGCGGGTCGTCGCTGAAGGCCCGGTCGGCGATGGCGCGATTGCCGCGGGCCAGGTCGACCACCGGGGCGAAGCTCAGGTCCACGCCACTGGCGCGGATTTCGCTGGCCATCAGCCAGGCATGTTCCTGGGCCAGGGCGAGGGCGGCTTCGGGGTCGCGGCGGTACAGGGCGTCGAAGTGCTGCAACGGCGGCAGCGCGCTGTAGCCCTCGCGGAAACGCTGCACGCGGCCGCCTTCCTGGTCCACGCAGACCAGTTGCGGGCGCGGCGCGGCGGCGCGGATCGCGGCCGACAGCTCGGCGACCTGGTCGCGCGAAGCGAAGTTGCGCCGGAACAGGATCACGCCGGCGACCGCGTCGTGCTGCAGCCAGTCGCGTTCCTGCGTGGTCAGTTCGGTGCCGGCGACGCCGATCACGAGCATGCGTTTGGACTCCGGATCGCGCCGATCGCGCGCCGGGCCATTGTCGCAGATGCGGGCGGGACGCTGTGCACGGGCGTACCGTGCATGCGTCCGTTCTCCGGGGAACGGATCCGGCCTGCGACGCGAAGCCGTTCGCTGGGCCATCCCGGCCTGGATCCGGCCGTGATGGACCGGTCCCGGCAAATGTCCGCCCGGATCGGCTCCTATGCCGAGCAGCCTTCCGGTCCGCAGGCCTCACCGGAGGCAGGCGCCGGGGCGCCCTCGGCCATCGCCTGGCGCAGCGCCTGCGCGAAGGCTTCCGGAGGCTGCCCGCCTTGGATGGCATAGCGGCCGTCGATGACGAAGGTCGGCACCGCGCGGATGCCCATCGCCTGTGCCTGCGCCAGTTCGGCGCGGACCTCGGCCAGGCCCTCGTCCGTGTCGAGGACGGCGCGGACCCGCCCGGCGGCCAGCCCGCCGGCGGCACCGGCCTCGACCAGCGTCTGCGGATCGGCCAGGTCGCGGCCTTCGACGAAGTGGGCGCGGAACAACGCTTCGCCCACGAGGTGTGCGTCACCTTCGCGTGCGGCCAGCCACATCAGCCGGTGCGCGGGCAGGGTGGTCACCCGGACCTGGCCGCGGTCGAAATCCATCGGCAGTCCCTCGGCGCGCGCGGTGGCCTGGGTCTGGGCCAGGATCTGTTCGGTGCGCTCGGCGCCGCCGAACTTGGCGGCATAGGCCTGGCGCAACGGTACCGGCTCCGTGCCGGCGTCCGGATCGAGCTGGAACGGGTGCCAGTGCACCTCCAGCGGCGGGGCGGCGTCACCCAGCAGTTCCACGCCACGCTGGAAACGGTGCTTGCCGATCCAGCACCAGGGACAGACCACGTCGGACCAGATATCGATTCTCATGGCACCCAGATGGGGTCGGGGCCCTGTTCCCGCAAGGTGATCCCTGGGAGCGGGACTCGCCCCGCTGCCTCCCTTGCCCCGCGAACCGCCTTCGCGCCTTTTCGCCATTCGCCGGCGCGGCGGGTCCTGCTCGAGGAAGCGCCAGGCCCGCCAGTGTCAGCGAAGCGGCGGCTCGCGCTCGACCGGGTCCCACCGCGAGTACGGCCGTTCGGCCAGGGCCAGGTTGTAATAGCGCTGCAGGTCGGTGACCTCGATGCCGAGCCAGTCCGGGCGCGCGTAGGCCTCGTCGGCCGACGCCAGTTCCAGCTCGGCCACCACCAGACCGGCGTTGTCGCCGATGAATTCGTCCACTTCCCACAGGTGGCCGGCATGGCGGACGTAGTGGCGGCGTTTCTCGATGCGCCCACCCACGCACAGGGCAAGCAGCTGGCGGGCGTCTTCGACCGGCACGGGGTAATCGAATTCCTGCCGGGTGTGCCCCGGCTCGCGCGACTTGAGGTTGAGGAATGCGCGATCGCCTTCGATCCGCACGCGCACCGATGCCCGCTGCCCGCCGCCTTCCAGGGCCGCCAGGCTGTTCAGATAGCCTTGCGCCATCGGCTGGACCCGTTCGGCCGCCGCCCGCCAGCCATCGCCGGTGACCGTGAACTTGCGTTCGATCTCGATGCCCATGCCTCGCGTCCTCACACGACAGTCCCGCCGCTCGCGGGGCGCACATGCTAGCGCGCCCTGCGCGGGCACCGGTGACGCACGGCGGCTTTCACGCGACGCGCCATGGACGCTCCGGCGACCATCGTGTATTAAACCGGCTTCGTCCGCGCTTTCCCCCGAGCGCCCATCCCGAAGGTTCCCCTGGCCCACCGCATGCAGAAAGACACCGCGATTCGCCTGCTCATCGTCGACGACCGCGTGGAAGACGCAGAAGCGATCGTCAGTACCCTGCGCAACGGCGGCATCGCAGTACGCCCGCTGCGGCCGACCAACGCCGCCGAGCTCGCGCAGATGGTCGCCAGCCAGCCGATCGACCTGGTCGTGGCCGCCGACGCGGCCTCGATGCCGCTGGAACAGGTGCGCACCCAGGTCGCCGCCAGTGGCAAGGACCTCCCGCTGCTGCTGCTGGTGGACCGGATCGACGAGGCCGCCGTGCTCGCGACCCTGGGCGGCGGTGCCCGCGCCCTGGTTCTCAAGCACCGTCCCGAGCACCTGCTGGAAATCCTCAAGCGCGAATGGGCCGACCTGGACGCGCGCCGTGGCCTGCGCCGGCTGGAAGCGCAGCTGCGCGAGACGGAGCGCCGCTGCGACTCGCTGATCGCCTCTTCGCGCGATCCGGTGGCCTACATCCACGAAGGCATGCACATTCGCGCCAACGACGCTTACCTGGAGATGTTCGGGTTCGAATCGTTCGACGAGGTGGAAGGCATCTCGCTGCTGGACCTGGTCGGCCCGCAGCACATCGACGGCTTCAAGCAACTGCTCAAATCGATGTCCAAGGGCGAGCCGCCGCCGCCGGAATACCTGATGGAGGCGCGGCATGTCGATGGCAGCACCTTCCCGGCGAAGATGGAGTTCGTCACCGCCAGCTACGAGGGCGAGGCCTGCGTGCAGGTCGTGTTCCGGCGCCGCGAGGAACTGGACCCGGAATTGGCGCGCGAGGTCGAGGAGCTGCGCCGTCGCGACCAGGTGACCGGCTTGTTGAACCGGCCGACCTTCATGCACCTGCTCGAGGACACCGTCGCCACGATCGGGCGCGACGGCGGCCAGTACGGCTTCCTGCTGGTCGATCCGGACCACTACGCGCGACTGCTGCCGGACATCGGCCTGGACTCGGCCGACGCACTGATCGCGGCCCTGGCCGCGCGGGTGCGCACCTCCGTGGACGCCGACATCAAGGTCGCGCGTTTCGGCGAGCACAGTTTCGCCCTGCTGCTGGAGGGCAACCATGCGCGCACGCGGGCGGTGGCCGACGCCTTGCGCGAAGCCTTCGCCACCCACGTGTTCAGCGTCGGTGCGCGCTCGGTCACGGTGACCGCGAGCATCGGTGGCGTCCAGGTCGGCGAGAAGATCGCCAGCGTGCCGCAGATCCTGGCGCGGGCGAACCAGTGCCTGAATTCCGCCGTCGAACTGGGCGGCAACACGGTGCAGGTGTTCGACCCGGGCGCCGTCGACCGCGCCGAGGAAGAGCGCATCCAGTTGTGGGTCTCGCGCATCCGCGAGGCCCTGGTCGGCGAGGGTTTCACCCTGCATTACCAGCCCGTGATGAGCCTGCAGGGCGAGCCGGGCGAGCTCTACGAGGCGCACCTGCGGGTGGACGCCAACGGCGAGCTGGTCACGCCGTCGGGCTTCCTCGGCATCGCCGAGGAGCATGGCCTGCTCGGTGAAATCGACCTGTGGGTGGTGCGCCGGGCGATCACCGTGCTCGGCGAGCGGGAGCGCGCCGGTCGCCAGACCCGGATGCTGGTGCGGATCAGCCCGGCATCGTTCGCCAGCACGACCATGGCCGACCTGATCGGCCGCGAACTGGCCGCGCACGGCGTTCCAGGCGAACGGCTGTGGCTGGAGGCGCCGGAGGCGAAGGTGTTCACCCACCTGCGCAACGCCCAGCAGTTCCTGGCCGCGGTGGCGCCGATGGGTTGCCGTTTCGGGCTCGAACAGTTCGGTTCCGGGCTCGATTCCTTCCAGCTGCTGGCGCACCTCAAGCCGTCGTTCTTCAAGATCGACCCGGGCTTGACCGACGAGATGGGCAGGCCGGGCGAGGTCCAGGACAAGGTCCGCGAGATCACCACGCGCGCGGGCGAAGCCGGCATCACCACGATCGCCGAGCACGTGGAGGATGCGCAGGCGATGAGCCAGCTGTTCAGCGCCGGCGTGGACTATGTCGCAGGCGGCTTCGTCGCGCCGGTGGGCGCGGCGATGAATTTCGACTTCAGCTGAGTCCCGGAGCGGCCCCCGCGCCGCGATCCGGACCCGGAGGAGCGTCATGCGCGAGCAGGACAGGCGGGATCCGGAGACGCACGATCCGTCTCGTTTCGAGACCCACCGGGTGGATGCGCCGCCGCCGTCGTTCGAGCCGCGTGACCTGTGGGCCGACGACGTGGCACTTCGCGAGGGCATCGCGCTCGCCGGCGCGCAGGGGCATGCCGACAGCCTCCAGGCCTATGGCCGGCTTGCCGGCGACGAGCTGTACCGGCTGGGCTTCGACGCCAATCGCGACCGCCCGCGACTGCGCACCCATGACCGGCATGGCCGCCGCATCGACGTGGTCGAGTTCCATCCGGCCTACCACCGGCTGCTCGAGCAGGCCAAGGCGCACGGAGTGGCCGGCCTGTCATGGCAGGAAAAGGGCCGGCGGGCACACGTGGCGCGTGCCGCTCTCAGCTACCTGCACCACCAGGCCGAGGCCGGCACCAGCTGCCCCCTGACCATGACCCATGCGGCGGTGCCGGTGCTGCGGCGCGAGCCGGCGTTGCGCGAGTGGGCGGACAAGGCAGCAGCGCCGCGCTACGACCCGCGCGACGTGCCGGTGGCGGACAAGGCCGGGCTCACCATCGGCATGGGCATGACCGAGAAGCAGGGAGGCTCGGACGTGCGCAGCAATGCCACCACCGCCACGCCGCTGCCGGCCGGCGATGGCTACGCGCTGGTGGGACACAAGTGGTTCTTTTCCGCGCCGATGTCCGATGGTTTCCTGGTGCTGGCCCAGGCTCCCGGTGGGCTCGCTTGCTTCCTGATGCCGCGGCGGCTGGCCGATGGCACGAAGAACGCATTCCGGCTGATGCGGCTGAAGGACAAGCTCGGCGACTGGGCGAACGCTTCCAGCGAAGTGGAATTCTGCGGCGCGCAGGCCTGGCGGGTCGGCGAGGAGGGGCGTGGCGTGGCCACGATCCTGGAGATGGTGATGCTGACCCGGCTGGACTGCATGCTCGGCGCCGCCGCCGAAGTGCGCATGGCCCTGGCCCAGGCGCTGCACCATGCGCGCCATCGGCGCGCGTTCGGGCGGCGCCTGGTCGAACATCCGCTGATGGCCAACGTGCTGGCCGATCTTGCGATCGAGTCGGAGGCGGCGACGGCTTTCGCGCTGCACGTGGCCGCGGTGGTCGACGCGGCGGCCACCGACCGGGAGGCCGCCGCCTTCGCACGCATTGCCACCGCGATCGGGAAGTACTGGCTGTGCCGGCGCGCGCCGGCCCTGGTCAACGAAGCGCAGGAGTGCCTGGGCGGTGCCGGCTATGTCGAGGAGTCGATCCTGCCGCGCCTGTACCGGCAGGCGCCGCTCAATTCGATCTGGGAGGGCAGCGGCAATATCCAGTGCCTGGACGTGCTGCGCGCGCTTTCGCGCGAACCAGGCGCGACGCGGGCGCTGCAGGGCGCGCTCGAACAGGCGGCCGCATCCCATCCGCTGCTGGAACGCGAGGCGGCGGGATTGAACCAGCAGCTCGCCGCCAGCGAAGTGCCGGAAGCGCAGGCGCGCTCGTTGGTCGAGCGCCTTGCGCTGGTGCTCCAGGGCTCGGCCCTGCTCGCCGTGGGCAGCCCCCTGGCGGAGGCGTTCCTGCGCAGCCGCCTCGGCGGCGAACACGGGTTGGCGATGGGCACCTTGCCGTCGGATCTCGATTTCACCGGCATTCTTTCCCGCGCGCTGCCGGTGTAGAGGCTGTATTCAACCAATACAGGTGAAGCCGGCAGGCAGGTTTCGCCGATCCATGCAGAAGCCGGCTTCAGCTGGCGCCATGGAACATCGGCATGGGTGATGCGCCCGCGACAGCCTTCGGTGCAACGGGGATCAGTCCAGGAACTGCAGCCGCGCCAGCTCCGCATACAGGCCGCCCTGCGCGAGCAACTGTTCGTGGGTGCCTTCGGCGACGATCCGGCCCTGGTCGATGACCACGATCCGGTCGGCTCGCAGCACCGTGGCCAGGCGGTGTGCGACCACCAGCGTGGTGCGGCCACGCATCAGGTTCTCCAGCGCATGCTGCACCGCGCGTTCGCTCTGCGCGTCCAGCGCGCTGGTGGCCTCGTCCAGCAGCAGCACCGGTGCGTCCTTGAGCAGCGCCCGGGCGATCGCCACGCGCTGTTGCTGGCCACCGGACAGGCGCGCGCCGCGCTCGCCCAGTTCGCTGGCATAGCCCTGCGGCAGTGCTTCGATGAAACCGTCGGCCTCCGCGGCGCGCGCGGCGGCGCGCACCTCGTCGTCGCTGGCATCGAGCCGCCCGTAGCGGATGTTGTCCATCGCGCTGGCCGCGAACAGCACCGGGTGCTGCGGCACCAGCGCCACCTGCGCCCGCAGCGCGGCAGGATCGGTCTCGCGCAGGTCGATGCCGTCGATCCGCACCGCGCCTGACTGCGGATCGTGGAAGCGCAGCAGCAGTGAGAGCACCGTGCTCTTGCCCGCACCCGACGGGCCGACCAGGGCGACCGTCTCGCCGTGGCGCACGTGCAGGTCGAAGCCCTGCAGCGCCGGCGCATCCAGCCGTTCGGGGTAGTGGAACATCACCTGCTCGAAGCGGATGTCGCCCTGCAGCGGCGACGGCAGCGCGACCGGCCGGGCCGGCGTGGCGACCTGCGGCTGCTCCTGCAGCAGTTCGGAGATGCGGCCCATGCCGCCGGCGGCGCGCTGCAGCTCGTTCCACACTTCGGCCAGCGCGCCCACCGAGCCTCCGCCGATCAGCGCGTACAGCACGAACTGGCCGAGCGTGCCCGCGGTCATCGTGCCCTCGATCACCTGGTGCGCGCCGGACCACAGGACCAATACGATGGCGCCGAATACCAGCACGATGGCGGCCGCGGTGACCATGGCCTGCGCGCCGATCCGCCGCCGCGCAGTCGCCACGGCGACGTCCAGCGCCGCGCCAAAGCGTCCGCGTTCGTAGGGTTCGCGGGCGTAAGCCTGGACCGTGCGCACCGCGCCCAGGGTCTCGGCGGCCAGTGCGTTGGCATCGGCGACGCGATCCTGGCTCGCACGCGAGGCCTTTTCCAGCCGGCGCGCACCCAGCACGATCGGCAGCACCGAAAGCGGGATGCCGACCAGCGAGTACGCAGCCAGGTGCGGGCTGGTCACGAACAGCATCACCAGGCTGCCCACCACGGTCACGCTGCTGCGCAGGGCCACCGACATCGTCGTGCCGATCACGCTGCGCAGCAGTTCGCTGTCGGCCGACAGGCGCGAGACCAGCTCGCCGCTGCGGCTGCGGTCGTGGAACGCGGGATCGAGTCCGATCAGGTGCGCATAGAGCTGGCTGCGCAGGTCGGCGACCACCTTTTCGCCGAGCAGCGACACGAAGAAGAAGCGCGCCGCGGTCGCCGCTGCGAGCACCACGGCGACCACGAACAGCAGGCCGAAGGCCTGGTTGATCTGGGTGCCGCCGCCGAAGCCGTGGTCGATCATGTAGCGCACCGCCACCGGCAGGCTCAGGGTCGCGCTGGAGGACACGGCCAGCGCGACCAGCCAGGCGCCGAACAGCCCGCGGTGGCGGCGTACGAACGGCGATAGCGTGCGCAGGCTTCCAAGTCGGCGCATGCGGCCGTCGCGTTCGTTGTCGTTCTCGGCCATCAAGGGGTCTCCGGGTGCTGCGGAATGTGGAAGCGGACGCGGTCGCGGGTGGCGTCGCGCAGCCTCCGCTGGAGGGCATCGACCTGCGCGGCGGGCAGGCGCAGTGACAGGTGCGCGCCGTCGGTCTCGAAGCGCTCGCCGGTTTTCTCGGCCGCATGCGCGGGCAGCGCCGCGTGCACCAGGCCCAGGTCGTCGAACGCGCAGGCCAGCCCGAGGTCGGCCATCGCCACCAGTGGCTGGCGAGGAGCGATGCGCAGGCATTCGGCGGCCGTGCCGCCGTACGCGCGCACCAGTCCGCCAGCGCCCAGCTTGATCCCGCCGTACCAGCGGGTCACCACCACGGCGATCCGGTCGTAACCCTGGCCGTCGATCGCCGCCAGGATCGGGCGTCCAGCGGTCCCGGCCGGTTCGCCGTCGTCGCTGGAGCGGTAATCCTGGCCGATCCGCCACGCCCAGCAATTGTGGGTGGCGTCGGGATCGGAGACCCGCGCGACGAACTGCATGGCCGGCACCGGGCCATCCACCGCCTCGGCGTGGGCAAGGAAGCGGCTGTGCCGGACTTCGAGCAGGTGCGTGGCCGGGGCGGCGAGGGTATCGGTCATCTCTGCGCGCATTGTAGCCGCCGGGTCCGCTGCCGCCGGCGCGCTGTGGCACCCGATGGAGCTCAGGGCGCGAGCAGGCGCAGGTCGTCGGGCAGCGGCACGTCCGGATGGGCGGCGACGAAGCGCGCCATGCTGGCCCGCGCGAGTTCCTGTTCGCCACGGCCGACGCGCTCGCGGATGCGCTGCAGCCACTGGGTGGCCGGCAGGCGGGCGTCAGCATCGATCATGGCCGTTGCCGTGGCCAGCGATAGGCCCGCCGCGTCGGCGGCGACGGCCTGGGGCGGATCTGCGGCGAAACCGTCATCGGCCGACGCGGCACGGGCGCGCTCGGCGGGTATCGTGCCGGCCGCTGCACCCATGTCCGCGACCGGGGCTGGAGGAGCAGGCGGTGAGGGTTCCTGATAAACGTCGGTCGGGCGCGGTTCGGCCACATCCACCGGCGGTGCGGCGAGGGGGGGCGGCCAGGCGGCGGAAGGCGCCGCAGCCATCTGGCGGGCGGCCTTCTCGGCACGCTGGCTGGTCCGCTGCGACGCGGCGGCGACCGCTGCCTGCTGGGCGCGTGCCTGTTCGGCCTCGGCAGCGGCCCGGGTCTCGGCCTGGCGGGCAGCCTTTTCCTGGCGCTGGTCCGTCCGCTCGCGCGCCGCGGCCACGGCCACGCGCTGTTGCTCTGGCGGTGCCTGCCTGGTCGATGGTTCAGTCATCGGTGCAGGCGGCGGAGCCATTTCGGCAACGGGCGCGGTGGCGGGGCGCGAGGCTGCGTTCTCCGCTTCCGGCGGCTGGATGGATACCTCGTTCCGCACCGGCGCCGGAGCGGGCAGCGGCGGTTCGCGCAGCTGCCAGGCGACGCCGACCGCCAACGTCACCGAGGCGGCCAGGCCCAGCGTGGCCGGCCAGCGCAGTCGGCGGCGACGCGGCGCGGACACCTGCGCAGGGCGCGAAGACGCACGCGCGGCGGCCAGGATGCGTGCGTCCAGTCCCGCCGATGGCTCGGCCAGCTCGCTGTCGGCCAGCAGGCGTGCCAACGCGCGCTCTTCCGGGTCCAGGGGTTCGTGGCGTTCGTGCTGCGGATTCATGGGTTCAACCTCGCGCGCAGCTTGTCCAGCGCATAGCGCAGCCGCGATTTGACGGTTTCCCGGCCGACGCCGGTGATCTGCCCGATTTCCTCCAGGCTCAGTTCCTGCTGCAGGCGCAGCAGCACCGCCTCGCGCTGTTCTTCGGGCAGTTCGTCGAGTGCCTGTTGCAGGGACTGGCGCCCTTCCTCGCGTGCCGCCACGCGCTCGGGATCGTCCGGGTCGGCCAGGGCGGCCACGCGCAGGTCCGCGTCGATCGGCGCCGCGGGCCGGTGGCGTTGGGCGCGCCAGTGGTCGTTGAGCCGGTTGTGCGCGATCCGGTACAGCCAGGTGGAAAACGCGGCCTCCGGCTTCCAGCCCTCGCGGGCGGCGATCACCCGTTGCCAGACGTCCTGGTAGACCTCTTCGGCCTGGGGCCGGTCGCGCAGCTGGCCGAGCAGGAACCGGAACAGGGGGCCGCGGTGCCGCGCGTACAGGGTTTCGAACGCGGCCGCTTCACCGCCTGCCCAGGCGAGCATCAGCGCTTCATCGGTCGTCTCGGCCACGGGCTGGTCCATGGCCACCAGACTACGGTTCGGCGGGCGCGGCGCAAGCGGTTGCCGGGCGATGGCCGGCAAGGCCGCCATGCGCGGCAGGGTGCAGGGGAACGACATGCCATGAACAACGCCCGGG
>NZ_PDWN01000013.1 GCF_010093205.1 Pseudoxanthomonas daejeonensis
CATCGTACTCCATAGGAGCTCTACCCCATCTCTTGATGCAGCCGTGTCAGCTTGGATAAAGCAGACCTGCGTGTGCGCGTGTTCCGCACGCGGGGCGCGGGCGAGGCGCACCCACTCCCCCGCGCCCCCCCCGCTCCCCGCCCCCCCCCCCCCCCCGCCCCGCCGGCAACACCGCACTCAACGAGGCCGACTGGGCCGAGTTCTGAGGCCGGATCGTGCGACACAGGCGAAGCCCCGGTCCAAACCGGGGCTTTGCTCTTTGTAGGAGCGGGCATGACCGCGACACCGACGCCGCTGGCACAGGCGACGACGACGCGGCTCCGATGCCCTCGGTGTCGCGGTCATGCCCGCTCCTACAAAAAGGCAGCGCACTAGTAGCCGTGCTGCAGCCACACCGCACGCCCATCAACTTCGGCGGCCTCGCGCCGATATTCAAGGTGACGGGAATCTTCCCGCCCGGCCGTACCGTCCCCCTACCGGACCTCCCATGAGCGCCACGCATCTGCCGCACCCCCCAACGGACCAGCGCGAGTTTCCGTTCTCCGATCGCGACTTCCGCCGGGTCTGCCAGATGATCCATGCCCGTGCCGGCATCGCCCTGGCACCGGGCAAGCGCGACATGGTCTACGGGCGCCTTTCAAGACGCCTGCGCGCGCTCGGCATGTCCGACTTCGGCCACTACCTGGACCAGCTCGACGCGCATCCGGATGGCGAGGAATGGCAGGCGTTCACCAACGCGCTGACGACCAACCTGACCGCCTTCTTCCGCGAGCCGCACCACTTCGAGCGCCTGCACGCGCAACTGGCCGAATCGGGCGGCGGCCCGCTCAAGCTCTGGTCCTGCGCCGCCTCCACCGGCGAGGAGCCCTACTCGATCGCGATCACCGCCTGCGAGGCGTTCGGCACCCTCACCCCGCCGGTGCGAATCCTGGCCACGGACATCGATACCCAGGTGCTGGCCACCGCTCAGCGCGGCGTGTATCCGCTCGAGCGCATCTCCGGGCTGGACGAAGAAACGCGCAGGCGCTACTTCAAGCGCGGCACCGGCCCCAACGAAGGCCGCTGCCGGGTCCATCCTGCGCTGCAGGCCCTGGTCGACTTCCGCCCGTTGAACCTGCTCGACGCGCGCTACGACGTGGGCGGCCCATTCGCGGCGATCTTCTGCCGCAACGTGATGATCTACTTCGACAAGCCGACCCAGCGCGACATCCTTTCGCGGCTGGTGACGCAGATGGACACCACGAGCCTGCTCTACACCGGGCACTCGGAGAACTACCTGCACGCGGCCGACCTGATCCAGCCTTGCGGTCGCACCCTGTACCGGCGCAATCCGTCCGCGGCGCGCGCATGAGCGGCATCGCGCTTCAGGCCGACACGGTCATGCGCTACAGCGACCCGCAGTTCAAGGTCCCGGCGGCCAAACTGCTGCCGACGCAGTACCTGGTGGTGGACGACGGCACCGCCCTGGTCACCATCCTGGGTTCGTGCGTGGCCGCGTGCATCCGCGACCCGGCGTTGCAACTTGGAGGCATGAACCACTTCCTGCTCCCGGACGGAAATACCGGCGACGGCGCACCGGCGCGCTACGGCAGCTATGCGATGGAAATCCTGATCAACGAACTGCTCAAGCGCGGCGCCAGCCGCAAGCGCCTGGAAGCCAAGGTGTTCGGTGGCGCCAACGTACTCAAGGGCTTCACCAGCAATCCGGTCGGCACCCGCAACGCCGAGTTCGTGCTCGCCTACCTGGACGCCGAGCGCATTCCGGTCGTCGCCGAGGACCTGCGCGGCATCCATCCGCGCAAGGTCTTCTTCTTCCCGCAGACCGGAAAGGTCATGGTCAACCGCCTGCCGCACGCGCACGGCGTCGAAGTCGCGGCCACCGAAACGGCGGTGCGCACGCGCCTTTCGCGCACCCCGGTCAGCGGCGGCGTGGAGCTGTTCTGATGGAGAAGATCAAGGTTCTGGTGGTCGACGATTCGGCGGTCGTCCGGCAGATCCTGACCGAACTGCTCGGCAGCGACCCGGGCATCGAGGTGGTCGGAACCGCCGCCGATCCGCTGCTGGCACGCGAGAAGATCAAGCGCCTCAACCCGGACGTGCTGACCCTGGACGTGGAGATGCCGCGCATGGATGGCCTGGCGTTCCTCGAGAACATCATGCGCCTGCGGCCGATGCCGGTACTGATGGTGTCTTCGCTGACCGAGCGCGGCGCCGAGATCACGCTGCAGGCGCTGGCCCTGGGTGCGGTCGACTTCGTCACCAAGCCGAAACTCGACGTGGCGCGCGGCCTGGGCGAATACGCCAACGAGATGATCGCCAAGGTCAAGGCCGCCGCGCGTGCGCGCGTGCAGGGACTGGCACGGCCCGCGATGCGGCTGGAGCCCGCTGCCACTGCGCGTCCGGCCATTCCGACCGCGGCGCGTTTCCGCACCACCGATCGGTTGATCGCGATCGGCGCCTCCGCCGGCGGCACCGAGGCCATCCGCGTCGTGCTCGAACAGATGCCACCGGATGCGCCGGCGATCGTGCTGACCCAGCACATCCCCGGCGGCTTCAGCCGCGCGTTCGTCGAACGGCTCGACCGCCACTCGCAGATGCTGGTGCGCGAAGCCAGTGATGGCGAAGCGGTCCTGCCCGGCCACGCCTACCTGCCGCCCGGAGACCGCCACCTGCGGGTGATCCGCGACGGTGCCCGCTGGCGCTGCCGGATCGACGATGGTCCACCGGTCAACCGGCACCGGCCAGCGGTCGACGTGCTGTTCCGCTCGGTCGCGCAGAGCGCCGGCGCCAATGCCGTGGGCGCGATCCTCACCGGAATGGGAGACGACGGAGCGCGAGGCCTGCTGGAACTGCGCCAGGCCGGCGCGCCAACCCTGGTCCAGGACGAAGCATCCAGCGTGGTCTGGGGCATGCCCGGCGCGGCCTTCAAGCTCGGTGCGGCGCAGGAAGTGGTGCCGCTCGATCGCATCGCCGGCCGCCTGCTGGAACTGGCCGGTTCGCACGCGCTGGCCGCGACCGGCTGACCGGAACGCACTGCGTTCGGTGCGGCCCGGTTCGGTTCGGTCCGGAATGAACGCGCGGTACGGAACGCGAGCGGCGGTCCCGTGCTGGCCGGCAATGCTGATGTCATACATGGACCCGGCGTCGAACTGCCTGCGCCGGAGGTCGGCGGCTCAGTCCGGGTTGGCCACGCCGTGCGGGACGTGTCCGGCCGCCACGTGCTGGCGGGCGCTGTCGATGTTGTGCGCCGAATCGTCGAAGAAGATGTCCGCACCGAACGCCGCCAGGAACGGGCCCTTGGCCCGTCCGCCGAGGAACAGCGCCTCGTCCAGGCGCACGCCCCACTCGCGCAGCGTGCGGATCACGCGCTCATGCGCCGGTGCCGAACGCGCGGTGACCAGCGCGGTACGGATTGGCGCGTCCTCGCTGGGCGGGAACGCCGCCTGCAGATCGTGCAGGGCCGACAGGAAGCCGCGGAACGGCCCGCCCGGGAGCGCCTCGCGCGCGCGTTCGTGCTCGTGAAGCCCGAATGCCTCCACGCCCTGTTCGCGCGAGATGCGCTCGCTCTCGTCACCGAAGATCACCGCGTCGCCATCGAATGCGATCCGCAACTGGTCGCGCGCCGCATTGGCGGCGCGAGCCGGCAGGATCGTCGCCGCGGCGACCCCGTGCTGCAGCGAGCGCCGCACCGATTCGGGATTGGCCGACAGGAACAGGTCGGTGCCGAACGGCGCCACGTAGGGCCAGGTCGGCTCGCCGGCGGTGAACACCGCGCGCACGATGCCCAGGCCGTGGTGCTGGATCGAGTTGAAGATGCGCAGGCCGGTATCGGCCGAATTGCGCGACAGCAGGATCACCTCGACCTGCGGCGTCCCCGGGGGCAAACGCCGGTTCAGCGCCAGCAACTTGCGCACCACCGGGAATGCCACGCCCGGCTCGAGCACTTCGTCCTCCAGCTCGCGCTGGTAGCCGGCATAGGCATCCACGCCCTCGCGCTCGTACAGCGCGTGGCTTTCCTCCAGGTCGAACAACGCACGCGAGGTCACCGCGATCGTGAGCAGGCGGGGGGCGTTGTCGTCGGGTCTGGCCATGCCGGCATTATCGACCATGCCGACGCCACGTGCATGGCGCGCAGTGCCTCAACCGCCGGGCGAATCGATCCTCACGCGGGCCGGCGCACCGCGCTGGCGATCGCGGGTGACCGCACGCACTTCCAGCTCCAGGTGCACGGGCATCTGCTGGCTGGTAGGCACGTCCTGCCAGGTGAACTGGTGCTCGGCCTTCCGTCCGGAGACAGGAGAGGCCACGGCCACGGCAGGGAGGAGGCCCTCCGGTGCCTGGCCACTGACCAGCCGGTACTCGAACCCGATCTCGTCCAGCGAATAGTCGCTGCCCCGCGGCCACTTCAACTGGACCGACAGGAAGCCCAGTGCGTCGCAGGTCGCGCCGCCGCCGATGCCACGCGTCAGGCTTGCGATCTCGATCTCTGGCGCCGGGATCTGCGCGTTGTCGACCAGCGCCGGAGCATCGGCCTGGAAAGGCGTCACGTTGCTGGTGAACATGCACGCAGCGGCCGCTGGCGCCGGCATGGCGCACAGCAGCATCAGATACAACAACTTCACGGGACCCCTCCCCTGCCGTTGAAGCTCGATGACTTCGAGTGGATTCTGGTTGTGACCGGGAAGGCTTACCCACTTCACCCGGCGCGCTACGTCATACCACGAATTGTTCGCTGAGGATACGTTCCTCGAGGTTGTGCTCGGGATCGAACAGCAGGGTGACCATGCGGTCGGCCGACTCGCGGATCACCACCTCCACCACGTCGCGCGTCTCGTGCGAGTCGGCGGTCACGCTGACCGGCCGCTTGTACGGATCGAGCACCTCGAAGCGGATCTCGGTATCGGCCTTGAGGATGGCGCCGCGCCAGCGTCGTGGCCGGAACGCGGCAATCGGGGTCAGCGCGATGGTGTGCGACCCCAGCGGCAGGATCGGTCCGTGCGCGGAAAAATTGTAGGCCGTGCTGCCGGCCGGCGTGGCGACCATCACGCCGTCGCAGATCAGCTCGTCCAGGCGGGTCTGGCCGTTGAGACCGATGCGGATGTGCGCGGCCTGCCGCGTCTGCCGCAGCAGCGAGACTTCGTTGTAGGCCAGCGAACCGATGCTGGTGCCCGACTCGGTCTGCGCCACCATCTCAAGCGGACGCAGCTTGGCGGGCTCGGCCGCGGCGATCCGCTCGAGCAGGTCGTCGGCGTTGAAATGGTTCATCAGGAAACCAACGGTGCCCAGCTTCATTCCATAGACCGGCTTGCCCAGCCCGCCGTGCCGGTGGAGCGTCTGCAGCATGAAGCCATCGCCGCCGAGCGCGCAGATCACGTCCGCCTCCTCGGGCGGATGCTGCCCATGCCGGGCCACCATCGCCTGCAGCGTCTCCTGCGCGTTGGGCGCCGTACTGGCGAGGAAGGCGATGCGGGGACTGGCACTCATCACGATCTCCGTCGGGAGCCGGCAGGATAACCGCTCGCGACAGATCGATGTCCAGCAGGGGCGCCGGCGTCATGCCGGCGCCCCGATCGCGGCTCAGCCGCGCGAAGCGAGCTGGCCCAGCTTCTGCACGGCCACCGACAGGGTCGGATAGTCCAGCGTCTTCTGCGCCGACAGCTCCGACAGCATGCCCAGGGTGAAGCGCAGTGCGGCATCGTCGCGCGACAGCCAGTGACGGACCTTCGCGTCGGCATCGGCACCGGGCTGGGACATCGCCTGGCCCGCCAGCACGCGGTGGTGGGCGGCCAGCTCGTCGCGCATCACGCCCCGGGCGACCGCATGCCAGCGACCGTCCACGGCGAGTGCGTCGACCTGCTCGAACAGCCACGGCAGCTGCAGGGCGTCGCCCAGGCGGAAGTGCACGCGCGAGACATCGACCGGCTTGAGCTTGCGCGCGCGCGCCAGCTCGATGATGTCGAAGGCAGGCTCCAGGTACGGAAGTTCGGACAGCTGCTGGGCGAGCTTGGGCGGCATGCCCTTGTCACGCCATTCGCGCAGCGCCGCTTCGTACGCAGGCCGCTGGGAATCGGGCAGCACGCCCGACGCTTCGCGGATGTCGTTGAACGGATCGCGGTAGCGATCCACCGCCTCGGTGATGCTCGGCATCGGCCCGGGGCGGTTGAGCAGCCAGCGTACGAACGAGCGCTGCAGGCTCCAGATCACCTGCAGGGCATCGATCTGCGCGGCCTCGGGCAGCTTGCCGTCGAGCGCGTCGATCTGGGTCCAGAGCATCCGCGCATCCAGCGTCTCGCGGCTGATGGTGTAGGCCTTGGCCACCTCGGCCGGGCTGCGGCCGGTGTCTTCCTGCATGCGCAGCAGGAAGGTCGCGCCCATCCGGTTGATGGTCGTGTTGGTGACGGCGGTGGCGATGATCTCGCGCTTGAGGCGGTGCCGCTCCATCTCGTCGGTGTACTTCTTCTGCAAGGGCAGCGGGAAGTAGCGCTGCAGCTCCTTGGACAGGTACGGATCCTCGGGGATGTCCGAATCCAGCAGCTGCTGGAAGGCGACCAGCTTGGAGTAGGACAGCAGGACCGCCAGTTCCGGCCGGGTCATGCCCTGCCCGCGCGCCTTGCGTGCGGAAAGCTCCGCATCCGACGGCAGGAACTCGATCTGCCGGTCGAGCAGGCCCTGCGACTCCAGCGTACGGATGAAGTGCTGCTTGGAACCCAGCCGCTTGACGCTCATCCGCTCCATCAGGCTGATCGCCTGGTTCTGCCGGTAGTTGTCGAACAGCACCAGCCGCGCGACCTCGTCGGTCATGGATGCCAGCAGCTTGTTGCGGGCCGGCATGGTCAGCTTCTTCGCACGGACCACGTCGTTGAGCAGGATCTTGATGTTCACCTCGTGGTCGGAGGTGTCCACGCCGGCGGAGTTGTCGATGAAGTCGGTGTTGAGCAGGACGCCGGCGTGCGCGGCCTCGATCCGGCCCAGCTGGGTCATGCCGAGGTTGCCGCCCTCGCCCACGATCCGGCAGCGCAGCTGTCCGCCGTTGACGCGCAGTGCATTGTTGGCGCGGTCGCCCACGTCCGAATGCTGCTCGGTGGACGCCTTGACGTAGGTGCCGATGCCGCCGTTCCAGAGCAGGTCGACCGGCGCCTGCAGGATCGCCGACATCAGTTCGTTGGGCGACATCGACCTGACGCCTTCGTCCAGGCCCAGCACGGCACGCACCTGCGGGGTGATCTCGATCGACTTGGCACTGCGCGGGTGCACGCCGCCACCCTTGCTGATCAGCTTGGTGTCGTAATCGGCCCAGCTGGAGCGCGGCAGCGCGAACAGGCGTTCGCGTTCGGCGAACGTGCGCGCGGCATCCGGTTCCGGGTCCAGGAAGATGTGGCGGTGGTCGAACGCGGCGACCAGGCGGATGTGCCTGGACAGCAGCATGCCGTTGCCGAACACGTCGCCCGACATGTCGCCGATGCCCACGCAGCTGAAGTCCTCGACCTGGCAGTCGCGGCCCAGGGCGCGGAAATGGCGCTTGACCGACTCCCACGCGCCGCGGGCGGTAATACCCATGCCCTTGTGGTCGTAGCCGACCGAGCCGCCGGAGGCGAAGGCATCGCCCATCCAGAAGCCGTGGGCGATGGCCAGGCCATTGGCGATGTCGGAGAACGTCGCCGTGCCCTTGTCCGCGGCGACCACCAGGTACGGATCGTCCTGGTCGTGGCGGACCACGTCGCGCGGCGGCACGATCCTGCCTTCGACGATGTTGTCGGTGATGTCGAGCAGGCCCTGGATGAACAGCTTGTAGCAGGCGATGCCTTCCGCCATCACCGCATCGCGCTCGCCGGACGCCGGCGGCTGCTTGACGAAGAAGCCACCCTTGGCCCCGACCGGCACGATCACCGTGTTCTTGACCATCTGTGCCTTGACCAGGCCGAGCACTTCGGTACGGAAGTCCTCGCGACGGTCCGACCAGCGCAGGCCGCCACGCGCCACCGGGCCGAAGCGCAGGTGCACGCCTTCCACGCGCGGACCGTAGACGAAGATCTCGCGGTACGGGCGCGGCTTGGGCAGGTCGGGCACCAGCGCCGAGTCGAACTTGAAGCTGATGCAGTGGCCCGGCTTGCCGTCGGCGCCGGTCTGGAAATAGCTGGTGCGCAAGGTCGCGTCGATCGCGCCGATGAAGCCGCGCAGTATGCGGTCGTCGTCCAGGCTGGAGACGCGGTCGAGCAGCTTGAGCAGTGCGGCGCGCGTGACGCGCTCCTGGGTGGTGCGATCGGCGCTGCGCGCGTCGACCACTTCCTGCAGCGCCTTGATCGCCGGTTCGTCGCCGGCGGCAAGGACGCGCAACTGGTCGACCAGGCGCTGCTGGCCGTCGAGGATCTGCGCGGCCGTTTCATTCCCGGTGGCCGGATGGAACCGCGCCTCGAACAGCTCGACCAGCAGGCGGGCCAGCAGCGGGTAGCGGCCGAGCGTCTCTTCGACGTAGTTCTGCGAGAACGGCACGCCGGTCTGCAGCAGGTACTTCCAGTAGCCGCGCAGCAGCGCGACCTGGCGCCAGTCCAGGCCGGCGGCCAGCACCAGGCGGTTGAGTCCGTCGTTCTCGGCGCGGCCGGACCAGATCGCGGCGAAAGCCTGTTCGAAGACCGGTGCAAGTGCAGTGGGGTCACCACCGCCGATGGCGCGCTCGACCTCGAAGTCCTGGATGTAGATCGGCTGGCTGCCGCCATCGTCCAGGCTGGCCTGCAGCCGGTACGGGTGCTCGGAGATGACCTTCAGCCCCATGTTCTCCATCAGCGGCAGCACATCCGACAGCGGGATGTCGTCATGCTGGCGGTACAGCTTCAGGCGAAGCCCGGCGGTGCCCTCGCGCGCGACCGCGTGCAGGCTCAGGCGCAGGTCTTCCGGCCCGGTCAGCGCGGCCAGCTGTTCGACGTCGTTGGCGGCCAGCTCGGGCGTGATGTCCTCGATGTAGCCGGCCGGCAAAGCCCGCCCGTACCCGCTCGCCATGCGCAGGCCGTCGGCCTCGCCGTGGCGTGCGATCAGCAGTTCGCGCAGGTCGTCCTGCCAGTTGCGCAGCAGGTGGGCCAGGCGACGCTCCAGCTCGCTGGTGTTCATGTCGGTAGACGCGCCGGCCCGCGGACGCACGATCAGGTGCAGCTGGGCCAGCGGAGACTCGCCCAGGACCACGCTCGAATCGACCTGTTCGCCCTGCAACGCGTCCTTCAGCAGCGTTTCGATGCGCAGGCGCACGTCGGTGTTGAAGCGCTCGCGCGGGATGTAGACCAGGGCGGAGAAGAAGCGGCCATAGCGGTCGCGGCGCAGGAACAGCCGGCTGCGCACGCGCTCCTGCAGCCCCAGCACGCCGGTCGCGGTGCGGTACAGCTCTTCCTCGCTGGACTGGAACAGCTCCTCGCGCGGCAGCGTCTCCAGGATGTGGCGCAACGCCTTGCCGCTGTGGCTGCTCGGCGACAGCCCGCTGCGGCGCATGACGTGCTCGTAGCGCTCGCGCACCAGCGGGATTTCCCACGGGCGGCGGTTGTAGGCGCTGGAGGTATACAGGCCCAGGAAGCGCTGCTCGCCGGTGATCACGCCGTTGGCGTCGAACTCCAGCACGCCGATGTAATCCATGTAGCCCTTGCGGTGGATCCGCGAGCGCGCATTGGTCTTGGTGAGGATCAGCGCCTCGCTGGTGCCCGAGCGGTTCAGGCCGTGCGCCGCCAGGCCCTTGACCGGCCGCGGCGGAGAGCTGTCCTTGCCGCGCATCAGGCCCAGGCCCGAGCCCTCGACCGGCGCCAGCACCGACTCACCGCCCTGCTTGACCACCTTGTACTCGCGGTAGCCGTACAGGATGAAATGATCGTTGGCCGCCCAGCGCAGGAACTCCTGCGCTTCGCGCCGGCCGGTGTCGTCCACCGGCATGCGCCGCGTCGCCAGGTCGTCGCCCAGTACCTGCATGCGTTCGCGCATCAGGCCCCAGTCGGCGACCACGCCGCGGACTTCGTCCAGCACTGCGGCGATGCGCTGCTCGATCTGGCGCATCGCCGACGGCGCCTGGCGGTCGATCTCCAGCAGCATCAGCGATTCCGGACGACCATCGCCGACCGACTGCAGCTTGCCGTTTCCATCGCGCGCGAAGCGCACCAGCGGATGGCCGAGCACGTGCACGCCCACGCCCATCTCGGCCAGGGCCATGCTGACCGAATCCACGAGGAACGGCATGTCGTCGTTGACGATCTGCAGCACCGTGTAGGCGGACTCCCAGCCGTTGGCGGCCAGGGTCGGGTTGAACACGCGCACGTTGGCCGTTCCTGCCCGGCGCCGACGCGCGAACTCGAGCATGTCCATGCCGATCGCCGCCCAGGTCTTGGGCGGGTGCTGCGGATATTCGTCTTCTTCCAGTCGGCGGTAGAACTCGCCCAGGAACTCCTGCAACTCGGCCTGGCGCGTCGCCGGCGCCTGGCGCCGCGCCGCTGCGTACACAGGCTCCAAGGAGAAGCGCGCCTGTGCGGCAACCGGCGCTGCGGCCTTCTTCGCCGGGCTCGCGGCCTTCGTCGGCTTCGTCGTCCGTTTTTCACCGGAAGAAGTGGATTTCATCGCCTGTAACTCCGCAGCAAAAGTGTGTGCGGACAATTGTAGCCGCGCCCATCGCAACAACCTTGCTGCAGGACGGAAGAAATCACCGCTTCCAAATTAATGAACTGGACGGTATAGTCCAGTCCGCATGCAGACTCCCAGCCCCGCCGCCCCGCGACAGGTCGACGACGCCCGCCACCAGCGGGTGCACGATGCAGTGCGCGCCCTGGTCCGCGAGCAGGGCGTGCAGATCAGCATGGACGCGGTGGCCGCGCGCGCCGGATGCTCGAAGCAGACGCTGTATGCGCGCTACGGCTCCAAGCAGTCGCTGCTGCTGCGGGTCCTGAGCGAGGACAGCCGCAAGGCCGCGGTCCTCACCGGCGTTCCCGATTCCGCGACCTTGCGCCCGCGCCTGGTCGCCTTCGCCCGCGACCACCTGGCCCGCCTGTCCGGACCGGGCACGATCGGGACCGCGCGACTGATCACCGGCCAGGCCTGCCAGTTCCCCGACGAAGTGCGGGCACTCTACGGGATCTGGATCGAGGGCCTGCAGGAGCGCCTCGCCACCTGGTTGCAACAGGCGATGCGCCGGGGCCTGCTCCGGCATGACGATCCGCACTCGGCGGCCGAGCTGTTGCTGGGCATGATCGTCGGCCTGGATTTCGACCGGCAACGCTTCCTGGTTCCTCACCGCGACACAACCAGCCTGCGGACACAGTGGGCGGAATTCGCGGTCGACAGTTTCCTGCGCGCATTCGCCCCGCCCGTTCCACGCACCTGATTCCCAGTCCTGTTCCTACATTTCCCCGGAGTTCCCATGCGCCTCCCCCTCCTCCTGTCCTGCGGCCTGCTTGCCCTGACCGCCTGCGGCGGCGGCAAGGACGAAGCTGCCGCCCCACCGCCCCCTGAAGTGGGCGTGATCGAGGCCCAGCCACAGACCGTGCCGCTGAACCGCGACCTCGTCGGCCGCCTGTCGCCCTACCGCAGCGCCGACGTGCGCGCCCGCGTACCGGGCGTGCTGCTGCGGCGGGTCTACGAAGAAGGCAGCGATGTGCGCGAAGGCCAGGTGCTGTTCGAGATCGACCCCGCGCCACTGCAGGCTTCGCTCGGCGTCGCCCAGGCCCAGCTGGCACAGGCCGAGGCCACCTACGCCAATGCACGCACCGCGGCCGACCGTGCCCGCCAGCTGGCGCCGCAGAAGTTCGTCTCGCAGAGCGACCTGGACAACGCCGTCGCCACCGAACGCAGCGCCTCGGCCGCGGTCGCGGCGGCGCGGGCCAACGTGCGCAACGCGGATATCAACCTGGGCTACGCCAAGGTCACCGCGCCCATCGCCGGCCGCGCCGGCAAGCAGCGCGTGACCGAGGGTGCCCTGGTCGGCCAGGGTGAAGCGACCCTGCTGACTACGGTCGACCAGCTCGACCCGCTGTTCGCCAACTTCTCGATCGGCTCTACCGAACTGGCGCAGCTGCGCGCAGCGACCAACGTTTCGCTGGTCGGCACCGGCAAGGCCACCGTGCAGGTGGTGCTGCCCGGCGACCGCGTGCACGAGCAGCCGGGCACCCTGGACTTTTCCGACACGACGGTCGACCCGGCCACCGGCGCGGTCACGATGCGCGCCCTGGTCCCCAATCCGGGCCAGACGCTGTTCCCGGGCAGCTTCGTCACCCTGAAGGTGAACATGGGCGAGCTGCACGAAGTATTCCTGGTGCCGCAGGAAGCGGTGCTGCGCGATGCCAATGGCGCCTTCACCCGCGTGGTCGGCGCCGACGGCAACGTCGAGCGCAAGAACGTGACCACCAGCGCCGCCCATGAAGGGCGCTGGATCGTCACCTCCGGACTGGCGGCGGGCGACAAGATCATCGTCAGCGGCGTGCAGAAGGCCAAGGAGGGGGCACCGGTGCAGGCGACGCCGTGGCAGCCGGCGGCGGCAGGCCAACCCGGCCAGCCAGGCAAGCCCGCACAGGCACCGAAGGCACCGGTCGAACCGGCCGCCGACAAATCGTCCGAGCCGGCCGCGTAAGGACCGATCCCAATGCCCAAGTTCTTCATCAACCACCCGGTCTTCGCCTGGGTCGTGGCGATCCTGATCTCGCTTTCCGGCGTGATCGCGATCCTTGGCCTCGGCGTGGAATCCTATCCGAACATCGCACCGCCGCAGGTCACCGTCGGCGCCACCTATCCCGGCGCCAGTGCTGACACGGTCGAGAAAGCGGTCACCCAGGTCATCGAGCAGCAGCTCACCGGCATCGACCACCTGCTCTATTTCAGCTCGTCGTCCAGCGCCAGCGGACGCGCCAGCATCACCCTGACCTTCGAGACCGGCACCGACCCGGACATCGCCCAGGTGCAGGTGCAGAACAAGGTCGCCCTGGCGACACCGCGATTGCCGACCGAAGTGATCCAGCAGGGCGTGGTGGTGGCCAAGGCCAACGCGGGCTTCCTGATGGTCGTGGGCCTGGTCTCCGACAACCCGGCGGTCGACCGCAACGCGCTCAATGACCTCAACGGTTCGCGCGTGATCGACCAGATCTCGCGCATCCCCGGCGTGGGCAGCATCCAGCAGTTCGGCGCCGAGTACGCGATGAACATCTGGCTGAACCCGGAAAAGCTGCAGGGCTTCGGCCTGTCGGCCACCCAGGTGCTGGCGGCCATCCGGGGCCAGAACGTGCAGTTCGCCGCCGGTTCGGTCGGCGCGGACCCGGCACCGGAAGGCCAGGCGTTCACCGCCACGGTCTCGGCCGAGGGCCGCTTCAGTTCGCCCGAACAGTTCGAGAACATCATCCTGCGCGCCGACAGCGACGGCACCACCGTGCGCCTGGCCGATGTGGCCCGGGTCAGCTTCGGCCCCGGCTCGTACGGCTTCGACACCAAGTTCAACGGCAAGCCGATGGGCGCCTTCGCGGTGCAGCTGCTGCCCGGCGCCAACGCACTTAACGTGGCCGGCGCCGTGCGCGCCAAGATGGACGAGCTGCAGTCCACGTTCCCGCAGGGCGTGACCTGGATGTCGCCCTACGACAGCACCACGTTTGTCAAGATCTCGATCGAGGAGGTCGTCAAGACCCTGGTCGAGGCGATCGTGCTGGTGTTCCTGGTGATGCTGATCTTCCTGCAGAACATCCGCGCGACGATCATCCCCACGCTCGTGATCCCGGTAGCGCTGCTCGGCACCTTCCTGGGCATGACGCTGATCGGCTTCACGATCAACCAGCTGACCCTGTTCGCGATGGTGCTGTCGATCGGCATCGTGGTCGACGACGCGATCGTGGTGATCGAGAACGTCGAACGCATCATGACCGAGGAAGGCCTGCCGCCGCGCGAGGCCACGCTCAAGGCGATGGAGCAGATCACCGGCGCGGTGGTCGCCATCACCGTCGTGCTGGCGGCCGTGTTCATCCCCAGCGCGCTGCAGGGCGGCGCGGCCGGTGAGATCTACAAGCAGTTCGCGCTGACGATCGCCATCGCGATGGCGTTCTCCGCGTTCCTCGCGCTGGGCTTCACCCCGGCGCTGTGCGCGACCTTCCTCAAGCCCAGCCACCACGCCAATTCCAACTGGGTATTCCGTACCTTCAACAAGTACTACGACAAGGTCAGCCATACCTATGTCGGCCACATCGGCAGCGCCGTCAGGCACGCGCCGCGCTGGATGATCCTGTTCGCGGCGCTGGCGGTCCTGTGCGGCTTCCTGTTCTCGCGCATGCCCGGCAGCTTCCTCCCCGAGGAGGACCAGGGCTACGCCATGGCGATCGTGCAACTGCCGCCGGGCGCCACGCTGCAGCGGACCCAGGGCGTGTTCGACCAGATGCGCGGTTCGCTCGAGCAGCTGGACGGGTTCGAGAGCATGTTGCAGGTAGCCGGCTTCAGTTTCGTCGGCTCGGGCGAAAACGTCGGCATGGCCTTCATCAAGCTCAAGCCGTGGGACGAACGCGACCTCACCGCACCTGAGTTCATCCAGCAGGCCAATGGCGCGCTGTTCGGGATCAAGGAAGCCACGATCTTCGTGGTCAACCTGCCGACCGTGCAGGGCCTGGGCCAGTTCGGCGGCTTCGACATGTGGCTGCAGGACCGTACCGGCCAGGGCCAGGCCGCCTTGACCCAGGCCCGCAACATGCTGCTCGGCCAGGCCGCGCAGAACCCGGGACTGGTCGGTGTGCGCCCGAACGGACTGGAAGACTCCCCGCAGCTGCAGTTGCACGTGGACCGGGTGCAGGCGCAGTCGATGGGACTGGAGGTCAGCGACATCTACAACGCCATCAGCCTGATGCTGGCGCCGGTGTACGCAAACGACTTCTTCTACCAGGGGCGCATCAAGCGCGTGAACCTGCGCGCCGACGCACCGTTCCGCACTGGCGCCGAATCGCTGTCGAGCTTCTACACGCCCAGCCAGGCTGGCGGCATGATCCCGTTGTCCACGGTGGTCGGTTCCGAATGGAACACCAGTGCGCCAGCCCTCAGTCGCTACCAGGGCTATGCCGCGGTCAATATCGTCGGCTCGCCTGCACCGGGACACAGCTCGGGCGAAGCGATGAAGGCGATGGAGGAGATCGTCCAGAACGACCTGCCGGGCGGCTTCGGCTACGACTGGAGCGGCATGTCCTACCAGGAGATCCTGGCCGGAAACGCCGCCACCTTGCTGCTGGTGCTTTCGATCGTGGTCGTGTTCCTGTGCCTGGCCGCGCTCTACGAGAGCTGGTCCATCCCGGTGGCGGTGCTGCTGGTGGTCCCGTTGGGGCTGCTCGGCGCGGTGCTGTTCAGCCTCATGCGCGGCCTGCCGAACGACATCTTCTTCAAGATCGGCCTGATCACGATCATTGGCCTGGCCGCCAAGAACGCGATCCTGATCATCGAGTTCGCGGTGGAGCAGCGCCTGGCGGGCAAGACCCTCCGCGAGGCAACGATCGAAGCCTCACGCCTGCGCTTCCGGCCGATCCTGATGACCTCGTTCGCGTTCATCATGGGCGTGGTCCCGATGGCGATCTCCACCGGCGCCGGCGCCAATGCGCGCCATGCGATCGGTACCGGCGTGATCGGCGGCATGGTCTTCGCCACCTTCCTCGGCCTGCTGCTGATCCCGGTGTTCTTCATCGTGGTCCGGCGCATGCTGGGCGACAAGCTGGACGAGCCGTCGAAGGAATGGCTGGAGAAGCAGCGCGGTAGCGACGCGACGACGGACTGATCCCCGCCACCGCGTGCGACATGCAAGGCCCCGGCAGCGATGCCGGGGCTTTTTTTACGCCTGTGCGGACAGTGCGAAGCGGAGGGCGACGGCGCAAACGAAGACGCCCCGGGATTACCGGGGCGTCGGTGGCGCGTCGCGTGCGGTCCGGCTTACTTCACGGCCGCCTGGTAGCGGCGCTCGACCTCGTCCCAGTCGACCACGTTGAAGAACGCGCCGATGTATTCCGGGCGACGGTTCTGGTACTTGAGGTAGTAGGCATGCTCCCAGACGTCCAGGCCCAGGATCGGGGTATTGCCGTCGCTGAGCGGGGTGTCCTGGTTGGCACTGCTCTCGACCACGACCTTCTTGTCCGGGGTCACGCTCAGCCAGGCCCAGCCGCTGCCGAAGCGGGTCAGCGCGGCCTTGGTGAAGGCTTCCTTGAACTTCTCGAAACCGCCCAGGTCCTTGTCGATCGCCTTGGCCGTGTCGCCCTTGGGCTCGCCGCCACCCTTGGGCGACATCACCGTCCAGAACAGGGTGTGGTTGGCATGGCCGCCACCGTTGTTGCGCACCGGGCCCTGCAGGTTCTCCGGCAGCGTCTTCAGCTTGGCCACCAGCTCTTCGACCGGCAGGTTGGCGTACTCGGTACCTTCGAGCGCGGCGTTGACGTTGTTGATGTAGGTCTGGTGGTGCTTGGTGTGGTGGATCTTCATCGTCTCCGTATCGATGTGCGGTTCCAGCGCATCGTAGGCATACGGCAACTCGGGAAGGGTATAGGCCATGGTGCTCTCCTTGGAATTCGTGGGAATCCGTGTCCGGTCGAACCGGACGCTGCGGGCAACAGTGTAGGGATGCGGGCGCGCGCAACCAAGGTGTCTGCGTTGCCTGGCGGGGAATGCAGCGTCCCGGCGACGTCGGCCCAACCGGGCATCAGCATGCGCGCGGGCGGGTTCCCACGACGTGAAGCGGCGGCGCTGTGCCTGCGTTCAAGCAGCGCCGCAGGCGCGCGCGCATACTCCGGCCACACCCTTTAGCACGTCCCGCGCATGCGCCCCACCCGTTCTGCCAGCCTGCTGCTGGTCGTCGTCGCCCTGGCAGCGCTGGCCTGGCTGTCGCGACCCGTCGCGGACCGATCGGCCACTCCGGGCGCATCGACGCAGGTTGTCGATACCGCTCCGGCCGCCCACGCCGAGGCCCTGCCCGCCTTCCTGCCCGGCGAAGCCGCGGCGGTGATCCGGCGCATCCAGGATGGCGGGTCGTTCCAGCACCGCCAGGACGGCAGCGTGTTCGGCAACCGCGAAGGCCGCCTGCCCCGCCATGCCCACGGCTACTACCGCGAGTACACGGTGCCCACGCCCGGACTGTCCCATCGCGGTGCACGCCGGATCGTCACTGGCGGAGATCCGCCGCGCGACTGGTATTACACCGGCGACCACTACGAAAGCTTCCGCCGCTTCCAGCCACCCGCACGGGAAGGGTTCCCATGAGCGAATCCGGATTCGACCTCGGTTTCGACGATGCCTCGCAGGCGGGCGTGTACCAGGTCGACGCGGCCGACGTGCCTGCGCTGGCCGCCGCCGCGCGCGATGCCGGGCTGCTGGTGCGCCGCATCGACCTGGCCGGCTGCCGCGACAAGCAGACCCTGCTGCTGCGGATCGCCACCATGCTGGACGTGCCCGGCGGGCGCGGCGGCAACTGGGATGCGCTGATGGACGCGCTGCGCGACCTCGAATGGCTGCCCGCTCCCGGGTACATGCTGCTGTTCGAGGCCGCCGGGCAGCTGCAGTCCGCGCGCGCCGACGAACTGCAGACCCTGCTGGGCCTGCTCCAGGAAGCCTCGCACTGGTGGGCCGAGGCGGAGGTGCCGTTCTGGGCGTTCGTGGCGCTGGAAAGCCCTGTCTCCGCGCACGACAGCTGACGCCGTCGCACCGGGATCAGGCATCCAGGTCGGCCCAGCGTGCGTAGGCCGAATCCAGCTCCGACTGGGCCGTGGCCATTCGCTGGGTATGGGCCGCGACCGCACCCGGGTCCTGCTGGTAGAAGCCGGCATCGGACATCGCCGCGGCCAGGGCCGCCAGCTCCGTCTCGAGGGTCTCGATCCGGGCCGGCAACTGCTCCAGCTCACGCGCGTCCTTGTAGCTGAGCTTGCGCTTGGGCGTGGCATCGGCAACGGATGCCGACGCCTGGATCGCTGCCGGTACGGCCGCCGAGGTGGCGTTCGCCGTCGCCGAGGCACGGGCAACCTGCGCGGCGCTGGCCGGCGCCGCGGGACGCTGGCGTACCCAGTCGCTGTAGCCACCGACGTACTCGCCGATCCTGCCCTCGCCTTCCATCACCATGGTCGAGGTGACCACGTTGTCCAGGAAGTCGCGGTCGTGGCTGACCAGAAGCAGCGTGCCGCTGTAATCGCCGAGCAGTTCTTCCAGCAGTTCCAGCGTTTCCACGTCCAGGTCGTTGGTCGGTTCGTCCATCACCAGCAGGTTCGAGGGCTGGGCGAACAGGCGCGCCAGCAAAAGGCGGTTGCGCTCGCCGCCGGACAGTCGCGTGATCGGCGCGCGGGCGCGTTCCGGGGTGAACAGGAAATCCTGCAGGTAGGCATGCACGTGCTTGCGCTTGCCGTTGATGTCGATGAAGTCCGCGCCTTCGGCGACGTTCTCGATCGCGCTCCAGTCCTCGCGCAAGGTCGCGCGGTACTGGTCGAAATAGGCGATCTTCAGGTTCGTGCCCTGGCGCACCTCGCCCGCCTGCGGCTGCAGCTCGCCCAGCAGCAGCTTCAGCAGCGTGGTCTTGCCGCTGCCATTGGGGCCGACCAGGCCGATGCGGTCGCCGCGCAGGATCACGCTGGAGAAATCACGCACCATGGTCCTGGCGCCGAAGGCGAACGAGACGTCCTTGGCCTCGATGACCTTCTTGCCGGAATTCTCGCCCTGCGCGGCCTCCATGCGCACGTTGCCGCCGAGGTCGCGGCGCTGGGTGCGTTCGGTGCGCATCGCCTTCAAGCGACGCACGCGGCCTTCGTCGCGGGTGCGACGGGCCTTGATGCCCTGCCGGATCCACACCTCTTCCTGCGCCAGCAGCTTGTCGAAGCGCTGGTTTTCCTGCGCCTCGGAGTTCAGCCGTTCCTCGCGCCGGCGCTCGTAGTTGGCCCAGTCGCCGGGCCAGCTGGTGACCCGGCCACGGTCGATCTCGACGATGCGGGTGGCCAGCGCTCGCAGGAAGCGGCGGTCGTGGGTGACGAACAGGACGCTGCCCGCCCACGCCTTGAGGAATCCCTCCAGCCAGTCGATGGCCTCGATGTCCAGATGGTTGGTCGGCTCGTCCAGCAGCAGCAGGTCCGGCGAGGACACCAGCGCACGCGCCAGCAGCACGCGTCGCTTCATGCCGCCGGACAGGCGCGCGAACTCGGCATCGCCGTCCAATTCCAGCTTGGTCAGCGTCTCGACCACGCGCTGGTCCAGCGCCCAGCCATCGGCGGCATCGATCTTGGCCTGTACCTTGCCCATCGCATCGGCGTCGAACTCGTCGGCATGGCTCAGGTGGTGGAACTGGGCCAGCCACTTGCCCAGGTCGCCCAGGCCATCGGCGACGACGTCGAACACGCTGCCGGCCGCGCCCAGCGGCACCTCCTGCTCGAGCCGGGCGATGCGAACGCCCTGCTGGACGCGCACTTCGCCGTCGTCGGGCTTCAGTTCGCCGGCGATCAGCTTCATCAGGGTGGACTTGCCGGCGCCGTTGCGGCCGATCAGGGCGATGCGTTCGCCCGGTTCGATCGACAGGTCGGTCTTTTCCAGCAACAAGGGGCCGCCGACGCTGTAGTCGAGGTTCTGCAGGGTGATCAAAGGCATCCGCACATTGTACCGGGCGCCGCGAGGCGTCAGACCCCGTGACATGTGTGATCGGCGCCCTTTCGCGGCCGCGACCTGCGAAAATGGCGCATGAACGACTTCGCTTCCATGCCCCTGTCCCCGGCCCTGCGTCCCGGCCTGGACGCGCTGGGCTACACCACCCCCACCCCGATCCAGGCCCTGGCGCTGCCGCCGATCCTGGACGGCCTGGACCTCATCGCCCAGGCGCCGACCGGTAGCGGCAAGACCGCCGCGTTCGGCCTGGGCCTTCTGCAGCGGCTCGATCCGGGCGTGTCCCGCGCGCAGGCGCTGGTGCTGTGCCCGACCCGCGAACTGGCCGACCAGGTCGGCAAGCAGCTGCGCAGGCTGGCCACCGGCATCCCCAATCTCAAGCTGAGCATCCTTACCGGCGGCATGGCGCTGGAACCCCAGATCGCATCGTTGCAGGCGCACGACCCGCAGGTGGTGGTCGGCACCCCGGGCCGGATCCAGGAGCTCGCCCGCAAGCGCGTGCTCCACCTGGGCGGGGTGCGCACGCTGGTGCTCGACGAGGGCGACCGCATGCTGGACATGGGCTTCGAGGAAGCCGTCCGCGAGATCGCCAGCCGCTGCGACAAGCACCGGCAGACGCTGCTGTTCTCGGCGACCTTTCCCGACGAGATCCGCGAACTGGCCCGGCAGCTGCTGCGCGAGCCGGTGGAAGTGTCGGCCGAAGGCAGCGACAGCGCGCCGGCGATCGAGCAGCGCTTCTTCGACGTCGATGCCGCCTACCGGCAGAAGGCCGTGGCCGGGCTGCTTTTGCGCTACCGGCCCGAGTCGGCGGTGGTGTTCTGCAATACCCGCAAGGACGTGGACGAAGTGGCCGGCTCGCTGCGCCAGTTCGGGTTCTCCGCGCTGGCCCTGCATGGCGACATGGAGCAGCGCGACCGCGACGAAGTACTGCTGCAGCTCGCCAACCGCAGCTGCAATGTGCTGGTCGCCAGCGACGTGGCCGCGCGCGGCCTCGACGTGGAGGACCTGGCGGCGGTGCTGAACTACGAGCTGCCGACCGACGTGGATGCCTATCGCCACCGGATCGGCCGCACCGGGCGTGCCGGCCGCAAGGGCCTGGCGTTGAGCCTGGTCGCCCCGCGCGAGAACGCGCGCGCGGAGATGATCGCCGCCGCGCAGGACACGCCGCCCCCGCGCGAATCCTCGCCGCTGGCCACCGGCCGTCCCGCGCAGCCGGCGCAGGCCCCGATGACCACGCTGCGCATCGACGGCGGCAAGACCGACAAGCTGCGCGCCGGCGACATCCTCGGTGCGCTCACCGGCGAAGCGGGCGTGCCGGCGAAGGCGATCGGCAAGATCGCCATCCATGCCACCCGCTCCTACGTGGCCATCGCCCACGAACAGGCCGCACGCGCGCTCAGGCAGCTCGAAGCGGGCAAGATCAAGGGGCGGCGCTTCCGGGTTCGGCCTCTCTGAAGCAAGAAGGCCGCGCCCGGCAGGGCGCCGCAACGCCGGTTCAAGGCCAAGACAATCCCTGTTGCCTCCGCGCGCGTGGAGCATCTGCTTGCCTGCCGCACGACGCGCAAAAAAAAGAGCTGACGGACCGCTCCCCGCGGCCCGCCAGCCCCCTCCCCGCCAGCACGGGAATCCGATCAGAAGCCTGCGGTGAACTCCACGCCCCAGACGCGCGGCGGCGTCACGCGTGCGCCGACCGTCCCCAGCACGGTCTTGCCGTAGGTGGCCAGGCCGTTCACGTACTGGTTGTCGAGCAGGTTCTCGCCGTACACGGCCACGCCGTACCGGCCGCTACCCGAAGTCCAGCCCACGCGGAGGTTGGCCAGTTCCTGCGACTCGCCCAGGCGCAATGCCGGGCTCACGCCACAGGTGCCCTGGCTCTGCGATTCGTCGCTGCAGCGCGTCTTGCCCCGATAGCCGTAGCGCACCGACGCACGCACGCTGCCGTTCTCGTCCAGGTCCCAGAGGTAGGCCGCACCGGCGGCGAACGACCACTTCGGGATGCCGGTCGCCTGGCCGCTGACGTCGATGCCCTCCGGCGTCACGTAGTTCCTGTAGGTCGAATCGATGTAGGCCGCGTTGAAGTCCAGCGAGAGCGCGCGGGTCGCCTGCCAGATCGCGTTGAAGTCCACGCCCCACGCTTCCAGGTCCGAGGTGTCGACCACGTAGCGCGGGATCGCCGGCGTCGTGTCCAGGCGGATCGCCTGGCGGTTGTCGTAGGTGTAGTAGTACGCGGATGCGTCGTAGCGGAAGCCGTATTCGGGCAGGACCTGCTTGATGCCCGTCTCGAAGTTCCACACGTCTTCGTTCTCGAACTGGCTGTCGATCTGCAGCGCGTTGAAGCCGCCGGCCTTGTAGCCCTTGGCCACCGACGCGAAGCCCATGAGGTCGTCGGTGAAGTGGTAGTCGGCCACGAAGCGCGGGCTGATGTCGTCCCAGCTGTTCGAATCGCGGGTCTTGACGCCCTTGTTCATCATCGCCGGCGGATCGATGAAGGCGATGTCGAAGATGTAGGCCTCCTTCGGGATCCCCAGCATGGCGAAGATGCCCAGCGCCTCCATCTGGTCCAGCGTCGCATCCAGGCCCGGCGCATGGCGCTGGTCGTTGAACCAGCTGAAATCCTTCTCGTCGCGCGTGTAGCGCAGGCCGAAGGTCAGGTTGAGGCGGTCGTTGGCGCGCCAGATCACGTCGCCGTAGAGCGCATAGGCGGTGGTCTCGAGCGTGTTGACGAACTGCTCGTTCCAGGGCTCGCCCATCAGCGTCAACGGGATGCCGTACATCTGCATGACCTGGCTGGTGAAGCCGTACAGCGTCCCGTCCGGGGTCGGCGCCAGGCCCATGTTGCGCACGATCGTATCGACCGAGTCGGTATAGGCGTTGACCTGGCTGGTCTGGTCGGCCTTCTCGCGGAAGTAGCTCGCGCCGGCCACCCAGTCGAAGCGCTCGCCGCTGCCGGCGAACTTGAATTCCTGGTAGAAATTCGTGTTGCTCTCGGTGTTGACCGAATCCACGTACAGGTCGCGGCGGTCGGTACCGTCCTCCTCGACCCGGTTCAGCGAATCGTAGTCATGCCACGCCGTGGTCGAGGTCAGGCTGCCCCACGACAGGGCGTGGTCCACGATCAGGGTCACGCCGTCGAAGCGCCGCGACTCCTCGTTGCCGTCCACGTCGACCGCGGCCGGCGTCCTGCGCGGATCCAGGTAGGCGGTTTCGTCGACCGGCAACGATGGCGTGGCGGGCGCTGCGGGCAGCGGCACGATGCCGATCGTGGCCTGGCCCAGCTGGTCCAGGTTTTCGTGGTCCCAGGTGATCCAGGCGGTGGTGTTGTCGCCGAAGCGGGTGCTGAAGGCCGCACGGGTCGCCCAGTTGTCCTCCGGCGCCAGGTCCTCGCCGGTATTGGCGTCCTGGATCCAGCCGTCGGCCTGGTTGAACACGCCGTTGAGGCGGAACGCGGAGTCCTCGCCGACCGGGATGTTGGCCATCGCATCGACGTACTGCTTGCCATGTTCGGCCAGGCGCAGGCGCGAGCGACCCTCGGCATCCGGCCCGGGCCGGTGGGTGACGATCGAGATGGCGCCGGCCGCGGTATTGCGCCCGAACAGGGTGCCCTGCGGCCCCTTCAGCACTTCGATCCGCTCCACGTCGGTGAACGGCAGCAGCACGCCGCCGCCGCGCCCGGCGTAGACGCCGTCGACATACACGCCGACGGCCGGATCGGTACCGATCCCGAAGTCGTCGGTGCTGATGCCGCGCAGCTGGAAACTGGGCTGGGTCGGCTGCTGGCCATTGACGACCAGGCCGGGGACGAACATGTCGATGCCGCTCAGGTCCTCGGCGACGACGTCGTCGAGCATCTGCGCATTGACGACCTGCAACGCGATCGGAACGTCCTGCAGTTCCTGCTCGCGGCTCTGCGCGGTGACCGTGATCTTGTCGAGCGTGACCGCGTCGGGCGCGACCTGGCTCTCCTGCGGTGCGGCGAAGGCCAGCGATGCGGCGCCCGCCGCGATGCTGCCGAACAATGCCTGGCGCACGCGCAGGCTCAAAGGATTCTTGCGAACCATCATGGAGTACTCCCCTACTCGCTATGTCGCTGGTTGATTTTGTTTTGGTTGTTGCTGGAAACGCGGTCGACTTACCCTGTATTGCCGCACTCGCCGTGCTGGGCCGCGATCCACTCGCGGATCAGCTCGACCCCCTCCGCGTGCGTCACGCTGCGGCCCAGTTCCGGCATCATCACCCCTGGATCGGTGCTGATCATCCGGTAGGTCAGGATCGACTCGTCCGGCTTGCCGGGAACGATGTCGAAACGCCGGTCGCCCGTGCCATGGCCCGCGGCGATCGGCAGCTTGCAGCGCCCCAGGCGCAGTGGCTCGCTGACATCGCTGGCCAGCCACAACCCCGAGGTGTTGCCTGGCCCGGCTGCGCTGTGGCAGTGCGAACAGTTGATGTCCAGGTAGGCCCGGGCCCGCGCATCGACGCTCTCCGCCGCATCCTGCCAGTTGGCGACGCGAGGCACCGCCGAGGCTTCGGGAAGGCCGTCCAGGTAGCCCATGCGCTGCCATTGCGCCAGCTGGTTGGCGACCACCGCCTCGCCATCGACGCCGGGATAGGCGAGATCGCGGTTGAGGTGGCGGGCCTTGGGGCCGATCGGCTGGAACTCACGGGTACTCAGGTCGCTGACGTGGCACCCGGCGCACTGGTTCTGGTCGGGCACCTGGTAGGCGGCTTCCTCACGCGAGCCGCTGGCGTCCACCAGGGTCAGCGGCACCAGGTCGCCGGCGCGCATGAGCCTGGCCTCGGTCTGCTCGGCGTTCCAGACGTAGGGCAAGGCGACCCAGCCCGACTCGCGCCGCACCAGCAACCGCGTCTCGAGCAGCCGCACCTTGTCCAGTTCCAGCTGCCCGCCGGGCAGCTGGCCCTCGTGCCCCTGGCTGCGCAGCACGGCCTGGCTGTCGCGCGGCTCGCCTTCGATGCGCGGGTAATAGAAGGTCTTGCTGATGATCGTGCCGACCGGGAAATCGAACGCTTCGTTCGCGTCGTAGTGCGCGGACGTTCCCTCGGGCATCCAGACCGTGCGCAGCTTGTGCGCGTAGTCGGTGAACAGGGCGGAATTGAGGTCGTAGGGCAGGACCCGTTCGTTCAATTCCAGCCGCCCATCGGCCATGTCGAAGAGATGCCATTCGGAAAGCGATTCCGGCTGGCCTTCGGCATGGAACGCGACCGGCGGCGGGTGCGCAGGACGACAGCCGGAAACCAGCCCCGCGGCAAGCGCCACCGCGCCTGCCAGGGCCACCAGTCTGGACAGCGGGCCACGCCCGCGGGACGGCCGATCAACCACGCTTGAGGTCCACCTGCGGCAGCGGCGGCAGCGTGCAGCCGAACGGCGTCGCGTCGCTGGTCGGGTTCTTGTAGCCATTCGGGCCATCGGCATTGACCACGCCGGACACGTCATGCAGGCAGATCTGCGGCCCTTCGACCAGCTCCGCGTTCGCGTAACCGTCCCAGAGCACGTCGGGCAGGCGCCCGTTGAGCCCGAACAGCGCGACCTTCAGCGCCTTCAGGTCGAAGCCGTCGGGCGCGTCGCCGCCGCCCGAGAGCCGGTTGCCGTGGACCGAAATCCGCTCCGGGTACGGATCGAAGCTCTCCGAACGGCTGTCGGCGCTGTAGCCCGTCGAGTAGACGCTGGAGACGATGATGTTGGCGGTCTTGTTGTCCTTGATGTCGTTGTCGAAGATCTCGACATCGTCATTGGAATTGATCACCACGCCGGTACCCGCCGGAACGCTCGCCACCGGCGTGCCCTTGGCGCCGAAGTTGCCGGTGTTGTTGGCGAACACCTGGTTCTTGAACACGCGCACGTTGCCGCCAGGCTGCTTGAGCGCCGGCATGTTGAACACCAGGATGCCGCCGGTATTGTTGGTGGCCACGTTGCCGTAGACGTCGGCGTTGATCGTGTTCTCGATCTCGATGCCGGCGACGTTGTACTCGGCGCGGCTGTTGCGCACGATCACGTCCCGCGACTGGCCCACGTAGATGCCCGCATCCGAAGCGCCGATCGCGATCGAATCCTCGATCAGCACGTTGCGGGTGCGGACCGGATAAAGGCCGTAGCCGCCGTTGGAGGTCTTCGGCCCACCGGTCCACTCCACGCGCACGCCGCGGATGGTGATGTGTTCGGCCTCGTTGATCTTCAGGCCATCGCCCTTGGCGTCCTCGATCGCGATGTTCTCGATCGTGAAATGGTCGGCGTTGACCAGCAGGCCCTCGGCGCCGGCCTTCTGCCCCTTGAAGCTGAGCACCGACTTGTCCTGGCCCGCGCCGCGCAGGGTCACGTTGTCCACGCGCAGGCTCAGGCTGCGGTCGAACGTGAAGCGACCGGCCGGCACTTCGATGACATCGCCGGGCTTGGCGTCGAGCAGCTTCTGGCGCAGGACGTCGGCGAAGGCGGCATCGCCCTCGGCCACGGTCGCGCTCGGGACGTGCCCGGGACCGCCGTCGCCGCAGCCGGCCAGCACCGCGGCCAACGCGGCCACCAGCAGCGCCGGAGCGCCCTGCTTCCATCCCCGCGCGCCTGCTGCGCCCCTGCCCTTGCCCCGCTTCGCCATGGTCCCTCCCCGTCGATGCCACGATCATGTGGCCGTCCCCCAGTCTCCGCTGCATCCGGGGGCGTACGCGAGGGCAAAGCCGGCATAATGAGGGGGGTAAAGCGGACAGGTTGTGATCGATGACGCCAAAAGCCCCCCTGGACGCCCTGCCCCTCCACGGCGCCAACATCAAGTGCGGGATCGTCGCCGGCCTGGTCGCCATGGCCGACCGGATGGACGTGCCCTGTGATGGCTGGTTCGAGGGCCTGCGGCTCGAGCGCGCGCAGTTCGTTACCGAAACCCCCGTCTACCTCTCCTACCGCCAGGCCTGCGAGATCGTCGGGCGCGCCCTGCGCACGCTCCCGGGGGATGGACACGGCCTCGCGCTGGGCACGGCCCAGGACGTGGGCCATTTCGGCCTGCTCGGGCTTGCGATGATGACCGCCGGGAGTTTCGGCGAGGCGCTGCGCCTGGGCGTGCAGTTCGCGCCCATCACCGGGGCGATGATGGAGCTGCAGCTGCAGCTGGAAGCGCAGGTGCCGGAGGGCGGGGGCCCGGGCGTGGCGATGACCGCGCGCATGGGCACGCCCGAACCCGATATCGAACCGTTCCTGTGCGAGGAGCTGTTCGCCAGCAGCCTGATGCTCTGCCGCGGCCTGCTCGGACCGCGCTTTGTCCCGGCCCTGGTCGAACTGGCCTACCCGGCCCCGGCGTATGCCGGCGAGTACGAACGCCTGTTTGGTTGCGAGGTGCGCTTCGAGGCGGCCAGCAACCGGGTCGTCATCGACGCAAGCTGGCTCGGCGCGCCGATGCCGGCCAACAACCCGTCCACGGCCCGCCAGGTGCTGGAACTGTGCCAGCAGCAGATGCCGGCCGTGCGGCCCTCCAGCGAAATCGTGGCCGCGGTCGAGCAGCTGGTGCGACTGCAGCTGGCCGACGCACCGCGACTGCTCGACATCGCCGCCGAGCTGCACGTGAACGAACGCACCCTGCGTCGTTACCTGCACGATGCCGGGACCAGCTACAAGGAAATCCATGACCGGTTGCGACGCGATACCGCGCAAAGCCTGCTGACCGGTCCCGGCTCCAATGTCGCCGCGGTCGGCGCGGCCATCGGATTCCACGATCCGCGCGAGTTCCGGCGTGCGTTCAAGCGCTGGACCGGCCTGGCGCCGCGCGCGATGCGCAGCCGCACTTCCTGACGCGCCCCGGCGGATAACGCAGCGCCTGGCCGCAGGCGTTCGGGTTCAGGCCCGCAGCAGCGCACGCAGGGGCGCCGCTGCGGTCCAGCGTTCGCGACCGCGCAGTTCCATGAGCTCGACGAGCACTGCCGCGCCCACCAGCTGTGCACCCTGGCGCTGCAGCAGCCGCGCGGCCGCGGCCAGCGTGCCGCCGGTGGCCAGCACGTCGTCGACCAGCAGCACCCGCGTACCGCTCGCGAGCGCATCGGCCTGGATCTGCAGGCGATCGCTGCCGTACTCCAGTGCGTAGGCTTCTTCCAGCAGCGCGCCCGGCAGCTTGCCCGGTTTGCGCAGCGGCACGAAACCGGCCTCCAGTTCCCGTGCCAGCGCCGCGCCGAGGATGAAGCCGCGCGACTCCGCCCCCGCCACGGCCTGGATTCCGGCATCGCGCCACGGCGCACCCAGCGCCGACACCATCGCAGCCAGCCCATGCGCATCGGCCAGCAGCGGCACGATGTCCTTGAACATGATTCCCGGCGAAGGGAAATCCGGCACGTCCCGGATCAGCGCCGCCCATTCCGGCGTCTTCGGATCATCCATCGCAAAGTCTCCTCGTCCTGTCGGCCGATTCCGGTCCATTCCCCTGGATGCTGACGCAACCGTGGGTCATGAACTGCATGAAAGCATCGAACAGCCCGCGCGGTGCCGCGCCCACTCCGGTCGTGCGCCGGCGTAGTGCCCGCGACCAGGCTGTTCCTCGTATGGCCGCCGCATCACGTCCAGTAATTCGGTGATCCCGGCGGAGTCACCCTGCTCGGCACGGTCGATCGCCTCCTGCGCCAGCCAGTTGCGCAGGACGTAGCGCGGATTGGCCAGGCGCATCGTTTCGCGCCGCTGCTCCGCATCGAGCGGGTCGTCCAGCTGCCTGGCCCGGTGGCGTTTCAGCCATCCGAGCAGTGACGCCTCGATCCCGGCGCGCGCGTCCGCGTCATAGAAAGCCTCCGCGAACGGCGCCCGGTCCGCGCCGGCCGCTTCGTGCTCGCCGAGCGCGCGGAAGAACAGCGTCATGTCGACCTGCCCCTCCTGCAACAACTGCTGCAGCTCTGCGAACAGGCGCAGGTCCTCGTCGCGACAATGGGCCAGCCCCAGCTTGCGCGCGACCAGGTCGCGGTGGGCCAGGTCCCAGGCCCGCCCGAAGCGCGCCAGGCCGGCCTCCAGTGGTGCGACCTCCTTGAACAGCGGGGCCAGCGACTGCGCCAGCCGGGTCAGGTTCCAGTACGCGACCTGCGGCTGGGTGCCGAAGCGGTAGCGCCGACCCTGTGCGTCGGTGGTGTTGGGGGTCCAGTCCGGATCGTAGTCCTCGACCCAGCCGTAGGGACCGTAGTCGATGGTGAGGCCGAGGATGGACATGTTGTCGGTGTTCATCACGCCGTGGACGAAGCCGACCCGCATCCAGCCGGCGACCATCCATGCGGTGCGCTCGCACACCTGCGCGAACCATTCCGCATCGCCTGCTTCGCCCTGGCCGGCCAGCTCCGGGAAGTGATACCGCTGCGTGTAGTCGGTCAGGCGCCGCAGCAGCGCGACGTCGCCGCGCGCAGCCGGCAACTGCCAGCTGCCGAAGCGCAGGAAGGTCGGCGCCATGCGGCACACGATCGCGCCCGGCTCCGGTCGCGGATGGCCGTCGTAGAACATGTCGCGGACTACGCCTTCGCCGGTGCCCACCAGCGACAGCGCACGCGTGGTCGGCACGCCCAGGTGGTGCATCGCCTCGCTGCACAGGAACTCGCGCACCGACGAGCGCAGCACGGCCCGGCCATCGGCGAAACGCGAGTAAGGCGTCCGGCCAGCGCCCTTGAGCTGGAGTTCCCAGCGCGCCCCCTGCGCACCGAGGGCTTCGCCCAGCGAGATCGCGCGGCCGTCGCCCAGCTGCCCGGCCCAGCTGCCGAACTGGTGGCCGCCGTAGTTGCCTGCCCACGGCTGCATGCCCGGCAGCTGGGCATTGCCGCCGAACACGCGGGCGAAGTCCGGCGCGGCGACATCGGCCGCATCCAGGCCGACCAGCGCCGCGGCCTCCGGCGACCAGGCCAGCAGGTGCGGAGCGGAAACCGGCGCCGGATCCACCCGCGACCAGGCCGCCGCCTCTACTTCGCGTATGCGCGGCCCCGATTCCGGATCGCCGGGCAGCTCGCGCAGGAAGGCGTTGTCGAATTGGATCTGCATGCTGACCAGATGGGGGCGTCGCGCGGTTTCCGTAGGCCACGCCCGCCGCTTCAGCCCGCCGAAAGCGCGAACGGCCCACCCTGTGCCAGCGCACGCTGGTGGGCCGGTCGCTCATGGATGCGCCGCAGGAAACCCGCCAGCGCCGGATGCCGCTCGAGCCCGCCGCGCACCGCGGCCGCTTCGACCGGGAAACTCATCTGGATGTCGGCCGCGGTGAACCGTTCGCCGCCGAACCAGCCACCGGAGCGGGCCAGCGAGCTTTCCATCCAGTCCAGGTGCAGCTTCAGTTGCGGCCCGACGAAGCCGGACATCGCCTTGCCGACGATCCGCTCGGCGACCGGGCGGGCGAAGAACGGCATCTTCGCGGCGCGGATCCGCGCAAGCACCAGGCTCAGCAGCAGCGGCGGCATCGCCGAACCTTCGGCGTAATGCATCCAGTAGCGATACTGCAGCCGTTCGGACGAATCCACCGGCAGCGGAGTCGGCGAGAACGCGTGGGTGGTGTCGTAGCGTTCGACCAGGTATTCGAGGATCGCGCCTGATTCGGCGAGCGTGTGGCCGTCGTCGACCAGCACCGGCGACTTGCCGAGCGGATGCACCGCACGCAGCGCCGGCGGCGCCAGCATCGTGACCGGGTCGCGTGCGTAGCGCACCAGCTGATACGGCAAGGCCAGCTCCTCCAACAGCCACAGCACGCGCTGGGAGCGGGAGCTTTCCAGATGGTGGACGGTGATCATGGCGGCGCCGGATGCGGGGGAATGCCCCATCCTCGCATTTCACTGCCCGCAACGAAAAACGCCGGAGGCTTGCGCCCCCGGCGTTTCGTGGTGACCGGCCTTGCGGCAGGTCGACGCAATTACAGCGGCTGAACCTGGTCGGCCTGCAGGCCCTTCTGGCCCTGCACGACGATGAAGGAGACCTTCTGGCCTTCCTGCAGCGACTTGAAGCCCGAACCCTGGATCGAACGGAAATGCACGAACAGGTCGGCACCGCTCTCCGGGGTGATGAAGCCGAAGCCCTTGGCGTCGTTGAACCACTTGACGGTACCAGTCTGACGATCGGACATGATTTGCTAACTCCTATCAACTTTTAAATGGAAAACCGAGCGCGGCACATCCGCGACGGTACTGGGTTGCAGGCGTTGGCAAAGCGGAACGATGTAGCGGATCGTCAGATCGACTGCACCAGGCCACGATTCACGGTGACCCATGCAAACACAGTGCGCGCACCATACCCGGATTTCCGCTGAATAGCGAGTCCGGGCTGCCCGCCTATTCAGGAGGAGGCGCGACGGGCCCGGGCGGCAGCCCCCAAGCCCGGGCAGCGAGCTGGTACGACAGCACCCTGGCGGCATGATCGTGGATGTTGGCCACCACCATCAATTCATCCGGGCGGTGCCGGGCGGCAAACGCCGCCAGCCCCCGGGCCACGGTCTCCGGACCACCGACGACGCTGCAGGCCAGCGCCCGCTCGACTCCGGCCTTCTCCTCCGGCGTCCAATAGGCCTCGATGTCGTCGATCGGCGCGGGAATCAGGCCGGTGCGGCCGCGCCGCAGGTTCACGAACGCCTGCTGGGCGGTAGTGAACAGGCGCCGGGCTTCCTCGTCGCTGCCGGCGGCGATCACGTTCACCGCCAGCATCGCGTGCGGCTGGCGCAGCTGCGCCGATGGCCGGAAGTCGCGGTGGTAGAGCATCAATGCCTGCTCCATCGCGTCGGGCGCGAAATGCGAGGCGAAGGCAAAAGGCAGGCCCAGGGCCGCGGCCAGCTGCGCCCCGAACAGGCTGGAGCCCAGGATCCAGACCGGTACCTCCAGTCCCGCCCCCGGCACGGCGCGTACCGCCTGTCCGGGCTGGGCTGGCTGGAAGTAGCCCAGCAGTTCCTGCACGTCCTGCGGAAAACGCTCGGCACTGTCGAAGTAGCGGCGCAGGGCCTTCGCGGTGGCCTGGTCGGTCCCCGGCGCGCGGCCCACGCCCAGGTCGACCCGGCCCGGATGCAGGGCGGCCAGGGTGCCGAACTGCTCGGCCACCTGCAGCGGTGAATGGTTGGGCAGCATGATTCCACCGGCGCCCACCCGGATCGCGCGCGTACCGGCGGCGATGTGCGCGATCAGCACCGCCGTCGCCGCGGAGGCGATCCCGGGCATGTTGTGGTGTTCGGCCAGCCAGAAGCGCCGGTAGCCCAGCGCCTCGGCATGGCGCGCCAGGTCCAGGCTGTTGCCCAGCGCGGTGGCCACGTCGCTGCCTTCGCACACCGGTGCGAGGTCCAGGACCGAGAGTGGAATGGTCTGCGTCACGCGGGCTGCCAGGCGTTCACTACGTCGCTATCGCCGCGCCGCCTCGCGCACCGGCGTGGCTGGCCCGGCCAGGCGCGCGGTGGCGGGCGCCAGCGTGGCCACACCATGGCCCCGCTCGGCCAGGTACTCGAGCCATTTGCCCAGGAACGTGTTCATGCGCAGGCGATGGCCAACCAGTTCGGCCGGCGGCGGATACAGGCCGATCACGTCCTGCCAGCGACGACCCACGTAGCAGTGGGTGGTTTCCACCTGTCGCGCGTCGCTGTACAGGCGCAGGTAGGCCGAAGGATCCGGTTCGCCGGTCAGCGGATCGCGCAGGTCGTAGGTCAGGCGAAGTTCGAGCGTGTACGGATGGCGCTCGAGTACGTCCAGGCGCACGTCCAGGCCGTCGCCCACGCTGGAAAGGTAGCTGCCCTCGCCCAGGCGTGCCGGCGCGAACAGGCGTTGCAACCGCGCGTGGTTTTCCGCGTACAGCGCCATCAGCCAGCCGAAGCGGCTCAATCTCGGGATGCGCGTGCCGTGTGGGGTGACCTGCTGCATGCGACCGATGCTACACGCTGTGCAACGGGCGCGGCAGCATTGACCGTGAACGCACACAGGCCTACCTTGGGGAAGCCACTGGGGGTGTGATCCCCTGTCGGCTCAGAACATTTCCCTCTGCAACCCCAGCGTCGACAGGACCTTGCCCGAGATTTCCTCGATCGAGGTATGGGTCGTGCTCAGCGTCGGGATCCGCTCAAGGCTGAACATCGCTTCGGCCGCCTGCACTTCGCGCCGGCATGTATCCAGCCGCGCGTAACGCGAATCCGGCCGCCGCTCCTGGCGGATCTGCTGCAGCCGCTCCGGATCGATCGTCAGGCCGAACAGCTTGCGCCGGTACGGCTTGAGCCGCGGCGGCAGACGATCGCTCTCCAGGTCGCCATCGGTCAGCGGATAGTTCGCCGCCTTGATCCCGTAGTGCAGCGCCAGGTAGACGCAAGTCGGCGTCTTGCCCGCGCGCGACACGCCGACCAGGACCACGTCGGCCTCGTCATAGTCCAGCGCCACGCCGTCGTCATGGCTCAGCGAATAGTTCATCGCGTTGATGCGGCGGTGATAGGTCTCGAAATCGACCATGCCATGCGCCTGCCCCACCCGCGACTGCCGCGGCTGCTCGAGCTCGCGCTCCAGGGGCTCGATGAAGGGCGCGAACACGTCCAGCATCAGCGCGCCGCTCTCGGCCAGGGTCAGGCTCAGCTGCGGATCGACGCAGGAGTTGACCACGATCGGCCGCACCCCGTGGAGGACGCCCGCCGCGTGGATGCGCCCGGCCGCCTCGCGCGCCTTGTCGACGTCATCGACGAAGGCCAGCCGGTCGGTGAGGAACTGGAAGCCACTGAACTGGGTAAGCAGGCTGTGGCCGATGGTCTCGGCGGTGATACCGGTGCCATCGGAGACGTAGAACACCGGGCGGATGCTGGTCATGGAATCGTTTTCTCCGTCTCACACCAAAACGGCCGCATTTACAAGATTGATATGCCTGGATGCTGGGGCGCATCATAACGGTTCCACATATCTCGGGACGGCGGCCACTGCCCGGCCGGGCGGTGGCTCTACGGAGCATCGCACTTGAACCAGAACATCCTGTGGTTGCACGAGCTGCGCTTGGCCGACCTGGCCCGCGTCGGCGGCAAGAATTCCTCGCTCGGCGAAATGATCGGCAACCTGGCCGGCCTGGGCGTGTCCGTTCCCGGGGGCTACGCCACCACCTCCGAGGCGTTCAAGGCGTTCATCGCCCACAACGACCTCTCCAAGCGGATCTTCGACAAGCTGGCCACGCTGGACGTCGAGGACGTGCCGGCGCTGACTGCGGCAGGCCGCGAGATCCGCGGCTGGGTGATCGATGCCCCGCTGCAGCCGGAGCTGGATCGCGACATCCGCACCGCGTACGCGCAGCTGTGTGCCGACAACGGCGGCGGCGACGTGGCCGTGGCCGTGCGCTCCTCGGCCACTGCCGAGGACCTGCCGGACGCATCGTTCGCCGGCCAGCAGGAAACCTTCCTCAATGTCACCGGTGCCGACGATGTCGTGCACAAGGTCAAGGAAGTGTTCGCCAGTCTCTACAACGACCGTGCGATCGCCTATCGCGTGCACCACGGCTTCAAGCACGAGGACGTGTTCCTTTCGGCCGGCGTGCAGCTGATGGTGCGCTCGGACGTGGGCGCGTCCGGCGTGCTGTTCACCCTGGACACCGAGTCGGGTTTCCGGGACGTGGTCTTCGTCACCTCCAGCTACGGGCTGGGCGAAATGGTCGTGCAGGGCGCGGTCAATCCGGACGAGTTCTACGTCTACAAGCCCACTTTGCGCCAGGGCAAGCCGGCGATCCTGCGCCGCGCGCTGGGCAGCAAGGCGTTGCGCATGGTCTATTCGGACCAGCCCGGCGAGCGCGTGCGCACCGAGGACGCCCCGGTTGAGCTGCGTACAAAGTTCTCGATCTCCGATGCCGACGTCGAGGAGCTGTCCCGGCAGGCGCTGGTGATCGAGCAGCACTACGGCCGGCCGATGGACGTGGAGTGGGCCAAGGACGGGGTCAGCGGCAAGCTGTTCATCGTCCAGGCCCGCCCTGAAACGGTGAAGTCGCGCGCCAAGGCCACCCAGATCGAGCGCTACACGCTGTCGCAGCGTGGCGAGGTGATCGCCGAGGGTCGCGCGATCGGCCAGAAGATCGGCAGCGGCGTGGCCCGCGTGGTCCGTTCGCTGGACGACATGAGCCGGGTCCAGCCCGGTGACGTGCTCGTCGCCGACATGACCGATCCGGACTGGGAACCGGTGATGAAGCGCGCCAGCGCGATCGTCACCAACCGCGGCGGCCGCACCTGCCACGCGGCGATCATCGCCCGTGAACTGGGCGTGCCCGCGGTGGTGGGCACCGGCAACGGCCTGGAGAAGATCGCCGACGGCCAGGAGGTCACGATCAGCTGCGCCGAGGGCGACACCGGCTTCATCTACGCCGGTGCCCTGCCCTTCGAGCGCACCACCACCGACCTGGGCAATATGCCGCCGGCGCCGCTCAAGATCATGATGAACGTCGCCAACCCGGAGCGCGCGTTCGACTTCGGCCAGCTGCCCAACGCCGGCATCGGCCTGGCCCGGCTCGAGATGATCATCGCCAGCCACATCGGCGTGCATCCCAAGGCCTTGCTGGAATACGGCAAGCAGGACGCGGAAACGAAGAAGAAGATCGACGCCAAGATCGCCGGCTATTCCGATCCGGTCGGGTTCTACGTGGATCGCCTGGTCGAGGGCATCGCCACCCTCACCGCCTCGGTCGCGCCACACCCGGTGATCGTGCGCCTGTCGGACTTCAAGTCCAACGAGTACGCGAACCTGATCGGTGGCCACCGCTACGAGCCGGAGGAAGAGAACCCGATGATCGGCTTCCGCGGCGCCAGCCGCTATGTCGATCCCTCCTTCGCCGACGCCTTCGCGCTGGAATGCAAGGCGGTGCTCAAGGTCCGCAACGAGATGGGCCTGGACAACCTGTGGGTGATGATCCCGTTCGTGCGCACGCTCGAGGAAGGCCGCAAGGTCATCGAGGTGCTGGCCGCCAACGGCCTGCGCCAGGGCGAGCGCGGCCTGAAGATCATCATGATGTGCGAGGTGCCGTCCAACGCGTTGCTGGCCGACGAGTTCCTGGACATCTTCGACGGCTTCTCGATCGGCTCCAACGACCTGACCCAGCTGACCCTGGGCCTGGACCGCGATTCGGCGATCGTGGCCCACCTGTTCGACGAGCGGAACCCTGCGGTGAAGAAGCTGCTGTCGATGGCGATCAAGGCCGCGCGGGCCAGGGGCAAGTATGTCGGCATCTGCGGCCAGGGGCCGTCCGATCACCCCGACCTGGCCGAATGGCTGATGGCCGAAGGCATCGAATCGGTGTCGCTGAATCCCGATACCGTGGTCGATACCTGGCTGCGGCTGGCCAAGACCAAAGCGGGCTGATCCGCCGCGCCCTGCAAGCAGAAGGCCCGCCGGAAGGCGGGCCTTTTTTTGAGCCACCGCGGCAGCTGCGAAGCCGTGCCGTGTCCGCTATGCCGCGTCGTCAGCCGCCGGCCAGCTGCGCCAGGTGCCTGCGGTAGTGGCGCAGCTCGTCGATCGAATCATGCACGTCGCTCAGGGCAGTGTGTGCGGATTGCTTGCGCACGCCCGCCAGCACGTCCGGCGCCCAGCGCCGCGCGAGCTCCTTGAGCGTGCTCACGTCGAGGTTGCGGTAGTGGAAGTACTGCTCCAGCCGCGGCATCAGGCGGTGAAGGAAGCGGCGGTCCTGGCAGATGGAGTTGCCGCACATCGGCGATGCCTTCGCCGGCACCCATTGGTTGAGGAAGGCGACGGTGCGCGCCTCGGCCTGGGCGATACCGACGTCGCTGTCGAGCACGCGCTGCCACAGGCCGGACTTCCGGTGCTGGTTGCGGTTCCACTCGTCCATCGCCTCCAGCGCAGCCAGTGGATGGGCGATCGCCAGTTCCGGCCCCTCGGCCAGCACGTTGAGCTGGGAGTCGGTGACCACGGTGGCGATCTCGAGGATCGAATCTCCGCCGGTATCCAGCCCGGTCATCTCCAGGTCGATCCAGATCAGGCGGTCCTGTCCTGCGGCTATGCCCATGTGCGTCCATTCCGGTGGTCGTGTCGCGTCCTTGCGGGCCGCGCTTGGGCTGGCATGATAGCGCAGACCCCATTACCGGCCGTTCCATGGACTCCGCGAACATCCATGCCGTGCTCGCCGCGATGCTGGCGCCGGCGTTCTTCCTGACCGCCACCGCCTCCCTGCTGCTGTCGGCCAACAACCGCCTGGCACGCATCATCGACCGCGCCCGCACCCTGTTGCGCGAGCTGGCCTTGATCGAAGACGAGATCGAGCGCGCCCTGTACGAACGGCGCATCGCCCTGCAGCGCAGGCGCAGCCTGAACATCCTGCGCGCCGGACAGCTGTTGTACGGGGCGATCAGCTGCTTCGTCGGTACCAGCCTGGCGGTGTCGGTCGACACGTTCACCGGGCACCGCCTGGGAGCGCTGCCGATCTGGCTGGCGTCGGCCGGGGTGCTTTCGATGTTCGCGGCCAGCATCCTGCTGGCACGCGAATCGACCTTGGCCGTCACCGCGATCAACGAGGAGATGGATCACCGGCCGGTCGCACCCAAACCGATTCCGTAGAGCGGGCCCTGCCCCACGCCCGGCGCATCGACAGCGAGGGCGTGGCTGGCCAGGATTCCGGACGCAGCTCGCCATCGCACATGGCCGCGCTACAGCGGCGGCTTGCCGCGCTTGCTGCGGAAATAATTGGTCAGGCGCCGCCCCGACTCCTCGCCCAGTACCCCACCCTGCACCTGCACGCGGTGGTTGTGGCGCGGATCGGACACCAGGTCCGAGACACTGCCGCACGCCCCGGTCTTGGAGTCGCCCGCGCCGTAGACCAGGCGCGCGACCCGCGCGTGCACGAGGGCCATGGCGCACATCGCGCACGGCTCCAGGGTCACGTACAGGGTGCAGCCCACCAGCCGGTGGTTGCCCAGGCGCTTGCCGCCCTGGCGCATGGCCATGATCTCGGCATGGGCGGTGGGATCGTGCTCGGTGATGTTGCGGTTCCAGCCCTCGCCGATAACCTCGCCCGCCGGCGATACCAGCACCGCGCCGACCGGGATCTCGTCGTCCTCGTTCTCCGCGCGTTCGGCCAGGGACAGCGCGTGGCGCATGAAGCGCTCGTCCACCGCCGGGTCGACCACGGCCGTCGCGACCGGCTCGCGCGCGTCCAGGAGCTTCCAGAGCACCCGCGTCGCGCCCAGTCCGCCCAGCGGTTTGTGCGCGTACTCGGGAATGTCCCCGGCGACGCTGTAGCCCAGGCGCCGGTAGAACGCAGTCGCGCCCTCGACCAGGGACACATCCAGGGTGATCAGGCGGCGGCCCCGCTCGCGCGCAGCCTGCTCAAGCGCTCGCACCAACTGCGCGCCGATGCCCGATCCACGCGCCGCAGTGGTCGTCATCACCTTAGTCAGCTCGGCACGGTGCGGCTGGCTGGGCGCGGATACCAGTGCCAGCGAGCCGGTGGCCAGCAGCTCGCCGTCGCGCCAGGCGCACAGGACGATGCGTTCGCCGCGCACCACCGCTTCCAGCGCGTCGTCCCAGAAAGCCCGGGCCTCGCCCAGGCCCAGCGGATGCATGAAACCCACCGAGCCGTTGCCGGCCACGGTTTCCACGAGCAGGTCGGCCAGCGCGTCGCGGTCGGCCCCTTCGGCGGGAGCGATGCGGAGGGTGGGATCGTCGATATCCATTACCAGCGCTGGTGGACGTACGGCTTGATGTCCTGTTCGTAGATGCGGGCCACCGCGTCCATCGTCTCCGGTGGCAGCGCGTCCAGGCTGGCGGCGGCGATGTTCGCCCGCGCCTGCTGCGGATTGCGCGCACCGGGGATGACCACCGTCACTGCCTCGTCCATCAGGATCCAGCGCAGCGCCAGCTGGGCCAAGGTGGCGCTTTCGGGCACCAGCGGCCGCAGCTTCTCCACTGCGGCCAGGCCGACCTCGTACGGCACGCCGGCGAAGGTCTCGCCCACGTCGAAGGCTTCGCCGTGGCGGTTGAACTGGCGGTGGTCATCGGCCTCGAACCGGGTGTCGGCGCTGAACTTGCCGCTGAGCAGGCCACTGGCCAGCGGCACCCGGACGATCACGGCCACGTTGCGCTGCCGCGCCTGGCGGAAGAACAGCCCGGCCGGCCGATGGCGGAACATGTTGTAGATGATCTGCACGCTGGCCACGCCCGGGTACTCGATCGCCTTGAGGCCCTCTTCCACCCGCTCGACGCTGACGCCGTAGTGGCGCAGCTTGCCGCGCTCGACCAGCCGCTCCATCCGCTCGAACACCTCCGGGTGGTAGTACGCATCGGTCGGCGGGCAGTGCAGCTGGACCAGGTCGAGCACCTCGACCTCCAGGTTGCGCAGGCTGCGGTCGATCCACGCCTCCAGGTTGTCGGCGCTGTAGCCTTCCACGGTCTGCTGCGGCAGGCGCCGGCCGGCCTTGGTCGCCACGAACGGGCGCTCGCCGCCGCGTTCCTTCAGCACCCGCGCGATCAGCCGCTCGGAGTGGCCGTCGCCGTAGACGTCGGCGGTGTCGATGAAGTCCAGCCCCGCATCCAGCGCCGCATGCAGTGCGGCCACCGACTCGGCGTCGTCGACCTTGCCCCACGCCGCGCCGATGGCCCAGGCGCCGAAGCCGATCTCGCCGACGTTGCGGCCGGTACGGCCGAAGGCTCTGGAACGCATGGACGACTCCTGTCAGTGGGTTGCCGGTGCCGTCCGCAAGGCGCGGCGTCCGGCAGCATGGGGCGGCTGCGCGCAGCTCACTCCCACTCGATCGTGGCCGGCGGCTTGCCGCTGATGTCGTAGACCACGCGCGAGACGCCGCGCAGCTCGTTGATGATCCGGTTGGACACTTTGCCGAGAAACTCGTACGGCAGGTGCGCCCAATGCGCAGTCATGAAGTCGATGGTCTCCACCGCGCGCAGCGCGATCACCCACTCGTAGGCGCGCGCGTCGCCGACCACGCCGACCGACTTCACCGGCAGAAACACGGCGAACGCCTGCGAGGTCTTGTCGTACAGGTCGGCCTTGCGCAGCTCGTCGATGAAGATCGCGTCGGCCTTGGCCAGCAGCTCGGCATACTCGGGCTTGACCTCGCCGAGGATGCGCACGCCCAGGCCCGGGCCCGGGAACGGATGGCGATAGACCATCGCGCGCGGCAGGCCCAGCTCCACGCCCAGGCGCCGCACCTCGTCCTTGAACAGTTCGCGCAACGGCTCGACCAGGCCCAGCTTCATGTGCTCGGGCAGCCCACCGACATTGTGGTGGCTCTTGATCACGTGCGCCTTGCCGGTCTTGCTGCCGGCAGACTCGATCACGTCCGGGTAGATCGTGCCCTGCGCCAGCCACCGTGCGTTCTTCAGCTTGTTCGATTCTTCCTCGAAGATCTCGACGAACAGGTTGCCGATGATCTTGCGCTTGGCTTCGGGGTCAGCCACGCCCTGCAGCGCGGTGAAGTAGCGCTCCGCCGCGTTGACCCGGATCACCTTGAGGCCCATGTGTTCGGCGAACATCGCCATCACCTGGTCGCCTTCCTGCCAGCGCAGCAGGCCGGTATCGACGAACACGCAGGTCAGCTGGTCGCCGATGGCCCTGTGCAGCAGCGCGGCCACCACGGAGGAGTCGACGCCACCGGACAGGCCAAGGATCACCTCGTCCGTGCCGACCTGCGCACGCACCCGCGCGATCTGGTCCTCGATGATGTGCTCGGCCGTCCACAACGTCTGGCAGCCGCAGATGTCGACCACGAAGCGGCGCAGCAGCGCCTGGCCCTGCTTGGTATGGGTGACTTCCGGGTGGAACTGCACGCCGTACCAGCCGCGGCGGTCGTTGGCGAAGGCGGCGACCGGGATGCGGTCGGTCTTCGCGGTGACCGTGAAGCCCGGTGGCGCGACGGAGACGTGGTCGCCGTGGCTCATCCACACATCAAGACGCGGCGGCGATCCCGGATGGTCCTTCAATCCCTCGAACAGGCGGTCGGCCGCCACCAGCGAAACTTCCGCATGCCCGAACTCGCGCTGGTCGGCCGCTTCGGTCTCGCCGCCGAGCTGCTTGGCCATGGTCTGCATGCCGTAGCAGATGCCCAGCACCGGCAGGCCGGCATCGAACACCTGCTGCGGCGCGCGTGGCGAACCGTCCTCGGTCGTCGACTCCGGGCCGCCGGACAGGATGATGCCCTTCGGCGCGAACTCGGCGATCTGCGCCGGGTCGTGGTCCCAGGCCCATATCTCGCAGTAGACGCCGAGCTCGCGGATGCGCCGGGCGATCAGCTGGGTGTACTGCGCGCCGAAGTCGAGGATGAGGATCTTGTCGCTGTGGATGTCGGTCATCGGCGGGCGGAGCGCTTCTTCGTTTTGGGTTGTGGTGGCCATCCCTGGCGGGACATGGCGGACTTCGGATCGCCCTGCCCGGCCATTCGTGGCCGGGCGTTCGGCAGACCGCGCGGCAGTGCCGCGCAAGCGGCCTGCCTCACCCCATCCGGTAGTTCGGCGGTTCCTTGGTGATCTGCACGTCGTGGACGTGGCTTTCGCGCTGGCCGGCGCCGGTGATCACCACGAACTTGGGCTTGCTGCGCATCTGCGCGATGTCCGCGCAACCGACATAGCCCATGGTGGCGCGCAGACCGCCGACCAGCTGGTGGATCACGCCCGACAGCGGGCCACGCACCGGCACGCGCCCTTCGATGCCCTCCGGAACCAGCTTGTCGGCGTCGGAGGCATCCTGGAAGTAACGGTCCTTGGAACCCTTCTCCATCGCGCCCAGCGAGCCCATGCCGCGATAGCTCTTGTAGCTGCGACCCTGGAACAGTTCGATCTCGCCCGGCGATTCCTCGGTGCCGGCGAACAGGCCACCGATCATCACGGTCGAGGCACCGGCCGCGATGGCCTTGCCGATATCGCCCGAATAGCGGATGCCGCCGTCGGCGATCAGCGGGATGCGGTCCTGCAGCGCCTCGGCCACCAGGTCCACCGCGGTGATCTGCGGCACGCCCACGCCGGCGACCACGCGCGTGGTGCAGATCGAACCGGGACCCACGCCGACCTTGACCGCGTCCGCACCGACGTCGTACAGCGCCAGCGCGGCCTCGCCGGTGACGATATTCCCGCCAATCACCTGCACCTGCGGGAAGTTCTTCTTGACCCAGGCCACGCGGTCGACCACCGCCTGCGCATGGCCATGGGCGGTATCGACCACGATCACGTCCACGCCGGCGGCGACCAGCGCTTCGACGCGCTGTTCGGTGTCGCCACCCACGCCCACCGCCGCGCCGACCAGCAGTCGCGAGGACGCGTCCTTGGCCGCATTGGGGTTGTCGGTCTTCTTCTGGATGTCCTTGACCGTGATCAGGCCGCGCAGCGCGTAATCGCCATTGACCACCAGCACCTTCTCGATCCGGTTGCGGTGCAGCAGCTTGAGCACTTCCTCGTCGCTGGCGCCCTCGCTGACCGTGATCAGGCGGTCCTTCTTGGTCATGATGTGGCGGACCGGATCGTCCAGCTCGGTCTCGAAGCGCATGTCCCGGCGAGTGACAATACCGGTGAGCTGGCCCGCGTCGTCCACCACCGGCACACCGGAAATGTTGCGCGCGCGGGTCAGCGCAAGTACTTCGCGGATCGTGGTGTCGGGCCGCACGGTGATCGGGTCGCGGATCACGCCGGACTCGAACTTCTTCACCTTGGCCACTTCGGCCGCCTGCTGCTCGGCGGTCATGTTCTTGTGCAGGATGCCGATGCCACCCAGCTGCGCCATGGCCACGGCCAGGCGGGCCTCGGTGACGGTGTCCATCGCCGCCGAGACGATCGGCAGGTTGATGCGCAGGTCGCGGGTCAGCCGCGTACCGAGGTCGACATCCTTCGGCAGCACGGTGGAGTGGGCGGGGACGAGCGAAACGTCGTCGTAGGTCAGTGCTTCGGCCTGGATGCGGAGCATCGGCATACCCGGATGTGGGGAAGCGCGCCATTATACCTGCGAATGGGGCGCCCCCGCCTGCCTGCCAGGCGACACGCTGCATTCTCCGGATGGCGCCTGCACGGCCCGGTCGCGCGGACCGGCCCCGGCACGGGCTCCCGGTCTCCGGAGTTACCCGGCCCGGGGTCAGGCGCCCTGCTCGAGTGCCTCGACCGCCTCGATCGTGTTCTGCATCAGCGTGGCGACGGTCATCGGGCCGACCCCGCCGGGCACCGGCGTGATCCAGCTGGCACGCACCGCGGCGGCGGCATAGCCGACGTCACCGACCAGGCGGCCGTCGTCCAGGCGGTTGATGCCGACGTCGATGACCACCGCACCCGGCTTGACCCATTCGCCCGGCACGATGCCCGGACGGCCGACCGCGACCACCAGGATGTCGGCGTCGCGGACCCGTGCCTCCAGCACCTCGGCCGGGGTGAACTTGTGGCAGCTGGTCACCGTGCAGCCGGCGATCAGCAGCTCCAGCGCCATCGGCCGCCCCACATGGTTGCTGACACCCACGATCGTCGCGTTGCGCCCACGCACCGGCCGGTCGGTGTGCGCCAGCAGGGTCATGATCCCGCGCGGCGTGCACGGCCGCAGCCCGAACTGGCGCAGGGCCAGGTGGCCGACGTTCTCCGGATGGAAACCGTCCACGTCCTTGCGCGGATCGATCCGCCGAATCAGGCCGGTGGCATCGGGAATGCCCGGCAGCGGCAGCTGGACCAGAATGCCGTGGATCTCCGGGTCGGCGTTGAGCCGGTCGATCAGGGCCAGGATGTCGGCCTCCGAGGTACCCGCCGGCAGGTCGTAGTCGAACGCCTCGATGCCCACCTTCTCGGCGGCGCGGCGCTTGTTGCGCACGTACACGGCCGACGCCGGGTCCGACCCCACCAGCACCACGGCCAGGCCCGGCCGCGAACGGCCCGCGGCCACGCGGGCGTCGACCCGCACCTTGAGCCCGTCGAGCAGGTCTTCGGAAACCCGGCGGCCATCGAGGATGCGGGCGGTGATCGGCGCTGCTGTCATCGGGCAATGCTTGCGGCTGGGGGCGTGGAATCGGCACATTGTCCCCGATTCGGCTACGGCCAGATAGGGAGGACGACCATGGTCGACACCGTGGAACTGGAGGCGGCCGCATTCCGCCGGCTGCTGCGCCATCTCAACGAGGCGCGCACCGACGTGCAGAACATCGACCTGATGATCCTCGCCGGGTTCTGCCGCAACTGCCTGGCCGACTGGTACCGCGAAGCCGCGCAGGCCGCCGGCGAACCGATGGACAAGGAGCAGGCGCGCGAGGCGATCTACGGGATGCCGTTCGCCGAATGGAAGCAGCGCCACCAGGCAGAAGCCACGCCCGAGCAGCTCGCCGCCTTCGAGGCGGCACGCCAGCGCCATGGCTGAGCGGCTGCGCCCGGGCCGGGTCCTGCTCGCGGCCGGACTGCTGGTGCTGGTCGGATACGCGGCCATCAGCGCGCTGATGTACGCGCGCCAGCGCGACCTGGTCTACCATCCCGGCCATACCCGGGTCGGCACCGAAGCGACCGACTTCGAACTGCATTCCGATGGCATCCGCCTGCGCGGCTGGCGGGTGAACCCGGGGCGCAACGATGCCCTGGTCTACTTCGGCGGCAACGCCGAGCGGATCGAAGCCTGGCGCGAACCGTTCGCGCAGTGGTTCGGACACCGCACGGTCTACCTGGTCGCCTACCGCGGCTATGGCGCCAGCGAGGGGGAGCCGGGGGAGGAAGCCCAGCGGGCTGACGCCCTGGCGCTCTACGACGAGGTCCGGCGCCGCCACCCCGATGGCGACATTGGCGTGGTCGGACGCAGCCTGGGCAGCGGCGTGGCGGCCTGGGTGGCCTCGCGGCGTCCGGTCGATCGCCTCGCCCTGGTCACCCCGTTCGACGGGCTGGCCGAGGTCGGGCAGGCGCACTACCCTTGGCTGCCCGTTCGCCTGCTGATGGACGAGCGCTATCCATCCGCCGAATACCTGCGTGGGTACCAGGGCCGCGTACTGGTCCTGCGCGCCGGTCGCGACCAGGTCGTCCCGCCGGGCAATACCGACCGCCTGCTGGCCGCGCTGCCGCGGCCGCCACGGGTGGTGGACTTCCCGGACAGCGGCCACAACGACCTTTCCGACGATCCTCGCTATGGCGAGGCGCTGGCCGGATTCATGCGCTGATCCACCGCAGCATCCCGGCGCTGGCGGTCAGGTGCCGCCCTCTCCCGCGGCGTCGCCGCCAGTGCTGGCGTCCAGCCGCTGCGACTCGCGCCGCGGCGTGGTGAACGGCGTCGGCGTGGCCGGCGCGGTGTTGCCGATGATCAGCGGACGCCCGGCGCGGATGTCGCCGGCGGCCACTTCCAGGCTGAAGCGCTCCGCATCCAGGCGCCGCATCTCCTCGCTCACGCGAGCGGCCTCGTCGGCGTCCACGCCGAGGGCTTCGAGCGCGGCCTGGCCGAAGCGCACGGCCGACTCGAAGGTCTCGCGGATCTGGTAATCCACGTCGAGCGCGACCAGTTCCAGCGCGTGCTCGCGGTCGAAGGCCCGCACCAGCACCTTGGCCTGCGGGAAATGACCGTGGCACAGCTCGGCGATCTGGTTGGCCGCGGCGCGGTCGTCGATGCACACCGCCAGCGCACGCGCGGTGCCGGCACCGGACGCGTGCAGCACGTCCAGCCGCCGACCATCACCGTAATAGACCTTGAAGCCGAACTCGCCGGCGCTGCGGATCATCTCGATGTCGGTGTCGATGATGGTCACGTCGACGTCGCGCGCGAGCAGCGCCTGGCTCATGACCTGGCCGAAACGTCCGAAGCCGATGATCAGCACGCTGCCGCCCAGGCCTTCGGCGGCGTCGATGCCGTCCATCGACAACTTCGCCTCGGTCCGCACGAAACGGCGCACCAGCAGCACCACCAGCGGGGTCAAGGCCATCGAGAGGACCACGATCGCGGTCAGATTGGCGTTGGCCGGCGAATCGATCACGCCGGCCATCTGCGCGGCGGCGAACAGGACGAAAGCGAATTCGCCGCCCTGCGCCATCAGCACGGCGCGATCCAGCGCCTCGCCACGCCCGCTGCGCGTGATCCGCGCGACCGCGTAGATGCACACCCCCTTGGCCACCATCATCGCGACCACGCCCGACGCGATCAGCGGCCAGTTCGCGGCGACCACGGCCAGATCCAGCGCCATGCCCACCGCGAGGAAGAACAGGCCCAGCAGCAGGCCGCGGAACGGCTCGATATCGGCTTCGAGCTGGTGCCGGAAGGTGGATTCGGACAGCAGCACGCCGGCCAGGAACGCGCCCATCGCCATCGACAGCCCGCCGATCTCCATGAGCAGTGCCGCGCCCAGCACCACCAGCAAGGCCGCGGCGGTCATCACTTCGCGCGCCTTCGCCGCCGCCAGCAGGCGGAACAGCGGGTTGAGCAGCCAGATCCCCGCCGCGACCAGTCCGGCAAGCGCCGCCACGGCGATCGCCACCCCGACCCAGCGGCCGCCGCCATCGTCGTGGGGCAGCGGCGACAGGAATGCGACCAGTGCCAGCAACGGCACGATCAGCAGGTCTTCGAACAGCAGGATCGAGACGATCTTCTGCCCGCGCGGCAAGGCGATGTCGCCGCGCTCGCTGAGCAGCTGCATCACGATCGCGGTCGAGGTCAGGACGAAACCGGCCGCACCGATGAACGCCGTCCGGGGCGGCAGCCCCAGCAACATCGCAACGCCGGTCAGCACCGCGGTACACACGCCGATCTGCAGCGTTCCAAGGCCGAAGATCTCCCGGCGCAGTCCCCACAGGTGCGATGGGCGCATCTCCAGCCCGATCACGAACAGGAACATGACCACGCCAAGCTCGGCCACGTGGAGGATCGCCTGCGGGTCGGTGAACCAGCGCAGGCCGAACGGCCCGATCAGCAGCCCGGCGCACAGGTAACCCAGTACCGAGCCGAGCCCCAGTCGCCTGAAGATCGGGACCATGACCACCGCTGCGCCCAGCAGCGCGACGATACTGACCAGCTCGCTTCCGGTGGTGCCTTCGACCGCCATCCCGATCCTTTCCTTTTCAGGCCGGCGTTCGCGCCGGCGCGATTTCCATGCGACACGCGCCGCCGCGTGTCAGCCGCCGGTCGCGCAGAAGCGAGCGTAGTCGATGTAGCCCGGGAACGACCGGCCCGGCGCGCAGACCGCGCAATCGGGATCGGGTGCCAGGCGGAGTTCGCGGAACCGCATCGCCAGTGCGTCGAACTGCAGCAGGCGTCCAGCCAGCGACTCGCCGATGCCCAGCAGCAGCTTGATCGCCTCGTTGGCCTGCAGCAGGCCCACGATGCCGGGCAGCACGCCCAGTACGCCGGCTTCGGCGCAGCTGGGCGCGAACTCCGGCGGGGGCGGTTCCGGGAACAGGCAACGGTAGCAGGGGCACAGTCCGCGGTGGCGACCGGCGTCGAACACGCTGGCCTGCCCTTCGAAACGTTGCACCGCGCCATACACCAGCGGCTTGCCCAGCTTCACGCAGGCATCGTTGAGCAGGTAGCGCAACGGGAAGTTGTCCGAACCATCCACCACCACGTCGATACCGTCGAGCAACGCCTCGACGTTCGCCGCGGTCACCCGGGCGGCGACCGGCTCGATGCGCACGCGCGGATTGAGCGCGGCCAGGCGCTCGCTCGCCGATTCGACCTTGGCGGTACCGATCGCGGCCTCCACATGCAGGATCTGGCGCTGCAGGTTGCTGCGGTCGACCACGTCGTCGTCCACCAGGCGCAGGTGGCCCACGCCTGCCGCGGCCAGGTAGAAGGCCGCGGGGGAACCCAGCCCGCCGGCACCCACCAGCAGCACGTGCGAGTCCTGCAACCGGCGCTGGCCTTCGATTCCCACTTCCGCCAGGCGCAGGTGCCGTGAATAGCGCTCCAGGAAATCGGCTTCGTCGGCATCCAGCCGCGGGCGCACGACCGGCAGCCCCTCGGCGATCCAGGCGGTCGTGCCGCCCGCGATCGAGTGCACGTCGGTGTAACCGGCGTCCTGCAGCACCGCCGCGGTGGCGGCAGAACGCCGCCCTGACTGGCAGATCAGCAGGACGGGGCGCTCCACCCCCGGCAGGTGGCTTGCATGGGCGCCCTCAAGTTCGGACTTGGCGATCGCGATCGCCCCCTCCGCCTGGCCGGCCAAGCGCTCATGTGCGTCGCGGATGTCCACCAGCACGGCACCGTGATGCTGGCGTTCGCGCGCCTGCGACGGCGTGATCTCGGAAATGGCCATGGCCCGATTATCGACCGCGCGGATGACGGGCGGAAGCACCACGCGTCGCGGGGCTGTGTTTCTCGAGTGGCGTGCACCGCTGCGGCGCGCCAGGCGATCCCGGTTCGCAGCGATGCACCGCCGCGCCGGCCATGGGCGTCAGAGCGTCACGACCTCAACCAGGTCGCCCGCCGCATAGTCGCGCGCGCCCTCCTCCAGCACGATCAACGCGTCGCTGCCGGCGGCGGCACGCAGGCGATGCGAACCGTCGGCCGGATTGGGATGGACCTGCAGCGCGGCGTCCCCACCCTGCACGAGCTGGCCGCGCAGGAGTTCAAGCCGCTCGTGCCGCTTGCGCCAGGACGAGGCCAGCCGCGCGCGCCAGCGCGGACGCGGTTCGCTGCGGCCCTGCAGCGTATCGAGCAGCTCTCGGCCGAGCATGGTGAAGGTCGCCAGCACCGAGACCGGATTGCCAGGCAGGCCGAGCACCATGGCCTTTCCTGCCTCGCCGAACAGGACCGGCATGCCCGGTCGCATCCGCACCTTCCAGAACAGGATGCGACCGTGGGCCTGCAGCCAGCGCGGCAGGTGGTCCTTCTCCCCGGCCGAGACGCCGCCGCAGGTGAGGACGACATCGAAGCTGGCGACCGTGTCGGCCAGCATCGCTTCGATCCGCGCCGGATCGTCCGGCAGCGTCGGCCAGGCCACCGGCTCGAGCCCCAGCGCGCGCAACTGGGCCATGAGCTGTTCGCGGTTGCTGTTGTAGACCTGCCCGGCTTCCAGCGGCAGACCGGGCTCGACGAGCTCGTCGCCGCTGGTGAACACCGCCACCGTCGGACGCGCGGCCACCGTCAAGCGGTCGATGCCCAGCGAAGCGGCCAGGCCGATCCGTGCCGGCGTCAGCACCTGCCCGGTGCAGAGGACGACATCGCCTACCTCCACGTCTTCGGCGCGCAGGCGCACGTGGGCACCGCGCGCCAGCCCGGCGGGTACCGTCACCCGGTCACCCGCAATGACCGCGTTCTCCTTGATCAGCACCGTGTCGGCGCCCCTCGGCAAGGGCGCCCCGGTGGTGATGCGCGCGCATTCGCCGGCCGCAAGCTGCAGGCCCAGGTCGCGCCCCGCGAACTGTTCGCCCGCCAGTCGCAACGTCGTGCCGTCCTGCGCGGCCAGGTCGGCATGGCGAAGCGCGAAGCCATCCATCGCGCTGTTGTCGAAGGCTGGCAGCGCGACGGGCGCGACCACGTCATCCGCCAGCACCCGGCCGTCGGCGCGCGATGTGGCGACGCGTTCGGCTTCCAGGCGCCGCGCGCCGGCGGCCGTGCGTACGATCTGCAGCGCTTCGGCCAGGGAAATGCGGGTCGGGAACGTTTCGCTCATTCAGGGCCTGTCGGATCGCCGGATGGCCTGGGCAGCTCCATGCATGCCGTCGCCAGGTCCCGTGGCGTGTTGAGGTTGCCGAAGCGTACGCCCGTCAGGCGCACGCGCGAGAGGCCCAGGCGCCGCGCCAGGTTGCGCGGTGCCAGGTCGCCCTCGGCGATCATCGCGGGCAGCTCGCGGCGCAGGGCTTCGCAGCGGTACAGGGCTACCAGGGGCTGCAGGCCGTCGTCGTCCTCGGCCAAGGCACCGTTCCCGGTCGCACCACTGGCGAGGGTACGCAGCAGGCAGTCGTTCACGTCGAACAGGTCCACCGGCAGGATCAACAGCCACTCGGTGCTGCAGGCGGCGGCCAACGCGTCGATTCCCGCCAGCGGCCCACTGCCCGGATCCAGCCGGTCGACAACCGCCTGCAATCCCGCCTCGGCGTAGCGCTGCAGGTCACCGTTGGCGCTGACCAGCACCGGACCGGTTTCCCCGGGGAAACGCCGAGCGAACCGCAGTACCTGGGGAAGCCCGTCGCGCACGAGCCAGGCCTTGTCGACGCCACCGAGCCGCGTGCCGCGACCGCCGGCCAGCAGGCCCAGGGTCGGCAGCCCGTTAACCGGTGTCTGGGCGGCCCGCACCGCCGTCATCTCACTTGCCGCGCTTCTTGACGTGGCGGATCAGCCGACGCTTGCGCGCGACCTGGCGATCGGTCAGCTCGTTCTTCTTGCCTTCGTAGGGGTTCGCGCCTTCACGGAACAGCATCCGCACCGGCGTACCGACCAGCTTGAAGCGCTTGCGGAAGAAGTTCTCGAGGTAGCGCTTGTACGACTCTGGAAGGTCCTTGAGGCGCGTGCCGTGGACCACGAAGGTCGGCGGGTTCTCCCCGCCCGGATGCACGTACCTGAGCTTGGAGACGTGGCCGCGGATGGCCGGCGGCGGATTGGTCTCGTAGGCGATTTCCAGCGCCTTGTTCACTTCGCTGGTGCTGAAGGTCCGGATCGCCGACGCGTGGGCGCGATGGACCGCGCGGAACAGTTCGCGCAGGCCCGAGCCGTGCTTGGCCGAGATCCGTACCGCTTCGGCCCAGGGCACGAAGGACAGCTTCCGCGACAGCAGCGCTTCGGCCTGCTCGCGCTGGTAGGTCGTCAGTCCATCCCACTTGTTGACCGCCACCACGAGGGCGCGGCCGGCGTCGAGCACCGCGCCGAGCACGGTCGCGTCCTGGTCGGTGACGCCTTCGGTGGCGTCGAGCATGAGCACCGCGACCTGGCAGCGCTCGATCGCCTGCAGGGTCTTGACCACGCTGAACTTCTCGACGGCTTCCTCGACCTTGCCCTTGCGGCGGATGCCGGCGGTGTCGACCAGCCGGTACAGGCGGCCCTCGCGTTCAAGGTCGGCGGCGATCGAGTCGCGCGTCGTGCCCGGCACCTCCGAAGCGATCATCCGCTCCTCGCCCAGCAGGCGATTGACCAGGGTCGACTTGCCCACGTTGGGGCGGCCGACGAACGCCACGCGCAGGCGCGTCGGGTCGTTGTCGAACTCCTCCACGCTGCCTTCTTCCGGCAGGCGTTCGAGGACTTCCAGGTGCAGGTCGTCCAGTCCCTGCCGGTGCGCGGCGGACACCGCCAGCACGTCGGCGAAACCATAGCGCGCGAACTCGGCGCGGACCGATTCCTCGTTGGTGCCATCGATCTTGTTGATCACCAGCAAGGTCGGGCGTGCCAGCTTGCGCAGCCAGGACAGGATCTCGTCGTCGAGCGACGAAGTCCCTTCGCGTCCATCGACGATGAACAACACCAGGTCGGCCTCGCCGGCCGCGGCCCGTGCCTGGCGGGCGGTAGCGCCGGCCAGGCCTTCCTCGTCGCCGGCGATGCCGCCGGTGTCGACCAGCAGGAACGGACGCTCCGGCTCCAGCCGGCACACGCCGTAATTGCGGTCGCGGGTAACGCCGGGTTCGTCGTGGACCAGCGCGTCGCGGCTGCGGGTCAGCGCATTGAAAAGGGTCGACTTGCCGACATTCGGCCGTCCAACCAGTGCAACCAGCGGCAACATGCTGCGATCCCTGCCTGCATCCGTCCGCTCAGTCCAGACGGAAGGCGGTGAGACCGCCCTCGACGTTCTGGACCAGCAGGATGCCGTCGGCCACGACCGGCTGGGCCTTGATCGCCTTGCCGCCCACGCGTTCGCGCGCGGCCAGCTCGCCGTTGTCCAGGCGCAGCCAGTGCAGGTAGCCGTCGAAATCGCCGACCACCGCGTAGTCGCCCTGGACCACCGGGCCGGTCAGCGAGCGGCGCGCAAGCACCGGCTGCGACCACAGCGCGGCGCCGCTGTTCTTGTCGAGCAGGTACACGGTGCCGGTGGGGCTCGAGACCAGCAGCCCTGAAGGTCCCACGCCCATGCCGCCAATGCCGCCGTACTCGCTCTGCCACATCGGCCGACCCGTCGGGCCGTCGATGGCCACGGTGCGGTTCTTGAAGCTGCTGACGAACAGCAAGGTGCCGTCGATCAGCGGCCCGCTGTCGACATCGGCCATGCGCTCCAGTTCGGTGCGTCCGTCGGGGGTGCCGATCGCCTGCTGCCAAAGCACGCGGCCGTCCTGCAGCGCCAGCGCGCTGAGCGTACCGTCGTCGTTGCCGGAGAACAGCACGCCCGGTGCCCATGCCAGCGGCGCGTTGCCTCGCACGGTGAGTGCCGGCAACTCATGCTCGCTGAACCAGCGGCGTTCGCCATTGGCGGCATCGAAAGCACTGATGCGGCCATCGTTGCTGCGCACGTAAACGGTGCCCTGCGTCACCAGCGGCGCGGCGATGACCTCGCTGGTCACCTTCGCACGCCAGCGCTCGCTGCCGCTCGAGGCGTCCAGGGCGATCACATCGCCAGCCAGGCTGCCGACGACGACCAGGCCTTCACCCACGCCGGGGCCGCCGGACAGGCGCAGCGCGTCGTCCTTGGCGCCACGGAACTGCCAGATTTCCCGGCCCGTCTGCAGGTCCAGCGCAGTGACCCGGCCTTCCGCCGCCGCGGCGAACACCCGTCCTTCCGAGACGACCGGACCTTGCCTGGCGCCGATCTTGCGCTCGCCATCGCCCAGGCCCGTCGACCAGATCTTCGACGGCTTGGCCGTGGCCTGGAAATCGACCAGTTCAGCCGGTGCGGCGGCCTTCTTGGCCTCCGCATCCTTGCCCGCGAACCAGCCCTTGACCGTGCTGCAACCGGACAGTGCGAACACCAGCAGGACGCCGGCCGCAGCCGGGCGAAGCATGTGCATGCGTGTCATGTCAGATCGCCTCCGCCGGCTCGGGGACCTTGCCGCCGGCTTCCTGCAGTTTCAGTTCGAGGCGGCGACGGGCCGGCGAGGCCACGTCGGTTCCTGCGAGCGCCCTGGCGTAGGTATCGCGCGCTTCATCGCGCTTGCCGGAGGCAAACAGCGCATCGCCGCGCAACTCCAGGCCCGCGCTGCCGTCATCGTCCGCAAGCAGCTTCAACGCCTCGTCGTGCTTGCCGCCGGCATTGAGAAGCTGTGCCAGCCGCTCGTTGACTAGCGACTGCAGGGAGGGTTCGGCCTGGATGCCACGCAGGGTCGCGATCGCCTCGTCCACCTTGCCTGCCTCGACCTGCGACTTGGCAACGCGCAGGGCGGCCAGCGTCGCATAGGTGCCCTTCTGCCCGGCCAGCAGTGCGCCAGCCTTGTCCACCGCGCCCGCTTCGAGCTGCTTCACCGCTTCGGCGTAGGTCGAATGCGCCTGCTGTTGCTGTTGTGCCTGGTGGGCGACCCACCAGCGCCAGCCATAGATGGCGGCAATGCCCAGGGCAAGTCCGCCCAGGATTCCAAGTGCGTTGTTGCGCAACCACGAGCGGACGCGTTCGCCCTGCTCGTGCTCGTCCAGAAGGTCGTCGATTGCCATGCAGTTCCCTGCCCCGCGCGGGATCCGGCGAGGTCTTATTGTCCCAGTGGAGTACCCGGCCGGCGCCGGTTATTCGGCAGCGGTGACGGAACCGTCAGAGGATACCGCAAAGCGGGCGACGTTAGCCCGCTGATACGGCGTGGTATCCACGATACTGCCTGCTTGCTGAACGCGTACCACCGAGGCATTGCCCAGTACCACGCGCCCCACCGAGGCGGTGTCGAAGCTGCGCGCATCGCCGGCGCGCATCAGGCCTTGCTCGAGCGTGCTGCCATCAGGCGCAGTCACCTGCATCCAGCTCTCGCCGCTGAAATCGAAAAGGAGTTTTCCGGAGGACGCCTGGGGAGCCCGGTTCACGGGCGCCAACGAGGCCATGTAGGGGGCCCCGGAATCAGCCTCGACGGCCGCCGTGCCCGTCGCGGGCACCGCCACCGACTGGGCGACCCGCAACGGCGGCGCTGGCTGGGCGACCTCGGCCGGTACCGCGTCGAGCGACGCGGTGGTCGGGGCGACGTCGTTGAAATGCGAACGCGTCGCCAGCCAGACCGGCACGGCGATCGCAGCGGTGATCACCACGTACACGGCGCGGCGCCCGGCGCTCTCCATCACCCGCTGGTAGCGCGGCGTGTACGCATGGCTCACCAGGTCGACCGGCACGGCCGGCGCGATGTGCGTCTCCAGGAGCGGCTCGACATCCACGCCCAGCAGCCGGGCGTAGCTGCGCAGCTGGCCGCGGACGAAGACGTTGGCTCCGATTACCTGCCAGCGCCCTTCCTCCAGCGCCTCGACCACGTGTACCGGCATGCGCAGCCGCGATGCGACTTCCTGCACGCTCAGGCCTGCAGCGGCCCTCGCTTCGCGCAGGCGCTCGCCGCACCCCCGCGCATCGCCCTGGATGTTCGCGCTGGACTCGTGGATCACTGTGACCCTTCCCCGGTACTGGAAAGCACGGCCTGCGGGAACTCCGTCCTCAGCCGCTGCTGATATCGACTGGCGGCCGCCTTGTCGCCAAGCCTGTCTTCGATCCTGGCCGCGAGTTGTAACACGGATGCATCGGCCGGCGCAGCCGCCAGCCTGCGTTCCGAGAACGCCCGTGCCTCAAAGTATCGCCCCTGGCCATATTGATACTCGGCCATGCTGGCCAATGCATAGGCATTTTTCGGCTCAAGCTCCAGAGCGCGACGCAAATCACGCTCGGCGCGTTCGCCCTGCCCGCTTTTGAGGGCACAGCCACCCGAATTGGCCAGGGCTGACCCGGGGCTGCGGTAGTTCGGCGCCGCCAGGGCACGATCGAACCAGACCAGTGCTTCGGCCGGATAACCGTTGCTGCACAGCCATGCGCCGTAGTTGTTGAGGACCTCGCCCTGGCGCGGCGCCAGCTCGGCCGCACGGCGGTAGTGTTCGCCCGCCTGGGCAGCCTGGCCACGGCGTGCGGCGACGGCGCCGAGCAGGGTGTAGGCGTCGGCGGCAGTGGGATCCTGCTTGAGGACCTTGTGCGCCTGCTTCTCGGCTTCGGCCAGGTCGCCCGAGGCGAACCGCTGCGCAGCCAGGCCCAAGGTCTCGCGGACCTGCACCCGCTTCTTGGTGGCCTCGCTGTCCGAGTAGCTGTACTCGGGCGCGATCTGCTCGCTGCCCTTGATCTTGGGCGCCTTTACAACCGGCGACTTCGAGCACGCTGCCAGCAGCAGCACGCCCGCCAGCAGGACCAGTCGCGGGTCAGGCCGCATGCCCGTCGACCTGTCCCTTCGTGTCCAGGTCGCGACCCAGGCTGCGGTTGAACTCCGCCTGGCGCCGGGTGCGATCCATCACCTGCCCCTTGAGCTGGCCGCAGGCCGCGTCAATGTCATCGCCGCGCGTGCGCCTGACCATCGTCAATACCTGCGAATCGAGCAGGATCTTCTGGAAGGCGCGGATCTGCACCTCGTCCGAGCGCTCGTAGCGCGTGCCAGGGAACGGGTTGAACGGGATCAGGTTGACCTTGCCCGAATCGCGCGCCTGCACGGAGTTGTCGAACTGGCGCATCAGCTTGGCAAGCTGACGGGCATGCTCGGGCTGGTCGTTGACCCCCTTCATCAGGGTGTACTCGAAAGTCACCGAGTCGCGCTTCTTGTTCGCACGCAGGTAGCGGGCGCAGGACGCCATCAACTCGGCGATCGGATATTTCCTGTTGAGCGGGACCAGGGTCTCTCGCAGCGCATCCGTGGGCGCATGCAGGGACACGGCCAGCGAAACATCGCTCTCGGTGGAGAGCCGGTCGATCATCGGCACCAGGCCGGACGTCGACAGGGTCACCCGCTTGTTGGCCAGGCCGTAGCCCAGGTCGTCGCGCATCACGCTCATCGCGCGCACGACGTTGTCGAAATTCATCAGCGGCTCGCCCATGCCCATCATCACCACGTTGGTGAGTCGGCGCTGCTGGTGCGGGACGTTGCCCAGGTGGCGGGCGGCGACCCAGACCTGGCCGATGATCTCGGCGGTGGTCAGGTTACGGTTGAAGCCTTGGGTGGCGGTCGAACAGAAGGTGCAGTTGAGGCCGCAACCGACCTGCGAGGACACGCACAAGGTCCCGCGCCCCTTGTCGGGGATGTACACCGTCTCGATCGCGTTCTTGCCGTCGGTGCCCATCGCCAGCAGCCACTTGTGGGTGCCGTCGGTGGAGGGCTTGTCGAACACGACGTTGGGGACGACGACCTCGGCATGCGCATGCAGCTTGGCGCGCAGCGCCTTGCCGAGGTCGGTCATCTGGTCGAAATCGGTGACGTAGCGGTGGTGGATCCACTTCATCACCTGGTGGGCGCGATACCGCTGCTCACCCAGGGTCTCGGCGAAGAAACGCTCGAGACCCTCGCGGTCCAGCTCCAGCAGGTTCTGGCGCACCACCCCGCCGGCGAGCGGCTCGCCGGTGAGGGTGACACTGGGAATCTGCTGAAGTTCGGCCACGTCTTTACATCCGGATCAGCGCGAAACCACTTCCGTGGCAGCGAAGAAGTAAGCGATCTCGATCGCGGCGTTCTCGACCGAATCGGAGCCGTGTGCCGCGTTGGCGTCGATCGACTCGGCGAAGTCGGCGCGGATCGTGCCCGGCGCGGCTTCCTTCGGGTTGGTAGCGCCCAGCAACTCGCGGTGTGCGATCACGGCGTTCTCGCCTTCCAGCGCCTGGATCATCACCGGGCCGGAGATCATGAATTCGACCAGCGCGTTGAAGAACGGGCGCTCGCGGTGCACTGCATAGAAGCCTTCCGCCTCGCGGCGCGACAGCTGCTTGTACTTGGCAGCCACGACCTTCAGGCCGGCTTTCTCGAAGCGGGAGTAGATTTCGCCGATGACGTTCTTGGCAACGGCATCGGGCTTGACGATCGAAAGGGTGCGCTCCAGCGCCATGGACTTCTCTCTAGTGACGGACGGACGTTCCGGACCAGGATGGACCGGAAGTTAACACGGAAAACCCGCGCCGAAACGGGGGCTTAGCCTCAAATGCGTAGCGCAATTCTAACATTGTGGCCGCAGGTTTGCCGACCGGCAGGCAAACACCCGATTGCTGCAGCGCAAAATGACCGGGTCAGGAACCGGGCCTAGAATTAAACAATCGTTTGATTAAGATCCGGAACCGAAGGCATGGGCAAGCCAGCACATTTCTCCACCAAGGACCGGATCCTGGGCGCGGCCGAGGAGCTGTTCGCCCAGCACGGCTTTGCCGGGACCTCGTTGCGCCAGGTCACCGGCCTGGCGGCGGTCAACATCGCCGCGGTCAACTACCACTTCGGCTCGAAGGAAAACCTGGTCAACGAAGTCTTCCGTCGACGAATGGACGGCATGACCAGCCAGCGCCTGGAACAGCTGGAAACCGCCCTGCGTGAACGACCCGGCGAACTGGAGCCGGTCCTGGCCGCTTTCATCGAACCTGCGCTGGCGCTGGCCCAGGACCGCAATGGTGGCGCCTCTTTCGTGCGCGTGATCGCCCGCGCCTACGCCGAGCACAACGAGAGCCTGCGCAAGTTCCTCTCCGACCACTACGGCCATGTGTTGCGGGAATTCGGCAAGGCCCTCGCCGGCTGCCTGCCCGGCCTGGACAAGGAAACGCTGTACTGGCGCCTGGACTTCCTGGCGGGCTCACTGACTTACGCGATGTCCGACTTCGGCCTCATCAAGCGGCCGACCGGCGCCAGCGAGGCCTCCCATCGAGCCCGGGCCGCACGAGAACTGATCCGATTCGCCGCCGCGGGCCTTGGTGCTCCGGCGAAATAAACGTTGTCAATACAGAAGGTTGAAAGACATGTCTGAGAAACTTCTTGTACGTCGCGCCGCCGTGCTCGGCGCCGGAGTCATGGGCGCGCAGATCGCCGCCCACCTGACCAATGCCGGCGTGGATACCGTCCTGTTCGACCTGGCGGCCAAGGAAGGGCCGGCCGACGGCGTCGTGCTCAAGGCGATCGCCAACCTGGGCAAGCTCAGCCCCGCTCCGTTCGCCAGCAAGTCGCTGGCCGAGGCGGTCACCCCGGCCAACTACGACACCGGCCTGGAGCAGCTCAAGGACTGCGACCTGATCATCGAGGCCATCGCCGAGCGGATGGACTGGAAGCAGGACCTGTACCGGAAGATCGCTCCGTTCGTGGCCGACCACGCGGTGCTGGCCTCCAACACCTCGGGCCTGGGCATCAACAAGCTGGCCGAAGTGCTGCCCGAGCAGCTGCGCCACCGGTTCTGCGGCGTGCATTTCTTCAACCCGCCGCGCTACATGCACCTGGCCGAACTGATCCCGGCTGCCAGCACCGACAAGTCCGTGCTGGAAGGACTCGAAACCTTCCTGGTCACCCAGCTGGGCAAGGGCGTGGTCTATGCCAAGGACACGCCGAACTTCATCGGCAACCGGATCGGAGTGTTCTCGATCCTGTCGGTGATCCACCATACCCGCCAGTTCGGCCTGGGCTTCGACGAGGTCGACGCGCTGACCGGCCCGCTGGTCGGCCGTCCCAAGTCGGCCACCTACCGCACCTCCGACGTGGTCGGCCTGGACACCATGGCCCATGTCATCAAGACCATGGCCGACACCCTGCCACTAGACCCGTGGCACAAGTACTTCCAGTCGCCTGACTGGCTGCAGGCGCTGATCGGCAAGGGCGCGCTGGGCCAGAAGGCCGGCGCCGGCATCTTCCGCAAGGTCGGCAAGGACATCGTCGTCCTCGACCTGGAGAAGCAGGACTACCGCGCCGCCGACCGCAAGGCCGCCGACGAGGTGGTCGAGATCCTCAAGATCAGGAACCCCGCCGAGAAGTTCGCGAAGCTGCGCGAGAGCCAGCATCCGCAGGCGCAGTTCCTGTGGGCCGCCTTCCGCGACCTGTTCCACTACAGCGCCTACCACCTGGCCGACATCGCCCACACCGCGCGCGACGTCGACCTGGCCATCCGCTGGGGCTACGGCTGGTCGCTGGGTCCGTTCGAGACCTGGCAGGCCGCCGGCTGGAAGCAGGTGGCGCAGTGGATCGCCGACGACATCGCCGCTGGCAAGGCCATGAGCGACGCGCCGCTGCCGGCCTGGGTGCTGGACGGCCGCGACGGCGTGCACGCGGCTGCCGGCAGCTACAGCCCGTCTGACAACGCCCTGGTGCCCCGCTCCACCCTGCCGGTCTACCAGCGCCAGCGCTTCCCCGATCCGCTGCTGGGCGAGAAATTCGACACCGGCCAGACCGTGTTCGAGAACGACGGCGTGCGCATGTGGCACGACGGCGACGGCATCGCGGTGGTCGGCTTCAAGACCAAGATGAACACCGTTTCCGACCAGGTGCTCGATGGGCTGCAGGAAGCGATCACCATTGCCGAACGCGACTTCCAGGGCCTGGTGATCTGGCAGCAGAAGGAGCCCTTCTCCGCCGGCGCCGACCTGGCCGGGGCACTGGGTGCGCTTCAGGCCGGCAAGGTCGCCGAGTTCGAGGCGATGGTCGCCAACTTCCAGCGCACCAGCCAGCGGATCAAGTACGCGCTGGTCCCGGTGGTCGCGGCCGTGCGCGGCCTGGCCTTGGGCGGCGGCTGCGAGTTCCAGATGCACAGCGCCCGCACCGTGGCCCACCTGGAGAGCTACATCGGCCTGGTCGAGGCCGGCGTGGGCCTGCTGCCGGCCGGTGGCGGCCTGAAGGAACTGGCGGTGCGCGCCTCGCGTGCGGCCGGTCCGGGCGGCGACGTGTTCGCCGAGCTGAAGAAGACCTTCGAAACCATCGCCATGGCCAAGGTGTCGGCTTCGGCCCTGGAGGCCAAGGAGCTGGGGCTGCTGCGCGCAGACGACAAGGTGGTGTTCAACGCCTTCGAACTGCTGCACGTGGCCAAGGCCGAGGCGCGAGCACTCGCCGAAGGTGGATATCGCCCACCGCTGCCGGCGCGCCGCGTCCAGGCCGCCGGCGACGTGGGTATCGCGACGTTCCGGATGATGCTGGTCAACATGCTGGAGGGCCGCTTCATCAGTCCGTACGACGACGAGATCGCGACCCGCATCGCCACCGTGCTCAGCGGCGGCGAGATCGATCGTGGCGCCATCGTCGACGAGGAGTGGCTGCTGAAGCTCGAGCGCACGCACTTCGTCGAGCTGGCCCAGCAGGAAAAGACCCAGGCCCGCATCGGCCACATGCTCAAAACCGGCAAACCGCTGCGCAACTGAGGCTGGCGCGGCGCCATCGCGCAGATGGCGCCCCCTTCCGTCCGCCGCGGTCCCAGGCCCTTCCGAACTCCGGAGTAACGAAATGACCAAGCAGATCCAGGACGCCTACATCGTCGCCGCCACCCGCACCCCGGTCGGCAAGGCGCCCAAGGGCATGTTCCGCAACACCCGCCCCGACGACATGCTCGCCCACGTGCTCAAGTCCGTGGTCGCGCAGGCGCCGGGCATCGATACCTCGCGCATCGACGACGCGATCATCGGCTGCGCCATGCCCGAGGGCGAGCAGGGCATGAACGTGGCGCGCATCGGCGTGCTGCTGGCCGGCCTGCCCGACACCGTGGCCGCGCAGACCATCAACCGCTTCTGTTCCTCCGGCCTGCAGGCCGTCGCGCTGGCCGCCGACCAGATCCGGCTCGGCAACGCCGACCTGATGCTGGCCGGTGGCACCGAGTCGATGTCGATGGTGCCGATGATGGGCAACAAGGTCGCCCTGTCGCCGTCGGTGTTCAAGGACGACCACGTCGCCATCGCCTACGGCATGGGCATCACCGCCGAGAAGGTCGCCGAAGAATGGAAGGTCTCGCGCGAAGAGCAGGACGCCTTCGCGGTCGCTTCGCACCAGAAGGCGCTGGCCGCGATTGCCGCCGGCGAGTTCCGCGACGAGATCAGCCCCTACGAGATCCAGTCGCACGTGCCTGACCTGGCCAGCAACACGATCCAGCTGCGCAAGAAGCTGGCCGATACCGACGAAGGCCCGCGCGCGGATACCTCGCTCGACGGCCTGGCCAAGCTGCGCCCGGTGTTCCGCAACGGCCAGTTCGGCGGCACCGTCACTGCCGGCAACTCTTCGCAGATGAGCGATGGTGCCGGTGCGGTCCTGCTGGCCTCCGAGCAGGCGATCAAGGATTACGGCCTGACCCCGCTCGCCCGCTTCGTCAGCTTCTCGGTGGCCGGCGTGCGCCCGGAAGTGATGGGCATCGGCCCGATCGCCGCGATCCCCAAGGCGCTCAAGCAGGCAGGCCTGACCCGTGACCAGTTGGACTGGATCGAACTCAACGAAGCCTTCGCCGCGCAGGCGCTGGCGGTGATCCGCGACAGCGGCCTGGACCCGTCCAAGGTCAATCCGCTGGGCGGTGCGATCGCGCTGGGGCACCCGCTGGGCGCGACCGGCGCGGTGCGCACGGCCACGATCGTCCATGGCATGCGTCGTCGCCAGCAGAAGTACGGCATGGTGACCATGTGTATTGGTACCGGCATGGGTGCGGCCGGGATCTTCGAGGCGCTCTGAGTCCAGAGCGTCCTGTAGAACGGACGGCTAGGCAGAACGAAAAACGGCGCCCCTAGGCGCCGTTTTTTATCTATCGCTGCCGGCAGTTAGTTGCCGGGCAACGCCGATCAGTCTTGGTCCTTCACGCCCAGCTCGCCCAGGGCGCGCTGCATCATGTCCCGTGCTGGATCGCTCAGCTTCTCGTGGTCGAGCGCGTAGCGGATCGTCGCCTCAATCAGCCCGATATGCGTACCGCAGTCGAAGCGCGTGCCCTGGAACCGGTAGGCGTGCACCGGCTGCTCGGCCAGCAACGCGGCGATCGCATCGGTCAGCTGGATCTCGCCACCGGCGCCGGGCCGGGTCGCCTCGAGCAGGCCGAAGATGCGCGGGCTCAGCACGTACCGGCCGACCACGGCCAGATTGCTCGGCGCCACTTCAGGCTTGGGCTTCTCGACGATCGCCTTGATCCGGCCCTGGCGGCCGTCGAAGGCCTCTGTGGCCACGATGCCGTAGCTGCCGGTGGCCTCGTGGGGCACGTTCTGCACCGCGATCATGCTCGCGCCGGAAGCCTGCGCCGCATCGGCCATCTGCTTCAGCGCGCCTGCGCCACGGTTCCAGATCAGGTCGTCGGGCAGCAGCACAGCGAACGGTTCGTTGCCGATGACTTCCTTGGCGCAAAGCACCGCATGCCCCAGGCCCAGGGCTTCAGCCTGGGTCACGAAGATCGCGCGCACGCCCGGGGGCAATACGTGCCGTACCAACTCCAGCTGCTCGGTCTTGCCGGCACGTTCGAGCTTCTGCTCCAGCTCGTACGCCTTGTCGAAGTAATCGGCGACCGCATGCTTGTAGCGGTTGGTGATGAATACCAGCGTGTCGCAGCCAGCCTCGATCGCCTCGTCCACGGCGTACTGGATTAGCGGCCGGTCGATGATCGGCAGCATCTCCTTGGGAACAGTCTTGGTCGCGGGCAGGAATCGGGTCCCCAACCCCGCCACCGGGAAAACTGCCTTCCTGATCCTCTGGGACGTCATCGTGTCGCTCGTGCCTCACGCGCCGGGAACGGCACCACGGTGGCGCCGGATTCGGATGCCTCGACCAGCTCGGCGGGGATGAACTCCGGAATCACCTCGCGCAACACCTGCCGCAGCGCCTGCTCGTCGTAGCGCGCACTGGCTTCGCGCATGCGTTCGACACCTGTCCGAACCAGCTCGGCGGAGGACTCCCTTGCACCTGCCTCCAGGATCTTGGAATGCGAGGTCGGGCGGTAGTGTTCGTCGGCATAGAAAAGCGTTTCGTGCAGCTTCTCGCCTGGCCGCAGGCCGGTATACACGATCGCGATGTCACGGCCTGGCTGCTTGCCTGCCAGGCGGATCATCTGCTCGGCGAGCAGCCGGATCGGCACCGGCTCGCCCATGTCGAGGGTATAGATCGCCGCATGCGAGCCCGACGCCGCCGCCTGCACGATCAACTGGCAGGCCTCTGGGATCGTCATGAAGTAGCGCGAAACCTCGGGATCGGTCACGGTGACCGGCCCGCCCTTGCGGATTTGTTCGCGGAACAGGGGAACCACGCTTCCTGCCGAATCGAGCACGTTGCCGAAGCGCACGGTGACGAAACGGGTGCCGCTGTGCTTGCTGTCCAGCGATTGCGCGATCATCTCGGCGAAACGCTTGGTTGCCCCGAGGACGTTCGCGGGATCGACGGCCTTGTCGGTGGAGATGAAGACGAACGTGCCGACGTTGCTCTCGCGGCACAGCCGGGCAACCGTATCGGTGGCCAGCACGTTGTTGCGCACGGCCTCGCGCATCTGGTTTTCGAGCAAGGGCACCTGCTTGTAGGCCGCAGCATGGAAAACCGCATCGGGTTGCCCCAGCTGCAGCGCGTAAGCAGTCACCGCCGGATCCCCGCAGTCACCCAGAACCGCCTGGATCTCAAGGTCGGGGAAGGCGCGCCTCAGGTCTCCGTGGATTGTGATCAACGCAAGCTCATTGATCTCCAGCAGCACGATCCTGCGCGCACCGTGGCGCGCGCACTGCCGGCACAGCTCCGAACCGATCGAACCGCCGGCGCCCGTCACCATCACCGTCCGCCCGCCCAGCCATCCACGGATCAGCTTCCAGTCCGGCTGCACTGGCTTGCGTCCGAGGAGGTCTTCGATCGCGACCTCCTTGAGCTCACCTGGCAGCGCCTGCCCTTCCAGCACGTCCGTCAGGCGCGGCACGGTGCGGAACAGCAATCCGGTCCGCTCGCAGATTCCCATCACCCGCTGCATCGCTGCGGCATCGAGCGAGGGCATTGCGATCACCAGCATGCCCGCCGCTGTTTCCTTGGCCATCGCCGGTGCATCGTCCAGTCCGCCCAGGACAGGCAGGCCATGCAGGCGCGATCCCCGCAGCCGTGGCGCGTCGTCGAGGAATCCGACGGGCTCGTAGGCTCCCGAACGACGCAGGTCCCGGACCAGTGCTTCACCCGCCCTGCCTGCCCCGAGGATCAGCACCCGGCGCGCGGACAAGTGGCGCTGTCCGACATGATGGTCCTTCCACACCCGGTACAGCAGCCGGGGCATGCCCAGCAGAACGGTCAGGGCAAAGGGATACACCACCAGGGCCGTCCGCGGCACCGTGTCCAGGCGGTTGTAGACCGCCAAGGCCATCACGATCGCCAGGAGGCCGAAGATGCCGGCCTTCAGGATGTTCCAGAGGTCGGGCACGCTGGCGAATCGCCACAGCCCCCGGTAAAGCCCCACGCGCCAGAACACGAGCCCCTGCGCCACCAGCACCAGGGCGATCGTCGGCGAGAAATCGAACCAGGCATACCCCTCGTGGCGGCTGGCATAGCGCAGGATATGGATCAGCTGCCAGCAGACGTAAACCATCACCATGTCGTGCAGCACGACGGCGATGCGGGTCAGTGCGGCTGCCGAATTTTGTCCGGAATTCATGCGTTCTCTTTAGTTGAAACCGCTCTTCCTTGACACGAGACGCCGACGCTGGAAGAACCAGCCAAGGGACGCGCATGCAAACCAGAGGACCGTGACCGCAGCCGCCTGCCACGGCCCGATCTTGTTCACGGAAAGCGCAAGGATACTAGCTGCCAAGCTGAACGTAGCGTAGATGCATGTCACAAATGTGTGACTCTGGGCGGTTTTAACCCAACGCTGATACAGGTGGGAGGTATGCGGCTGCCACCATCGCTCGCCCCCCCGCATGCGGGCACCCAAGGTCAGGGAAGCGTCGACCAGGAACGCCGACAGGGGCAGGAGCACCAGGATCGCACCGTCCGGGCCCCGCTCGACCGCCGCTACCGATGCCAATGCCGCCAACGCATAGCCCAGGGTCCCGCTGCCCACATCGCCGAGGAATATTCTCGCCCGCGGGAAATTGAACGGCAGGAACACCGCCGCTGCGACTCCGAACGCCAGTGCCGCGTAAGCGGTGCCCGGCGCCAGCCATGCGAAGGCCACTGCACACAACATGGCCTGGCTGGTGGCCAGGCCATTGATGCCGTCCATGAAGTTCCAGACGTTGACCAGCCCCGGGACCAAGGCCAGGGTCAGGATTGCCCAGCCCCACTGCCCCTCCGCTCCATGCAGCCCCCAGGCGAGCAGCGCGCCGGCCAGGCATTGCACGGCCAGTCGCAACCAGGGCGAAAGCGGTCGATGGTCGTCCACCCATCCGATCCCGGCGACCAGCATCAGCCCACCTGCGAAACCCAGCACGGCGGCCGGCCGGGCGGTGCCGGCAATCAGCGCGACCACGCATCCGGCCAACAGCGCGCAGGCGATGCCGATGCCTCCTCCACGCGGCGTCGGCACCGCGTGACTGCGCCGCTCACCGGGCAGGTCGACCAGATTGCGTCGGCGCGCATAGGCCAGCGCCGCCCAGGTCATCAGTACCGAAATACCGGCGTGGAGCGCCAGCCAGCCCGCCATTGCCATCAGACGACCGCGTAGTTCAACAGCGGCTTGACCGTTCCCCATTCCTTGCAGCTGGGACACTGCCAATGGTGGGTCCGGGCTCCGAAACCGCAACGCGTGCAGCGGTAACTCGGATTGCGGACGAGCAGCTGGTCGGTGATGTGCTTGAGGTCATGCAGGGTGGCGGTGCTGTCCGCACCCACGGCCAGGGTGAGATCGATCAGCGCGGCCTCGCCACGCACGGACGGACGGTCCTTGAGCTGACGCCCGAGGTAGTCACGTGCGGCATTCGGTCCCTCCTGGCCCTCGATCAGGCGGGTGAGCGCCAGCACCGGCGCGATGCCACGGTAGTGCTCGCCCATCTCGGCCAGGAACGCACGTGCGCCGGCGTTGTCGCCGACCTCCCCGTAACACGCCAGCAGGCTGGGCAGGAATTCAGGCAGATACTCCGGATCGTGGCGGGCAGCACGCTCGTAGGCACGGATCGCGCCTTCCGGATTGCGGGCATCCGCTTCGATGCGCCCTTCAAGGATGCCCGCACGCACGCTGGCGGCATCGGCCTGGTAGGCACGCGCGATCGCCGCGCGGGCACCATCGAGATCGCCGTTGGCGCGATGGCGCTCGGCCAGCTCGCATTCGAACTGGGACACCAGCTTGCCCATCGGCTCGCCGGCGACCTCCTCGTAGCGCATGGCGTTGTCGATCGCGCGTTCCCAATCGCGCTCGGCCTGGTAAATGCCGATCAGGTGCTTGAGCGCCTGCGGCGCGCGCTGGTCGATCCGGGCCAGGTCGGTGAAGACGGTCTCGGCACGATCAAGCAGGCCGGACTTCATGTAGTCCTCGCCAAGCGCGAGCAGGGCCTGGACCCGTTGGGCATCGCTGAGGTCATTGCGCTGCACCAGGCCCTGGTGCAGACGGATCGCGCGGTCGACTTCGCCACGGCGACGAAACAGGTGCCCCAGCGCGACCTGGGTTTCGAAAGTTTCCTTGTCCAGCTCGGCGATGTGCAGGAACAGTTCGATCGCCTTGTCCGGCTGCTCGTTGAGCAGGTAGTTCAGGCCACGGAAGTAGGTCGTGGACAAGCGACTGACCTGCGTGTCGCCATGACGCTGTCCACCGCGCCGGCCGATCACCCAGCCGGTGAGCGCGGCGATGGGCAGAAGCAGGAAGAACCAGAACCACTCGTTCAGAAATTCCATCGCTCAGGTTCCCGGGTTGGGCGGACGCGGACCTTCCGCGGCCGTTGCGACGGGTACGGGACGGTTGGCGCGGCGCAGGCGTGCACGCAGGGGGAGGACAGTCGTCGCCATCACCATTCCGCCGCCCAGGAGCACCCCGGCGAGCAGCGACACCATGATGGCGATTCCCGTGGTGGTGACGACTTCGACGATGCCGAAATCGAGCGCGATCCGCTGCGGATTGAGCGAACCGACCACCAGGCCCGCGGCCAGGAAGGCGACGAGCACCAGCAGACGAAGAATGGTCATGTCCCGACTCCTGCGACAGTCGGGGAAGCTTAACGGACCGGAACGCGGTCGACGAGCGTCAGCTGCCGTCGTCGGCGGATGCCGGGATCGGCTGCACGTCGCTCACCTTCTCGCGCAGCTCCTTGCCGGGCTTGAAGTGCGGTACATGCTTGCCGGGAAGGGCCACCGAATCGCCGGTCTTGGGGTTTCGCCCCAGACGTGGCGGCCGGTAATGCAGGGAAAAGCTGCCGAAGCCCCGGATCTCGATCCGCTCACCGGAGGACAGCGCACCCCCCATCATTTCCAGCAACGACTTGACGGCGAGGTCTACGTCCTCGGCCTTCAGGTGCGACTGGCGGCGGGCCAGGATCTCGATCAGTTCGGACTTGGTCATCTCAGGCTTGGCTGGATGCGGGTTGACAGGCCGAGGCGGCCCGGGAAGCCCGGACCGCCTCGGTAACTGCGTTACTTCTTACTCGGACTTGCCGCCCAGCTGTGCACGCAACAGCGCGCCCAGGCTGGTAGTGCCGGCAGCGGCCTCGGCGGCCGACTTGTTGTACTCGTGCAGCGCCTCGGCGGTTTCGGCTTCGTCCTTGGCCTTGATCGACAGCTGCAGGGTGCGGCCCTTGCGGTCCATGCCCACGAACTTGGCCTCGACCTTGTCGCCAACCTTCAGGTGCTGGGTGGCGTCGTCCACGCGATCGTGGCTGATGTCGCGAGCGGCGACATAGCCCTCGATGCCGTCGGCCAGTTCGATCGTGGCGCCCTTGGCGTCCACTTCCTTCACCGTGCCTTCGACCTTCGAGCCCTTCGGGTTGGTCGCCATGTACTGGCCGAACGGATCCTGCTCCATCTGCTTCAGGCCCAGGCTGATGCGCTCGCGCTCCGGATCGACCGCGAGCACGACCGCGTCAAGCGTGTCGCCCTTCTTGTAGTTGCGCAGGATGTCTTCGCCGGTGGCGTTCCAGCTGATGTCCGACAGGTGGATGAGGCCGTCGATGCCGCCGTCCAGGCCGATGAAGATGCCAAAGTCGGTGATCGACTTGATCTGGCCCGACACCTTGTCGTTCTTCTTGTGGATCGCGGCGAAGGTCTCCCACGGGTTGGCGGCGACCTGCTTCATGCCCAGCGAAATACGACGACGCTCTTCATCGACATCCAGGACCATGACTTCGACTTCGTCACCGACCTGCACGACCTTGGACGGGTTGACGTTCTTGTTGGTCCAGTCCATCTCGGACACGTGCACCAGGCCTTCCACGCCCGGCTCGATCTCGACGAACGCGCCGTAATCGGTGACGTTGGAGACCTTGCCGAACACGCGGCTGTTGGCCGGGTAACGGCGGGCGATGTTGTCCCACGGATCCTCGCCCAGCTGCTTCAGGCCGAGCGAAACGCGGTTGCGCTCGCGATCGAACTTCAGCACGCGCACGTCCAGCTCGTCGCCGACGTTGACCACTTCGGACGGGTGGCGGACGCGCTTCCACGCCATGTCGGTGATGTGCAGCAGGCCATCGATGCCGCCCAGGTCGACGAACGCGCCGTAGTCGGTGAGGTTCTTGACCACACCCTTCAGCACCGCGCCTTCCTGCAGCTTCTCCATCAGCTGCTCGCGCTCTTCCGAATGCTCGCTCTCGACCACCGCACGGCGGGAGACCACGACATTGTTGCGCTTGCGATCCAGCTTGATGAGCTTGAACTCCAGCTCCTTGCCTTCCAGGTAGGCCGGGTCGCGCACGGGGCGCACATCGACCAGCGAACCGGGAAGGAATGCACGGACGTCCTTGATGTCGACGGTGAAGCCGCCCTTGACCTTGCCGCTGATGCGGCCGGTGATGGTCTCGTTCTTCTCGAGGGCTTCTTCCAGCTCGTCCCACACCATCGCGCGCTTGGCCTTCTCGCGCGACAGCACGGTCTCGCCGAAGCCGTTCTCGAGGGAATCCAGCGCGACCTTGACCTGGTCGCCCACGCCCACGTCGATTTCGCCGGCGTCGTTACGGAACTGCTCGATCGGCACGATGCCTTCGGACTTCAGGCCGGCATTGATCACCACCACGTCGCCGCGGACTTCCACGACGGTACCGATGACGATGGCGCCCGGCTTCAGCTTGGCAAGGTTGGCCTGACTGGCTTCAAACAGTTCGGCAAAAGATTCGGTCATTGTGATTACTCGGTTGAACACACGGACGGAAAGCACGGCGCATGCCGCATTCCGCCCCCCTGGTCGGCCCACGAGGGAGCCCAGTGTGGTTGATTGGAAAAACCGCCGTGGTCATCCACGACGGCGCCTTCTGCTGCGCGCGATCCGATCGAACCGGAAGCCCGTGTCAGTCGGTGCGCACCGGCACCAGGCCGAGCACGCGATCGACGACCTCGTCGATGGACAGGCCGGTGGTGTCGAGGAGGACGGCGTCTTCGGCCGGCTTCAACGGTGCCACCGCACGCTGGGCGTCGCGGGCGTCGCGGGCGAGAATCTCCCGCAGCAGACCGTCAAATGTAACCGAAACCCCTTTTTCCTTCAACTGGTTATGACGCCTGCGGGCGCGCTCGTCGGCGCTGGCCGTCAGGAACACCTTGGTCGTGGCGTCCGGGAAGATGACCGTCCCCATGTCGCGGCCGTCGGCCACCAGCCCCGGCTCGCGGCGGAAGGCGCGCTGGCGCTCCTTCAGGGCGGCACGGACCTCGGGGATGGCGCCGATCGCCGAGGCCAGGGTGCCCGTGGTCTCCAGCCGCAGTTCGGCGGTGGCGTCGGTCCCGTTGACGAGCACCCGCAGGCCATCCCCGGACTCACGGAAGTCCACGGCGGTGTCGAAGGTGCAGCGGACCAGGGCCGCCGGGTCGGCCAGGTCCAGGTCGGCCCAGCTGGCCGCTACCCCGACCGCCCGGTAGAGTGCGCCGGAATCGAGGTAATGCCAGCCAAGTCGCGAAGCCACCAGCCGGCTGACCGTGCCCTTGCCGGCACCGGAAGGACCATCGATGGTGAGGACCGGGACGGCGGATGACATGGAAGCTCCGAGGGGGTTCTGGGGCGCCGGATTGTAGCCCGCCCACCCCACCGCCCCGGGCACCGGGCGCAACCACTTGAAACAGCAAAGGAAAGGCCGCTAGAATGGCGGGCTTGTCTGTACGCCCTGGCCGATCCGGCCCTGGCATCCCATCCGTCGTCCTCCGAGGGGTGTCATGAAAGTCCTGTCCTCCCTGAAGTCGGCGAAGGCCCGTCACCGCGACTGCAAGGTGGTCCGCCGCCGCGGAAAGGTCTTCGTGATCTGCAAGTCGAACCCGCGCTTCAAGGCCCGCCAGCGCTGAAGCCGGCAGGCGTTCCGGCCCTGCCGGGACGCGGATCGAACCCGAAGGCCGCAGCGATGCGGCCTTCGACGTTTCTGGGGCTAACCTTCGGGCCGGGCTCCTGGATCTTGACGCCGGCCCCACCTCGGGCCGCGCGCTTCTGCTTACAATCGTCCGGTCAAGCACCAGCATCGTCCGGCAAGACCCGGCGATGACCATCCACCACGGGGAGAGCAATGCGATGACGCACCGTCCGAACACCCTCATCCTGCTGGCCCTGCTCGCCCTGTGCGGCGGCGCCCAAGCCGACACCCTCCTGGTCGAACGCGCCAACCAGACCCCGGCGGTGGCCCAGCCCTCGCGCGGCCTGAGCATGGGCGAGGTCGAGTCCCGCTTCGGCGCTCCGCAGGAGAAACTCGATCCGCGCGGCGGCCAGAAGCAGCAGTGGCCGACGATCAACCGCTGGGTCTACCCGGAGTTCATCGTCTACTTCGAGAAGAACAAGGTGATCGACGTGGTGGCACGCAAGGCCGATGCCCAGGAAATCGGACCCAAGCCTCCGATCCGGTAAACCGCACCGAGACACGCGCCCGCCCGACCCGGCGGGCGTGAAAGCCCACGGCCAGCCTCCTGCAGGCGAGCGCGATCGCGCAGGTCGAAATCCGCACCGCCCGGCATGGCTCCGGGCCCCACGAGCATCCCTCCGGCAATGACCGAAACACTGCGCTTTCCCGCGGAATGGGAACCCCAGTCCGCGATCCTTATCGCATGGCCGCATGCCGGCACCGACTGGGCCGAACGCCTGGCCGAGGTCGAGGAGACCTACATCGCGCTGGTGCAGGCCATCACCCGCTTCCAGGACGCCTGGATCTGCGTGGCCGACGACGACCTGCAGACCTACGCCGAAGCGCGCCTGCGCTCGGCACGTGTGGACATGGAACGGGTCCGCTTCATCCCGTTCGACTACGACGATACCTGGCTGCGCGACTCGGGCCCGATCACCCTGCGCGAAGGCGATGGCTTCCGCCTGCTCGATTTCCGCTTCACCGCGTGGGGCGGCAAGTTCGAGGCCGGGCGCGACGACCGCCTGGTCGAGGCGCTCAGTGCCCAGGGCCTGTTCGGCGACACCCCGCGCCAGCGCGTCGATTTCGCCCTGGAGGGCGGCGGCATCGAAACCGACGGCGACGGCACGCTGCTGACCACCTGGCACTGCCTGCACGAGCGCCACCCCGAAGCAGGCCGTGACGAGCTGGACTCCAGCCTGCGCGGATGGCTGGCGCAGGATCGCGTGCTGTGGCTGGACCATGGCTATCTCGAGGGAGACGACACCGACGCGCACATCGACACCCTCGCGCGTTTCGCCCCGCATGATGCGATCGTGTTCCAGGCCTGCGACGATCCGGCGGACAGCCACTACCTGGAGCTGCAGGCGATGGCCGCGGAGATCGCCGCGCTGCGCACCGCCGACGGCCGTCCCTACCGCCTGTTCCCGCTGCCGTGGGCCGCACCGATCCTCGACGGCGAGCGCCGGCTGGCCGCCTCGTACGCCAACTTCCTGATCGTCAACGGTGCCGTGCTGATGCCGGCGTATGGCGACCCCGCAGATGATCGCGCCGCGGATGTATTGGCAGAAGCATTCCCCGGTCGCGAGATCGTGCAGGTGCCCTGCCGTCCGTTGATCTGGCAGAACGGCAGCCTGCATTGCGTCACCATGCAGCTCCCGCTCGGCATAGACGACTGAGGTCGCGCGCGGTCCAGCGCACCATCCCGCGGAAGCACCACCCACGTTGGCGGCGGACCCTGCTTCAGACCCGGTGCACGGCGCCGGGTTACCATCCATGCATTCCCCGACGAACCCTCCGCCGATGAGCCGCAAGAGTCTTTCCGTCGCCCTGGTCCAGGAGCGCAACCACGGCGATGCCGAAGCCAACTTGACGGTGATCGAGCAGCGCGTGGCGGAGGCTGCCGCACAGGGCGCGCAACTGGTCCTGTTGCAGGAACTGCACAACGGCGCCTATTTCTGCCAGCACGAATCGGTGGACGAGTTCGACCTGGCCGAACCGGTTCCCGGCCCCAGCACCGCGCGCCTGGGCGCCCTGGCGAAGAAGCACGGCGTGGTGATCGTCGGTTCGCTGTTCGAGCGCCGCGCCGCCGGCCTGTACCACAACACCGCGGTGGTGCTGGAAAAGGACGGCACGCTGCTGGGCAAGTACCGCAAGATGCACATTCCCGATGACCCGGGCTTCTACGAGAAGTTCTACTTCACCCCGGGCGACATCGGATTCAAGCCGGTCGATACTTCCGTCGGCCGCCTCGGCGTGCTGGTGTGCTGGGACCAGTGGTATCCGGAGGCGGCCCGCCTGATGGCGCTGGCCGGTGCCGAGCTGCTGCTCTATCCGACCGCCATCGGCTGGGATCCGGACGATGTGCAGGACGAGAAGAACCGCCAGCGCGATGCGTGGGTGCTGAGCCACCGAGGCCATGCCGTGGCCAACGGCCTGCCGGTGCTGTCGTGCAACCGTGTCGGCCACGAAACTTCGCCGCTCGGAGCCTCGGGCATCCAGTTCTGGGGCAACAGCCACGTGCTCGGTCCGCAGGGCGAATTCATTGCCGAGGCCGGCGGCGATCCGACCGTGCTGGTCTGCGACGTCGACCTGCAGCGCAGCGAGCACGTGCGCCGGATCTGGCCGTTCCTGCGCGACCGCCGCATCGATGCCTACGGCGACCTGCTCAAGCGCTACATCGACTGAGGCCTGCGCGTGTCCCTGATCCTCCGTGACGCCACGCCGGCCGACGTGCCGGCGATCACCGCCCTCTACGCGGCCGAAGTGCGCGACCACGTCAACACCTACGAGTACGACATCCCCGACGAGGCCGAAATGGCGCGGCGCATGGGCGCGGTTCTCGATGCCGGGTATCCGTACCTGGTCGCCGAGGATTCGCAGGGCCTTGCCGGGTACGCCTACGCCAACAGCTACCGCGCACGCATCGGCTACCGCCTCACCGTGGAGAATTCGGTGTACGTGGCTGCGGGCCGGCAAGGTCGTGGCATCGGTGCCGCGCTGCTGGAGCGCCTGATCGCCGATTGCGAGGCGCGCGGCTACCGGCAGATGATCGCGGTGATCGGCGAACCGACCAATACCGCTTCGCTCCGGCTGCACGAAAAGTTCGGCTTCCACCTGGTCGGCATCTTCCGCGGCATCGCCTGGAAGCACGACCGCTGGCTGGATACCGTGCAGATGCAGCGCAGCCTGGGTCCCGGCAACAACGAGCCTCCGCATGACTCCTGACAGCGACACCCCCGACGCGATGCATGACGCCACGAACGATCCGGTGCGAGGCCAACCGCACCGCATCGTCGAACGCGACGGCGTGCGCTACACCCTGCTGGGCACCGCGCACGTTTCCCAGGCCAGCATCGACGCGGTGCATGCGGCCATCGACAGCGGTGGCTACGACGCCGTGGCCGTGGAGCTGGATGCCGGTCGCCTGCAGTCGCTGGCCGATCCGGCCGCGCTGGCGCAGCTGGACATCGTCAAGGTGCTGCGCGACGGCAAGGCACACCTGTTCGCCGCCAACCTGGCCCTCGCCGCCTACCAGCGCCGGCTGGCCGAGCAGCTGGGCGTGGAACCGGGCGCCGAACTGAAGGCCGCGGTGCAGGAGGCGCGCGCACGCAACCTGCCCTTCCACCTGATCGACCGCGAAGTCGGCCTCACCTTCCGCCGCGCGATGCAGAAGCTGGGCTGGTGGGGGCGGGCCAAGACCGGTGCCGGAATCCTGCTGGCGATGGTCGGCGACGAGGAGATCGGCGAGGACGACATCGAGAAGCTCAAGGGCGGCGACGTGCTCGAGTCCAGTTTCGGCGAATTCGCCGCGCACAGCCCGGCGCTGTACGAGAGCGTCATCGCCGAACGCGACCGGTACATGGCTGCCAACCTGCGCGACCTGGCCGGCAGCGGCGCGCGCGAGGTGCTGGCCGTGGTCGGCGCCGGCCACCTGCCCGGCCTGGCCCGCCACCTCGCCGAGGACACGCTTGCCCCGCAGGCGGTCCGCAGCGAACTGGAGGTGGTCGAGGAGAAGAAGAGCTTCCCCTGGTTCACCCTGGGCCTGACGGTCTTCGTGATCGGCGGTTTCGCCTGGGGCTTCTGGCAGGGCGGCCTGGACGTGGGCTCGGACCTGATCGTGCAGTGGGTGCTGGCCACCGGCCTGCTCGGCGCATTGGGCTGCGCGATCGCCGGCGGCCATCCGCTCAGCATCCTCGCCGCGTTCGTCGCTTCGCCGCTCACGCCGCTGCATCCGGCGCTGGCCTCGGGCACGATCAGCGCCCTGGTCGAAGCGACTTTGCGCAAGCCGACCTACGCCGACTTCATGGCCCTGCGCGATGACGTGCAGACCGTGAAGGGCTGGTGGCGCAACGGCGTGGCGCGCGTGCTGCTCAACTTCTTCCTGACCAGCCTGGGTACCGCCATCGGCGTGTGGACCGGCGGCCTGCGCATGCTGGGTCGCCTGTTCGGCTGAACCCCGCTTCGCGCCGCGCACGAGCGCGGCCATGCCGCCCGCCGGTTCGCGGCGGGCGGCAACCACTCACTCCAGGTGCAGGGCGGCCACGGCGACGGCTTCCGGGCCATCGCCCTCGGGCACGCCGCGGGCGCGCCGCACCAGTCGCGACATGCCGCTGCGCATGTCGTCCAGGATCGCGTAGATGGTCGGCAGGAACAGCAGGCTGACCACCGTGGAGAACGCCAGGCCGCCGGCGATCGCGCGCGCCATCGGCGCATAGGCCGGGCCGTCGCCGGCCATCTTCGTCTCCGCCAGCGCGATCGGGATCATCGCCAGGATCGCCGTGCCCATCGTCATCAGGATCGGCCGCAGGCGTTCGCGGCTGCCCTCGACCAGCGCATCGGTGCGCGACATGCCGCGCCTGCGCAGGTTGTTGATGTGCTCGACCATGACGATGCCGTTGTTCACCACCACGCCCATCAGCACCAGGATGCCGATGAAGGACATGATCCCGAACGTGGTGCCGGTCAGGGCGAACAGCCAGAACACGCCGAACACGGAGAACAGCACGCCGCTCATGATCGCCGCCGGGAACAGCAGCGACTCGAACACCGCGGCCATCACGATGTAGATCATCACGAGCGCGATCATCAGGTTGAACATCATCTGCGCACCGGCCTCGTCCTCTTCCTGGAACGCGCCGCCATCGAACGAGTAGCTGTAGCCCGGCGGGAAGGACATGCCCTTGAGCGTCTCCTCCATCGCCTTGCGCGCCTCGGGCACGGTCGCCTTCTCGGCCAGGTTGGCCTGCACCGACAGCGTGGTCTGGCGATTGGTCCGCTGGATCTGCGTCGCCGACGGGGTCACGGCCACGTCGACCAGGCTCAGCAGCGGTACCGTGCGCCCGTCCGGGGAACGGACCATGAAGCCGGCCAGGTCCTGCGTGCCATAGTCCTCGGCACCGGCGAAGCGGACCCACACCGGCACTTCGGCTTCACCACGCCGGAACTCGCGCAGCGGCGCTCCGCGCAGGGCCAGGCCGACGAAGTTCGCCACCTGGTCGGCGCTGAAGCCGAACGCGGCTGCACGCTCGCGGTCCACGCGCACGTTGAGCTCGCTGTTCTGGTCGCCGATGTCCACGCGCACGTCGCGCAGTTCCGGCCGCCGCGACAGGATCGGGATCAGCTCGTTGGCGATCTCGCCCAATGTCGCAGTCGAATCCCCGACCAGCTGGAACGACACGTTCTGGCCCGGGGACCCGCCGCCGCCCTGCCCGCCCTGGTCGCCGATGCCGATGTTGGCCCGCGCCGACTTCGGCAGGGCCTCGCGCAACGCCTCCACCAGCGGCTTGGTTTCACTGGGCTTGTCGGTGTCGAACTTGACCATGGTCCCGCCCCAGCCCTGCTCGCTGAAGAACGAGTAGATCTGGTTGATCCGGAACTTGGCGCGATTGGCCTCCAGGAACTTCTCGATCCGCAATACCTCGTCGGACATCTGTTCCTTGGTGTAGGCACCCTTCCACTGGTAGTAGATCTGGGCCTGGTCACCGTCGTCGCCGCCGAACATGTCGAACTTGGTGAACTTGATCGGCACCAGGCTGACCAGGATCACCAGCAGGATGCCCAGCACGCTCCAGCCACGATGCTCCAGCGTCCAGCGCAGCAGCCCGGCATAGCGCTTCTGCATGCGCGGGATGATGCCCCTGGAGTCATGCACCAGCGGCGGGGTCTTCAGCCGCGCCGAGAGCATCGGGATCAGGCTCACCGCCACCAGCCAGGAGGCCAACAGCGACACCGAGATGGTGATCGCGATCTGGCCCAGATAAATGCTGAGGAAGTTGCGCTCGCCGAACAGGTTGGGCACGAACACGATGCAGTGGCACAGGGTGCCGGCCGACAGCGCGATGGCCACGTGGCGGGTGCCGACGATCGAGGCGGCGACCGGGTCGTCGGGGAACTTCTCCCGCTCCTGGTAGATGCTCTCGACCACGACCACGGCGTTGTCGACCAGCATGCCGATGGCCAGCAGCAGGCCCATCATGGTGAGGATGTTGAGGGTGACGCCGGCGAAGTACATGAAGCCCAGGGTCATCACGAAGCAGATCGGGATGGCCAGGGTCACCATCGCCACCGAGGGCCAGTGGCGCAGGAAGAACCACAGCACCATGATCGACAGGACCAGGCCGATCAGCCCGGCCTCGGCCAGTTCCAGCAGCGAGGACGTGACGTTCTTGCCCTGGTTGTCGATGATCTTGATCTGCACGTCCCGCAGCGCCGGTTGCGCGCGGATCGCCTCCACCTCGGCGAGCGCCTTGCTGGAGACGTCGACCAGGTTCGCGTTGCGTTCCTTGAAGATGTCCAGGCCCACGGCCGGCTGCCCGTCGAGGCGGCGGCCATAGTCCATCCGCGCCGGCTTCAGGCGAACGTCGGCGATATCGCCCAGGCGCACGTTGCCGCTGCCGACCACCAGGTCACGCAACTGCTGCAGGTCGGTGAGCTCGCCGACCGGCTGCACGCGCAGGCGCTGGGGGCCGTCGCTGATCACGCCGGCGGAGATCGAGAAGTTGACCGCCTGCAGGCGCTGGGTGAGGTCGTTGAGGCTCAGGTCGTGCGCGGTCAGGCGATCCTGGTTGATCGCGATCTCGACCTCGTTCGGCGGCGCGCCGGATACCTCGACGCGGGCGACGCCCGGGATACGCTCGATCCGGCGCTTGAACTCGCGCTCGATCATGTCGTACGCGCCGGTCAGGTCGGACTTGCTGGCCAGGCGGACGCGCAGTACCGGCTCGTCGGTGGTGGAGAACTTGAAGACGAAGTAGCGCTGCAGGTCGTCGGGCAGGTCGTCGCGGATCGCATCCAGCCGCTCGCGGGCCTCGGACGCGGCGATCGCCACGTCGCGGTCCCAGTCGGAGAACTGGATGAAGATCTGCGCGCCTTCGGACTTGGCGTTGGACTCCATCCGCTTGATGCCCGGCATCGTCGACAGCGCCTCCTCGGCCGGGCGCAGCACCGTGCGCTCGACCTCTTCCGGCGTGGAGCCGGTGTAAGGCAGCTGGACGAAGATGAAGGGCGGGGAGACCTCCGGGAAGGCCTCCAGCGGCAACCTGATCGCCGCGATCAGGCCGATCACGAACAGCGACACGAAGAACATCACCGCCGTGACCGGTCGCCGGATGCTGAACTCCGCGATGCTCATGCGGGCTCGCCCTCGCCTTCGCCCACCACCTGGCCGAGCGCACGCGCGGCGCGCCGGCCGCGCTCGCGGTAGTACTCGTCCGCGCGGCGGTCCAGCAGGTCATAGACCACCGGGATGACCAGCAGGGTCAGCAGGGTGGACACGATCAGGCCACCGATCACCGTCACCGCCATCGGCGAACGCACTTCGGCGCCCGGGCTGCCGAACAGCGGCGCGATGGCCAGCGGCAGGAAGCCGAACACGGTGCACAGGGTGGTCATCGCGATCGGCCGCAGGCGCGATCGGGCGCCCTCGACCAGCGCGGTGCGCTTGTCCACGCCGGCCTCGCGCAGCTGGTTGACCTTGTCGATCAGGATGATCGCGTTCTTGGTCACCAGGCCGACCAGCAGGATCAGGCCGATGAACACCACCACCGATACCGGCGACCCGGTCAGGAACAGCGCGGCGACGGCACCGACCATCGCCAGCGGGATGGTGAACAGGATCACGAACGGATGCAGCAGCGACTCGAACTGCGACGCCATCACCAGGTAGACCAGGAACACCGCCAGGGCGAAGGCGAACAGCAGCGAGTTGAGCGACTCGGTCAGTTCCTCGCCCTGGCCGCCGATGTGCATGCCCACGCCGGCGCCGAGCGGATCGGCGACGACCATCTTCTGGACCTCATCGACCGCGGCACCCAGGTCGATGTCACGCAGGTTGGCCGAAACGATGGCCACCCGCACCTGGTCGGCGCGATGGACCTCGCTCGGTCCCGTGGTGGCGACCACTTCGGCCACCGCCGACAGGGTCACCGGACGGGTGCTGCCCGGATTGACGATCAGGCGACGGATGCTTTCCACCGAGGCGCGATCGCCTTCCTGCGCACGCACCAGCACGTCGATCTTGCGGTCGCGGAAGCTGTAGCGGGTGGCGACTTCGCCGCGCACCTTCTTGACCACCACATCGGCGATCTGGCGGGTGGTCAGTCCCAGCGCGCCGGCCCGTTCCTGGTCGAAGCGGATCTGGATCTCCGGGAAGCCCTGCTCCACCGTCGACTTGACGTCGGCGTAGTGCGGATTGGCCCGCAGCATCGTCGCCAGCTTCTGGCCCGCGCGCTCGATGGTCGCCAGGTCCTGGCCGCGCAGTTCCACTTCCAGCGGCGTGGAGGAACTCAGCAGCTGGGGCCGGCTGAAATCGACCTGCGCACCGGGCTGGCCCTTCATCGAGGCACGCAGGGCTTCGGTGGTGCGCGCTTCGACCTCCGCGCTGCCGCCGTTGGCCATGACCACGGTGAGCTTGCCGACGTTCTCGCCGCTGTCGGTGGGGCTGGCATCCAGGCGCGTGCCACTGCCACTGACGCCGTACAGGGACTGCACGCCCTCGGCACCGGCATGCTTCTCCTGAAGCTTGCGCACCAGCGCGTCGGTCTGCGCCAGCGGCGTGCCGGGCGGCAGCTTCACCGTCATTTCGAAGCGGTCCTGCGCCAGCTGCGGGATCAGGTCTGCGCCCAGCTGCGGGACCATCAGCAGCGCGGCGATGAACGCACCCGCAGCCAGCCCGAGCACCAGCGTGGGCCGTTCGAGCGATGCCGGCAGCAGTTTCATGTAGCCGGCCTCGGCGCGGTGGTACGGCGCCATCGCCAGGTCGCTGGCCTTGCGCATGACCGGGCCGACGCCCGCCACCACGAGGCGCCACACGCGGGTCACGCCCCAGGCGATGCCGAAGAGCACGCCGCGGATCCCGGCGCCGATGCCGCGACCGGTTACGGCGGCCGGCTTCTGCCAGCGCGACTGCGGCTGCCACTGCGGATGCGGCGCCTCTTCCGGGAATGCCAGCGGCGGACGACCCTTGATCGAGCTGAGCATCGGGATCAGGGTCATCGACACCACCAGCGAGATGGCGATGGCGATGGCAACGGTCAGCGCCTGGTCGCGGAACAGCTGGCCGGCGATGCCCTCCACGAACACCAGTGGCAGGAACACGGCGATGGTCGTCAGCGTCGAGGCGACCACGGCCATGCTCACCTCGCGGGTGCCGACCACGGCGGATTCGAGCACGCCCAGCCCTCGCTCGCGCGCCTTGGCGATGCTCTCCAGCACCACGATCGAGTCGTCCACCACCAAGCCGGTCGCCAGCGCCAGCCCGCCGAGCGACATCACGTTCAGGCTCAGGTCGAGCTGGTCCATGAAGAAGAACGTGGCGATGATCGAGACCGGCAGCGACAGGCTGATCACGAAAGTGCTCCAGCCATCGCGCAGGAACAGGAAGATGATCAGGATCGCGAGCATGCCGCCGATCACCGCGTCCTTCTTGACGTCGGCGATGGCGTGCTCGATGAACAGCGACTGGTCGTCGATGATGGTCAGCTCGACATCCGGCGGCACCTGCTTCTGCAGCTGCTCCAGGCGCTCCTTGAGCGCCTTGGCGGTGGCCACCGTGTTGGCGTCGCCTTCCTTGTAGATCGCCAGCTCGACCGCTTCCTTGCCGGCGAGGCGGATGACCGCCTCGCGTTCCTTGTAACCCTGGCGGACGTCTGCGACATCCTTCAGGCGCACCGGCATGCCGCCCGCGACGGTACTGCCGCCGCCGCCCGAAGCGCTCTGCACCGAAGCCGCCGCGGCCATCGCCTCCGCAGAACCGGTGGAGGCGGCGATCGCCGCCATCTGCCGCGCCGCCGAGGCCGCGGCATTGTCGCCACCGCTCTGGGTGGTGACCAGCATCTCGCGGATCTCGTCGATCGAGGCGAACTGGTTGACCGTGCGCACCAGGTAGCGCTGCGAACCTTCCTCCAGGCGGCCGCCGGAGACGTTGATGTTCTCCTGCTGCAGGCGCTGGATGACGGTGTCGATCGGCAGGTTGAGCTGGGCCAGCTTCTGCTGGTCGATGTCGACCTGGATCTCGTCCTCGAGGCCGCCGCCGACCTTGACCGCGGCCACCCCGGCGACCGGCTCGAGCTTCTTCTTCAGGTCCTCGTCGGCGTAGCGGCGCAGCTCGGTCAACACGCGCACGCTTTCCGCATCGCTGGCACCGGCCTGCTTGCCCGACAGCGCCACCCGCAGGATCGGCTCGGTCGAGGGATTGAAGCGCAGCAGCACCGGCGCCTTGGCCTCCAAAGGCAGGAACTGCGCCAGCAGCTCCATCTTGTCGCGGACCTCCAGGCTGGCCTGGTCCATGTCCGTGCCCCAGGCGAACTCCAGCACGACGTCGCTCTGCCCGGTGCGCGACACCGACTTGAGCTTGCGCAGGTTCTTGACCACGCCGACGGTCTCTTCGACCGGCTCGGTGATCAGGGTCTCGATTTCCAGCGGCGCCGCACCGGTGTACTCGGTGCGCACGGTCAGGGTCGGATAGCTCAGGTCGGGCAGCAGGTTGACCTTGAGGCTGCCCAGCGAGATCAGGCCGAACAGCACCATCGTGACCGTGATCATCGCGATGGTCACGCGACGGCGGGTGGAGAATTCGACCAGCCCTCCCCCCAGCCTGCCACCGCCTGCCGCGTTGTGCGGCGCGTGGTCGGGCGCGCTCATTGCTCGCTACCGGCCGACTTGGCGGCGCTGGCATCGGCCACGGCCTTGGCCGGGGCTTCGCCGCCGATCACCTGCACCGCGCTGCCTTCGCGCAGTGCGACCTTGCCGGCGGTGACCACCTGGTCGCCCGTCTTCACGCCTTCGCGCACTTCGATCCATTCGCCATCCACGTAGCCGACCTTGACCGGCACGCGCGCGGCCTTGCCCTCGCGGATCACGAACACCGCCGGTTCGCCATCGTCGAGCAGGGCCACGCGCGGCACCACCAGCGCGTCCGGGCGCTGGTCGTAGTCGATGCGGATGCGGCCGAACATGCCCGGCTGCAGGGTGTTGCCGCCGGTGAAGGTGCTGATCACGCGGAAGGTGCCGCTGCCGGCGTCCACCACCGGTGCCACGCGGTCGACCACGCCTTCGAAGGTGCGGCCGGGCAGCGCGTCGACCTGCAGCAGTACCGGCTGGCCGGGCTTCATCGTCGCCAGCTCGCGCTCGGGCACGTTGAGCGTGGCCTCCAGGCGCGAATCGTCGACGATGCGGAAGATCGGAGTGTTGATCTGGACGAAGTTGCCCGGCTTGATCGAGCGCAGCGCGACCACGCCGGAGATCGGCGCGGTCACCGTCGAGTACGACAGCTCCAGCGCGGCCATGTTGTACTGGGCGCGGGCGTTCTCCAGGTCGTAACGCATCTGGTCGACCTCGCCGGCGCTGATCAGCTGCTGGGCGACCAGCTGCTGCGCGCGACGGTAGTTGTTCTCCAGCTTGCCCATCTGGGCCTGGGCCTGGGCCAGGGCCAGGCGCGCCCGGTCCGGATCAAGCTTCACCAGGGGCTGCCCCGCCTTGACCTGCTGGCCTTCCTCGACCAGCACGGCCAGGGCAACGCCGGAGGTCTTGGCCACCACCTGCGAGTCGGCCAGCGGCTCCAGCGCCGCAGTGCCGGTGTAACTGGCCGCGATCGGCCGCCTGGCCGCCTTGGTCACCTCGACCGGAATGGCCTCGACCTCGGCTTCCTTGGCCTGGGCGTCACCCGGGCCGCCTTCGCCCTTCTTGCAGGCGGTCAACGCGGCGGCGAGGACAAGGGCGGCCGCGGCGGCGCGCAGTCCTGGACGGAAGGGGTGGCGAGTGGCCATGACGATATCCATGTGTTCGAGGGGCCCGGTGGGGGTGTGATCAGGTGTTGTATGCAAGTAGATCACCTGAACAGTCAGTCGCCATGCGCCGAAGGTCATGGGTACCGGCGGCGAGCTTGGACCCATGCGAGAAGCCGCAGGTTCCGGTCGCGTGAACACGCAGGCTATACTGCGGCTGCTTCATGACAGGCGTCGCCCTCACCGGCTGCGCCAGCATGACCAGCCCACTTACCGCGACCGACCCCGGACCACCGAATGATGCGCCCGCTGCCGCTAGCCGCCTGCCTTGCCCTGCTCACCGCCCTGCCCTTCGCCGCGCTCGCCCAGGAGGCCGCTCCGCCGGCTCCCGCGCCGGCCCCCACCGAACCTGTCGCCGCTGCTGCGCCCGCCGCCCCGGCAGCGCCGGTCGGCAACGCCGAGACCGGACGCCAGCTGGCCTATACCTGCCAGGGCTGCCACGGCATCACCGGCTACAAGAACGCCTACCCGAGCTTCAAGGTGCCGCTGATCGGCGGCCAGTCGGCCGAATACCTGGCCCAGGCGCTGCACGAATACCAGCAGGGCAAGCGCAAGCACCCGACCATGCAGGCCCAGGCCCAGAGTTTCTCGGACCAGGACATCGCCGACATCGCCGCCTTCCTGTCCACCCTCAAGTAAGCAGCCGCCACCCATGCCGACAGCCGTGACCTCAACGCGTCTCGCCATCGCCCTGACCACCGCCCTGCTCCTGGCGGCCTGTTCCGGGCAGGACAGCTCCCATTCCGCCGCCGAAGGTGAAGCCCAGGCCGCGAAAAGCTCGTCGGCGGGCCTGCCTGACGGCCGCATCGCCGTGGGCGAGCAGCTCGCCAATGCCAAGGGCAAGGCCACCGGCCAGAGCTGCATCGACTGCCATGGCCCCGATGGCAATGCGCCGATCGATGCCGCCTACCCGAAGCTGGGCGGCCAGTACGCCGACTACATCGCCCACGCCCTGCAGCAGTACCGCAAGGGCGAGCGCCAGCATGCGCTGATGACGCCGCAGGCCACCGGCCTGAGCGACCAGGACATCGCCGACCTGGCTGCGTTCTTCGCCTCGCGTCCGACCCAGCTGCGCGACCTGCACGGCGTGCACTGAGTCTCAAGCACCCGCGTCACGAGCGAAGGCCCGCGAAAGCGGGCCTTCTGCTTTCCAGGCCACCAGCATGTGGCGCGGATGGCCTGCATGGTCGCGGCATTGCCCGGCCACGGGCCGTGACAACAGCCCCCGCCCCGGCGCGGCACAATGCCCGCATGGCCAGCGCACCACCGCCCGCTTCACCCAAGCCCCGCCGCGAGCGCGGCAATCCGAGCCTGCGCGAGCGCTTCGACGCGTTGCGCAACCTGCCGCCGTTCCTGCGCCAGATCTGGCGGACCAGCCCCGCGCTGACCCTGGCCAGCCTCGGCCTGCGGCTGGTCCGCGCGCTGATGCCGGTGGTCATCCTGTACATCGGCAAGCTGATCATCGACGAGGCGATCCGGCTGGTCGGGCTCGGCCTGCAGTTCGACGGCCTGGGCGAGGCCCTGCGCGGTGGCCAGCTCGACCACCTGCTGTGGCTGCTTGGCCTGGAGCTCGCGCTGGCGGTGGTGTCGGACCTGCTGGGGCGGCTGGTCAGCTATGCCGACGGCCTGCTCTCGGAGCTGTTCACCAACGCCAGCAGCGTGCGCCTGATGGAACACGCCGCCACCCTGGACCTGGAGGACTTCGAGGATCCGGACCTGCAGGACAAGCTGGACCGCGCCCGGCGGCTGACCATGAGCCGGATGAACCTGATGAGCCAGCTGTTCGGCCAGGCCCAGGACGCGATCACGGTGATCGCCTTCGCCACCGGCCTGCTGGTCTACGCGCCCTGGCTGATCCTGCTGCTGGCGGTCGCGCTGGTGCCGGCCTTCGTCGGCGAGGCGCACTTCAACGCCCTGGGCTACTCGCTCAACTTCCAGTGGACGCCCGAACGCCGGCAGCTCGAATACCTCCGCCAGACCGGCGCCAGCGTGGAAACGGCCAAGGAGGTGAAGATCTTCAACCTCCACCGCTTCCTGATCGACCGCTACCGCGTGCTGGCCGAGAAGTTCTACCTCGCCAACCGCGCCCTGGCGCGCCGGCGCGCGCTGTGGGGCGCGATGCTGGCGGCGCTGGGCACGCTGGGCTACTACGTCGCCTACGGCTACATCGCCTGGCGCACCGTGAAGGGCGACTTCAGCATCGGCGACCTGACCTTCCTGGCCGGCAGCTTCCGTCGCCTGCGCCAGTTGCTGGAAGGCTTGCTGGTCGGGTTCTCGCAGGTCGCCGGACAGGCGCTCTACCTGGACGACCTGTACTCGTTCTTCGAGATCAAGCCGGAGATCGCGTCGCGGCCGGATGCGTTGCCGGTACCGCGCCCGATCGCGCGGGGGTTCGTCTTCGAGAACGTCGGCTTCCGCTATCCCGGCGCCGAATCATGGGCGCTGCGCGGCCTGGAATTCGAGCTGCGCGCAGGTGAGGTACTTGCCCTGGTGGGCGAGAACGGCGCCGGCAAGACCACGCTGGTGAAACTGCTGGCGCGGCTGTACGAGCCCGACGAGGGCCGCATCCTGCTCGACGGCCGCGACCTGCGCGATTACGACCTGGACGACCTGCGCGCCAACATCGGCGTCATCTTCCAGGATTTCGTCCGCTACCACCTGTCGGCCGGCGAGAACATCGGCGTGGGCCGGATCGAGGCCATGGACGACGACACGCGCATCCGCGAGGCGGCGCGCCGGGCGATGGCCGACGAACTGATCGGCGCATTGCCGCAGGGCTACGACCAGGTGATCGGCCGTCGCTTCAAGAACGGCGTGGACCTCTCCGGCGGGCAGTGGCAGAAGCTCGCCATCGCCCGCGCCTACATGCGCGACGCGCAGGTCATGATCCTCGACGAGCCGACCGCGGCGCTGGACGCTCGCGCCGAGTTCGAGGTGTTCCAGCGCTTCAAGGAGCTGTCGCACATGCGTACCGCGGTGCTGATCTCGCACCGCTTCTCCAGCGTGCGCATGGCCGACCGGATCCTGGTCCTGGCCGGCGGCAGGGTGGAGGCCAGTGGCACGCACCAGGAACTCATGGCCCAGGGTGGCCGTTACGCGGAGTTGTTCGAACTGCAGGCCGCCGGCTATCGTTGACGGCCCTTAGTCACGACAGGATGCCCGTCATGCGCCTGCCTTCCCGCACCGCCACCGTTTCGGCCCTCGCCTCCGCGCTCACCGTCGCCGCCCTGCTTTCGGCCTGCAAGCCGGCACAGGAGCCCGCGGCCACTCCGGGGCCTGCGACGGCGGAACCGGCGCGTACCGTCAGCAGCGAAAAGGGCGACCTTCAGCTGAGCGTGGTGGCCCGCGGCCTGTCGCATCCCTGGGCGCTGGCGCCACTGCCTGACGGTGGCTTCCTGGTCACCGAACGCGGCGGCAACCTGCGCCATGTGGCTGCCGATGGCAGCGTATCGGCGCCGCTGGCCGGCGTGCCGACGGTGGTCGCGCGCGGCCAGGGTGGCCTGCTCGACGTGGCCCTGGCCCCGGACTTCGCCCAGAGCCGGCGCATCTACCTGAGCTATGCGGAACCCGGCGACGGCGGCGTGTCGGGCACGGCAGCGGCCTACGCCACGCTCGGCGACACCGGACTCAGCGACGTGACGGTGTTCTACCGGCAGGAGCCCAAGGTCAACGCCGAGAACCACTACGGCTCGCGCTTCGCCTTCGACAACCAGGGCCATGTGTTCATCAGCCAGGGCGAGCGCACCATGCGCACGATGTCGCAGGAGCTGGACAAGCTGCAGGGCAAGCTGGTCCGGCTGAACCTCGATGGCAGCGTTCCGGAGGACAACCCCTTCGTCGGCCAGGCCGGCGCACGTCCCGAAATCTGGAGCTATGGCCATCGCAACTCGCAGGGCCTGGCGTTCGACCCGCGCACCGGCAAGCTGTGGGAAGTCGAGCACGGTCCGCGCGGCGGCGACGAGATCAACCTGCCGCAGCCCGGCGCCAACTACGGCTGGCCGGTCGTCACCCATGGCATCAACTATTCGGGCCAGCCGATCCCCGAGGCGGTGGGCAAGGAAAAGGAAGGCATGGCGCCGGCCCACCACGTGTTCGAGGTTTCGCCGGGCCTGTCGGGCATGGCGTTCTACACCGGGCAGCCGGGCAAGCCGTGGAACGACAGCCTGTTCCTGGGCGCCCTCGCACAGCGCAACCTGATCCGCCTGCAGCTGGAGGGCGACCGTGTCGTGGGCGAGGAGCGCCTGCTGCAGGACGTCGGCGAGCGCATCCGCGATGTGCGCGTGGCCGCCGACGGCAACGTCTACCTGGTCACCGACGAGGAAGACGGCAAGCTGCTGAAGCTGGTACCGCCGCAGGGCTGAGCGGTCCACGGCAACGCTCCGTCGCCGGGCAGCCTGCCCGGCCCGGAGCCGGTATCCCGATCCCGCCCTGATCCTGCGCAAGGCCGCGGGACGGCGGTCGGCTACAATACGCAGCGAATATCCCCCTGCGCCCACGCCCCGATGTCCTCTGCCTACGGCACCGAAACGGTGCTCGACGTCCGTCACTGGACCGACGACTACTTCAGCTTCACCACCACGCGCGACGACGGTTTCCGCTTCGAGAACGGCCAGTTCGTGATGATCGGCCTGGCCACCGACAGCGGCAAGCCGCTGCTGCGCGCCTATTCGATCGCCAGCGCGAACTGGGAAGAGCAGCTGGAGTTCTTCAGCATCAAGGTGCCCAACGGCCCGCTGACCTCGCGCCTGCAGCACATCCAGCCCGGCGACACGGTGCTGGTCGGTCGCAAGCCCACGGGGACGCTGCTGATCAGCGACCTGCACGTGGGGCGCAACCTGTACCTGCTGGGCACCGGCACCGGCCTGGCGCCGTGGCTGTCGGTGGTCAAGGACCCGGAGACCTACGAGCGCTTCGAGCGCGTGGTCGTGTGCCACGGCGTGCGCAGCATCGGCGACCTGGCCTACCGCGACTATTTCGAGAAGGAACTGCCGAACCACGAGCTGCTCGGCGACGTCCTGCGCGAGAAGCTGCTCTATTACCCGGCAGTCAGTCGCGAGGCGTTCCCCAACCATGGCCGCCTGACCGACCTGATGGCCAGTGGCGAGATGATGCGCACCCTGGGCCTGGACCCGCTGGATGCGGAGCACGACCGCGCGATGATCTGCGGCAGCCCGCAGATGCTGGCCGACTTCCGCAGCCTGCTCGACGGACGCGGCTTCACCGCCTCACCGCGCATCGGCACCGCCGGCCAGTACGTGTTCGAGCGCGCCTTCGTCGAGAAGTAGCCCCGCGCGCCGCCCCAGGGCGCGTGCTGTGCGGGATCATGGAAGAAGTCGTTTCGCTGCCGCCGGACGAGGTCAAGGCGCGACCCTCGGCTACGGCCACCCGCCGCAGGGAGTCGAACCGGCCTCAACCGCTACGCGGCTCCGCCAGCGCCCGGTCGATATCCGAGGCCAGCGATTCGGGCTTCTGGTTCGGCGCATAGCGCGCCAGCACCCGGCCGTCGCGACCGACCAGGAACTTGGTGAAGTTCCACTTGATCGCACCATCGCCGAGGAAGCCGAGGAAGCCGCGCTTCTCTCGACGCAACCACTGCCACAACGGGTGCGACCCGGGGCCGTTGACCTCGACCTTGGCGAACATGGGAAAGGTCACCCCGTAGTTCAGCGCGCAGAAATCGCGGATCTGCGCTTCATCGCCGGGCTCCTGGCGGCCGAACTGGTCGCAGGGGAATCCCAGCACCGACAGGCCGCGTTCGCCACGCTCCCGCCACAACCGCTCCAGTCCCGCGTACTGCGGGGTGAAGCCGCAACGCGACGCCACGTTGACGACCAGCAGGACCTGGCCGGCGAATTCGGAAAGGGCGCGCTCGTGGCCGTCGATGTCGATCGCCGAGAAATCGTGGAAGCGGGTCATGGGGGATCGCGGTGGCCGGGACGCCGCAAGCATAGCCGGCCTCGTGCGGGGCCACGCGCGACGGCCCGATGCCCTACTCTTGGCGACGATCGTAGCCCCCGCCACAGGAGCCGTCATGCAGGCCCCTCACGACACCGCCCAGATGGCATCGCTCTACGTACACATCCGCATCGTGCTCGGGATGATCGTCGGCCTGGGACTGACCCACCTGCTGCGCCATTTCGCCAACTGATCGAGAACCCGAAACGCAAGCGCATCTACTGGGTGCACCTGGGCTGGGCGCTGTCGATGTTCCTGTTCCTGATCCATTTCTGGTGGTGGCAGTTCCGGCTGGGGCACCTGGTCGAATGGAACTTCAACCTGTACCTGTTCGTGACCCTGTACGCGTTGCTGCTGTACCTGCTGTGCGCGCTTGTGTTCTCCGACAGCGCCAGCGAATACCCCGATTACCGCGAATACTTCTATGCCCGCCGGCAATGGTTCTTCGGCCTGCTGGCGCTGGCCTATGCGGTGGACATGGTGGACACCTGGATCAAGGGACCGGCGTACTTCCACAGTTTCGGCAACGAGTTCCTGGTGCGGAACCTGGCCTACATCGTCCTGTGCGGCATCGCCATGCTGACCCGGAGCCCCCGGTTCCATGGCGCCTTCGTCAGCCTCGGACTGGCCTACCAGGCGGCATGGATCGCACGTCAATTTGAGACGCTCTGACGGTCGCCCCTGCCTTTCGTCACAGGCGCCGGCTCCCGGCCGCGGGTTAGATTCAGAGGAATCATCCCCGCAGGATCCGTTGTAATGAAGAAGACCGGCCTCTACCTGGCGCTCGCCGCCGCCCTTGGACTTGGCATGACCGCCTGCAACCGCACCGACGCGCCCGCCAGCGGCTCGGCCGCCACGGCCGAAACCGCCGCGCCGGCCACGCAGGACAACCCGTTCTTCGTGCAGAGCGACCTGCCGCTGCACTACCCGCACTTCGACCGGATCAAGGACGCCGATTTCGGCCCGGCCTTCGACGCCGGCATGGCCGAACAGCTGAAGGAAGTCGCGGCGATCGCCGACAATGCCGAGGCCCCGACCTTCGACAACACGATCCTGGCGATGGAGAACAGCGGCCAGGTCCTGGACCGCGCGGCCACGGTGTTCTTCAACCTGTCCAGCACCGACACCAACGACGCGCGCAAGAAGCTCGACGCCGACTACTCGCCGAAGTTCGCCGCCCACCGCGACGCGATCTACCTGGACGGGAAACTCTTTGCCCGCGTGCAGTCCCTTTACGACCAGCGCGAAGGCCTGGGCCTGGACGCCGAGGGCGTGCGCCTGGTCGAGCGCTACTACACCGACTTCGTCCGCGCCGGCGCCAAGCTGTCCGACGCCGACAAGGCGAAGTTGAAGGACATGAACGCCCAGCTGGCCACGCTGGGCACCCAGTTCGACCAGAACGTGCTCAACGAGGTCAATGCCTCCGCCGTGACCTTCGACAATGCCGAAGCACTGGCCGGCTCCAATGATGCCCAGGTCGCCGCCGCCGCCGACGAAGCCAAGAAGCGTGGCGTCGAGGGCAAGTACGTCGTCACCCTGCTCAACACCACCGGCCAGCCGCCGCTGACCTACCTGAGCAACCGCGACGCGCGGCAGAAGATCTTCGAGGCCTCCGTCGCCCGCGGCAGCCGCGGCAACGAGTTCGACAACACCGGGATCGTGTCCCAGGTGATGAAGCTGCGCGCCGAACGCGCCGCTTTGCTGGGCTTCCCGAACCACGCCGCCTATTCGCTGGCCGACTCGACCGCCAAGACCCCCGAGGCGGTCAACGACATGCTCGGCAAGCTGGCCCCGGCCGCGGTCGCCAACGCGACGCGCGAAGCCGCCGAGCTGCAGAAGATGATCGACCAGGAGCAGGCCGCCAAGGGCGAGCCGACCTTCAAGCTCGAGCCGTGGGACTGGGCGTTCTACAGCGAGAAGGTGCGCCAGGCCAAGTACGACTTCGACGAGTCCCAGCTCAAGCCGTACTTCGAGATGAAGAACGTACTGGAGAACGGCGTGTTCTTCGCCGCCACCCAGCTCTACGGGATCACCTTCAAGGAACGCACCGACCTGCCCAGGTATCGCGACGATACCTGGACCTACGACGTCTTCGACGCCGACGGCAAGCAGCTGGCGATCTTCATCTTCGACCCCTACGCGCGCGAGTCCAAGCGCGGCGGTGCGTGGATGAACGCCTACGTCTCGCAGTCCGGGCTGCGCGGCACCCAGCCGGTCGTGGCCAACCACCAGAACATCACCAAGCCGGCCGACGGCCAGCCCACGCTGCTGACCTGGGATGAGGTCACCACGATGTTCCACGAGTTCGGCCACGCGCTGCACGGCATGTTCTCGGACGTGGAGTACCCGTACTTCAGCGGCACCGCGGTGCCGCGCGACTTCGTCGAGTTCCCCTCGCAGGTCAACGAGATGTGGGCCGACTGGCCGTCGATCCTGGCCAACTACGCCAAGCACCACCAGACCGGCGAAGCGATGCCGCAGGCACTGCTGGACAAGGTCCTGGCCGCGAGCAAGTTCAACCAGGGCTTCGCGACCACCGAGTACCTGGGTGCGGCCATGCTCGACCAGCGCTGGCACCAGATCGGCGCCGACCAGGTGCCTGCCGCCGCCGGCGTGATGCAGTTCGAGGCCGATGCGCTGAAGGGCGACGGGATCTACTTCCGCCCGGTCCCGCCGCGCTATCGCACCCCGTACTTCAGCCACATCATGGGCGGCTACGCGGCCGGCTACTACGCCTACATCTGGTCCGAGGTGCTGGACGCCAACACCCAGGAGTGGATCCGCGCCAATGGCGGCCTGAAGCGCGAGAACGGGGACCGTTTCCGCGCCACCCTGCTCTCGCGCGGCGGCAGCAAGGACGCCCTGCAGCTGTTCCGCGACTTCGCCGGGCACGATCCGAAGATCGAGCCGCTGCTGGCCAAGCGCGGCCTGGATTCCGCGCCCCCGCGCTGATCCAGGTCCACCGCGGCATCGCGCTGCGCCACCTTCGGGTGGCGCAGTCGTTTCCGGCCGCAGCCTTGTCCGTGCGTACCCGGGGTTTTCCACAGGCGGTGTGGATGATCGCTGCACGAAGCTGTGGATAAGCGGCGACGCCGCAGGCGTGGCGGGGCTGTCAAGATGGTTGGCGCTTTTTTGGCCACGGGATCCTCACCGCTCAGCCCGGCGTGCTTGCGCATGTGCAAAACGGCGCTCCGCCCGGCAGGCGAATGAAGCGGAAAAAACAGCGCGCTGCATGTCCTCCGGACCGCAGCCGTCGGCGTTGTATTCGCCTGCATGCTCAGCGCGGTGCGACGTACCCGCCCGGCACCCCGCGTGGCGACATCACCACCTGCCACAACTGGGTCCGGCGGCTGCGGAAAGCCGCCATCGAGGCGGACAGGTAGAACCGCCACATCCGCCTGAAGCGTTCGTCGTAGCGCGGGTCCAGCCGGTCCCAGGCCGCTTCGATGTTCGCGCGCCACGCCTGCAAGGTGCGGTCGTAGTCGCTGCCGAAGTTGTGCCAGTCCTCGACCACGAACAGGCCCTCGCTGGCCCGTGCCACCTGCGCGGCGGACGGCAGCATCGAATTGGGGAAGATGTAGCGCGCGATCCACGGGTCGGTGTGGTTCGAGGATATGTTCCCGCCGATGGTATGCAGCAGGAACAGCGCCTGGTCGGGCAGGCAGCGCCGCACCACTTCGAAGTAGCCGCGATAGTTGCGGACGCCCACGTGCTCGAACATGCCAATCGAGAACGCCGCGTCGAACGGCTCGCGCAGGTCGCGGTAGTCCTGCAACCGGATCTGCACCGGCAACCCGGCGCACAGCCGGCTGGCGTAATCCGCCTGCGCCTGCGAGATGGTTACCCCGACACCGCTCACCCCATACCGCTCGACCGCATACTTCAGCGCCTCGCCCCAGCCGCAGCCGATGTCGAGTACGCGCATGCCAGGCCGCAGCTCGAGCTTGCGGCAGACCAGGTCCAGTTTGGCTTCCTGCGCTGCATCCAGCCCGTCGGCTTCGCGCCAGTATCCGCAGCTGTAGACCAGCCGGCGCCCGAGCATGGCCGCGTAGAGGTCGTTGCCCAGGTCGTAGTGCCGGCGACCGACCTCGCCACTGCGTCCCCGCGACTGGCGGTTCGACAGTCGGGCCAGCAGCGCGTCGCCGATCTCGGCCAGGCCGTGCACGCGCTGGTCCAGTCGCGCCTGCATCAGCTGGCACAGGAGGCCGTCCAGCGAACGCGCATCCCACCAGCCATCCATGTATGACTCGCCCAGCCCCAGCGAACCCTGCGCCAGCAGCCGCGCGTAGAGGTGCTCGTCGTGGACCTGCAGATCCCAGTCGCGGTTGCCGCCGATGCGCACCCCGGCCTCGCCCAGCAGCGCCTCGATCCGGCGGCGTGCGCGGGAATCGGCGCCCGGCATGGCACGCCTACTCCACGAACAGTCCGCGGACGCCCTCTGCCAGGTGCGGCCGCAGTACCGCGGCGGGCACCTCGACGTTCTGCACGCCATCGGCATAGGGACCGACCTGGTAGGGCGGGAACACGAAACGCAGGGCCGCGATACGGCCATTTGCAGCCGCCACCGGTTCGAACTGCGCGAAGTTCTGCGGCTGCGGCTCGGTGCCCTGGTCGATCATCTTCAGTGCCGTGGACAGGAGGCGCTGGCGATCGGCCGGGTCCAGGGCCTCGTCGGCGGCACGGGTGTGCGCGGCGGCACCGAGCTGTTCGCCGATGTAGTCGGCGACCGGGCGCCAGTCGGCCGGCGTGGCCAGCAGGGCATCGGAGGTCAGCATGCGCTGCTCGCCCGGCAACCAGACGAAGCGCGCCACGAGTGGCTGGCCGTGGGCGCCACCGGTGTACAGGCTGCCATCGGCGGCCACCGCGACCACATCGGCGGTCCGCATCAGCTCGCGGAACCCGAGCGACAGTTCGTAAGGCGCCGTCGGTGCGGCATCCAGCCCGCCGACCGCCTGCATCAGCTCGGCACGCGAGGCCTCGGCATAGTCATGCAGCGCCTTGGCCAGTCCCGGATCGGCCGCGGCGGCGGGTGGATAGCTGATCCCGACCACGTAACGCGGGTCGGTCTCGATCACGTCGACCAGCCCGGGCGCTGCCGTAGCGGCCGGCTCCGGAGTCGCGGCGATGCCATCGGTACCGGCTGCGGCCGCCGGCGAAGCGGGCGCTTCCGTCACCGGCGCCGCATCGCGCTGGCAGGCTGCCAGGGCGACGAGCAACAGCGCCGTGGCGGCCGTGCGTCGGTTGAGGGCGGCAGGTTTCATGAGGTACTCCCCGGTGCATGGGCGGGAACCTGGAGGACCAGGCGCGCCGGTCGTAGGTTCAGGCGGCGAGCAAGTCAGTGTATTCCGGATGCCGGGTGATCCAGACCTCCGCATAGGAACAGGCCGGGAGCACCCGCCACCCTGCCCCCCGGGCGTGCTCGAAGGCGGCCTGCACCAGCCGGCCGGCAATGCCACGGCCGCCGATCGCGGCGGGCACGCCGGTATGGTCGATCACCATGACCTGACCGCCGCCCCCCGGACCTGCGTCCCGCAGGTGGTAGGTCAGCTCGGCCTCGTGCCCATCGTCCAGCAGGCGGAAGCGCTGGCGGGCGGGGTCGTGGTGGATGGGCGACGGCGATTCGGTCATGGCGGCTCCGGGAGGACGGCAAAAGGCGACGCAGTACGTCACATTCTGGCGTCCGGCCCCGCAAAGGCGGGTGACGACATTGCTGAACGAGGGGATACGGGGCCCCGGGAGGGTTGGCACGGGTTATGCGTTGGTTCATCCATCGGAATTCGACGCCCAGTTTGCAAGGAGCCTCAGCCATGAACGCATTCGAACATTCCAGCCCGAACGATTTCTCCAGCGACTTCTCCCTGCTCGAAGGCCTCTACCAGCTCGTGGTCAACGGCCACACCGATGGCTGGGAGTTCGAGCAGCTCGATAGCGTGGTCTACGAGCGACTCAAGAGCGCCTACTCGGTCGTCGCCTGACACAGCTGCAAGGGGGAGGACGGAGCGCGGAACACGCGATCCGTCCGGGGGCAGTCCCGTCGGCGGCGGGGCTGCCCTTTTTACTTCACCGGTGGTCGCGCTTGCGCTGGTTGCGCCGGTCGTGGGTGCTGCTGCTGCCATGGATCGCCCGCATCCGGCTTTCGCCGGCGTGCAGCTCCTGGAGTTTGGCCTCCACGTCCGCCGGCGCATGGCCGTCGCTGCTGGCTGTGTGCGCAGCATGCGGCTCTTCCAGCATCCGCCACGGCGGCGTGTGGCGCGCCTGCTCCTGGTGGGCCTGCAACAACTCACGGGTCCGCGCCAATGCCAGTTCGGGTGTCAGCGCCGGGGCGCGCGGGCGACGGCCCGGGCGCGGTGCAGCAGGCTTGTTCGCGGCACGCGTGCGCGCGGCTGGCGTCTTCGTCACTGGAGCGGCCTGAAGGGTCGCGGCAATCGCCTTCTTCGCCGCCACTTTGCCCGCGACCGGCTTCCTGGCCGCGGTCTTGCGGGCGACGGCCTTCTTCGGCGCCGTCTGCCGGGCCGTGACCTTCGCTGCGACCTTCTTCGCTGCGACCTTCTTCGCTGCGACCTTCTTGGTCGCGGCCTTCTTCGTTGCAACCTTCTTCGTTGCAACCCTCTTCGCCGGCGCCTTCCTGGCCGCACCCTTCGCCGCAGCCGTGCGCTTCGCAGCGAGCCTGGTCGGTGCCGCCTTCTTCGCGACCCGCTTGGCAACCTTCGTCGCGACAGGTTTGCGGCCAATCGACTTCTTGGCTGCAGGCGCCTTGACCGCCACCCTCTTCGCCGCCGCCTTCCGCGCCGCCGGGGTCGCTCCGGCGGTCTTCCGGCCAGCCACGGCCTTCGATGCCGGTGCGCGTTTCGTCGCGGCCTTCCTGGCCACCTTCTTCGCCGCCTTGCGGATCGGCGCAACGGTCTTGGACGTGCGGGTCTTGCGGGTCGGGGTTCGCGTGCTCCGGGTTGCCATCTCCGCCTCCATCAACGTGGGTACGGGACACCGTTGCACGCCCGGCATTCACGCCGGGTGAGCGTGGCGCATCAACCGAAACGCGGATTCAGCAGCTGCTCCAGGAAGACCTCCCACACCCGCGGCTCCATCGCCAGCATGAACATCACGCCGAACGCCGCACCAGCCAGGTGCGCACTGTGGTTGATCCGGTCGCCGCCCTTGCGGTCCATCCAGATGCTGTAGCCGACGTAGAAAACCGCGTACAGGATCGCCGGCGCCGGAATGAAGAACACGAAGATCAGCGACCACGGCGAAAGCAGGATGAAGGCGAACAGCACCGCCGACACCGCGCCCGAGGCGCCCAGGCTGAAGTAGCTGGGGTTCTTCTGGTTCTTCAGGTAGCTCGGCAGGATCGAGACCACCAGGGCCGCCAGGTAGAACAGCGGATAGGTCAGCGGGCTGCCGGTGATCTTCAGCATCACCTGTTCGATCATCCGCCCGAAGAAGAACAGGGTGACCATGTTGAACAGCAGGTGCGGCAGGTCCGCGTGCAGGAAGCCGTAGCTGACCAGGCGCCAGTACTCGTGGCGCTTGGACACGGCCGGCGGCCACAGGATCAGCCGGTCGACGACGCGCCGGTCCTTGAACGCCAGCCACGACACCAGCGCGGTGATCGCGATCAGGACGAGGGTCACGGGAGACGACATGGCGATCCTCAGGCGATCCGGTAGTTGTCCTGCATCGGATAGCGGCGCGCGTAGGCGGCGAACGCCAGCGCGGCCACGAACGCGAAGCCGGCGAAGAAGAACATCAGGAACGCGTTCTCGCTGAGCCCGGTGCCGGCGATGCGGCTCAGCACCGCCTCGTTGCGCACACCGAAATTGGTCAGCAGTACCCAAAGGCTGCCGAAGGTGCTGGTCAGGTACCAGAAGGCCATGATCACGCCCTTCATCGCGTGCGGCGCCTGGCTGTAGGCGAACTCAAGCGCGGTGGCCGAGACCAGCACCTCGCCGAAGGTCAGCAGCAGGTAGGGCAGGGCCTGCCAGGTCAGCGAGACCTGCTCGCCGCCGTCCAGCCACAACTGCAACGCGCCGGCCACGATCCACGACACGCCGGAAATGGCGATGCCCCACCCCATCCGCCGCAGGGCGGTGGGCTCCCAGCCCATGCGGCGCAGGAGCGGATAGAGCACGATGTTGTTGAACGGGATCAGCAGCATCACCAGCAACGGGTTCAGCGCCTGCATCTGTGCCGCGTCCTGGATCAGCCAGCTCGGCCACCAGGTCGACGCGTGCGGGATGACCATCTCCCGGCCCTGGATGATCCAGGTCGAGGCCTTCTGGTCGAACAGCGACCAGAACGGGGTCACCAGCGCGAACACGATCAGGATCCGCAGCACCGCGCGCACGCCGTCCACCGCCGCATCCGGATGCGCGCCGCGCGCGCGCTCCAGCTGCATCGACGCGCCCCAGCCGCCCAGCGCGATCACCACGCCCAGCGCCAGGCAGGCGGAGATCACGAAGCCGAAGTCCGGCCACCACGACGGCGCCAGTCCACCGAGCGAAAGCGCCCACAGCCCCAGCAGCGCCACGGCCAGCACCACGCCCGACATCGCCACCGCATGGCCCGGACGGCCGCGCCCGGGCGCCTGCGCGCGCAGTGCGGTCTTGACCACTTCGAAGAAGCTGTGCGGATCGTTGCCCGAGGGCGGCACGTTGACGTAATGCCGGCGTCCGAGCCAGAACACGAAGGTGGCGATGAACATCAGCACGCCGGGGATGCCGAAGGCGACCGCCGGGCCCCAGTGGCGCAGGAACAGCGGCGCCAGCAGGGAAGCGAAGAACGAGCCGAAATTGATGATCCAGTAGAACGCGTCGAAGACGACCTTGGCCCTGGACTTGTTGCTCTGGTCGAACTGGTCGCCGCAGAACGACACCACCAGCGGCTTGATGCCTCCCGAGCCCAGCGCGATCAGGAACAGGCCGGTGTAGAAGCCGGTCGCGTTGTTCTCGAACATCGCCAGGCAGGCGTGGCCGGCGCAGTAGATCAGCGAGAACCAGAGGATCGTGTGGTACTTGCCGAAGAACCGGTCCGACAGCCAGCCACCGAGCAGCGGGAAGAAGTACACGCCGATGACGAAGGTGTGGAAGATGTCCTTGGCGGCGCCGTCGCGCTGGGGGCCCTCGGGCAGGTAGGCCAGCAGGATCGAGCTGATCAGGAACGGCACCAGGATGTTGCGCATCCCGTAGAAGCTGAAGCGCTCGCAGGCTTCGTTGCCGATGATGTAGGAGATCTGGCGCGGCATGCGCCCTTGGTCCGCGGTCGTCGTGCTCATCTAGGTCGTGCTGCAAAAGAAGTCGAGGGTACCTGATCGCCCTGCCCCACCGGAACCGCCCGGCCGTTCGGCGGGCCGCGACCACTGCCCGCGCCGCGTCGTGCTGGCATCATGGCGCCATCCCGCACTGGTGCCGCCGATGTCGCCTCGCTCCCGCCTGATGTCCCGCCCCGTGGCGGCCTGCCTGGCCCTCGCCGGCCTGGCTTGCGCTTTCGACGCGCCCGCCTGGGCCGCGGCCGCCGCCGAGCCGCTTTCGACCGTGTCCGAACGCTCCGGCTTCCAGCGCACCGGCCGCTACGACGAGGTCGCCGCGCTGGCCGCCGCCTTCCAGGCCCGCTATCCGGACCGGGTCGTAGCGCGCAGCTTCGGCACCACGCCGGAAGGCCGCCCGATGCAGCTGCTGGTCGTGACCGCGACCGGCGCCTTCGACCCTGCTGAAGCCCGCCGCCGCGGCCTGCCCGTGTTGCTGGTCCAGGGCGGCATCCACGCAGGCGAGATCGACGGCAAGGATGCCGGCTTCCTGGCGATGCGCCAGATCCTGGAAGGCGAGGCCGCTCCGGGCGTGCTCGACAAGGTCGTGTGGCTGTTCGTGCCGGTGTTCAACGTCGACGGCCACGAGCGTTTCGGCGCCTGGAACCGCCCCAACCAGCGCGGCCCGGTGGAAATGGGCTGGCGCACCACCGCGCAGAACTTCAACCTCAACCGCGACTACCTGAAAGCCGACGCGCCGGAAATGCGGGCGATGCTGCGCCTGGTCCAGGAATGGGATCCTCTGGCCATGGTCGACCTGCACGCCACCAACGGTGCCCAGTTCGAGCACGACATCTCGTTCCAGGTCGAGCCGCTGCACGCCGGCGACCCGGCCCTGCGCAAGGTCGGCCGCCAGTGGCGGGACGCGGTGATCGCCGATGCGGCGCGCGAGGGTTCGCTGCCGCTGGGGTTCTACCCCTCGTTCGTGGTCCAGGACGATCCCGCGTCGGGCTTCGAGGACGGCGTGGCGCCGCCGCGCTTCTCGCACGGCTATTTCCTGCTGCGCAACCGGCTGGGCATGCTGGTCGAGACGCACTCCTGGAAGCCCTACCCCGAGCGCGTGCGCAGCACCCGCAACGCGATCGTCTCGGTGCTGGAGCAGATGGCGCTGCATGGCGCGCAATGGCGGCGCACGGCGCTGGAGGCCGATGCGCGCGCAACCCGCCTCGGCGGGCAGGACGAGCCGCTGGCGTGGAAGGCAACCGCTGAATCGCGCACCGTCGATTTCCGCGGCTACGCCTACACCCGCACGCCGTCGGACGTCTCCGGCGCGCTGATGACCCGCTACGACGAAACCACCCCCCAGGTCTGGCGCGTGCCGTTGCGCGACCACGTGGTTCCCGCGCTGACGGCCACCGCGCCCAGGGCCGGTTATCTGGTCCCACCGGCCTGGGTGGCATTCGTGCAGCCCGCGCTGGAAGCCCATGGTGTTTCCTTCCGTCGCCTGGAAGCGACATGGCCGGATGCACCGGTCCAGGCTTTCCGCGCCGGCACCTCCAAGACCGACGCCACCTCCACCGAAGGCCGCCAGCGGCTGGCGCTGGCGGGCGGATGGAAAGACGAGCCGCGCGACATCGGCCCCGGTGCGCTGTTCGTCCCGGTCGACCAGCCGCTCTCACGCCTGGTGCTCGCCCTGCTCGAGCCGCAGGCACCCGATTCGCTCGCCGCCTGGGGCGGTTTCAACATCGCGTTCGAACGCAAGGAGTACATGGAGGACTACGTCGCCGAGGACGTGGCCCGGAAGATGCTGGCCGCCGATCCGGCGCTGCGCGCGGAATTCGAACGCCGCGTGGCCACCGACCCGGCGTTCGCCGCCGATCCGGCCGCACGCCTGGATTTCTTCTACCGACGGCACACGGCCTGGGACGAACGCTACGGGCTGTATCCTGTCCTGCGACTTGACCAGCCGCCACCGGCCCGCTGACCGCGTCGAGGACGCCATGGACCGCCTGCATCGCGTCGCCGCCAGCCTGCTGGTGTACTCGGGCCTGCTGCTGTGCGCCGCGCCCCTGCCCGCGCTGGCAGGGGCCCTGGAGCACGGCACGACGGCGCCGGCCGATGCGGCGCCCGGGTTCAGCGTGGTCACCCTCAACCTGCACCACGACCGCGACGACTGGCCGCGTCGACGCGTCCAGATCGTGGAGACCCTGCGACGCCTGCAACCCGATGCGATCGCGCTGCAGGAAGTACTGCAGCACGAAAGCCTGCCGAACCAGGCCACTTGGCTGGCACGCGAGCTCGGTTACCAGTCGCACTTCGTGACCACCGACCCGCCCAGCCACAAGCGTCGCTACGGCATCGCCCTGCTGACCCGCACGGAGATGCTGGAGGATGGTGAAACGATGCTGCATCCGCTGGAGGACCATCGCACCGCCGGATTCGCGCGCGTGATGGTCGGCGACCAGCCGTTGAACCTGTACTTCACGCACCTGTACTGGGCGCCCGACGGCGCCGCAACGCGCAGCCAGCAGCTCGCCGACCTGCTCGCGTACGTCGATGCCACGGCCGGCGACGCGCCCTCCCTCATTGCCGGCGACTTCAATGCCGACGCGACCGCGCCCGAGCTCGATGCGCTGCATGCGGGCTGGGAGGACGCCTGGGGCGCGCTGCATCCCGACGCGGATGTCGCCGCATCGAGCACGCTCAATCCGGCCTACTTCAGCGTACCGGCGCGCGTGGACCATGTATTCGCGCAACGCGGACGCCTGCGGCCGGTCGAAGCCGAACTGCTCTTCGCCGAGCCCGATGCCGATGGCACGTGGGCTTCGGACCATCGTGGCCTGCTGGTCCGCTTCAGCCTGGCGACCGACGCGGAGCCGGCGGCCGAACCGGAAACACCCTGATCCTGCGTGCTGCGGCTCACGGTTTAATGTTTCGCATACATCGCCTTCGCGCCGGGCATGCGCTTGCTCGGCGACGCTGTGGACCCCCATTCGCAGGAACCGCACACGATGAGCCACCTCACCGGCAAGCGCATCGCCATCCTCGCCAGCGACGGATTCGAGGAATCGGAGTTGCTCGAGCCGATGCGCGCCCTGCGCGAACACGGGGCGCAGGTCGACGTGGTGTCGCCCGAGCGCGGTCCGATCCAGGGCTTCCGCCATTTCGATCGTGGCCAGACGGTTCCGGTCGACCGCGACCTGGCCGACGCACGTGCCGCCGACTACGACGCGCTGGTCATTCCCGGGGGGCTGTTCAATCCCGACGCGCTGCGCCACGACGAAGACGCACTGCGCTTCACCCGCGACTTCTTCAACGATGGCAAGCCGGTGGGCGCGATCTGCCACGGCCCGTGGGTGCTGGTCGATGCCGGCGTGGTCCAGTCACGCGAGATGACCTCGGTCCCCAACATCCATCGCGACCTGGAGAATGCCGGGGCCCGCTGGGTCGATCGCGAAGTGGTCGTCGACCAGGGGCTGGTCACGAGCCGTACGCCGAAGGACCTGCCGGCGTTCTGCGCGAAGCTCGTGGAGGAGATCGCCGAAGGCCGCCACGCGCAGCCGGCGGCGTCAGCATGAGTGGCGGTGCTGCTGCGACGCGCCTGGCCGCCATGGCCTCGGGCGCAGGCCTGATCCTGGTGCTGGCGGCCGGATGCCGGCCTGCCGAACCCGAAGCGGTGGTCCCGCGCCCCGCTGCGCAGGCCAGTCCGCCGGCACCGGCGCCCGTACAGCCCACGGCCTCGGCCACCGCCGCGCCCAATCCGGGCACCCCGGTCGAATCCCACTGGCAATGCGGCGACCAGCGCGTGGCCGCGCGCCTGGATCCCGCCTCGCAGACGCTGACCCTGATCCACGAGCGCGGCCAGCTCGCGCTGCCGCAGTCGGTGGCCACCTCAGGGACCCGCTACGCGGACGAGAACGGCAACGAGTTCCGGAGCGGGGAAAGCGGCGCCACGCTCACGCTGTCCGGTACGCCGGCACGCGAATGTAGCCAGGTGACGAACGGCGCCAGCGGCTGAGCCGACAGGCGCCGCGCCTTTGCGTACACAGGCCAGGCACATGCCGCGCTCCGCGTCGTCCCGGTTTCGGCCAGGACGGGCTGTCGTGCAGCAGGGAGAGTGCGATCAGGCCGCGGTGGATGCGCGCAGCGCGGCGATCCGCTCCGGCAGCGGCGGATGGCTCATGAACAGCTTGCGCAGGCCCTGGTCCATGCCACCGGCGATGCCGAACGCTTCGACCTGGGCCGGCAGCGTGCTCTGGCCATGGTTCTGCGAGAGCCTTTCCAGCGCCGCGATCATCTTCTGCCGTCCGGCCAGCTGCGCGCCGCCGGCATCGGCGCGGAACTCGCGTCGCCGCGAGAACCACATCGCGATCATGGTCGCGAACAGGCCGAACACCATCTCCAGCACCATCACGATGCCGAAGTAGGCCAGCCCGCGGCCGCCACCCTCGCGGTTGCCGGACAGGAAACTGTCGACGATGCCGCCGACCACGCGCGCGAGCACGATCACGAAGGTGTTGAGCACGCCCTGCAGCAGGGCCATGGTCACCATGTCGCCGTTGGCGACGTGCGCGATCTCATGGCCGAGCACCGCCTCGGCCTCGTCGGCCTGCATCTGCCGCAGCAGGCCGGTGGACACCGCCACCAGGGCGTTGTTGCGGTTGGCGCCGGTCGCGAACGCATTGATCTCCGGCGCGTCGTAGACCGCGACTTCGGGCATTCCGATGCCGGCCGCCTGCGCCTGGCGCTGCACGGTCGCCAGCAGCCAGCGCTCGGTTTCGTTGCGCGGCTCGGTGATCACCTGGGCGCGGGTCGCGCGCTTGGCCAGCCACTTGGACATCAGCAGTGAGACCAGGGAGCCGCCGAATCCGAACAGCGCAGCCATCACCAGCAGGTCGCCCATCTGGTTCGGATTGACCCCCAGGAACGACATGATGATGCCGGCCAGGAACAGCACGGCCAGGTTGGTGGCAAGGAACAGGGCGATACGACTGAACACGGGCAAGTCTCCGCAATTGGCTTGTCGCCGCCGTAATGGGTGCGCTGCGGCTTGAAATCAAGCCACGGCCGCCGCGACCATGGCATCGATGCACGACCCGGCGCCCCCGACCCCTTTGCTTTCCTCCACCCGCCTGCCCAACGCGCATGGCTACCGGGGCCGCTTTGCGCCCTCGCCCACCGGTCCCCTGCACATGGGCTCGCTGCTGGCGGCGCTGGGCAGCTGGCTGCTGGCGCGCCAGGCCGGGGGCGAATGGCTGGTGCGGATCGAAGACCTCGATCCACCGCGGGAGGTGCCCGGGGCCAGCGACCTGCAACTGGCGACCCTGGCGGCGTTCGGGCTGGAGCCGGACCAGCCGCCGGTGCGGCAGAGCGACCGCCATGCCCTGTACCGCGATGCGCTGGATCGCCTGCTCGCCGCCGGCCACGCCTTTCCCTGTTCCTGCACCCGCAGCGACCTGACGACGCAGGGCGGCATCCACCGGCAGTGCGTGGCCACCGTCCCGCGGCCGCATCCCGCGTTCCGCCTGCGCGTGCACGACGCCGGCCTCACCAGCTTCGAAGACGGACTGCAGGGCGAGGTGCGGCAGGATGTCGCCAGCGAGGTCGGCGACTTCGTCCTGCTTCGCGCCGATGGCTACTGGGCCTACCAGCTGGCGGTCGTGGTCGACGACGCCGCGCAGGGCATCACCGATGTCGTCCGCGGTGCCGACCTGCTCGACTCCACCCCACGCCAGATACTGCTGCAGCGTGCCTTGGACCTGCCCACGCCGCGCTACCTGCACCTCCCTCTGGTGCTGGACGCCGATGGACGGAAGCTCTCCAAATCCAGCGCCGCACTGCCGGTGGACCCGGCCGATCCCCTGCCCGCGCTGCGCCTGTGCTGGGCCCTGCTCGGCCAGGACCAGGCACCATTGCGGGGCGCCAACAGCCCCGATGCACTGCTGCGGTGCGCGCTCGCGCACTTCGATGGTTCACGGCTTCCGGCGCGCTTGCACTTTCATGAAGCTGCCACTACAACGGGATCGACGGATCCTGAATAGACCTGAATACCCTCGGGAGGGGTTGACCATGAGCAGTCGCGTCGCACTCGTCACGGGCGGCACCGGTGGTATCGGCACTTCAATCTGCAAGAAGCTCGCCGACATGGGCCACAAGGTCGCCACCAACTACCGCAATGAAGAACGGGCCAAGGTCTGGCAGGCGCAGATGAAGGCCGACGGCTACGACATCGTCCTGGTCAAGGGCGACGTCACCTCGCCGGACGAGGCGCAGGCGATGGTCAGGGAGGTCGAGCAGTTGCTCGGGCCGGTCGAGATCCTGATCAACAACGCCGGCATCACCCGCGACGGCACCTTCCACAAGATGAAGGCCGACCAGTGGAACGACGTGATCAACACCAACCTCAACTCGGTGTTCAACGTCACCCGCCCGGTGATCGACGGCATGCGTGATCGCAAGTGGGGCCGGATCATCCAGATCAGCTCGATCAATGGACTCAAGGGCCAGTACGGCCAGGCCAACTACGCCGCCGCCAAGGCCGGCATGCACGGCTTCACCATCTCCCTTGCGCGCGAGAACGCCAAGCTCGGCATCACCGTGAACACGGTCTCGCCCGGTTACGTCGCCACCGACATGGTGATGGCGGTGCCGGAGGACGTGCGCGCCAAGATCGCCGCGGACATCCCGACCGGCCGCCTGGGCAAGCCCGAAGAGATCGCATACGCGGTCGGTTTCCTGGTCGACGAGCAGGCCGCCTGGATCACCGGCTCCAACCTGGATATCAACGGCGGCCACCATATGGGGTGGTAGCCGTCAAGGCGGACCTGCGGCAGTTGCATGCGCTGCTGCGGTGCGCCATGCTCGGCGCCACTTGAAGTCCGTCTGCGAGCGCTCGATGGCTGCCATCCGCATCATCAAGAAATATCCGAACCGTCGGCTCTACGACACCGAGATTTCCAGCTATATCACCATCGAGGACGTGCGCCAGCTCATCCTCGACGGCGAGTCGTTCGAGGTCCGCGACGCCAAGAGCGGCGACGACCTCACCCGCTCGGTCCTGCTGCAGATCATCGCCGAGCAGGAGCAGGACGGCGAGCCGATGCTCTCCACCCAGCTGCTGAGCCAGATCATCCGCTTCTACGGCGACTCGCTGCAGGGCTTCATGGGCAACTACCTCGAGCGCAGCATGACGCTGTTCCTCGAGCAGCAGCAGACCTTCCGCCAGCAGATGGGCAACCTGCTCGGGCAGACGCCGTGGACGGCGATGAACCAGCTGACCGAGCGCAACCTGGAAATGTGGCAGGACTTCCAGCGCGGGCTGGCCGGCAACCTGGGCCGGCCCACCGGCACGGCCGCCCCGCGCGGCGAACCGGAACGTGGCACCGGCACCGGTACGGGCGGCAAGCCGCGGCGCTGAACCAGGCCATCGCGCGCCCGGCCGCACCGGCTGGCGGCGCGCACGCTCGCTAGCAAGACATCACGCTCGCTCGCATACCTGTCCGGCCGACCAGCCCCACGGGCCGGTCGCGGCCGTGCCTGCCTTTACTGCCGGCAGAAGCTCTGCCGGTATTCCAGCGCCTTGGGCATGAGCGACTGCAGGGTCTGGATGCGGGTGCCGGGGTTGGGATGGGTCGAGGAGAACTCGGGCGGCGCCTGGCCACCGGAGGATTCGCTCATCCGCTCCCAGAGGCCGATCGCCTCGTTGGGGTCGTAGCACGCCGCCGCGGCCAGCATCAGCCCGACCTCGTCGGCCTGGGTCTCGTGGGTGCGCGCATACGGCAGCAGGTAGCCGTAACCCATCGCCGCCATCACCATCTGCTGCTGTTGCGGATCCATGCCGCTGGCCGCGCCCGCCATCTGCCCGATCTGCGCCAGCTTCTGCTGGCTCATCCGCTGCGCGCCGTGGCGCAGCAGCGCATGGGCGATCTCGTGGCCCATCACCACCGCCATCGCGTCCTGGCTCTGTGCCACGGGAATCAGGCCGGTGTAGACGGCCATCTTGCCGCCGGGCAGGCAGAACGCATTGGCCTGCTCGGAGGGAATCACGTTGACGTCCCACTCGAACTCGCGCCAGTGCTCCGGCGCAGCCATGCCGTGCTCGGCGGCCAGCGCCGCGGTGACCTCGGGGACCTTCTCGATCAGGCGCTGCGCGATCGCGGTGATCTGCTGCGCGGTCTGGTCGGTCCTGGGTAGCGGCTGCTCCTGCGACAGGATCTCCTGGTAGGCCTGCAGGCCCATCGCGCGTTCCTGCTCCGGCCCGATCGAGCCGTCGATCAGCACCGTTTCGCCGGTATACGGATCCTCGGTGCGATTGGAGAAGTAATAGCAGCCGCCGTAGACCAAGAACCCGAGCAGGATCAGCCAGCGCAGGTTGCCGATGCCGCCGCCACGCCGCCGCGGAGCCTGCCCTTCGCCGGAACCGCCGAACGGATCGTTGCGCATTCTTCCCTCCTGCCTCAGATGCCGCGCACCAGGCGAAAGCCGATGCGCGCGCTGGTCATGTCCGAATCCATCGGTGCCCGCCATGCCGACCGGGTCTGCGCCGGCGATCCGGCCCAGACGCCGCCACGCACCACGCGCGAACGACACCCGGGATTGAACCACGCCGCACCGTCCGCAGGCGCCCGCCGGTAGCTGGCGTGCCAGCAGTCGGCGACCCATTCGCTGACATTGCCGGCAAGGTCGTGAAGACCCCATGCATTGGGCTCGAAACGCCCGGCGGGCGCCGGCCCCCAGTAGCCGTCGCCGAAGCCGACGAAGGCGTTGTTCCAGGTCCGTCCGCCCGGCGAGACGTCGTTCCCGCCGGCGAAGTTGCCGCTGCCTTCCGGCGGCACGGCCGCGTTCCCCCACGGGAAGCGGGCCGGCTCGCCGGCGCGCAGCGCGTACTCGAACTCGGTCTCGCTCGGCAGCCGGTAATGCCGGCCGGTCTGGTCCGAAAGCCAGGCCGCATAGGCTTCGGCATCGCGCACGCTCACGTGCAGTACCGGGTCGCCCTGCCCGGCCGGCCGGCCGTCGTATCCCGAACGCCAGTCCGCGCCGCTGCGCCGGGCGAAGTTGCCGCTGCGTTCGTCGTACACGATCGAGTTGCCTCGCCGGGTCGCGCGCGGCCGTGCACCGGCATGGGCGACGAAGCGGCCGAACTCGGCCACGGTCACTTCGGTCAGCGACATGGCGAAGCCACGGTCGAAACGCACGTAGTGCACCGGCCGCTCCGCATCAGACGAGTCCGGCTCGCTGTCCGGCGCGCCCATATGGAAGGCGCCGTGCGGCACCACCACCATCTGCGGCCCGCGACTGCCATCGGCCAGCGCGTCGGTGAACACCTGGCCCGGGCGGAACGCGCCGTAGTGCGTGGCCAGGTCGATGCGCTGGCGCAACTGCACGGCGACCGGATCCCCGGGCGGCGCGATCTGCAGGATGTCGGCCAGCCGTGTCCGTGCATCGCGCAGGCCGTCGCCGCGCACGAGGTCGCGCAGGGCCGCATCGCGCAGCACGGCGATCCGCGCGTCACGCAGGGACGCCACCCGCTGGCGCGCGTCGCGGACGGCACCGGCGCCATCTTCGCGTACCGCGTGGGCATGGCCGAGCCACTGCTCGGCCGTGGCGAAGTCCAGGGCGAGCGCCGCCTGTTCGGCGCGCGACAGCGCGGCGCTCTCCACCGCGGCCCTACCCTGCAGCGCGCGGGGATCGTCCGGCCGCAGTGCCAGCGCGTCGCGGAAGTACGCCAGGGCGCCATTGCCCTGTTCGCCCAGCCGGCCTGCCCGCAGGTCGTCCTCGCCGGCCCGGTCGAGCGCATCCAGGCGCCGCTCGGCCTCCACCTCCCGCTGCAGCGCCAGCACGCCTGCGTCATCGGGCGCCAGTGCGCGCGCCACCGCGGCCAGCTGTTCGAGCCGGGCCAGGCCGGGGCTGCCGCGATCGGGCTCCGCCAGCAGCGTTCGTGCTTCATCGACGATGCGGGCACGCGCGCGCTGCAGGCCGCGGCGGGCGGCACGGTCTCCGGGGTCGGCCTGCAGGAGCGCCAGGTAGATCGGTACCGCCGAATCCGCATCCTCGAACAGGCGGCCCGATTCCAGCGCCTGCGCCGCGCGCGCGCGCCACGGCGCGAGGTCCCCGCCATCGCCAAGGTCGACCGGTGGGGGTGACCAGGCGCCGAAGACCGCCTGGCTTTCGTCGCCACTCACCGTCACCTGCGGCCCCTCAGGGCTCGCGGCGCCACCGGCGGCTGCGTCCGCCGTGGAAGCAGGCTGCCCGGGTGCTTCGGGCGCGCGCGCGCAGCCGACAGCCAGCAGGGTCGCCATCAACATCAGTGCGTGGCCGCTCGCGCGCAAGATCGCTCCCTTCCCGGTCCATCCGCCTCTGGCGGTTTGACGTTAGGCTATCGCAGCCCGCCCGGGCAATCGAAGAAGCCACCGGAACCGAAGTGCCAGAAACCCATTGGATCGACCAGCCCGCCGAACTCCTGCGCCGCCTGGAGCACGCTCCGCCCCGCGTCGGGCTGGATACCGAGTTCATACGCGAGCGCACCTACTGGCCTCGGCTGGCCCTGGTGCAGATGGCGGTAGGCGACGAGATCCTGCTGGTCGACCCGCTGGTCCCGGGCATGGCCGCCGCCCTGGCCGCCTGGCTGGACGCGCCGGGTGTACTCAAGGTGATGCACAGCGCCAGCGAGGACCTGGTCGCGTTCAAATGCACCTGCGACACCCTGCCCCGGCCCATGTACGACACCCAGATCGCCGCGGCTCTGGGCGGAATCGGTGCCGGCGTGGGCTACCAGAAGCTGGTCGAACAGGTCACCGGCGTGGTCCTGCCCAAGGGCGAGACGCGCTCGGACTGGCTGCGCCGTCCGCTCAGCGCGGCCCAGCTCGAATACGCCGCCGATGACGTGCGCCACCTCGCCGCGCTGTACGAGGCCACCGCGAGCAGGCTGCGTGAACTCGGCCGCGAAGCCTGGCTGGCCGAGGATGTCGATCGCATGCTGGCCAACGCCGCGCGCGAGGAAGGCGAGGCGTGGCCGCACCTGTCGATGCGTTCGGCCCAGTTCCTGGATACCGCCGGCCAGCGCCGGCTGCTGCGCGTGCTGCGCTGGCGCGACCGCCACGCGCGCGAACACGACCATCCGCGCAGCTGGGTGCTGGACAACGAGCTGGCCGTGACCCTGTCGCGCGATCCACCGGCCGATGCCGAGGCGCTGCAGCGGCGCCTGGATGCGATACCCAAGTCGCCACGCCGCCTCGCCCCGGCGATCTGGCAGGCGCTGTCCACGCCCCTGCCCGACGAGGAAAGCATGCCGGCGCCCGCAGCCGACCCGGACCGCCAGGCGCTCAAGCGCCTGCAGGATGCCGTGGCCCGGCGCAGCGCCGAGCTGGCCCTTCCCGACGGCGTGCTGGCGTCGCGTCGCCACCTCGAAGCCTTGCTCGAAGGCGCGGGCTGGCCCGTGCCGTTGCAGGGCTGGCGCCGAGGCGAACTGGAAAGCACGCTGGCGCCCCTGTTGGCACCCGCGCCCACCGCGGGCTAGAATCCGTCGCACAGTTTCATCCGTGGGGCCATAGCTCAGCTGGGAGAGCGCGTCGTTCGCAATGACGAGGTCGGGAGTTCGATCCTCCCTGGCTCCACCACTTTTCCGAAAGCCACCTCCGGGTGGCTTTTTTCTTGCGCGAAGGCAACCCCGGCAACATCGCGAACGCTCGTTTAGGATCGCGGGCACCGCCGCCCGGATCCGCGCCTGCATGAAGAAGACGTTCCACGCCCTGCTCCTGGCCTGCGCGTGCGCGGCCCCGTTCGTGGCGCCGGCCAGGGCGGCGTCCGTGGCGCGCGTGGACGCGCCCACCATGGAGGGCCTGGAACCGGCGCACTTCGCCATTGGCGGCCGCGTCGCGACCATGCCGGGCTCCGGCGGCTGGACCTGGCAGTGGCCGGGCCTGTACTTCGAAACCGCCTTCGCCGGCGGCGAGGCCGTCTTCGAGGTCGGCGCGGGCGCGACCATCCTCCATGTGGAGGTCGACGGACGCACGGCCGCCACCCTGGCCAGGCCCGCGCCCGGCCTGTACCGCGTCTCCGGCCTGGCCGGAAATCGCCCGCACATCCTGCGCATACAGGCGGCCACCGAGCACCAGGCGGGGCCCAACCACTTCGGCGGCATTTTCCTGCCCGCCGGCAGCCAGCGGCTGCCGCCGCCGCTGCGCGAGCGGCGCATCGAGTTCATCGGTGACTCGCACACCGTCGGCTACGGCAACCTGTCGCCACGGCGCGAGTGCAGCGAGGCGGAGGTCTGGGCGACGACCGACAACACCCGCGCCTACGGGCCGCTGCTGGCCGCGCGGTACGGCGCGGACTACCGGATCAACGCCATCTCCGGGCGCGGCGTGGTGCGCAACTACGGCGGCATGGCGGCCGATACGCTGCCCCAGGCCTATCCCTACGCGCTGTTCGACCGCTCCGAGCGCGCGGGCGACGAAGGCTGGCATCCACAGGTGGTGGTCATCGCGCTGGGCACCAACGACTTCTCCACGCCCCTGGCGGCGGGCGAGCGCTGGAAGGACCGGCAAGCGCTGTACTCCGACTACGAACGCGCTTACGTCGCCTTCGTGCGATCGCTGCGCGACCGCTACCCTGCAGCCCGCTTCGTCCTCTGGTCCACCGACCTGTTCGGTGGCGAGATCCGCGCGGAAGTCGAACGGGTGGTCGCCCGGCTGAATGCCGACGGCGATGTGCCCGTCACCTACCTGCCCGTCGCCGGCCTGCAGATGTCCGGCTGCCACGGGCATCCGTCCCTCGACGACCATGCACGCATCGCCGAACTGCTGGCAGCGCATATCGAAACACTGGCCGACCGCTGGGATGAATGAACGCTCAAGCCGCAGGCGCGCTCCAGCGGGAACCGTCCTGCCACGGGCGCCGCTGCCGGAACAGCACCAGGTAGGCACCACTGGTCCAGGCCAGCCCCGCCGCCCAGCCGCCCAGCACGTCGGACGGATAGTGCACGCCCAGGTAGAGCCGCGACACGCCGACCAGGCCGGTGAACACGACGGCCAGGACCAGCACCGGCCAGCGCCAGCGCGTGTGCCAGGCCAGCAGCACCAGCACGGCGGCCAGGGTCATCGAACCCATCGCATGGCCGCTGGGGAAACTGAAGGTCGTCTCCGGCGCGATCGATTCCCACAGCGACGGGCGCGCGCGCTGGAAATAATGCTTGGTCGCCACGTTGAGCAACGCCGAGCCGGCGAAGGCGGCGATCGCGAAGACCGCCTCGCGCCAGCGACGGAAGGCGAGCAGCGCCAGCGACAAAAGGATGTCGACCGGGATCACCCCATAGCGGTAACCGGCCAGGCTGAACCACAGGAAGAACCGGTCCCAGCCCGGTGACGTCCAGCCGTGCAGGCGCATCAGCAGTGCGTCGTCGAAGACCAGCGCTTCCATCTCGTGCACTTCGTCGGCCAGTTCGGCGAACACCCACAGCGGCAGCAGCACGCAGGCGAACAGCACGACGAGCAGGCCCAGGTTGCCGCGCAGCACCGCGGCCAGGGAAGACAGGCGCGAGCGGGCCTCAGCCGGCCCTGCGGGCATAGCGGGTGTCGACGTAGTCGTCGATCAGGGCGACGAATTCAGCGGCGATGTTCTCGCCCTTCAGGGTGACCTTCTTCTCGCCGTCGACGAACACCGGTGCCGAAGGCGCTTCGCCGATCCCCGGCAGGGAAATGCCGATGTTGGCGTGGCGCGACTCGCCCGGACCATTGACCACGCAGCCCATCACCGCCAGGGACAGGTTCTCGGCCCCGGGATGCGAGACGCGCCATTCGGGCATCTTCGCGCGCACGTGCTCCTGCACGGTCTTGGCCAGCTCCTGGAAGAACGTGCTGGTGGTGCGGCCGCAGCCCGGGCAGGCGGTGACCATCGGGGTGAAGGCGCGCTGCCCGGTCGTCTGCAGCAGTTCCTGCGCGACCACGACCTCGGTGGTGCGCGACTGGCCCGGCTCGGGGGTCAGCGAGATGCGGATGGTGTCGCCGATGCCTTCCTGCAGCAGCACCGACAACGCCGCGGCGGAGGCCACGATGCCCTTGCTGCCGATGCCCGCCTCGGTCAGGCCCAGGTGCAGCGCGTAGTCGCAGCGCGCGGCCAGGTCGCGGTAGACCGCGATCAGCTCCTGCACACCGCTGACCTTGCAGCTGAGCACGATGCGCTCGGCCGGCAGGCCGAGTTCGACCGCGCGCGCGGCCGAATCCACCGCCGAGAGGATCAATGCCTCGCGCAGCACGCGGCCGGCGTCCCAGGGCTCGGCGCGGGCGTGGTTCTCGTCCATCAGGCGCGCGGCCAGCGACTGGTCCAGCGAGCCCCAGTTGGCGCCGATGCGCACGACCTTGCCGTACTCCAGCGCCTTCTCGATGATCGCGGCGAACTGGGCGTCCTTCTTCCTGCCGAAGCCGACATTCCCCGGATTGACCCGGTACTTGGCCAGCGCCTCGGCGCAGGCCGGTTCGCCGGCGAGCAGCTGGTGCCCGTTGTAGTGGAAGTCGCCGATCAGCGGGACATCCACGCCCATCATCACCAGCTTGTCGCGGATGCGCGGGATGGCCGCCGCGGCTTCGGGGGTATTCACCGTCAACCGGACCAGTTCGGAGCCCGCGCGCCACAGCTCGGCGACCTGCTTCACCGAAGAGGCCACGTCGGCCGTATCGGTGTTGGTCATCGACTGGACCACCACCGGCGCGCCTCCACCCACGGCAACCCCGCCGATCAGGACCTGGCGGGTGGGACGGCGTGGCCACGGCGCGGCCGAGGCGGGAGGCGGGGGGCGGGTGACGGCGTCATGCTGCATGCGCGCATTCTAGACGGGCGACGGCAACGGCGCCCGAACCCCGGCGCAGCGCGTGGCGGCTCAGGCCAGGCGACGTGCCGCAGGACGGCCGAGCAGGAACCCCTGCCCGCAGCTGCAGCCCATTTCCTTCAGCGTGTCGCGCTGCAGTTCGGTTTCCACGCCCTCGCCCACCGTCTCGATGCCCAGCGTACCGGCCAGTGCCAGGATCGCGCGGACCAGGGCCAGGCTTTCCTGGCGCCCCCCGTCCTCGTCCAGGCCGGCGACGAAGCTGCGGTCGATCTTCAATCCGGAGATCGGGAACCGGTGCAGGTACGACAGCGCGGAGAAGCCGGTGCCGAAATCGTCCAGTTGCGCGAGCACGCCGTGCTCGCGCAGGGTGTTGAGGATGCGCAGCGTGCGCGGCGCGTCGTCCAGCAGCGCCACCTCGGTAATCTCCACCCGCAGTCGCGACGGATCGGCGTCTGCCGACTGCAGCAGGCCGAGCAGCCGGTCGGCGAAATCCGGCGAACGGAAGTGCCGCGGCGACACGTTGACCGACACGTAACCGCTGCCGCCCCGGGCCAATTCGCCGATCACCTGCTCGTACAGCAGCCAGTCGACCTGCTCGATCAGGCCGCTCTCCTCGCCCAGCGCGATGAACTCGGCCGGAGGCAGCAGGCCGCGGCGCTCGTGCTGCCAGCGCAGCAGCGCTTCGTGGCCGATCACCTCGCCATCCTCGAGGCGGATGATCGGCTGGTAGTACGGCAGGAAGTCGCGGCTGATGATCGCCCGGCGCAGGTCCGCCTCCAGGTCCAGGCTGCGCACGGCCTGCTCGCGCATGTCCTCGTCGAAGATGGCGTAGCGGTCGCGACCCTCGTTCTTGGCCCGGTACATGGCCGCATCCGCGTCGCGCAGCAGCTCCTCACCGGTGTTGTAGCGCGGGTGCCACAGGGCGATACCCATGCTGGCCGAAGGAAACAGTTCGCGTCCGGCCACCCACAGCGGCCGGCCGATCAGGGCCAGCAGCCGTGGCGCCAGGTCGCGTACGCTGCCGCCGCCGTCCGGGCAGCTGACCAGGATCGCGAACTCGTCGCCACCGAGCCGGGCAACCACATCCTCGGCCCGCATCGCCGAGACCAGGCGCTTGGCGACCTCGATCAGAAGCTCGTCGCCGGCGGCGTGGCCGATGCTGTCGTTGACCAGCTTGAACCGGTCCAGGTCCAGGAACAGCACCGCGAACGGCATGCCGTCGCCCAGCTGCGCGCGTTCGATCGCGCTGGCCATGCAGTCCAGCAGGTAGGCGCGGTTGGGCAGCCCGGTCAGGGTGTCGTGCAGGGCCTGGTGGGTCAGCCGTTCCTCGGCGCGCATGCGCTCGCCGATCTGCGCGACCAGCTGCTCGTTGGCCTCCTCCAGCTCGGTGGTGCGCTCGACCACGCGCTGTTCGAGCTCGGAATGCGCCGCGCGCAACCGCTCCTGCGAACGCTGCCTGGCCAGGCCATTGCTGATGTTGTGGGCGACGAAGGTCAGCAGGCGCTGGTCGTCGGCCGTGAAGCGAATGTCGGCGGTGTAGCTCTGCACGGCCAGCACGCCGACCACGTCGCTGTCCCGGTGCAGCGGCACGCCCAGCCAGCTGTAGGCCTGGATGCCGTACTCGTGGATCTCGCCCTCGCCGGCCAGGCGGTCGATGTCGCTGCGGTCGACCAGCAAAGCCTCGCGCATGCGCAGCACGTATTCGGTCAGGCCGTTGCTGAGCTTGCGCGCCGGCCGGTGGTCGCCTTTCTCGTCCACCGAGTACACAAACTCGATCGACTCCTGGTCGTCGCTGAGCAGCGCGATGTAGAAATTGCGCGCATAGATCAGTTCGTCGACCGCCGCATGCACCTTGGCGTGGTACTGCTCCAGCGACTCGGAGCTCATCGCCATCTCGGTGATGCGGAACAGCGCATGCTGCAGGCGTTCGGCGCGCTGGCGCTCGACCACTTCTTCCTGCAGCTCGCGATTTGCGTGCTGCAATTCGAGCGTGCGTTCTCGCACCCGGCGCTCGAGTTCGACCTGGGCCTGGCGACGGTCGATGGTGGTCAGCACGTGCTGGGCGACGTAGCCCAGCAAGGCACGGTCTTCATCGGTGTAGCTGGCCGGCCGGTCGTAGCTCTGCACCACGATCGCGCCGCAGACCCGCTCGCCGCGCTTCATCGGCACGCCCAGCCAGTCCTGGCTGTCGGGCCCCTGGATCTCGCTGTACTGGACCTGCAGCTTGCGCCGGATCAGGGTCGACGGCCCGCGCAGCGCGCGCCCGTGGCGCAGCAGCGCGAACGTCAGGCTGTTGGGCATGTCCGCATCGGTCCACTCCTGCTCGGGGTCGGGCTGGTAGGCGTCGGCCTCGTCGGCGAAGTAGACGAAGCGCAGCGACTCGCGCGTGTCGTCGTAGGTGACGATGTAGCAGTTGGGCGCATACATCAGCGAACCGATGATCGCGTGCAGGCGATGCAGCATGTCGCCCATCTCGACCTCGGCGCTGGCCAGTTCGGCGATCTCGAACAGCGCCTGCTGCAGGCGCCGCGACTTCTCGAGCCTCTCGATCCGCGCCTGCGCCCGGGACGCCTCCAGCGCCGATCCCAGCAACGTCCGCGCCGTGGCAACCCAGGCTTCGCGCGCGGCGGCGTCCAGCGGGCCCTGCAGCTGCGCCACCAGCGACACGTTCGCGCCTTCCTCGTCGTTCCAGTACGCCGACACGGTCCCCGGCTCCTGCGCCAGCGAGCCGGCCTCGGCCAGGGCCAGCTCCAGGCGACGTGCCGGGCCGGCCTGGATCGGCGGTTCCATCAGGAAACGATTGCCCAGGGTTGCGTCGCGCCAGCCCACGGCCAGCTGCGCGCCCGCCGGCAGCAGTGCATGCAGGGTGGCGGCTGCGCGCTCCAGGGGCGTGCGCGGTCCGACCGCAGCCTGCGCCAGCGGTGCGCTTTCAAGTGTGCTTGCTGGACTCATGCATCCCCGGGTGCTGCCCCTCGACCCAAGCATAACGCCGACGATGCCCGCGCATGCAGCTGTCTATTATAAACATCTCCGAGACCACGAGACTAAGGCGAATATCTTATGCCGTCTTTTGCTTGATAAAAAAAAAACATAATAAATACTAATCTATGTCATCTCCGTAAGAACCACAA
>NZ_PDWN01000014.1 GCF_010093205.1 Pseudoxanthomonas daejeonensis
GCTGAAGCGCGACACAGGTGCGGGCCGCCCCGGGGGCGACCCGCACCTGTGTCGCGCTTCAGCCTAGCGGCCGGTCTTCAGTTCGGTCCACAAGCGGGTGAACTGGCGGTCCACCTCGGGCGGCAGGATCGCCAGGGTGAACAACTTGGCGGCCGTCTCCGGCGGCGGATAGATGGTCGGATCGTTGCGGATCGCCTCGTCCACCATCGGCAACGACGCCGGCACCGGGTTGGGGTAGCTGACGTAGTTGCTGTTGGCCGCCGCGACTTCCGGACGCAGCAGGTAGTCGATGAAGGCGTAGGCGTTGTCCAGGTTCTTCGCGTCGCTGGGGATGGCGAGCATGTCGAAGAACAGCGCCGTGCCCTCCTTCGGGATCGAGTAGGCGACCTTTACACCATTGCCGGCCTCGTTGGCGCGGTCGCGCGCCTGCAGCACGTCGCCGGACCAGCCGATCACCAGGCAGGCGCTGCCGTTGGCCAGCGCATCGATGTACTGCGAGGAGTGGAAGGTCTGGATGTAGGGGCGCAGGGTCTTCAGCAGCGCTGCGGCCTTCTCGATCACCGCAGGATCGGTGCTGTTGGGGTCTTCGCCCAGGTAGTTGAGCACGACCGGAACCACCTCGGACGGCGCGTCCAGGAACATCACGCCGCAGTCCTTCATCTTGGCCAGGTTCTCCGGCTTGAACACCAGGTCCCAGCTGTTGGCGATATCGGTGCTGCCGAAGGCCTCGGTGAGCTTGTCGACGTTGTAGCCGATACCGGTGGTGCCCCACAGGTACGGGACCGCGTACTGGTTGCCGGGATCCTGCACGGCGATGCGCTTCATCAACTCGGGGTCGAGGCCGCCGTAGTTCTTCAGCCGCTCCTTCTGCAGCGGCTGGAACACCCCGGCCTGGACCTGGCGGCCGAGGAACTGCAACCCGGGCACGACCACGTCGAAGCCCGAACCGCCCGCCAGCAGCTTGGCTTCCAGCACCTCGTTGCTGTCGAACACGCCGTAGTTGACCTTGGTCCCGCGCTCGCGCTCGAACGCCGGCACGATGTCCTCGGCGATGTAGTCCGACCAGTTGTAGACGTTCAGCGTGCCCGCGTCGGCGGGGGCCGGCGCTCCGTCGGCGGTGGCCGCCGGCTCTTCCTTCTTGCCGCATCCGGCCAGTGCGACCGTCACCAGCGCAACGCACAGCAACTTCGGTGTCCACGTGCTCATCGCCGCTTCCCCTTGCCCCGCAGGGCCGTTAGGTTGTCCACGACGCCGCCGACGGGCAGGCGTCCCCGGGTTCCCCTCCCCCTCGACTCCCACACCTCTACCGCTTCGATTATTACCGTCCGCGGAAGCGTGCTTCCGCGGGTCCAGCCTGTGGCCAGCCGCGTCGACGGCCGGCACCCCGCATTCGACCGCGCTCAGCGGCCGGTCTTGATCTCCGTCCACAGCCGCGTGTACAGCTTGTCGGTCTCCGGCGAATTGATCGCGTAGGTGAACAGCTTGGCCTTGACCTCGTCCGGCGGGTAGATCGTGGGATCGGTGCGGATCGGCTCGTCGACCAGCGGCGTGGCCGTGGTCACCGGGTTGGCGTACTGGATGAAGTTGGTGTTGTTGGCGGCCACCTGCGGTTCGAGCAGGTAATTGATGAATGCATACGCATTCTCCGGATGCTTCGCGTCGGCCGGGATAGCCAGCATGTCGAACCACTGCGGCGCGCCTTCGACCGGGATCGAGAAGCCGACATTCACGCCGTTGCCCGCTTCTTCGGCGCGGTCGCGCGCCTGGATGATGTCGCCCGACCAGCCCACCACCAGGCAGGTGGTGCCATTGGCCAGCGAGCTGACGTACTGGCTGGAGTGGAAGTTCTGCACGTACGGGCGGATGCCCTTGATCAGGTCGGCCGCCTTCTGGATAACCGCCGGGTCGGCGCTGTGCGGATCCTCGCCCAGGTAATGCAGCGCGATCGGGATCATGTCCGAAGGCGTGTCGAGCAGCGTTACGCCGCAATCCTTGAGCTTGCTGATCTTGGCCGGGTCGAACACCAGGCTCCAGCTGTTGGCCACGTCGGTGCTGCCGAAGGCGGCGGTCACCTTGTCGACATTAAAGCCAATGCCGGTGGTGCCGGACATGTACGGCACGCCGTACTTGTTGCCGGGGTCCTGCGCGGCGATGAGTTCCATCACCCGCGGGTCCAGGTTGGCCAGGTTCGGGATCTTGGACTTGTCCAGCGGCTTGAACACGCCAGCCTGGATCTGGCGGCCGAAGAAATTGAGCGTCGGCACCACCACGTCGTAGCCGCTGGAACCGGCCAGCAGCTTGGTCTCCAGCACCTCGTCGCTGTCATAGACGTCGTAGGTGACGCGGACGCCGGACTGCTTCTCGTAATTGGGGATGGTGTCCTCGGCGATGTAGTCCGAGTAGTTGTAGACATTGAGCACCTTCTCCTCGCCGGCGGCGGCCGTGCCGCCGGTCGCGTCGCCCTCCTTGTTGCCGCAAGCGGCCAGCAGGGCGGCAGTGATGCCGGCAATGAGGAGGCGCGGGGCCGACAGGCGCAGGTTCATGGGGGTATTCCTCGTCACGTCGTGGTCGTGGGATCGGATCAGCGTACCGCCGTGCCGTTCATTTGCCCAGTTCGAGGGCGGTCTCGTCCAGCGCCTTCCAGGCCTTGTCGAACAGCTCGTCCACCTGCCCGCGGCTGATCACCAGCGGCGGCGACAGCAGCATCGAATCGTAGGTCGCGCGCAGGATCAGCCCGTTGCGCAGCGCGATGTCACGGCACAGCGCGCCCACCTTGCCGCGCTCCTGGAAAAAAGCGCGCCGGCCCTTGTCGGGCACCAGCTCCAGTGCCCCCATCAACCCGGCGATGCGCGCCTGCCCGACCAGGCGGTGCTCGCCCAGTTCGGCCCAGCGGCCGGCCAGGTACGGGGCGACGTCGTCGCGTACGTGCTCGACGATCCGCTCCTCCTGCAGGATGCGCAGGTTCTCCAGCGCCACCGCCGCGCACACCGGGTGCCCCGAATAGGTGGCACCGTGCGCCAGCTCGCCACCGGCGTCCTTCAGCACGCCGGCCACCCGGTCGTTGAACATCGCCGCACCGAGCGGGATGTACCCCGAGGTGATGCCCTTGGCCACCGGCATGATGTCCGGCTGGAAGCCGAAGTACTGCGAACCGAACCACTCGCCGGTGCGGCCGAACCCGCAGATCACCTCGTCGGCGACCAGCAGCACGTCGTACTTGCGGCAGATCCGCTCGATCTCCGGCCAGTACGTCATCGGCGGGATGTAGACGCCGATCGCGCCCATGATCGGCTCGCCGATGAACGCGGCGACCCGCTCCGGGCCCAGCTCCAGGATCTTCTCTTCCAGCCGGCGCGCGGCGACCAGGCCGTACTCGTCCTCCGGCAGGTCGCCGCCATCGGCGAACCAGAACGGCGGGTCGATGTGGTGGATGTCGGGGATCGGCAGGCCACCCTGCCCGTGCATGCCCTTCATGCCGCCCAGGCTGGCGCCGGCCATGGTGGTGCCGTGGTAGCCGTTGTGGCGGCCGATGAAAATGTTCTTGCGCGGCTGGTCCTGGACCGCCCAGAAGTGGCGGACCAGGCGCAGGATCGTGTCGTTGGCCTCCGAACCGGAGTTCATGAAGAACGCGTGGTTGATGTCGCCCGGCGCCAGCTCGGCGAGCTTGGCGGCCAGGCGGATCGTCGGCTCGGTCGTGCACTGGAAGAAGCTGTTGTAGTAGGCCAGCTGCGTCATCTGTCTCGACGCGGCCTCGCCCAGTTCGGGGCGGCCGTAACCGATGTTGACGCACCACAGTCCGGCGAAGGCATCGAGCAGCTTGTTGCCGTCGGCGTCCCACACGTAGCAGCCCTCGCCGCGGGTGAGCACGCGCGTGCCGCGCTGGGCCAGCGCCGCGTTGTCGTTGAACGGGTGCAGGTGGTGGGCGGCGTCCAGGCGCTGCAGTTCGCGCAGGTCGGCAGCTTCGATGGGGTGCGGGTCCATGCGGGGTCCGTGGTCCGGGGGCGTCATACGTTCAGCAGCAGGAACTCGCGTTCCCATGAGCTGATCACGCGGAAAAAGGTCTCGTACTCCTTGCGCTTCACCGAGACGTAGGCGCGGACGAAGCGCGGCCCGAGCATCTCATGCAGTGTCGGACAGCCTTCCAGCCCGTCCAGCGCCTCGCCCAGCGAACGCGGCAGGGCGAAGCCTGCGTCCTGTGCGCTCTGCGACATCGGCGGCATGGGCTGCAATTTCTCGCGGATGCCCAGCAGTCCGCAGGCCAGGGTCCCGGCCATGGCCAGGTAGGGATTGGCGTCGGAGCCGGCGAAGCGGCTTTCCACGCGGGTGTTCTCCGGCGTGTCCATCGGCACGCGCAGGCCGCAGGTGCGGTTGTCGTAGCCCCAGTGCACGTTGATCGGCGCGACCTGGCCCAGCGCCAGGCGCCGGTAGGAATTGACGTTGGGCGCGAAGAACGCCATCGCCATCGGCACGTACTTCTGCAGGCCGCCCAGGTAGTGCAGGAACGTCGCGCTCAATTCGCCGGCCTTCTTGCCGGCAAACACGTTCGCCCCGGTCTTCACGTTCACCAGGCTCTGGTGGATGTGCATGGCGCTGCCGGGCTCGTTCTCCATGGGCTTGGCCAGGAAGGTGGCGTACACGCCGTGGCGCAGCGCGGCCTCGCGCATCGTGCGCTTGAACAGGAACACCTGGTCGGCGCGCGAGAGCGCGTCGGCGTGGGTGAAGTTGACCTCGAGCTGGGCGGCACCGGATTCGTGGATCAGCGTATCCACGTCCAGCTCCATCGCCTCGCAGTAGTCGTACATCAGGTCCAGGATCGGATCGAACTCGTTGACCGCGTCGATCGAATACGACTGCCGCGCCGTCTCCGGGCGGCCGTTGCGGCCAGCCGGCGGCAGCAAGGGGAAGTCCGGGTCGGTGTTCTTCTGCACCAGGAAGAACTCCAGTTCGGGCGCGACCACCGGCTGCAGCCCCAGCGCCTCGTACTCGGCCAGGACCCGGCGCAGCACGTTGCGTGGCGCCAGCTCGTGCGGCTGCCCGTCCTTGGTCTGGCAGTCGTGGATGATCTGCGCGGTCGGGTCGGTCGCCCACGGCACCATCCGCACCGTGTCCGGATCGGGGCGCAGCAGCATGTCCGAATCCGACGGCGAGGTCAGGTCGTAGTAGTCGTCCGGGTAGTCGCCGGTGACGGTGGTCGCGAAGATGCCTTCGGGCAGGCGCGTACCGTAGTCGTGGCTGAACTTGGCGGCGGGGATGATCTTGCCGCGCGCATTGCCGGTGATGTCCGGCACCAGGCACTCGACCTCGGTGATGTGCCGCTCCTTGAGCCAGCGCCGCAACGAGCTTTCCTGCTGTGCACTGCTGGCGGGTTTGCGTCGGGTGGGACGGGTGCTCATGCGGATTCCGTGAGGTGCAGGCGGGCGGTGGATGCGCGCCGCGCGGCGTAGGCGCGGCAGGCATCGCCGAAGGCGCGGAAGATGCCGAGGTAGAAGGGGTCCTGCGTGACCTGCCATTCCGGGTGCCACTGCAGCCCGAGCAGGAAGCCGCCCCCGTCGCGGCGGAAGGCCTCGATCGCACCGTCCGGGGCGATCGCCTCCACCACCAGCCCGTCGCCGAGCCGGGCCACGCCTTGCCCGTGCAGAGAATTGACCCGTGCCTGCGTGCCGCCGGCGATCGCGGCCAGCAGGCCGTCTTCGGCCAGGCGGATGTCATGCGAGGGCGCGTACTGCACCTCGAGCGGATCGTCCGGGTTCTCGCGGTGGTCGTCGAAGCCGATGGCCTCGTGCAGCTTCTGGAACAGGCTGCCGCCGAAGGCGACGTTGACCTCCTGGAACCCTCGGCAGATCGCCAGCACCGGCAATCCCAACGCGACCGCGCGCGGGATCAGCCCCAGCGTGGTCGCGTCGCGGGCCGGGTCGTGCAGGTTGCCTTCGTAGCTGGGTTCGTTGCCGTAATGGTGCGGCTCGATGTTGCTGACCGCGCCGGTCAGCAGCAGGCCATCCAGCCGCGACAGCCATTCGTCCGCGGCGACCGGCGGCTGCAGGGCCGGCAGCAGGACCGGGGTCGCGCCGGCACCGTCGACCAGCGCGCGCACGTACTTCTCGCCAACCGCGAGGAACGGATGCAGGCCGATCTGTTTGCGGTCGGTGGGCAGGCCAACCAGGGGCGGCAGGGCCATGCGCGGAGGGTTCCGGTGGCGTTCTGGCAACTTACCGCGGCCGTTTTATTTTTACAACACGACACCCCCCGAACCGCCCCATGCCCTGCTTTGGTGCACAAATCCGCCCCTGCAGCCCGGCAGGCCGTTGAGTATTCTTGACGACGCACCCTCCTGTTACTCTCGTCCGGCACCTGCCGAGGTCTTCGATGAACCGCGAATCCGCCCTGTCCGCGCTGCCTCCCGGGGACCTGGACACCCTGCGCGCCCTGCCCGGCCACGAGGACGCGCACGTGGACCTGCTGTTGCCCGACTGCAACGGCGTGCTGCGCGGCAAGCGCGTCACCGCCGACACACTGAACAAGGTCTACAGCGGCGGCGTGTGCCTGCCGATGTCGCTGGTCGCCGCCGACATCACCGGCAATACCGTCGAGGAAACCGGGCTGGGTTACGACATCGGCGACGAGGACCGGATCTGCCGGCCGATCCCGGGCAGCCTGCGGCCGGTGCCGTGGTCGCCGCGGCCGGCGTTGCAGTTGCTGCTGGCGATGGAAGACGGCGCCGGCGGCTGGTTCCAGGCGCACCCGCGCCGCGTGCTGCAGCGGGTGCTCGACCGCTACCACGCCCTGGGCCTGACCCCGGTGGTTGCGGTGGAACTGGAGTTCTACCTGTTCGACCGCCTGGCCGACGCCGACGGCCGCCCGCAGCCCACCCTCAACGCAAGCGACGGCGCGCGCAACGCCAGCACCCAGGTCTATTCGATCGACGACCTGGACGAGAACGCCGGCTTCATCGACGCGGTCGCCCGTGCCTGCCGCGCCCAGCGCATCCCCGCCGACACCGCGGTGGCCGAGTACGCGCCGGGCCAGTTCGAGATCAACCTCAAGCATCGCGCCGACGCGCTCGCCGCCTGCGACGACGCCCTGCTGCTCAAGCGTGCGATCAAGGCGATCGCCCTGCAGCAGGGCACGATGGCCAGCTTCATGGCCAAGCCGCTGCATGGCCAGGCTGGCAGCGGCCTGCACCTGCACGTGAGCCTGCTCGATGCCGACGGCCGCAACCTGTTCGCTGGCACCGCGGATGCACCGGCCGATGCGTTGCGCCATGCGGTCGGCGGCCTGCAGGCCAGCGCGCGCGACAACCTCCTGCTGTTCGCACCGCACGCCAACAGCTACCGGCGCTTCGTGACCAATGCCTTCGTCCCGCTCAACGACAGCTGGGGCTTCAACAACCGCACCGTGGCCATGCGCATCCCGCACAGCGATGCGGCCAACACCCGCATCGAGCACCGCATCGCCGGCGCCGATGCCAATCCCTACCTCGTCGCCGCGGCGGTGCTGGCCGGCATGCTGCACGGCATCGGGCAGCGCCTGGACCCGGGGCCGCCGGTCACCGGCAATGCCTACGAGCAGTTCGAGGTGCGCACGCCGCACTGGCGCGATGCGATCGGCGACTTCCTCGACAGCGGTTTCGCCGCCGAGTGGTACGGCGAGGAGTTCCGCCACATCTACGGCCAGCAGAAGCTCAAGGAGATGCGCGACTTCCACGCCCTGGTCCCGGACCTGGACTATGCGTGGTATCTGCGCACGGTGTAGCGCTCCACGAAGCAGGAGCGGTGGGGTGACCGAAGAGGTTCGTTGCGACACCTCCCGACTCCATGTCCCCCGGCCACGACCTATGGCCGCGGCCTCCTCCTTTACTTCCGTCGGGAGGCATCGCAACGGGCCTTCCGGACGTGGCTTGGCGCCCTTCGTTGCGGAGCCGCTTCAGAAATTGCGAGGACTCCATGCCATCAAATGCGGTAGCTCGGCCTGGAAATTCCCTGGGACGTCCTTTTTTCGCGGGAGGGTGATGCCGTGACCAGTCCCTATCCACCCAGCTGGTACGCCGCCAGCGCCAAGCCACTGCCGCAACAGCCGGCGCTGCAGGGCGCGCTGTCCGACGCGGACGTGTGCATCCTCGGCGCCGGTTACACCGGCCTGTCGGCTGCGCTGGAACTGGCCGAAGCCGGATACCGCGTGGTCGTACTGGAGGCGCAAAGGATCGGATGGGGCGCTTCGGGCCGCAACGGCGGCCAGGCCATCGTCGGCTACGGCTGCGAGCAGTCGAAGCTGGAAGGCCTGCTCGGCCAGGACGCCGCGCGCGTGCTGTTCGATCTTTCGCGCGAAGGCATGGACCTGCTGCGCGCGCGCATCGCCCGCCATGGCATCGAATGCGACTGGCGTGAAGGCCACGCCCACGTGCCGATCAAGCCGCGACAGGAACGCGAGCTGCGCGCCGGCATCGTCGAGATGGCCGAGAAGTACGACTACCCGCTGCAATGGTGGGACCGGCGACGCCTGCGCGACGAACTCGAGAGCGACCGCTACCTCGGTGCGGTCTACGACGCGGCCAGCGGCCACTTGCATCCGCTCGAATACGCTTTCGGCCTGGCCCGCGCCGCGCTGGCGGCCGGGGTGCGGATCTTCGAGCACTCGCCGGTGGTCGAGCTGGTGCGCGGCAACCGGCCGCGGATGCGCACCGCGCACGGCGAAGTCATGGCCGATTTCGCGGTGATCGCAGGCAACGCCTGGCTGCGCGGGGTCGCGCCGGAACTGGAGTCGCGGGTGATGCCGGTGGGCACGTACATCGCCGCCACCGCGCCATTGGGACCGGAGGCGGCGCACGCGCTCATCCGCAACGACATGGCCGTGGCCGACGTGAACTGGGCGCTGGATTATTTCCGCCTCAGCCGCGACCACCGCCTGCTGTTCGGCGGCCGCGCCAGCTATTCCAGCTATCCGCCGCCGAACCTGCGCGGCGTGATGCGCAAGCGCATCCGTGCCGTATTCCCGCAGCTCGCCGCAGTTCCGGTCGAATACCTGTGGGGCGGTTATGTCGACATCTCGCTCAACCGCGCCCCGCACTGGGGCCGGCTGGCGCCGAACGTGTACTTCGCGCAGGGATTCTCCGGGCACGGCTTGGCCAGCACCGGCCTGGCCGGCACGCTCATCGCCGAGGCGATCCGCGGGCAGTCGCAGCGGCTGGACCTGTTCGCCCGGATCCCGCACCACCCGTTCCCCGGCGGACGCGCGCTGCGCACGCCGCTGCTGGTACTGGCGATGGCCTGGTACCGGATGCGCGATGTGTTGTGGTGATTGCCTGCGGTGCATCCGGCAATTGATCGCGATCAAGGCAACACGCGCCACTGCCCCCTAGCCTGCGCGCACCCCCTGCATTCCGGAACGCGCATGGCCCTGCTGCTCTGGCAAGACGACCTCAACACCGGGATCGAGGTGATCGACGACCAGCACCGTCGCATCGTCTCGATGATCAACCAGCTGCACCAGGCGCAGATCGGCGCCTCGGCGCTGGTGGTGGCCGACGTGATCGACGAACTGGTCGACTACACCCTCTCCCACTTCGCCTTCGAGGAAGAGCTGATGGAGGAGGCCGGCTACCCGTTCTGCTCCGCGCACAAGCGCGTGCACGAGGTGTTCACCAAACGGGTCACCGAGTACCGGATGCGCTTCCAGGCCGGCGAGGACGTGGTCGACGAACTGAAGAGCATGCTCTCGCGCTGGCTGTTCAACCACATCCGCAACGATGACCGCGCGTACTCGGAACAGGTGCGCCGACACCTGGACCGCTTCGCCCGCGAGCACGAGCAGGGCGGCTGGCTGACGCGCACGGTCAGGCGCCTGTTCCACTGAGTACCGGGAGGGACGGAGCCGGGCCAGCCCGGCTCTACAGCCAGGGCGCGGGACGGCTTCTCGTAGAGCCGGGCTTGCCCGGCTGCACCGCGCCGGAGCGCGCGATCAGTCCAGCGGCTCCTTCGGCACCCAGAACAGCGCCAGCAAGGTCAGCGCCGCCATCCCGCTCAGGTACCAGCCGACCGCGGCGATGCCATGGCTGCCGGCCAGGCGCGTGGCGATGTACGGCGCCGGCGAGGCACCGAGGATGCCGGCGAGGTTGAACGCCAGCGAGGCACCCGTATAACGCACGGGAGTGGGGAACATCTCGGCCAGGATCGTGCCGCACGGCCCGTAGGTCAGCCCCATCAGCCCCAGCCCCAGGCACAGGAACAGCAGCACCTGCACCGGGTGGCCGGCGGCGAACAGCGGCTCGAACAGCAGGCCGAAGGCGATGATTCCCAGCGTGGCCAGGATCATCGCCCGGCGCCGGCCGCTGCGGTCGGCATACATCGCCGACAGCGGGATGGTCGCGGCGAAGCACAGCACGCCCACCATCTGCAGCAGCAGGAACTCCTGGCGGCCGTAGCCCAGCTGCGAGGTGCCCCAGCTCAGCGCGAACACCGTCATCAGGTAGAACAGGACGAAGGTCGCCATCAGCGACAGCGTGCCGACCAGCAGCATGCGCGAATGCCGGCGCAGCACGGTGGCCATGGGCAGGCGCTCGCGCTCGTCGCGGTCCACGGTCTTCTGGAACGCCGGGGTCTCGGTGATGCGCAGGCGTACCCACAGCCCGACCAGCACCAGCGCGGCGCTGGCGATGAACGGGATGCGCCAGCCCCAGGCCATGAACTGCGCTTCATCGAGGAACGCGGCCAGCAGCAGGAACATGCCGGTCGAGCACAGGAACCCCAGTGGCGCGCCCAGCTGCGGGAACATGCCGTACCAGGCGCGCTTGCCCGGCGGCGCGTTCTCGGTCGCCAGCAGCACCGCACCGCCCCACTCCCCGCCCAGGCCCAGGCCCTGGCCGAACCGGCACAACGCCAGCAGCGCCGGTGCGGCCACGCCGATCTGCGCATAGGTGGGCAGCAGGCCGATCAGGACCGTGGAGATGCCCATGGTCAGCAGGGCCGCCACCAGGGTGGCCTTGCGCCCGATCCGGTCGCCGTAATGGCCGAACAGCGCCGATCCCAGCGGCCGGGCGAAGAAGGCCAGGGCGAACGTGGCCAGCGACTGCAGGGTCGCCGCCGCCGGCTCGGCGCTCGGGAAGAACAGGTGCGGGAACACCAGCACCGCCGCGGTGGCGTAGATGTAGAAATCGAAGAACTCGATCGTCGTACCGATGAGGCTGGCGAACAGGACGCGGCGTGGAGAAGCGGGTGCACTCATCGGTGGCAGGCGGCGGCGTGAAGTCGGACCGATTCTGGCAGATATGCGGCGGCCGCAAGGTCGGACCACCCGGTCCCGGGAGAGCCGCTCGCGCGGCCCCGTGCGACCGACCCGTCACCCACCGTCGGCTGCCCACGGAATCGGCCGTGGCGCAAGCGTTGCCCGGCTGACGCTGGCCCGTCAGAATCCGCATCGCCACGTCGCACCGCGGCCGCAGCCGGCCCCGTCCGCCTCCCGCCGCACGCAGAATCACTTGACGCAATGCCCTCCACGGGCCGATGACGCCGCGCGCGTCCGAACGCCCCGCCCCCCGCCTGAACGCAGAATGGAATCGCCATGGCCTCACGCAATCCGACCATCCAACCCGCTCGCGAGCCGTCGTTTGCGCGGCGCATGACCCTGATGCTGATCGGCGTCGCCGTGATCTTCGGTGGCGTATTCGCAATCAAGGCGTTCATGGGCAAGGCGACCAACGATTTCTTCGACAACATGCCGCAGCCGCCGGTCGAGGTCAGCACCTTCGACACGCGCGAAGAGCAGTGGAGCGGCAATGCCGAGGCGGTCGGCACGCTGGTGGCCGACAACGGCACCGACGTGACCACCGAGGCCGGCGGCGTGGTCCAGTCCATCGCCTTCGAGTCCGGGCAGGCCGTGCGCAAGGGCGACCTGCTCCTGCAGCTGAACACCGCCAACGAACAGGCCCAGCTCAAGGCACTTGATACGGCCGCCCGCCTGGCCATCACCCAGCGCGACCGCTGGCGCGAGCTGGGCGAGCAGAAGCTGGTCTCGCGTTCGGAAGTGGACGAGCGCATCGCCGATGCGGCCACCACCCAGGCGCAGGCCGAGGCGCAGCGCGCCCTGATCGCGCAGAAGACCATCCGCGCCCCGTTCGACGGCGTGCTGGGCATCCGCAAGGTCAACCTCGGCCAGTACCTCAATCCGGGCGACCCGATCGTCAGCCTGCAGGCCCTGGATCCGATCCACGTCGACTTCACCCTGCCCGAGCAGCGCATGAACCAGGTCGCGATCGGCACGCCGGTGCGGCTGGACGTCGATGCCCGGCCCGGCGAGCCGTTCGAAGCCAAGGTCAGCGCCATCGAGCCTTCGGTGGACGCCAGCACCCGCAACTTCAAGGTGCGCGCGTCCCTGGCCAACCCGGACGGCGAACTGCGTCCGGGCACCTTCGGCCGGGTCGGCTTCGACCTGGGCCAGGCCAGCAACGTGGTCGTCGTGCCGCAGACCGCGGTCAGCTTCAACCCGTACGGCAACTCCGTGTATGTGGTCGTCGATGCACCGAAGCCGGCCGCCGGTGCGGAGCCGGCCGAGGGCATGCCGCAGCCGACCCACGTGGTCAAGCAGCGCTTCGTCACCACCGGCCCGTCGCGTGGCGACCTGGTCGGCATCACCGACGGGCTCAAGCCCGGCGAGGTGGTGGTGACCAGTGGCCTGCTGCGCCTGCGAAATGATGCGGGCGTGACCATCAACAACAAGGTGCAGCCGGCGGCGCAGGACAAGCCCGAGCCCGAGAACCGCTGAGCCGTCGCGACGGCGCGCGCGCCTGGCGCCGCGCCGCCCTTACCTTCTTTCCGGCCGACTCCCCTCGGGAGCGGCGGAGGACCCGGATGAAATTCACCGATATCTTCATCAACAAGCCGGTGCTGGCGATGGTCGTCAGCCTGTTCATCCTGCTGCTGGGGCTGCGCTCGTTCAACGAACTGAACGTGCGCCAGTACCCCGAGCTGCAGAACGCCGTCGTCACGGTCAACACCGCCTATTACGGCGCCGACGCGGACCTGATGCAGGGCTTCGTCACCACGCCGCTCGAGCGCGAAGTGGCCAGCGCCGAGGGCATCGACTACCTGACCTCGACCAGCGCCGCGGGCATCAGCACGATCCAGGCCTACATCCGCCTGGACCATGACGCCAACGAGGCGCTCACCCAGATCGCGGCCAAGGTCAACAAGCTGCGCAGCCAGCTGCCGGCCGAATCCGAAGACCCGGTGATCGACCTGCAGCAGGGCCAGCAGATCGCGGCGATGTACGTGTCCTTCGCCAGCGACCAGCTCAACAACAACCAGATCACCGACTACCTGATGCGCGCGGTCGAACCACGCATCGCCACGATCCCGGGCGTGCAGCGCGCCGACATCCTGGGCGCCGGCACCTTCGCCATGCGCGTGTGGATGAAGCCCGACCGCATGGCCGCGCTGGGCGTGACCGCCAGCGACGTGCATGCCGCGCTGCAGGCCAACAACGTGCTGTCCGCGCTGGGCTCGACCAAGGGCCAGATGGTCTCGGTCGACCTGACCGCGCGCACCGACCTGCGCAGCGCGGAGGAATTCCGCCAGCTGATCGTGCGCGAGCAGGAAGGCGCGATCGTCCGCCTGGGCGAGATCGCCGACGTGGAGCTGGGCTCGGAGAACTACGGCACTTCGGTGCGGATCAACGGCGATGCCGCGACCTTCATGGGCATCTTCGTCTCGCCCGACGCCAATTCGCTGGAAGTGATCGAGGAGGTCCGCAAGGTCTGGGACAACGAAATCCTGCCGCAGCTGCCCGAAGGCATCGTCGCCAGCATCCCCTACGACAGCACCGAATCGATCCAGGACGCGATCAACGAGGTGGTCAAGACGATCATCGAGGCGGTGGTCATCGTGATCGTGGTGATCTTCCTGTTCCTGGGCTCGCTGCGCAGCGTGATCATCCCGGCGGTCACCGTGCCGCTGTCGCTGGTGGGCGCGCTGTTCCTGATGCTGCTGATGGGCTTCACCATCAACCTGCTGACCCTGCTGGCGATGGTGCTGGCGATCGGCATCGTCGTTGACGACGCGATCATCGTGCTGGAGAACATCCATCGCCACATCGAGGAGGGCATGAGCCCGCACGACGCCTCGATCAAGGGCGCGCGCGAGCTGGCCTGGCCGGTGGTGGCGATGACCACGACCCTGGTCGCGGTGTACCTGCCGATCGGCTTCCAGGGCGGCCTGACCGGCGTGCTGTTCACCGAGTTCGCCTTCACCCTGGCCGGCTCGGTGCTGCTGTCGGGCATCATCGCCCTGACCCTGTCGCCGATGATGTGCGCCAAGCTGCTCAAGCCGCACAGCGAGCACGGCAAGACCCGGCTCGAGAGCTGGCTGGATGCGCGCTTCGAATCGCTGCGCACCGGTTACGAGCGGCGCCTGCACAGCGCACTGGAGACCCGCGGCGTGATCGCGGTCTTCGGGGCACTGGTGCTGGTCTCGTGCGTGTTCCTGTACATGACCGCGCCGAAGGAGCCGGCCCCGCTGGAGGACGAAGGCTTCATCTTCGCGGTCGGCAGCGCCGACGCGTACACCACGCTGGACTACGTGGAGCGCTACACCGAAGAACTGGAAACCGCGGTCAAGGACATCCCCGAGATCAACGACTTCTTCCTGTTCAACGGCGGTTTCGGCGGCGGCGGCGGCGCCAGCAACAGTGCCATGGGCGGCTTCGTGCTCAAGCCCTGGAGCCAGCGCGACCGCTCGACCAACCAGATCCTGCAGCAGGAACTGCAACCCAAGCTGGCTTCGATCACCGGCCTGAACACCTTCGCCCTGGTGCCACCCTCCCTGCCTACCGCCGGCGGCGACGGTGGCGGCGGCGAGTTCCTGGTCCTGGGTATCGGCTCCCTGGCGCAGCTCAGCGAGCTGTCCGACGCGATCCTGCAGAAGGCGATGGAGAGCCGCCGCTTCATTTTCCTGGACAAGGACCTGAAGATCGACAAGCCGCGCATCGAGGTGCAGATCGACCGCGAGAAGGCGGCCCTGCTCGGCATCGACATGCGCACCCTGGCCGCGGACATGGCCGCGATGCTCTCGGGCGGCTACGTCAACCGCTTCGCGATGGAGAACCGCTCCTACCGGGTCATCCCGCAGGTGCAGCGCAGCGACCGGCTCAATGCCGCGCAGCTGGAGAACTACTACACCCGCACCCGCGACGGCGAGCTGGTACCGCTGTCGACCCTGGTAACGCTGAAGGAAACCGCGCAGCCGCAGACGCTCAAGCGCTTCCAGCAGCTCAACGCGGTCGGCATCACCTTCGCCCCGCGCCCAGGCGTGTCCAAGGGCGAGGCGCTGCGCGTGCTGGAGGCCGCCGCCGCCGAAGTGCTGCCGCAGGGCTACAGCGTCGACTACGCCGGCGAGTCGCGCCAGTTCAAGCAGGAGGGCGCGGCGATGCTGGTGACACTGGCCTTCGCCCTGATCGCGATCTTCCTGGTCCTGGCCGCGCAGTTCGAGAGCTTCCGCGACGCGCTGATCATGCTGATCACCGTGCCGATGGCGATCTCCGGCGCGCTGCTGGTGCTCAATGCGCTGGCTTTGCTGGCCGGCGTGCTGCAGTTCTCCGGGATCGAGGCGTTCCCGGGCATGAGCATCAACATCTACACCCAGGTCGGCCTGGTCACACTGATCGGCGTGATCGCCAAGCACGGCATCCTGATCGTGGAGTTCGCCAACAAGCTGCAGCAACAGGGCCTGTCCAAGCGCGAGGCGATCGAGCAGGCCACCGGCATCCGCCTGCGCCCGGTGCTGATGACCACCGCCGCGCTGGTGTTCGCCATGTTCCCGCTGCTGATCGCCAACGGCCCCGGTGCCGCGGCCCGCTTCTCGATGGGCATGGTGATCGCCGCCGGCATGACGATCGGCACCGCGTTCACCCTGTTCGTGCTGCCCGCGGTCTACCTGTACCTGGCCCGCGACCACAGCCACGACCGTGCGGCCATCGAAGCCGAACCCGGCGAGGCGCCGGAACCGCAGGTTTACTGAGGTCCATCGCCACGACGGCTCCCCCGGGAGTCCGTCGTGGCGCCCTTTGAACGACCACCTGACGGCCTAGTCGAAGATCCCCACCGCCAGCTCCGCCCAGACCAGCGCGAAGGCCAGGCCCACGGCCGCGATCGCAAGGAGCCGGCTTGGCCGGTTCTTGAACAGCCGCACCGCCACTTCGCACGCGCTGCACGCCGCCAGCAGCATCGCGCCGAAAACCAGGAAGTCCCCGGGACCCCAGGTGACCTCGCGGGTGAACTGCATCGCCAGCGCGGGCAATGCAAGCAGGATCGCGGCCCCGCCCCACATCAGCCGGCGCCAGCCGCGGCCGGACCGAGCCGGTATTTCGCTGTTGCCTTCCATCGTCGCCTCTCCCGTGTATCGGTGCGCAATCGGCCGGCCGCGGCGATGGCGCCCTCGGTCCGTCCGGGTCGGCAGCTTCGCCGATCGCGGCGAGTCCGGCGCGGTCCGAAGGTGAAGCGTGGGCGAAGTCGCCGGCCTGCGTTATCCTCGGCCGCGATGCCTTCCCCCGGACATGGGCACGCCAGATGGACGAAGCCGATCCCGAAGTGGTCGCGATGCTCGATGCGCTGGAGGCAGGCCTGCCGCGGCTGATCATGGACACCCCGCCGTACGAACTGATGGATGCCTTCGCCGACGCGGCCGAGGCGATCGCCGGCGTGGCCGGGCCCGAGCACGCGTCCTACGTGAGTGCACGCCTGCAGGCGATGGCGGCGACGCTGCCGCTGGGCTACTAGCGGGACGCAGTCCCGGGTTTCCGCGCAGGCGCCCGAACCGGCGCGTGCCCGCCGGCCCGACCGCCCGTGGCGCGCCGCGAACACGTGCGGGCGGCCACCGCCCTACCCTGCCGCTGGTCTCCCCACCTCCGGCACATGGCCCGGCGATGGCGGCGGTCTATCTTCGATCCAGCCTGGACCCGGGAATCCCTCGATGCCGCAGATTTCGACCTTGCGCCTGTGCCTGCTGCGCGGCATGTACCTGCTGATCGCCGTCGGGCTCGGACTGACGATCTGGCCTTCGATCATCGCGCCCTCCAGTCCGGCCGCCGATCCGCATTCGGTGATCCGCGCCCTGCTCGGCGGGCTTTCGCTGATGTGCCTGCTGGGCCTGCGCCATCCGCTGAAGATGCTGCCGCTGCTGCTGTTCGAACTGGCCTGGAAGGTCATCTGGGTGGTCGCCTCCGCGCTGCCGGCCTGGCGCGCCGGCACCCTGGATGCCTACGGCAGCGAAAGCCTGTTCGCCTGCCTGATGGGCGTGGTGCTGGTGCCGCTGGTGGTGCCATGGGGCCATGTCTGGCGCACCTATGTGCGGGGTCCGGGTGAACCGTGGCGCGTGCGCCGTGGGGCCGCCGCCCCACGCTGACAGCCACGCGGCGGGGCCGCGCCGGGACTGCGATTGGCCGCGGCGGACCGGAGATGCGAAAATCACGCATCCACGGCCGTGCCCGCCACGGCCCCCACCTTCCGGAATCCAGTGAGAACACCCCAAGGCCTGCAGGCGCTGATCGACGACGGCGTCATCGACGAGGTGCTTCGACCGCTCAAGAGCGGCAAGGAAGCGGCGGTCTACGTCGTCCGCAGCGGCGGCGAAGTGCGCTGCGCCAAGGTCTACAAGGACATGGCGCAACGCAGCTTCCAGCAGCGCGTGCAGTACCAGGAAGGCCGCAAGGTCCGCGGCAGCCGCGAGGCGCGCGCGATCGGCAAGGCGACCAAGTACGGGCGCAAGCAGCAGGAGACGGCCTGGAAGAACACCGAGGTCGACGCGCTGTACCAGCTGCGCGCCGCCGGGGTGCGCGTTCCCGAACCGTTCGGCTACTTCCACGGCGTGCTGGTGATGGAACTGGTCACCGATGACCAGGGCTTCAGCGCGCCGCGCCTGGGCGAGGTCGAACTCGAGGCCGACCAGGCCCGCGAGTACCACAAGGTGCTGGTCCGGCAGGTGCAGCTGATGCTGTGCTGCGGCCTGATCCATGGCGACCTGTCCGCCTACAACGTGCTGGTCGGGCCCGACGGCCCGGTGGTGATCGATTTCCCGCAGGTGGTCAGCGCCGGCGGCAACAACGCCGCCCGCACGATGCTGCTGCGCGACGTCAACAACCTCACCGCCAGCCTGGGCCGTTTCGCGCCGGAGCTGCTGGACACCTGGTTCGGCGAGGAGATGTGGGCCCTGTTCGAGGCCGGCGAGCTGCATCCGGATACCGTGCTGACCGGCGAATTCACCCCGGACGAAAGCAGCATCGACCTGGACAGCGTGCGCCACGCGATCAACGACGCCCGCGAGGAAGCGCTGATCCGGCAACAGGGGCGCGAAGCGGCGGCGGAAGACGACGCGTAGAAGGGTGTGATCGGCGGCGGAAGACGACGCGTGGCCACAAGACGCGACTGGTCGCGGAAGGCGACATTGGGGTGGACCGGCACGGCGGAAATACGGCGCTGCGTGGGCCACGGCCCCGGTGTCGCGGTCATGCCCGCTCCTACAAGGGGACAGCCGACGCTCTTGTAGCAGCGGACTTCAGGCCGCGAAGCCGACGCCCTCGGCAGAGCAGCACCCTCAAGTTGCCGACGCCCCCGCCTCCGCGCGCTTGGCACCATCGTGATTCAGTGGTCCCCGGTGTCGCGGTCATGCCCGCTCCTACACAGGCGACCGGCCCCTCGAGGGAGCGGACTCCCGGCCGCTTACGCTCAAAATCGCTCGCCGGCGGGCAGGTAGCGCCAGGCGCCGGGCGGCATCGCCCCGTCCGGGCCCTTGCCCAGCGAGATCTTGCCGATCCGCAGGCGCCGGATCGACACCACCCGCAGGCCGACCTGGCGACACATCTCGCGCAGCTGCCCGCCCTGCACGCCCTTGATCGCGAACCGCAGGCGGGTCTCGTTCTGCCAGCTGACCTTGCATGCCGGCAGCACGCGGCCGTTGTACGACAGCCCCTGGCCGAGCTTGTGCATGCCGTAGGGGGCCAGTTCGCCGTCGACCTCGACGATGTACTCGTGTTCGATCTCGTCGCCGTCCTCGGTGAGCCGGCGCCAGACCCGTCCATCCTGGGTCAGCACCATCAGTCCGCTGGCTTCGGCATCCATCGACACCAGTGGCGTCAGCCGGTGGAAGTGGCGCTGCAAAGGGCGGATGCCGGACGGATCATCGGCCCAGCGATTCTCCGGCGTCACCAACCCACTGGCCGGCTTGGCCCCGGAGATCGCATCCCAGCCCGAAGGCTTGTGCAGCAGGATCGTGGCCGGCTCCACCGCTTCCAGGGTGGCGTCCGGATCCAGCTCGACGCGCTCGTCCGTCACCCGGTGCTGCGGCGCCTCCACCACCTGGCCATCCACGGACACCCAGCCGTTGCGGATGTACTGCTCGGCATCGGCGCGCGAGCAACCGAGCAGCTCGGCAACGCGATGGGCAAGGCGGACCGGGTCGGACATGGCGGGCATCGCGGACAGGGGCACGCAGTTTAACCACCTGCGGCGATGGCGGCTCCGCGGCGCGGACGCCGACGGTCGCCTACACCCCGCCACCCCATCGATGTTGCCAGGTCACCGCCAGGGCATCGAACTCGTTGCCGGTGCGCGCGTATACGCCACTGCTGATCGCGAATTTCACCGAGTTCCTGCGATCCACGGGCAGCGACAGCGAGGCGCCGACGCGCCAGTTCTGCTGCAGGTCCCGATTGTGCAGGCCATCGACCTGCGAGCGCCCGCCGGCGAAGTAGGTGGCATCCAGCGACCACCACGCACCCGACGCCAGGCCGCGGATCAGGTTGCCCTGCAGCGCGTACAGCGGATCCTGGGAGCGGGTCGTGCCGCCGTAGAACTCGTCGTTGTCGGTGTAGAAGGTCGCCGCCAGCTTCAGTTCGGTGATCCACGGCCCGGAAGCCCTGGACAGGCCCAGCTCGGGCTTGAACGACCAGCGGTTGCTGGCGATGTTGACGATGCGGTCGGGGTCGTACTGGCCCAGCGGCGGCGCGACCTGCAGGCTCGCACCGACGATCAGGTCCTGCTTCCAGTCCTTGAACCCGGCCATGTCCATCGCCGGCGCGCCGAGGAAATTCACCGACAGGCGCATCGCTGGCCGGCCGAAGCCGCTGACCTTGCGCTCGATCGGCATGCCGCGATACTCGGCGCTGCCGCTCAGCCGCGTGTACGGCACGCCCACATCGAACTTGGCCGACTGGCCCCACAGCGCGAACGCGCGCGCATAGCCCGTCACCAGGCTGGTGGTTTTCAGGTCCTCGTTCGTGATCGGCACGGAGGCATCGAAACTCAGGCCGCCGCGCGTCTGCACCGCGCCGGCGACCAGGAAATTCACGCCGATCGGCACGTTGGAATAGGAGCGCGGCTCGATTTCCTGCGCGAAGGCACGCCCGGGCAACAGGGCGAACGCCAGTGCGGCGAGGGACCGCAAGGCGATCGAAACCCGTACCTCCACCCGTGGCGAATCCATGGTCACCCGCCCTCTCCCCGTCGCGCCGAGTCTATCCGTGCCGGCCATGCCGATGTTGCGGGCGGGCACGCCGTCCGTTGGCAAGGCAACGCGAGGTCAGCCTGCGTCGCCCCGCGCAGCGTCGGTGGCCGGCGGCTCCAGGCGCACCACCAGCCCGCGCAGGAACCACTGGGTCAGCGGGCCGACGCCGAACGCGAACACCACCGTGCCCACGCCCACCGTGCCGCCCAGCAGCACGCCGACCGCCAGCACGCCCAGTTCGATCAGCGTGCGCACGCGCCGCAGTGGCCAGCCGCTGCGGCGCGTCAGCCCGGTCATCAGTCCATCGCGTGGTCCCGGCCCCAGCTGCGCGCCGATGTACAGGGCGGTGGCGAAGGCGCAGGCGACCACGCCGGCGAGCATGAACAGCGTGCGCAGCCACAGGTCGCCAGGCGTCGGCAGCAGGGCCAGGTTGATGTCGGCGAACGGCCCCAGCAGGAGCGAGTTGGCCACCGTGCCCAGGCCGGGCATCTGCCGTAACGGGATCCAGGCCAGCAGCACGACCACCGAGGTGATCACCATGACCGTGCCGAACGACAGCGGCACCCGTCCGGACACGCCCAGGTGGAATACGTCCCACGGCGCCGCCCCCAGCCCGCCCTCGATCATCAGTGCCGCGGCCAGGCCATAACACCACAGGCCGGCCAGCAGGCGCAGCACGCGCTCGGGCAGGCGCCCGGCGCGCAGCTGTTCCATCGGCCCGAGGTTGAGCAGGCCTGCCGGCCGCGTCATGGACCGCACCTTCGAAGGCCGCTCACGAATCCAGTAGCCCCGCTTCGCGCAGTGCGGCCTCAACCGGCGCCTGGTTGCGCGGCTCCAGCTCGGTCATCGGCAGGCGCAGCGTGCCACCGCAGCGTCCCAGGCGGGCCATCGCCCACTTCACCGGGATCGGATTGGCCTCGACGAACAGCTGCCGGTGCACCGGCAGCAGGCGCCGCTGGATCGACATCGCGGTCGCCACGTCGCCGGCCAACGCAGCGGCGCACAGCTCGCGCATCAGGCGCGGCGCCACGTTGGCGGTGACGCTGACGTTGCCATGGCCGCCGCAGAGCATCAGTGCCACGGCGGTGGCATCGTCGCCGGAGTAGATCGCGAATCCTTCCGGCGCCTCGCGGACCAGCCACTGCGCACGTTCAAGGTTGCCGGTGGCTTCCTTGATGCCGACGATGCCCGGGACCTGCGCCAGCCGCAGCACCGTGTCGTGCTGCAGGTCGGCCACGGTCCGGCCCGGCACGTTGTAGAGCACGATCGGCAGGTCGCCCGTCGCCTCGGCGATCGCCTTGAAATGGCGGTACTGCCCTTCCTGCCCCGGCTTGTTGTAGTACGGCACCACCTGCAGCTGGCTGTCGGCACCGACCTCGCGCGCGAACCTCGCCAGCGCGATCGCTTCGGCGGTGGAATTGCCGCCGCAGCCGGCCATCACCGGCACGCGCCCGGCCGCCTGTTCGACGGCGACCTTGATGATCTCGCAGTGCTCGGCCACGTCCACCGTCGGCGATTCGCCGGTGGTGCCGACCACGCCGATGCAATCGGTGCCCTCGGCCACGTGCCAGTCGACCAGTTTCCGCAGCGCGGCGTAATCGACGCTGCCGTCCTCGAGCATGGGGGTGATGAGGGCGACGATGCTGCCGCGCAGGGGCGTGGACGATGCGGTCATGCGGAGAAGGGCCTGCCGTGTGGGAGCGTCGATTCTAATCGGGCGGACGATCGAGGAAGCAGCGGGAACGCAGGCGCGTGCGCAGCGCGGAGCGGTTGCCGCAGCAACCAACCGCGCGCGACGTCCGGCTGCGCCGGTCCCGGCCCGGTTGCAGCCGGCGGCGGGGGGAGTAGCATCGCCGGCCGGACCGTTCGCACGGGTCATGTATGCCTTCCGCCTCCCATGGAAGCAGGCTGGGCCGACTGCTGCAGCACGAATGCAAGGTGGCCGCCCAGACACTGGCGGAGACCGGCGACGTGCACGCACGCGTGCATGCGGCGCGCAAGGCGATCCGCCGCGCGCGCTCGCTGATCGCCCTGGTCGAAGCGGAGCTCGACGTCGAGGCGGCCGACCGGGCCCTGCGCCGCGTGTGCGAAAGCCTGGGGTCGCTGCGCGACGCGCGGGCGATCGCGCTTGCCGCGGGCACGCAGGGCCGCAAATCCCGGGACAACCGCTGGAAACAGGCCAGCGACGCCCTGGAACAGCGTGCCGACCGCCTGGCCCGACGCGAGCAGTCCGCCGATCCCGGCTTCGCGAAACGGCGGCGCGCGCTCGCGCGTGCGGCACGCCTGCTGCAGGCGTTGCCGTGGGACGCGCTGGCCAGGCCGGGTATCCGTGCCGGGCTGGTGCGCCAGACCCGGCGCGTGGAAAAGGCGGCACGCCGGGCAAAGGCCACCGCCACCCCGGAGGACCTGCATCGCTGGCGTCGCCGTACGCGCCGCCTGCGCATGCAGATCGATGCCCTCGCCGGACTCAGGCTCGACATCATCGGCCAGGACACGACCGCATCCACGCGCCTGCACAGGCTGAGCGATGCCCTGGGCGAACACCAGGACCGGACGCTGCTGGCGGCCACGTTGCGGCGGATGCGCGCGCTGGAGCACCGGCGGGCCCTGCTGGAGCAGCTGGAGCGCAGCTAGTGGTTGCGCTGTCCGGTGAAGCTGCCTGCGCGGGGCGCGCCCGCAGCGCGTGCGCGTGCCCAGCCTCGCGCCGCCAGCGCCAGCGCGACCGCATCCGCACCTGCGGCGGAATGCAGCGCAGCGGACACATCGCGTGCAGCACGCAGGATCGCTTCGGCCACGTCATCCGCATGGGGATTACCTACGGCTGGAATGCGCACGCCCGCCGGCGTTGGGCCAAGGACCCATTGAACCTCCCAGGCCGGCGCGCAACGCTAAGGTGGCAAGTGGCACGCCCGCGGCCCGCTGTGCCGTTCCACGTTCTGCAGCGCTCCGGCGCCGGTCGCATCCGTTCTTGACGCCTACGGGAAGGGAACCTCATGCGCGCCCTCGATCCAGGCACCGCGAATCCCGCCCGTGCGGACCCCGCCCTTTCGCCGCTGCTGGAATTCGACGCGCGGATCGCCAAGATCGGCAGCAGGATCCGCGTGCTGTCGGGGCTGGCGTGGCCGGTCGCGATGGAGGCGCGCTTCCTCGAACGCTGGCGCGCCGGCAGCCCGGAAATGCCCGCGCCCCCCACCCAGCCGGTCGACCATGCCGCGACCATCGAGGCGCTCGATGGCATCCTGCCCCGGCTCGACCGCGGCCATCCGATCGGCGACTGGCTGTACAAGACCGCGTGGAGCTACCGCGTCGCCGCGCTCATGCTTTCCAGCGTGGGCACGCCCCGGTTCACGGAGTGCTCGGCGCTGCTCTACGGGCATCCGGCCACGCACTACCGTTCACAGGACGCGACCACCACCCAGTCCGCCGCGAAGATGCTGGAGATAACCGACCAGCTGATCGATTCGCGCTTCGTTCCCGACGTGCCGTACGACATCCCCGCACCCGACTTCGCCGCGCGCCTGCGCGAGCGGATCGATCCGTTCTTCACCGACGATCCGGTGCAGGTCGTGCTCGACCCCGAGCTCGCTTCCAAGGCGGCGGCGGGCAGCAAGGTCATCCGCATCCGCGCCGATGCGATGTTCTCCGACCTGGACCTGGACCAGCTGGTCGAGCACGAGGCGTTCATCCACTCGGCGACGATGCTCAACGGCAAGCACCAGCCGTGGCTGCGCTGCCTGGGCACCGGCGCACCGCGCACCACGCGCACGCAGGAAGGCCTCGCCACGTTCTCCGAGATCATCACCGGCGCCATGGACATCAACCGCCTGCGGCGCCTGGCGCTGCGCGTCCTGCGCCTGCAGGAAGCGCTCGCCGGCGCCGACTTCATCGAAGTCTTCCGCGCGTTCCTCGCCGCCGGGCAATCGGAGGCGGACAGCTACCGCAGCGCTGCGCGCATCTTCCGCGGTGGCGATGTCCGCGGGCGCGTCTGCTTCACCAAGGATGGCGCCTACCTCGAAGGCCTGCTGCTGGTGACCGCCTTCGTCAAGCGCGCCCTGCACGAGAACCGCGGCGACACCCTGCGCCTGCTGTTCTGCGGACGCGTCACCCTGGGCGACCTGGTGACCCTGGCCACGTTCCGCGACAGCGGCCTGGTCGCCGCGCCGCGCTACGTGCCGCCGTGGGCGCGGCATCCCGAACGCGTGCTGGCCACGCTGGCGTTCTCCACCGCGGCGCAGTCGCTGCGCCTGGATTCCTTCTCGCTGCAGCGGTTCACCGAGTACGAGGACGAGATCATGGCCGAAGCGCCATGGAGCGGCCCGGAGTCGGCGTCGCCTTGATGATCGTCACGAAGCGACGGGCCTTGCAGGCAGCCTCCGTCAGCCGCCCAGGTTGATCCAGGTCGCCTTCATCTCGGTGTACTTGTCGAAGGCATGCAGCGACTTGTCGCGGCCGTTGCCTGACTGCTTGTAGCCACCGAAGGGCGCGGTCATGTCGCCGCCGTCCCAGTAGTTGACCCAGACGCTGCCGGCACGCAGGCCGCGGGCCATGCGATGGGCGCGCGACAGGTTCGCCGTCCACACGCCCGCGGCCAGGCCGTACTCGGTGTCGTTGGCGATGCGCAGGGCCTGGGCCTCGTCGTCGAACGGGATCACCGCCAGCACCGGGCCGAAGATCTCCTCGCGGGAGATCGCATGGTCCGGGCGCACGTCGTCGAACACGGTCGGCTCGACATAGCAGCCGCCTTCCACGGTCTGCAGGCGATTGCCGCCCAGCGCCAGGCGCGCACCCTCGGCCTGGCCCTTGGCGATGTAGTCGAGCACGCGCCGGGTCTGCCCTTCGTCGACCATCGCACCCATCGGCGCGCCGGGTTCCAGCGGGTGGCGCGGCTGCATCTTCCGGCCCGCCTCCACCACGCGGGCGACGAACTCTTCCTGGATGCTCCGCTCCACCAGCAGGCGCGAAGCGGCGGTGCAGACCTCGCCCTGGTTGTAGAAGATGCCCGACGCCGCGGCCTCGGCCGCCTTGCCCAGGTCCGGCGCATCGGCGAACACGACATTCGGGCTCTTGCCGCCGCATTCCATGTAGGCGCGCTTCATGTTGGACAGGCCGGCGCACTGCAGCAGCCGCTTGCCCACCGCGGTCGATCCGGTGAAGACCAGGCCGTCCACGTCCATGTGCAAGGCCAGCGGTTCGCCGGCCTCCTTGCCGAAGCCGGGCACCACGTTGAACACGCCATCGGGGATGCCGGCTTCTGCCACGAGTTCGGCCAGGCGCAGCACGCTCAGCGGCGACTTCTCCGAAGGCTTGATCACGACCGAATTGCCCATGGCAAGCGCCGGCGCCAGCTTCCACGCGGCCATCAGCAAAGGGAAATTCCAGGGAACAATCGCCCCGACCACGCCCAACGGCTCGCGGGTGATGAGGCCCAACTCGTCGTGACCGGTGGGCGCCACTTCGCCATACACCTTGTCCAGCGCCTCGGCGGTCCAGCCGAAGCAGCGGATCGTGGCGGCGATGTCCACGTTGCGCGCATCGTCGATGGGCTTGCCCATGTCCAGCGATTCCAGCAGCGCCAGCTCGTCGGCATGCCGCTCGATCAGCGCCACGAGTGCCTGCAGGGTCTTCTTGCGCTTCACCGGCCGGGCCTGCGACCAGCCACCGGCCTCGAAGCTGCGCCGCGCCGCGCGCACCGCGCGGTCGATGTCGGCTTCACTGCCCGACGCGATCTTGCCCAGCACCCGGCCATCGATGGGGCTGACGCAATCGAACGTCCTGCCGTCGGCGGCATCGACATACCTGCCGTCGATGAAAGCCTGCGTGCGCAGGACCAGGCCATCGGCCATGGCCTGCCAGTCGGCGCGGGTGCGGGGGTTGCTCATTGGAATCTCCAGATCGTCAGCGATCGTGTCCGCGCAAGCGGAAACCGTGTGCCTTATCCAGCGGCCTCGCCACGCACCCGCGATCCGGTGCGAGGCCTGCCGACGGCAAGTAAAGGAGGAGGCCGCGGCCGCAGGCCGGAGCCGGGGGACATGGACGTCGGCAGGCCTCGCGCCGGATCGCCGCCAGCCGCCCATCCCCGCGCTGGAAGCGCCCGAGGACCACAAAGGGCCGAACTGCAGTCCATCAGAACGTCGCCGGCGTATTCGCACTGACGATCACCGCCTCGGTGTCGCCCACGTTGCGGAAGCGGTGCGGGACCTTGCTCTCGAAGTAGTACGCCTCGCCCGGTCCGAGCACGCGCACCTGCGCGCCAACGGTGACTTCCACCTGGCCGGAAACGATCACCCCACCCTCCTCGCCTTCGTGCTCGATCATCGACTCGCCGGTGTCGGTGCCCGGCGGCATCACCTCGCGCAGGATGCACATCTGCCGCTGCGGGCGGTGCTGGCCGACCAGGTAATAGTGGATGTCGTTGTTGCCCACGTCCGGCAACTCGTCGGCGGCGTAGAACGGCTGCTCCGGCGGCCCCGGATCCAGGTCCAGGGTGAAGAAATCGGCCAGCGAGATCGGCAGCCCGTCGAGCACCTTCTTCAAAGAGCTGACCGACGGACTGACCTTGTTCTGCTCGATCAGCGAAATGGTGCTGTTGGTCACGCCCACCCGGCGGGCCAGCTCGCGCTGGCTCAGGCCGCGGGCCGTGCGTACCCGCTGCAGGCGTGCACCGATGTCCATGCGTCTGTCGCTCCCGCCGGCCACTGGCCGGACGTGTTGCGGATACTTTACATACCGCCCCGTGCAGGTCAATTTTTGGCGTAGACTCGGCCGCAGCGTTGAATTTATCGAACGGCGCCCGCGGCGCCCCGTCCCCCGATGGAGCCTGCCCCATGAGTCGCGACGACGACGCCATCCGCACCGCCCTGGCCGACCACTACGCCGCGCAGAACCAGGCCGCGCCGGCGGCCATGGATGCGTTCTGGATGCCGTTCACCGCCAACCGCCAGTTCCGCCAGACCCCGCGCCTGCTGGCCAGCGCCGAAGGCATGTACTACCGCGACGTGGAGGGCCGGCAGATCCTCGACGGCACCGCCGGCCTGTGGTGCTGCAACGCCGGCCATGCCCGGCCGCGGATCGTGGAAGCGGTGGCCCGCCAGGTCGCGACGCTCGACTTTGCGCCGAACTTCCAGATGGGCTCGCCTTTGCCGTTCGTACTCGCCGAGCGACTGAGGGCGATCGCGCCGCGACCGCTGGACCATGTGTTCTATACCAACTCCGGATCGGAGTCGGTCGACACCGCGCTGAAGATCGCCATCGCCTACCACCGCGCCCGCGGCGAAGGCCAGCGCATCCGCCTGATCGGCCGCGAGAAGGCCTACCACGGGGTCGGCTTCGGCGGTATTTCGGTGGGCGGCCTGCCCAACAACCGCAAGTGGTTCGGCCCCGGCCTGCCCGGCGTGGACCACCTGCGCCACACCCTGGACATCGAGCGCAACGCGTTCTCGCGCGGCCTGCCACAGCACGGCATCGAACTGGCCGAGGACCTCGAGCGGCTGGTGCAGCTGCACGATGCCAGCACCATTGCTGCGGTGATCATCGAGCCGATCTCCGGATCGGCCGGCGTGGTCCTGCCGCCACCGGGCTACCTGCAGCGCATCCGCGAGATCTGCACCAGGCACGGCATCCTGCTGATCTTCGACGAAGTCATCACCGGCTTCGGCCGCGTCGGCGAGGCCTTCGCCGCGCAGCGCTTCGGGGTGACGCCCGACATGATGACCGTCGCCAAGGGCCTGACCTCCGGCTGCGTGCCGATGGGCGCGGTGTTCGCGTCGACCGGGATCCACGATGCCTTCATGCAGGGGCCGGACAACGCGATCGACCTGTTCCACGGCTACACCTACACCGGCCATCCGCTGGCCTGCGCCGCGGCACTGGCCACGCTGGACACCTACGAGGAGGAAGGCCTGTTCCAGCGTGCCGTGGAGCTGGAGCAGTACTGGCAGGACGGCCTGCATGCCTTGCGCGGCCCGAACGTGGTCGACATCCGCAACTACGGCCTGATCGGCGCGGTCGAACTGGCGCCGCAGGGCGCACCGGGCACGCGCGGCTACCAGGTGCTGGAGCGCGCGTTCCGCAAGGGCCTGCTGGTGCGCGTGACCGGCGACACGGTCGCGCTGTCGCCGCCGCTGATCGTGGAACGACGCCACATCGACGACATGTTCTCCATGCTCGGCGAGGTCCTGTCGGAGGTATGAGGCGGTGCGCGGCCAGGCAAGCCTGGCCGGATCGCTGGAATCCAGCTGTTGTAGGAGCGGACTTCAGGCCGCGAAGCCTGCGCCCTCGGCCCAGGCGACGCCTTCGCTACTGCAGCGTCTTCGGCTTCGCGGCCTGAAGTCCGCTCCTACAGAAAAAACGCGGCACAGCCAGCAGCACACCAAACAACAGACGACAACGCCCCCGCGCCTCGCACTCCACGGAGATCCACCATGCTGATCGGCGTCCCGAAGGAAATCAAAAACCACGAGTACCGCGTCGGCCTTACCCCCAGTGGCGCACGCGAACTTTCTTCGCGCGGCCACCAGGTGCTGGTCGAGCGCGATGCCGGCGCCGGCATCGGCCTGGCCAACGAGGCCTACGAGGCCGCGGGCGCGCAGATCGTCGACAGCGCTGCCGAGGTCTATGGCCGCGCGGAGATGGTCATCAAGGTCAAGGAGCCGCAGCCGGCCGAGTGCGCAATGCTGCGGCCGGGCCAGGTGCTCTACACCTACCTGCACCTGGCCCCGGACCCGGAGCAGACCGCGGCGCTGCTCGCCTCCGGCTGCACGGCCATCGCCTACGAGACCGTCACCGACGATCGCGGCGGTCTGCCCCTGTTGGCGCCGATGAGCGAGGTCGCCGGGCGCATGTCGATCCAGGCCGGCGCGCACGCACTGGAGAAAGCGCAGGGCGGCTCCGGCATCCTGCTCGGCGGCGTGCCGGGGGTGAAGCCCGCCGAAGTGCTGGTGATCGGCGCCGGTACGGTCGGCATCAACGCGGCACGGATGGCGATGGGCCTGGGCGCGCACGTCACCGTCCTGGACCGCTCGCTGGACCGGTTGAAGTACATCGACGAACTCTATGGCGACCGGCTGACCACGATCTACTCGACCCGCGACGCGATCGAGGATCGCCTGCCCTACACCGACCTGGTGATCGGCGCGGTGCTGATCCCCGGCGCGGCCGCGCCCAAGCTGCTTTCGCGCAACCATCTCAAGCTGATGCGGCCCGGATCGGTGCTGGTGGACGTGGCGATCGACCAGGGCGGCTGCTTCGAGACCAGCCGCGCGACGACCCACCAGGAACCGACCTACGAGATCGACGGGATCATCCACTACTGCGTGGCCAACATGCCCGGCGGCGTGGCCCGCACGTCCACCTTCGCCCTGACCAACGCGACCCTGCCGCATGCGCTGGCACTGGCAGGCAAGGGCGTGGTGCAGGCCCTGCTGGACGACGTGAACCTGCGCAACGGATTGAACGTGCACGCGGGCAAGCTGACCTACCGCGCGGTGGCCGATGCGCTCAACCTGCCCTTCACTCCGGTCGCCGAGGCGCTGTCGCTGTAGGAGGGGGCTTCGGGCTGCGAAGCCCGTGCCGTCGGATGCACGGCGTCGTCGGTGTCGCGGTCATGCCCGCTCCTACAAGGGCGAAGCCTTCCACGGGCGTCGGTAGTTGGGCGGCAGTCGATCTCCTGTAGGAGCGGACTTCAGGCCGCGAAGCCGACGCCGTCCGGATCGCGATGACTTTGGAATCGCGACGCCCCCGGTTTCGCGGCCATGCACGCTCCTGAAAAGGCTGCCCTTCCGGGTTGGCACCCGCAGCGACGTTCGGCTTCTGTGTAGGAGCGGAGTTCAGGCCGCGAAGCCGACGCCGTCGGAATCGCGTCGATGGGGCGTGCACGCACGGGCCGCTACACTGCATCGCGTCTCCCTCCCTGACGTGCACGCATGATCGACGACCCGCGCCGCGCGCAGTTGCGCCGCATGAAAGCCATCGCCCTGGCGATGCTGCTGGCGATGCTGGCCGGCTTCGTGCTGAGCCATGTCATGGGTAACCAGGGCGTGTGGGCGTGGGTGTCGGCGTTCTGCGAAGCGGCCACGGTCGGCGCGCTGGCCGACTGGTTCGCGGTGGTGGCGCTGTTCCGCCATCCGCTGGGCCTGCCGATCCCGCACACGGCGATCATCCCGCGCAGCAAGGCACGCATCGCCGACAGCCTGGCCGCCTTCGTGCGCGACCATTTCCTCGAACCGAAGACGCTGCTGGCCAAGCTCGAAGTGTTCGATCCGGCGGCGAAACTCGGCGAATGGCTGGGGCGCCCGGAGCAGTCGCAACGCCTGGCCCAGCTGGCCCGCGGCTGGGCTTTGCAGGCGCTGGACCTGCTCGACGAGCGCGCGGTGCGCGAGGCGATCCAGGGCTTCGTCATCGCCCGCCTGCGCAACTGGAACGCGGCCGCCAGCGCCGGCGACGTGCTCGGCCTGCTGACCGCCGACGGCCGCCATCAGGTACTGCTCGACGAAGCGCTGCGCCGGCTCGGCACCTACCTCGACGACGAATCGGTGAAGCAGCGCGCTTCCGAACTGCTGGTCAAACATGCGCGCAAGGAATGGCCGCGACTGGTCGGCACGGTGGATTTCGTCAAACCGGTGGAAGGCATCGCCGACAACCTCGCCGACCGCATCGCCCGGGCCTTGCTCGACGAGCTCAACGAAATCCTGTCGCAGCCGCAGCACCCGCTGCGCCGTGACTACGAGCGCTGGCTGCAGGGCTACGTGCGCAGGCTGCGTCGCGATCCGGCACTCGCGGAGAAGGTCGAGGCGATCAAGCAGAAGCTGATCGAGCACGAGAGCGTGCAGGACTACGTGCGCGGCCTGTGGGACCAGATCCACGCCAGCCTGCGCACCGACCTGGAACGCGAGGACGGCGTCCTGGCGCGCCACCTGCAGCATTCCCTGGGCGGACTGGGCCAGGCGCTGGAACGCGACCCTGCATTGCGCGAGGCGATCAACCAGCACGTGATGGGCGGCGCGGAAAAACTCGCGCTGCGCCTGCGCGGCGGCGTCACCGACTACATCGCCCAGACGGTCAAGGCCTGGGACGAGCGCCACCTGGTCGAGCAGCTGGAACTGAGCGTGGGTCGCGACCTGCAGTACATCCGCTTCAACGGCACCCTGGTCGGCGGCCTGATCGGGCTGCTGCTGCATGCGGTGATCGTCTTCCTGGATCGCAGCCCGCCACTTTAGGCGCAGATGGCACGGGGCGTGCCTGTTGCAGGAGCGGGCACGACCGCGACACCGAAGGCGCCGCGATTCCGATGTCGATGGGATTGCGAGGACGCGAGTCTGGAAGGTGATACCACCCGGATCGAAGAGCCTGGCCAGAACCCGTCCGGCCCGGGCAACGCTCTCGCGATTCCACCGGCGTCGGTGTCGCGGTCATGCCCGCTCCTACGAAGTCCTGCGGCGCGTACGGTTGCGCCCCCTAAAGAACCTCACCCCCCGGCCGCTATCCCACAACGGGCCGCTCATGCGGTCGCCTTCCAACAGGGGAAACGACATGACCGCACGACCGACCGTGCTGCTTTGCGACGATTCGCGCGCCTTGCGCATGCTTGCGGCCGGCCAGCTGGAAGAAGCGGGTTTCCAGGTGGCGGGCGAAGCCGGGAACGGCCACGATGCGGTCAGCCAGTACCAGGCGCTGAAGCCGGACCTGGTGTTGCTGGACCTGGTCATGCCCGAATGCGACGGCCGCCAGGCGCTGGCGAAGATCCTCGAGCTGGATCCGCAGGCGAAGGTGGTGATCCTCAGTTCGCTGGGCGCGCAGAGCGACATCGAGGAGTGCCTGCGCCTGGGCGCACGCTCCTACCTGCAGAAGCCCATCGACCCCGATGCGATGGAGCGTGTCCTTCGCGACGCGCTCGCCTGACCAGCGGCTATCATCCGGACAATCGCAGAGGGGCATCGAATGGCTGTCAAATTCCTGGGCCAGTTCCTGATGGAGCGTGGCGTGATCACGCCCCAGCAGCTGCTGGCGGCAACCGAGGCGCAGCGCGCTTCCAACCCTTTGCTGGGCGAACTGGCCGTGCGCCAGGGCCTGCTCACCGAGGCACAGGCACGGCGCATCAACGATCGCCAGCGCGCGGATGATCGTCGCTTCGGCGACATCGCCCTGGAGCTGGGGCTGCTGGAACCGGCCCAGGTCGAAGTCCTGCTGGCCGCGCAGAAGGCCGGGCGCAAGCTGTTCGGCCAGGTGCTGGTGGAACAGGGCGTCGTCGATGCGGCAACCCTCGAGTCGGAACTGGCGGTGCACCGCGCCGACCAGGACGCCGCGAACCATGCCCTTGCCGTGGGCGTGGCCGACCACGCCCTGGCCGACTTCGCCAATGGCGCCATCGCCCTGTGCGGACGCCTGTTCCCGCGCATGCTCGACAGCCAGTGCCAGCCCGCCGGCCTGCTCGATCCCGGGCAGCTGGCTGCCTATCCACACGTGGCGCATGTGCGCATCGACGGCGAGCAGCCGCTGTTCATCGGCATGGCCTGCGACCTGTCCACGATGCGCGCGATGGTCTGCGCATTCCTGAAGATCGGACCCGAGCGTTGCGATGACGCGCTCGCGCTGGACGGGCTGGGCGAAGTGGTCAACGTGCTGATGGGCTACGTGGTTCGCAACGTGCTGCCCGACGACGTGCAGTACCGCGCGTTCCCACCCGACCTGGCCACGCCGGCCGCGCAGCTCGTCGCAGACCGCGATCGCAGCCTGGCCCTGCAGATGAACTCCCAGATCGGGCCGTTCGTGCTGCTGATCGGCGACTGAGGCCCCCTGCCCGCAGCCCCGGACGGGGCGCCGCGCCACCGCCGGACCCCTGCTATTCTGGGTCCGGCAGCAGGAGGCGCCATGATCACTCCGGAAGACATCCAGGCAGGCCTGGAACGCGGGGAGTTCTTCCTCCAGTACCAGCCGATCGTCTCGCTGGCCGATGGACGATGCGTCGGCTGCGAGGCGCTGCTTCGCTGGAAGCGGCTGGGTCGGATGGTCGGCCCGCGCGACTTCATTCCGCTGGCCGAGGAAAGCGCGCTGGGCGGCCTGCTGACTTACCACGCGATCGAGACGGCCGCCCGCGAACTGGGGCCGTGGCTGCTGGAACGCCCGCATGTGTTCATCGGCATCAACGTGCCACCGGCGCTGCTGGGCCGGGGCGGCATCGAGTACGCAGCGATGAAGACCGGCTACCAACAGACCCTGCGCGAGCAGCTGGTGCTGGAAGTCACCGAGCGCGGCATTCCCGATGGCATGGGCATGGCCGAGATGGAGGAAGCCGCGCGCAGCGGCGTGCGCTTCGCCCTGGACGACGTGATGCTGGACAGCGCCAACCTGGCGATCCTGGCGCGCTGCAAGTTCCACATCATCAAGATCGATCGCACGCGGGTCGCCGGCATCGCGCCCGGGCAGCCTCGGCCGGAATGGCTCGAAGGCCTCGCCGCCCTGCTGGCGACCACCAACCTGCAGGTGATCGCCGAGGGCGTTGAAACGCCGGAGCAGGCCCAGGTCCTGCGCGACGCCGGCATCCCGATGGCGCAGGGATTCCTGTACGGGCAGCCGCTGGCCGCGCGCGCGCTGCAGGCCTTCCATGCCTGGCACGAGCCCGGCGGCCACGGCGTGGAGCGCGCGACCGGGCCCTGATCTTTCGCGCCCCGTCCCCGGGCCGCCGTGGATCGATCAGGTCGCCGGGTGCTGCAGGCGCCAGGCACGATGGATGCGCGCGTTGCGCTCGAAGTCCGGCGGAATGGTCCGCGCGCTGATCTCCTCGCATTGCGCGAACTGCGCCACGGCCGCTTCGTCCAGGCGGAAGCGGCGGAAGTTGTTGGAGAAATACAGCACGCCATCGGGAACCAGCCGTGCCATCGCCGCCTGCAGCAGGCGCACGTGCTCGCGCTGGATGTCGAAGTCGTCGGCGCGCGCGGAGTTGGAGAACGTCGGCGGATCGCAGAAGATCACGTCGTAGCGGTGCCGCTCCGCGTCCAGCCAGGCAAGCACGTCGGCCTGGACCAGCCGGTGCTTCTCGCCGCCGATCCCATTCAACGCCAGGTTGTCGGCGCACCACTGCAGGTAGGTTGCCGACAGGTCGACGCTGGTGGTCGACGCGGCGCCGGCCACCGCGGCCTGCACGCTGGCCACGCCGGTGTAGCAGAACAGGTTGAGGAAGCGCTTGCCGCGCGCCTCGACGGCCATCTGCCGGCGCAAGGGGCGATGGTCCAGGAACAGGCCGCTGTCCAGGTAATCGAACAGGTTCACCCACAAGCGCGCGCCGTTCTCGCGAACGACCATGCGCTCACCCTGCTGCTGGTACTTCCCGTACTTGGAGCCACCCTTGCCGCGCTCGCGCGTCTTCAGTGCGACCCGCTCGGCGGGTACGGCGAAAAACTCGCGTGCGGCGGCGACCAGTTCGCCTCGGCGCCGGCGCACGTCGGCCTCGGGAATTTCGGCCGGCGGCGCGTATTCCTGCACGTGCAGGAACGTGCGCTGCTCGCCCCCGTCCTCGGCATAGACGTCGATCGCCGACGCGTACTCGGGGATGTCGGCGTCGTAGGCACGGAAGCAGGTCACGCCCTCGCCGCTGCGCCAGTTCTTCAGCTTGCGCAGGTTGCGCTGCAGCCGGTTGGCGACCATGCGCGCGCCTTCTGACAGTTCGCGCGGCACGACCTCGCGCTGCGGCGGGCGTACCGGGTCGCAGATGATCAGCGCGCACTCCAGCGCACCGTTGAACAGCTGGTATTTCTTCGCCGCACGCAGGCCCGTGGCGTGGGCAAGTTCGGCGTCGCCGCAGAGCAGGCTGGCGCGCCAGTCAGGCACTGCGCGCTGCAGGGCCTGGCCCAGGCGCCGGTACAGCGCGCCATCGGCCGCCAGGCGGCGGTCGTAGGGCGGATTGCACACGGCCAGGCCGCGCGCCGTTTCCAGGACAGGAAGCGCGTCGATGTCGCGCACCTGGAAATCGATCGCCACGGCCACGCCCGCCGCCTGTGCATTGGCACGCGCCGCGGCGATGGCCTGGGCGTCGATGTCGTTGCCATGGAACGCCGGGCGCAATGCGGCCAGGCCGGCCTGCGCACGCGTGCGCGCCTCGGCCACCAGGGCCGACCACGTGACGGTGTCGAAACCGGTCCAGCGCGTGGGCACGGGCGCATCTATCGCCGGGTCCGGGACCTGCGCCTCCGAGGAGGGAGCCACGTGCTCCATCGCCGCCTGCCACGGGCCGGCTGCGGTCCCGCTCGCCGCACCAGGCGCGGCTTCCTGCACCTTCGACATCCGCCCCAGGCCGGGCGCCATGTCGGCAGCGATCAGCGCGCCTTCGATCAGCAAAGTGCCGCTGCCGCACATCGGATCCAGCAGAGCGCCGCCTTCGGCGTAGATCGCCGGCCAGCCGCCACGCAGCAGCACGGCCGCGGCCAGGTTCTCCTTCAACGGCGCCTCGTGCTGCGACGCGCGCCAGCCGCGGCGATGCAGCGGACCGCCGCCCAGGTCCACCGACAGCGTCGCCCGGCCCTTGCGCAGCGACAGGTTCAGGCGCAGCCCGGGGGCGTCCACGTCCACCGACGGCCGCTCCAGGCCCTGCGCACGGAACACGTCGACCACCGCATCCTTGACCCGCTGCGCGGCGAAGCGCGCATGGGTGATCGCCTCGCCGGACACGTGCGCATCGACCGCGAGGGTGTCGCCCTCGCGCAGGTGCTCGTGCCAGGGCAGCCTGGAGGCGCCGTCGTACAGCGCCTGCTCGTCCGGGCAATCGAACTCGGCCAGCGGCCAGAGCACGCGGCTGGCCAGTCGCGACCACAGCACCGCGCGCTGCGCATCGGCCAGCGTGCCCTCGGGGTTGGCGCCGGCAATGGTGGCGGTGGCTTTTTCCGCACCCAGCGCGACCAGCTCGTCGGCCAGCAGGTATTCCAGGCCCTTGGCACAGGAGACGAAGAACTTCACGGCAGACCTCGAATGAAAACAGGGAACGCCGCGCGGGCCGGGCCCGGCGGCGGGAAAGCGGCGGCAGTGGCCGCCGCCATGTCGCAGCGGTTACAGGTCGCGCAGCAGTTCGGCGAATGCGCGTGCGGTCGCGTCGACATGCCCGGCCAGGCGGTGGCCGTCGTCGAGCAGCAGCAAACGCGCCGAACGCGCGCGCGCCCAGTCGATCACCTCGTTCGCCGGGATCAGCTCGTCGTGCCAGGCATGCACCACCGAGGTCGGCACGGGCGCGGCATCGAGCGCCGGCATCGGGCCCATCCGCAAGGGCGGCACCATCAGGAACAGCGCGCGGGTCGGCACCTGCAACGAAGCGATCGCCGAAACATAGGCGCCCAGGCTGGAGCCGCCCAGGACGACCGGACCTCCGCGCGCAACGGCTGCGCCGGCGATGTCGAGCAGGCGCTGCAGTCGGGCCGGGACGTCGCCTACGCGGCTGATGTCCTGGCGCGCATCCAGGTCGGTGAAATCCGGGCGCTCGGTGGTCCAGCCCAACTGTTCGGCGGCTTCGGCCAGCGCGGTCACCTTGGTCGCGTCCGGGCCGCTTTCGAAGCCATGCGACAGGATGCAGTGGCCGCGACTCACAGCGCCTGCACCGTGTCGCCCAGGCGCAGGGTGCCGCCCTCGACGATGCGTGCGCACAGGCCGCCGTGTCCGCGCATGGCGTTGAAGCCGCCCGCGCCCAGCGCCTCTTCCATGCGCGAGCACGGATCGCAGGATTCGGTGCCCTCGAGCACCAGCTCGCCGATGCGGAAGCGGCGCCCCTTCAGCGCTACCAGCGGGATGCCGGAAACGACCAGGTTGCGGCGCAGCGTGGCCGGGGCGACCTGCGCATGCCCGGACAGGGCCGCGATCACCGGCAGGTGCTCGGCCTGGATCAGGGTGATCCCGCGCTTGCCGCTGCCGCTCTTGTAGCGGTCGCCCGCCAACCCGGCGCCAGCCGTGGCCTCGACCGCGTCGACCTCGATCATCGCGGTTTCGCGGGCCGGCCGCAGGCCGATCCATTCCACGCGACCGCCTTGCGGCAGGGTCGCCATCAGTTTGCCGAGCGGGCTGTCCGGATCGGGGCGCGAAGAGAGTGCAGGCATGCGTGAATGCTAGCATCCCGGCCCATGTCGACCCTGCACGCACTGACTGTCATCGACGCCCCGCTGCCGTACGTGGAACGCCTGGAAACGCGCCCGCTGGCGCAGGTGGACCTGGTCGTCATCCACTGCACGGAGTTGCCCGACCTGGCCACCGCTCGCGAGTACGGCGAGCGCGTGCTCTACGACAGCGGCACCGGCAACAGCGGCCACTACTACATCGACCGCGACGGCACGGTGCTGCGCTACGTGCCCGAGGACCGCAGCGCACACCACGTGCGGGGCTGGAACCCGCGCGCGATCGGCATCGAGCTGGTCAACACCGGGCGCTATCCGCATTGGCTGGACTCGCGCCACCAGGCGATGGCCGAACCCTATCCGGACGCCCAGGTCGACGCTTTGGTCGCGCTGCTGAACCGTCTGGCCGGCGACCTGCCCGGGCTGCGCCACGTCGCCGGCCACGAGGACCTGGACCGCGACCGGGTGCCGGCCAGCGACGATCCGGCCGTGCTCGTGCAGCGCAAGCTCGATCCGGGCCCGCAGTTTCCGTGGGATCGCGTGCTGGCGGCGGTGCCGCTGCCGCGCCTGCCCCTGTAGGAGCAGCGTTCAGTCCGGCCGGGGCACGCGTTCCCATGACTCGGGTGGCGGCCTCGCGACCCAGCGGCCCTCGGTGTCGCGGTCATGCCCGCTCCTACGGGAGCCACGCAGCCTTGTAGGAGCGGGGTTTAGCCCGCGACACCGACGCTGCCCGCACGGCGACAGCAGGGCGGTTTCGAGTCCGGCGAGGTCGGCACGGGCCCGGCCATCATGGCCCTGGGGCCCGCGTCTACGTCCGTCGGGACACGGTCACCGCGCCGGTATAATTGCCCCCCTCACTCCCGTGCATGGCTCCGCCCTTGTCTTCCGCCCTTGGCCCCGTGGTTTCCGAACTGATCGACCTGCTCGCCCTGGAACGGCTCGAAGACAACCTGTTCCGTGGCCAGAGCCGCGACATCGGCACCAAGTACGTGTTCGGCGGGCAGGTGCTGGGCCAGGCGCTGGCGGCCGCACAGGCCACCATCGACAACGGCCGCCGGGCGCATTCGCTGCATGCCTATTTCCTGCGCGCCGGTGACATCGAGCATCCCATCGTCTACGACGTGGACCGCACCCGCGATGGCGGAAGTTTTTCGGTGCGCCGGATCACCGCGATCCAGCACGGCAAGGTGATCTTCTTCTGCGCCGCTTCGTTCCAGGACGACGAGCCCGGCGCCGAGCACCAGCTGAAGATGCCCGAGGTTCCGCAGCCGGAGGACATCATCCCCGCGCCGCCGGTGCCGCCGGAGGTGATGGCCACGTTGCCGACCAAGGTCCAGCGCTGGCTGTCGCGCGGCGGCCCGTTCGAGTTCCGCCACGTCTATCCGCGCGACGAACTCAATCCGCCCAAGCGTCCGCCCTACCAGCAGGTCTGGTTCCGCCTGCGCGAGAACGCCGGCGAGATCCCGGTCCAGCTGCACCAGGCCCTCCTGGCGTACGCCTCGGACTTCCACCTGCTCGGCACGGCGACGTTCCCGCACGGGATCAGCTACTACACGCCCAACGTGCAGATGGCCTCGCTCGACCACGCGCTGTGGTTCCACCGTCCGTTCCGCGCCGACGAGTGGCTGCTGTATTCGCTCGACAGCCCGAGCACCGAGGGCTCGCGCGGCCTCGCCCGTGGCCAGGTGTTCGATCGCCAGGGCCGGCTCGTGGCCAGCACCGCCCAGGAGGGCCTGATCCGCGTGGTGCCCGATCCGGACAGCGCGCGCCTGGTCCCGGCGAAGGACTGACGATGCGCCAGGTCTTCACCAGCCAGCGCCTGGAAACCGTGGAAGGCGTCGCCCGCCTGCTGCAGGACGCGGGCATCGACATCTACATCAGCCAGCCGCGCTCCTATCGCGGCCGGCGCCGCGGCCAGTTCAGCTACTCCGAACCGGTCCCCGCCAACCAGCAGCCGGCAGTGTGGGTGCGCAAGGCCGAAGACCAGCCGCGCGCGCGCGAACTGCTGCGCGAGGCCGGCCTGCTGGCGACCACGCGCACGTCGTATTCGGGCCTGCCGACACCGGCGACCGAAGCACTGCCCTCGCGCTTCGACGCCACCGAAGGCGGCGACAAGCGCTGGGCCTGGCGCGTGCGCATCGGCCTGCTGCTGGGGATCGCAGCGGTCGCGATGTTCATCTGGATCGGACGCAAGCCGCATCCGCCGGTCGCGCCCGCCACGCCGGAAGCGTCCACCGCGCAGCCGGCCCCGGGAACGGAAGAAGCCGGCGACGACGAGGAAGTGCGCGTACGCATCACCCCGCCGCCCGCCGGCTGACGGGCCCGCCTGCGCGGGCCCGGACCACCGTCCGATGCGCTTACTTCGCGCTGGCTTGCTTGGCCGGGCTGCCGGCGGCGCCGTGACCGCGCCCGCCCCGCTCACCGCCACGCTTGGCATGCGCGGCGTCGTACTCGGCGCGGCTGAGGCTGCCGTCCTTGTTGCTGTCGGCCGCAACGAACCATTCGTCACGGCGCTGCTTCCTCGCCACCTCGCGATCGGCGCGGTCGACGAAACCGTCCTTGTTGGCATCCATGCGCTCGAAGCGTTCGGCGAACTTCGGTTCCGCCGCGGCTTCGGCCTTGCTGATGCGGCCGTCCTTGTCCTTGTCCAGCTCGGCGAACGGGTGGCCGTGCCGCTTTCCGTCGTGCGAGCGGCGCGGCATCTCGCCACGATCGAGCTTGCCGTCCTTGTTCTTGTCGAGCGTGTCGAACTGCGCGGCCAGGCGCGGATGCGCGGCGGCTTCGGCGCGATCGACCAGGCCGTCCTGGTTGGTATCCAGCGGCTTGTGCGCCTTCACCGGATGCGGCGTGCCGGCAGCCGCAGGCTGGGTTTGCGCCAGGGCAGTGCCGGCGGTGATGGCCAACAGCGCCGCGGCGATCAGGGAAGGGGTCTTGTTCACGGGGTTCTCCAGAAGTCGTGGACTCGATGGCCACACCGGGGAAAACGTCGGCGGCTCCCCGCCGTTGACCGCCCGCCGGTTCCGTTCAGCCAGCAGCCGGCCAGCGCCGCACGGCGCCCACCCTGGCCGACGGCGCTATGCTGCGGCCATCCGTCGACCGCACTGCCATGGGCAACGACTCCTCCCCGACCGACGACCTGCGCCTGTTCCAGACCGGAGGCCATCCCTGCGGCTACTGGCCCGAGCGCAGCGCGCGCGACCTGGTGCTCGATCCGCGCGACCCGCGCCTGCCCGACATCTATCCGCAGGCGCTGGACTGGGGTTTCCGCCGCTCCGGCGACCTGGTCTACCGGCCGCACTGCGCGCAATGCCGGGCCTGCGTGGCCGTGCGCATCCCCGTAGCCGCGTTCGAGCCCGACCGCAGCCAGCGCCGCTGCCTGGCGCGCAACGCCACGGTCCAGACGCGGATCGCAACTGCGCGGCGCACGAGCGAACACTTCGCGCTGTACCAGCGCTACCTGGGCGCACGCCACCGCGACGGTGGCATGGACGGCCATGGCACCGCCGAGTTCGACCAGTTCCTGGTCGGCAGCTGGTCGGACACGCGCTTCATCGAAATGCGCGAGGCCGGCGAAGATGGCCCCGGCAGGCTGCTTGCGGTGGCGGTCACCGACCGGGTCGGCAGCGGGCTGTCTGCGGTCTACACCTTCTACGATCCGGAACTGCCGGAGCGCGGCCTCGGCACGCTGGCGATCCTGCACCAGATCCAATGGGCACAACGCGAGGGCCTGGAGCATCTCTACCTGGGCTACTGGATCCAGGACCACGCCAAGATGGACTACAAGCGACGCTTCCAGCCGCTGGAGGCGTTCGACGGGCGGCGTTGGCGCCGGTTCACCGGCTGAGGCGCGTGGAGGCACCTCGACTGCCTGTCGCATCCGCGCCACCCCGGCGTGCCAGAATCCGCGCATGCCGACCTCCGCCCGCCTCCTGCTTGCCACCCTCGCCTTGATCCTGTCCGCCTGCGCCGGCAACGGCACCGTCCCCGAAACGACCGCCGCCCCCACGACGCTGCGCGTGGCCACCTACAACACGTCGTTGTACGACGACGCCGATGGCGGCCTGGTGCGGCGCCTGCAGGCCGGCGACGCCGGCGCCCGCAAGATCGCAGCGGTGCTGCAGCAGGTGCGCCCGGACCTGGTCCTGCTCAACGAGTTCGATTACGACGCCGGCGGCATGGCCGCCGACCTGTTCCAGCGCGACTACCTGGAACGCCCGCAGGCGAGCGGCGGCGAGGCACTGCACTATCCGTACCGCTACTTCGCCGAAGTGAACACCGGCGTGCCCAGCGGCCTGGACCTGGACCGCAACGGCACGATCGGAGGCGAAGGCCGCGACCGTGGCAACGATGCCTGGGGCTACGGCCTGCACCCGGGGCAGTACGGGATGCTGGTGCTGTCCAAGCATCCGATCGACGCTGCGCAGGCGCGCAGTTTCCGCCTGCTGCGCTGGGCGGCGATGCCCGGCGCGCAGCGGCCGGTCGATCCGAAGACCGGCAGGTACTGGCACGACGATGCGGTCTGGGCGCAGCTGCGCCTGTCGTCGAAGTCGCACTGGGACGTGCCGGTGCGCACGCCGTCGGGCACCGTGCATTTCCTGGTCTCGCACCCGACCCCACCTGTCTTCGATGGCCCGGAAGACCGCAATGGCTTGCGCAACGCCGACGAGATCCGCCTGTGGCGCGAGTACCTTTTGCCGGGGACGCAGGCCTGGCTGTGCGACGACGCGGGCCGCTGCGGCGGCCTGGCCGGCGATGCGCGCTTCGTGATCGCCGGCGACCTCAACAACGATCCGGCCGATGGCGACGGCCACCACGAAGCGATCGTGGAACTGCTCGAGCATCCGCGCGTGCTGCGCATGGCCACGCCGCGTTCGGAGGGCGGTGCGGAAACCGCGCGCGCATACGCGGCCAAGGGCCTGCAGCGGCGCGGCGCGCCCGAGCACGTGACCGGCGACTTCGGACCGAAGGCCGGCGCGATGCGGCTGGACTACGTGCTGCCGTCGACCGGCTTCGAACTTCGCGGAAGCGGCGTGTTCTGGCCCGCGTCGACCGACCCGGCCGCCGCCATCGCCGACGGCAGCGACCACCACCTGGTGTGGGTCGACCTGGCGTTGTGAGGGCAACGGCGGCGCAGCGAGCGCCCCCGATTATTCCGGCAGGACTTCGATCCCGATCGCGGCTGCCGCATCACGGGCCACCGCGCGCGCGGCGTCGATGCCGTCGGCGCGCGCCAGGGTCACGCCCACGCGGCGATGGCCTTCCACGCGCGGCTTGCCGAACAGGCGCAATGCGGTGTCGGGCGCCTGCAGCGTGGCCTCCACGTTGGAGAACACCGGCACGCCATGGCCCTGCGCCAGCAGTGCGCATGAAGCCGAAGGCCCGTTCTGCCGGATGACCGGAATGGGGAGGCCCAGGATCGCGCGCGCATGCAGCGCGAACTCGCTCAGTTCCTGCGAAACCAGCGTCACCAGCCCGGTGTCGTGCGGTCGCGGCGATACCTCCGAGAACCACACCTCGTCGCCCTTCACGAACAGCTCCACGCCGAACACGCCCCAGCCGCCCAGGTCGTCGGTGACCGCGCGGGAGATCGCCTGCGCGCGTTCCAGCGCCAGCGGCGACATCGGCTGCGGCTGCCAGCTCTCGCGATAGTCGCCGTCACGTTGCAGGTGCCCGATCGGCTCGCAGAACGAGGTGCCGCCGGCATGGCGCACGGTCAGCAGGGTGATCTCGTAGTCGAAGTCGACGAAACCCTCGACGATGCAGCGCCCGGCGCCGGCGCGGCCGCCGGTCTGCGCGTACTCCCAGGCCGCCTCGACCTCGTGCTCGGTGCGCACCGTGCTCTGGCCCTTGCCCGAGGACGACATGACCGGCTTGACCACGCACGGCAGGCCGACCAGGGCGATCGCGGCGCGGTACTCGTCGAGGGTGTCGACGAAGCGATAGGGCGAGGTCGGCAGGCCCAGGGTTTCGGCGGCCAACCGGCGGATGCCCTCGCGGTCCATGGTCAGTCGCGCCGCGCGCGCGGTCGGGATCACCTTCTGCCCGTGCTCCTTCTCCAGCTGGATCAGGGTCTCGGTATGGATCGCCTCGATCTCCGGGACGATCAGGTCCGGCTGTTCCCGTGCGATGAGTTCGCGCAGGGCGAAGGTGTCGAGCATGTCCAGCACGTGGCTGCGGTGGGCGACCTGCATCGCCGGCGCATCGGCATAGCGGTCGGCGGCGATCACTTCCGCGCCCAGCCGCTGCAGCTCGAGGGCGACTTCCTTGCCCAGTTCGCCCGACCCCAGCAGCAGGACACGGGTGGCGTGGGGGGATAGCGGGGTTCCGATGCGGACCATGGCGGCAGGACGGGAGTGAGGGCCGGACAGTTTAGCCGGGGGAGTCCCTGCGCCCGGTCAGGCACGCTCCGCGGGCTGGCAGGCCCCGGATCAGCTCCAAGGCCCTGTACCCGCGGCCGTTGACAACTGATATCACAATGATATCTTTTGTCGGCGACCCAGGAGATCCGCCATGAAAGAGCTTCCGATCCGTTCCCTGCCCGGCATTCCCGTCCTCATCGTGGCCCTGCTCGCCAGTCTGGCGGCGGCCTGGCTGTTCGCCCGTGGCGTCGGCGTGGCCGGCATGGAGGGCGGCGGCATGTCCGTCATCGCCTCGGCCGTGCTGGCCCTGGCCATCATCCTGGCCATCACCGGCCTGTACTCGATCCAGCCCAACCAGGCCGCGGTGCTGAGCCTGTTCGGCAAGTACGTGGGCACGGTCAAGGAAGCCGGCCTGCGCTGGAACAACCCCTTCTACTCCAAGCGCAAGATCAGCCAGCGCGTGCGCAACTTCGAGAGCGGCAAGCTCAAGGTCAACGACCTGGACGGCAGCCCGATCGAGATCGCCGCGGTGATCGTGTGGCAGGTGGTGGATGCCTCCGAGGCGGTGTTCAACGTCGACGACTACGAAAACTTCGTCCACATCCAGTCCGAATCGGCGCTGCGGGCGATGGCGGCCAGCTATCCCTACGACCAGCACGACGAGGGCCAGACCGCGCTGCGCAGCCATCCGCAGGAAATCTCCGACCACCTGCAGGCGCAGATCGCCGAACGCCTGGGCACCGCCGGCGTCGAGGTGATCGAAGCGCGGATCAGCCATCTGGCGTACGCGCCGGAAATCGCCCAGGTGATGCTGCAGCGGCAGCAGGCCAACGCGGTGATCGCCGCACGCACGCGGATCGTGGCCGGCGCGGTGGGCATGGTCGAGATGGCCCTGGCCGAGCTGCAGAAGAACGGCGTGGTGCAGCTGGACGAGGAGCGCAAGGCGCAGATGGTCAGCAACCTGCTCGTCGTGCTGTGCGGCGAACGCGGCATGCAGCCGGTACTCAACGCCGGCTCGTTGTACTGAGGCGCCGCCGGTGGAAGCACTCGTGCCACTGGTCATCGCCATGAGCGGAATGCCCGCACTGGGTATCGCCGCCTGGTACGCGCGCGCCGACGATGCGCACAGCCGCGGCGCTGCGCTGCGCTGGGCCCTGGTCGCCCTGGCGATGCTGGGCGGCGCGATCGGCCTCTACTTCGCCGGCGGCAGCACCACCGCCGTGACCACGGTGGTGGTGGCGATGGTGGTGGCGGTCAACGCGCTTCTGGTGTCGGTGGTCCTGCACCTGCGGCGTAGCGGCGGGAAGCGCTGACGATGGCGGAGAAGAAGGCCTATCCCCTGCGGGTCAACGCCGACGTGCTGGCGGCGGCGCAGCGGTGGGCCGACGACGAGCTGCGCAGCCTCAACGCACAGATCGAGTACGTGTTGCGCGACGCACTGCGCAAGGCAGGCCGGCTGCCCAGGCCGGCCGATGACCAGGAGGACGAAGGATGAGCACGCGCTGGCAGTACCAGGTGGTCGAATTCAAGCCGAGCCTGATGGGTTCGTTCAAGCAGGACGCATTGCAGGAAGCCCTGGCGCGCCAGGGACAGCTGGGCTGGGAGCTGGTCCAGATCGTATCGCCCGGCCCGATGATGGCGCTGCTGGCGGTGTTCAAACGCGAAGCCTGACGGAGTACGCCCATGCTGCATATCGTCCACCTGATCGAACGCCGCCATGGGTCCCGCGCGAGGCCGCTCATCATCGCGCTCGTGGTCGCTTCGGGCAGCGCGCTGCTTGCCGGCGTGGCGCTGGCGCTGCGCTGACCCGCGCAGTATTCGAGGCCGCCCGTGCCGCACGCGCACCCGAGCTCCATCGCTCCCGCCTCGGCGATCGAGGACCTGAAGATCGCCGCGGCCTGGGGCGTGCTCGCCGGCCTGTCTGCCGCCGCGCTGATGCCCTACCTCGCCCAGACCATGCCGGACGCCTTCACCCGGGTCCGCTTGCCGCTCGGCGTAATTGCCGCCGCACAGGGCGCCCAGGCGCTGGTACTGGTCGGCCTGCTGGCGTGGGCCGGGCTGCGCATGGGCCACCGCGTGGGACTGGGCAGCCCGGTGCTGCACGCCTGGCTGGTGGCGCGGCGGCGCCCGGACTGGGCGCGCCTGAAACCGCTGCACGCCGTGCTCCTGGGCATCGCGGCCGCACTGGCGATCCTGGCGGTGGCACCGCTGCTCGACCGGGCGATGCCGCCGATGCTGCATCCGCCCGCGTCGGCGACCGCGGGCCTGTCAGCGTTCAACGGCTTCCTTGCGTCCTTCTACGGCGGCATCGTCGAGGAATTGCTGCTGCGGCTGTTCCTGATGACCCTGCTGCTCTGGATTGTGGCGCGGCGGCGGCGGACAGCGCTGCCGGATTGGGCCTACTGGCTGGCCATCGTGATCGCCGCGTTGCTGTTCGGCGCCGGACACCTGCCCGCAGCGGCGAACATCTGGGGCCTGGAGCCGGTGGTGGTGCTGCGCACGCTGCTGCTCAACGGCATCGCCGGGCTCGCCTTCGGCTGGCTGTACTGGAAGCGCGGCCTGGAGATGGCGATGCTCGCGCACTTCAGCGCCGACATCGTGTTGCACGTCGCCGTTCCCCTGCTTTGGCCCGGAGCCCTGCCATGACCGATCGCCGCGAGGACGCATCCTTGACCTTGGCCGCGCCCGGCAGCCGCGCCGGCTTCTGGCTGTTCGCGCTGACCTTCGTCCTGCCGGTGCTGGTCACTACCCTGGCAGTGGCTGTACCGGTGCTCGCCGGCGGGCCGCTGAAACTGATCGCGGGCAGCCTGCCACTGACCCTGATTGCCACCCTCGGCGGCATCGCCCTGCTATGCGGCGTCCTCTGGTGGGTACTGGCGAGGCTCATGCGCCGGCAGGCCCTGGTCCTGTCGCCGGAACTGCTGGAAGTACGCTCCAGCTTCTACCGCTGCCGCATCCCGCTGCGCGAGCTGAAGCTGGACCAGGCCCGCATCGTCGACCTGGACGAGCACACCGAACTGCGCACGATGCTCAAGACCAACGGCTTCGGCCTGCCCGGCTTCCACAGCGGCTGGTTCCTGCTGCGCAACCGGCGGCGCAGCTTCGTCGCCATCGCCGACGGCCGCCGCAAGCTGTGGCTGCCCGGCAGCGGCAAGCACGACCTGCTCCTCGAAGCGACCGATCCGGCCGCACTGCTCGCGCGCCTGCGCGCGCTGGCGATGTCGGGCGGGCGTGGCTAACCTGCGTCGATGCGAACGTACCCCGCCCCGCTCCACGCCCGCCTGCTGAACACCGCCGACATCGAACTGTGGCCGGCGGCGCTGCTCCGGGCCCGCGGCAATGCCGACGCGCGCGCACTGTCGCGCGCCCATGCCGTCCTGCGGCGCAAGCGCGATGGCCGCTACCTGGCCGCGGCGCTGCCTGAAGGCCTGCTGCCGCTGGTGCCGCGGCTGGCAAACGAAGCCGGCATCGACGAGGCGCTGGACCTGCTTGAAGCCGATGGCAGGCGCGGTCCGGCGCGTGCGCCGCGGACGCTGCCGCTGCACCGCCTGCAGGAACGGCTGGAGGCGCTGGGTATCGACGACGGTTATGCGCGTCGTACCGGACTGTCGCTGGTCGCCGAGCCGGAGTGGCTGCTGCTGGCCGACTTCGATCGCTATCGCCGCCCCCTGTGGCTGCAACCGGTCGCAGCGCGATCCTGGCAGGCGATGCGTCGCGCCGCCGCGACGGACGGCATCGGGCTCGAATCCATTTCCGGTTATCGCAGCCACGACTACCAGCTGGGCATCTTCGAGCGGAAATTCGCACGCGGCCAGTCGCTCGCGCAGATCCTCGCGGTGAATGCCGCTCCGGGCTACAGCGAACACCACGGTGGTCGCGCACTGGACATCGGCACCCCGGGCGAGCCGGCGGCGGAGGAATCGTTCGAGGCCACGCCGGCGTTCGCCTGGCTGTCGAGCCATGCCGCCGCGCACGGGTTCACGATGAGCTACCCGCGCGCAAACCCGCACGGCATCGTGTACGAGCCGTGGCACTGGAGTTTCGCCGGTTGAACCAGCGCCGGCGCTGGTCGGCTTGACCTGGATCAAGAGGCCGGGCCTGGATGGGCAGATACTCCAGCCCATCCCCATCGCCATGCCGCCATCGTGCCCCAGCAGCCACCTGCCCGTTACCCGCGTGGAATCATCGCGCTGCACTGGATCACCCTGCTCCTGCTGATCGCGGTCTACGCGACGATGGAACTGCGCGGCGTGTTCCCGCGCGGCAGCGCACCCCGCGACGCGATGAAAACGGCGCACTACTTCCTGGGCATTACGGTCTTTGCCCTGACCTGGCTGCGCCTCGGCCTGCGCCTGTCCGGCCGCATTCCGCCGATCACGCCGCAGCCGCCTAAGTGGCAGTCGATGATGGCCGCGCTCGTCGCACTCGTGCTGTATGGCCTGCTGCTGGCGATGCCCGTCATCGGCTATCTGATCCTGAATGCCGAAGGTCACGCCCCGGCCATCGCCGGGATGCAGCTGCCGCTCCTGATTCCCGCGCAGCCAGGCCTGGCCGAAAGCCTTGAGGGCTGGCACGAACGCATCGCCGTGGCGGGCTACTGGCTGGTCGGATTGCATGCGCTGGCGGCCATCTACCACCACCACGTACGCCGCGACGATGCGCTGTTGCGGATGTCGTTGCGCCGCCGGGCTCCGGTCAATCCTGGGAACGGTTGACGGGCTTCTTCGTTTCGGTGGTGAAGTCGGCGATGCGCCACAGGTACAGGCTGGCGTAGCTGCGGTAAGGCCCCCACTTCTCGCCGCGCGCGAGCAGCTCCTTCGGCGTCGGCATCGCTTCCTGCCTGTCCACCTTCTGCGCACCCTTGCGGATGCCCAAGTCGTCGATGGGCAGGACGTCGGGCCGCCCGAGGCGGAACATCAGCATCATCTCGACCGTCCACCTGCCGATGCCGCGTACCGGCACCAGCGCGGCGACGATCTCGTCCTGGTGCATGGTCGACATGCGACGCAGGTCCGGGATCTCGCCCTGCGCCTCACGCGCGGCGAGGTCGCGCAGCGCAAGGGCCTTGTTCCCGGAAACGCCGCAGGCACGCAACGCGGTGTCGTCGATCCGGCCCAGGGTGTCGTGGTGCAGGCGGGTACTGCCGATCGCAGTCTCCACGCGACCGACAATGGTTGAAGCGGCCTTGCCCGACAGCTGCTGGAACAGGATTGCGCGGGCCAGCGCATCGACAGGATCGAATGGTTTGCGCCAGCGCGGTTCGGCCGGCAGCGGCCCCAGCCGCTTCATCCACGCGCCGAGCTTGCGGTCGCGCCGCGACAGGTGCTCGTAGGCGGCGTCCACGTCGAACCCGCGCGCATGGCGGGGCATGGTCAGCGCCTCACCGAATCGACGGCCAGCAGGATCCAGCTGGCCATCAGCAGCGTGCCGCCGAACGGTGCCAGCCGCGTGGGCCAGCCCAGCAGCGCGCCCCCGGCCAGACTGCCGGCGAACAGGAGCGTGCCCAGCAACAGGCCCGCCAGCGCCAGCCAGCGCAACCGGCGCGCCGGCGCCTGGGCCAAGGCCACCAGCACCGCGCCGTGGGCGAACGCGTAAAGGCTCGCGGTCTGCAGGTTGCCGCGCGCGTGCGCATCGGCGATGCCATGGGCCGCGTATGCCGAGGCTCCGATCGCCAGCGCGGCCAGTACCGCACCGCTCGCCGCAAGCCAGGCTCCCGCCGGTCCGTTCCGCTGCATCACCCTGCCCCGTCGTCATCGCGCTGGCCGCGAGCCTAAACGAAAAAGCGCCGCTTGCGCGGCGCTTTTCGTGGATCCGTATCCCGGCCGGCGATGCCGGCCCCGGGTTACTTGATTGCCCAGTAGATGTCGTAGGTGCCTTCGGCGGTGAAGGACTTGTCGATGCCACCCTTCCAGATCTCGTACGGACGATCGGTCACTTCGTAGCCGTGGGTCAGCGACCAGGCACGCAGCGCGTTGCGGGCGGCATCCAGCTCGGCCATGTAGCCGGTGTAGGACGCGAACGCGGCGCGGCGCGGCTCGGTGCGGATGTACTCGACCGGAGCGCCTGCCGGCACCGTCACCTTCAGCGGCTCGCCTTCGGCGGCCAGCTGCTCGGCGACGTTTTCGGCCGGGGTATCGGTCTCCGGCTCCGGCGTTTCGCCGGCCAGCGGGGCCTGCACGGCCTGCGCGACCTTGCGGCGGACCGGCACGGCCACGTCGAACGCGTACTTCTCGGCGCCGAAATCGGTGGTGATGATGCGCACCGGACCAGCAGCTTCAAGACCCGGGTTGGCTTCAAGCGTGCGCTTGATCCATTCCTGGTTGTTCTTGATGGACTGCTTGATCGCCTCGTTGTTGCGCTCGATGTTGCCGGCGTTGACCACCAGCAGGTCCAGCGCGGGCACGTCGACGATCTTCAGGCCGGTGAGCGGAACGCCTTCGGCGCGATAGTCGAAGTTCGGCACCGTCGCCAGCATGTTGGCCATGCGGCTCAGGCCCAGCTTGACGTCGTCGCCGACGTGGCGGCTGACGTACAGGCCCGCGTAGCGACCCAGCAGGTTCCAGCCGTAGTCGACGTCGTAGGTCTGGGTGATCTTGACGTTGCGGTTGTTCTTGCCGGTCGGCTCGAGCAGGAACTGCACGGTCTTGTCGCTGCCGCGGCGTTCGTCCTCGACCTTGATCACGACCTTCTCGTTGGGGACGCTTTCGACGATCTCCCAGCTGCCCTGGCCGACGTGCGCTTCGGTGGAAGCGTAGTCGAGGCGGGAGCCGACGCCGGACTCGGCACCGGTGACGTTCAGCTGCATCTTCGGATCGCGCAGGACCAGCGGGTTCCAGTCCTTGAAGCGGCGAAGGTTGTTCACCGTGTCATAGGCGATGGTCATCTTGCGGTTGGTCTCGACGCTCTCCGAAATGTGCCGGTGCGAAGGCAGAACCAGACCGACCGCCAGGGCCAGAACAGCAACGATGCCCAAGGCGATCAGGAACTCGATAATGCGGGTCATTCAGCAGTCTCCGGCGCCGATCCACGGCAAGTTGGCAATGCGAGCCGCGAATCGTAGCAGGCTTCGCCGTCCGCGCGCAGCCAGCAGCGAGGACGGAGCCACGATAAACGGAATTCTTACACCCGGCTCGCCGGATGTCCCCCATGGACAGGGCGGGCGCGCCCAAGTTCCTGCCCGGGCCGGACGCCCGCTGAACGGACCTGTGTCCGCGCAATCGCAGGCTGCCCGGCCGCCCTGGCCCCGAGGCCCGTCGCGCTGCGGCGGGCCGGACATCCTGACCCTCAGACCCGTTGGAGCTCGAACGCCTTGAGGACCGCGCGGGTGCGGTCGCGCACGCCGAGCTTGCTCAGGGTGAGCGGGCGCGGCTTGCGAGCCCCCGGCTCGCGCGCCTGCGAACGCCCGCCGCGCTGCGGCGGGCCGGACATCCTGACCCTCAGACCAGTTGGAGCTCGAACGCCTTGAGGACCGCGCGGGTGCGGTCGCGCACGCCGAGCTTGCTCAGGATGTTGGACACGTGGTTCTTGATCGTGCCCTCGGCCACGCCCAGCGAATTGGCGATCTCCTTGTTGGAGAAGCCCGACGCCATCAGCCGCAGGATCTCGGTCTCGCGGTCCGTCAGCGGGTCCGGCCGGTCCAGGCTGACGAAATCGTTGCGCATGTGCTCCAGGCCCGAGAGCAGGCGCTGGGTGACCGCCGGCTGCACCAGCGAACCGCCGTCGGCCACCGTCCGGATCGCGCCCACCAGCTGCTCCAGCGAGACGTCCTTGAGCAGGTAGCCCTTGGCCCCGGCCTTGAGCCCGGCCAGCACGAGCTGGTCGTCATCGAAGGTGGTCAGGATGATGGTCGGCGGCAGCTGCTCCAGGCGCGAAAGCACCTGCAGGGCTTCCAGCCCGGACATCGCCGGCATGCGCATGTCCATGAGGACCACGTCCGGCTTGACCTGCGGGATCAGCTCGACCGCCTGGCGGCCGTCGCCGGCCTCGGCAATCACTTCGATACCGCCATCGAGCGCCAGCAGGGAACGGATGCCCTGGCGGACCAGGGTCTGGTCGTCGACCAGGCAGACTCGGATCATGGAAGCGCTCCTTCGATGGCCGGGTGGGCCGGGGTGGAGACGGGAATGGACAGGCGCAGCCGGAAGCCGGCGCCCCTGCGGGTCTGGATTTCGAGGGTACCGCCACACTGCTGGAGCCGTTCGCGCATGCCGCGCAGGCCATTGCCGGGCACCAGGCCATCCGCCCCCTGGCCATCGTCGACGGCCTCCAGCAGGATCGCCCCGGCCTCGCGCCAGACCCGGATCGACAGGTGGCGGGCGCTGGCGTGGCGCACGGCATTGGTGATGATTTCCTGGGTGCAGCGCAACATCACGTGGGCGCGTTCGGGATCATCGATGGCCAGCGGCGACTCGATGTCCAGGGAGATGTCCAGCGCGGGCACGTGGTCGGCCAGCGGCCGCAGCGCTGCCGACAGGTCGATGCCACCGCTGGCGTCGCGCAGCTGGCTGACCGCCTCGCGCACGTCGGTCAGCAGCAGCCGCGCCAGGGTCTTGGCCTGGCGCACGTGCTCCTGGGCCCGGCCCTCGGTCAGGTGGCTGGCCACTTCGAGGTTCAGGCTCAGCGCCGTCAGGTGATGGCCGAGCAGGTCGTGCAGCTCGCGCGAAATCCGGGTGCGCTCGTTGACCCGGGCGCTCTCTGCCAGTAGCGCGCGGGTGGCGCGCAGTTCGGCGTTGAGCCGGCGCTGGTCGTCGCGGGCCTGGGCCTGCTGCTTGGCGACCAGGCTGGTCACGTAAATGAACATCGAGAAGCCGCCGTACAGCAGCGACTGCATCAACGCCTCGAACAGGGGCATCCGGAAGACGTTGTAATAGATCGGAAGCACGGCCAGCTGGCTCGCCAGCAGCAGGACGACGCCCGCGGTGGCCGGCAACAGCCACGGAATGACCCCGGCCGCCACCATCAGCAGGATGCTGCCCAGCCCGGATTCGTTGAAATAGCTCACCCCCAGGGCAAGCACGGTCAGTACCAGCAGCAGCACCCGGTCCGTCCAGTTGGCCGCCGCATGGCCCAGCCCGCGGGTCAGCCACCAGTAGCAGGCGCCGAAGCCGAGGTAGCAGCCGAACAGCCAGGCGGTACGGCCGCTGTCTGCGGCGAGGTTCTCGCTGCCATAGGCCGGCACGTACTGCGAATACACCAGCGGCACGCCGACCATCGCCCAGGTGAACAGGCCGGCATAGCGCAACAGGCGGGTATGGCTGAGACGTCCGAACATGACCGCATCTTACGGGGCCATTCGCCGCGCCGCCGCGGACGGAAGTCATGCCCTCGCCCGGGCTTGGCCCCCGTGCGATAATCCCGGCTGGTCGCACCGCCGGCCCCGCTACAGCACCAACGCCCCTCACGGAGTCGGCTTTACCCCCATGTCCATCGTCATCCGCGACGTGCGCGAACACGAGCTGGACTCGGTCCTGGCGCTCAACAACAACGCCGGCTCGGCGATCCTGCCCCTGGATGCCGCCAAGCTGCGCGGCTTCTTCGACAGCGCCGAGTACTTCCGGGTCGCCGAGCGCGACGGCAACCTGGCCGGGTTCCTGGTCGGTTTCGGCAGCGATGCCGAACACGACAGCAGCAACTTTGCCTGGTTCAAGGCGCGCTACCCCCACTTCTTCTATATCGACCGGATCGTGGTGGCCAGCCGGCGCCGTGGCGGCGGCGTGGGCCGCGCGTTCTACGCCGACGTGCAGAGCTACGCCGAACTGCGCTACCCGCAGCTGTGCTGCGAGGTGTTCCTCGACCACGGCGCCGACCCGGCCCTGCTGTTCCACGGCAGCTTCGGCTTCCACGAGGCCGGCCAGAACGTGATGCCGGACGTGGACGTGCGCGCCAGCATGATGACCAAGTCCCTGTGCAGCTATCCGTGGGTCCACGAGACCTACGGCGACAACCTGCCCGACCTGCCCTGGGTCGGTCGCTCCCGCCGGCAGCAGCCGCGCGACAGCCGTGCGACGGGTACCTGACGTGGGGTTGGCGGCGAACGACTACGAACAGGCGGGCGAACTGAAGATCGGCCAGGTCGGCATCGCCAACCTGCGCATCCGCACCCTCGACGTCGAGCAACTGGTCCGCGAGATGCGCGAGCGCGTCGAGCGCGCACCCAAGCTGTTCGGCCGCGCGGCGGTGATCGTCGATTTCGGTGGCCTGGCCCAGACCCCGGACCAGGCCACTGCCCGCGCCCTGATCGATGGCCTGCGCGACGCGGGCGTGCTGCCGGTGGCACTGGCCTACGGCACCCGCGACAACGACGCGCTTGCCGAGGCCCTCGGCTTGCCGGTCCTGGCGAAATTCCGCGCGCAGTACGAGCGCGCCGAAGGGGCGCCTGCCCCCGCGCCAGCCCCTGCACCGCGCGAAGCGGCGCCCGCCGCCGCACCGCGCGCGACCCCCAAGGCCGTGCCGGCCGAGCAGCCGCGCGCGCCGGGCCGCATGCAGAAGACCGCGGTCCGCTCGGGCCAGCAGCTGTATGCCGAAGGCTGCGACCTGACCGTGCTGTCCACGGTCGGCGCCGGTGCGGAAGTGATCTCCGACGGTTCCATCCACATCTACGGCAGCCTGCGCGGCCGGGCCCTGGCCGGCGCGCAGGGCAATACCGACGCACGGATCTTCTGCCGCGACTTCCAGGCCGAGCTGGTGGCCATTGCCGGCAACTACAAGGTACTGGACGATGTCCCCGAAAAATTGCGCGGCAAGGCCGTGCAGATCTGGCTGGAAAACGGCCAGCTGAAGCTGGCCGCACTCGAATGACCCTGTCGCGCCGGCTGGCGCGCACGCCCACCGCATGCAGCAACATCGCACCCCGCATCCAGGAGACATCCATTGGCTGAAATCATCGTAGTCACATCCGGCAAGGGCGGCGTGGGCAAGACCACCTCCAGCGCCAGCATCGCCCTGGGCCTGGCCAAGCGCGGCCACAAGGTGGCCGTGATCGATTTCGACGTCGGCCTGCGCAACCTCGACCTGATCATGGGTTGCGAGCGGCGCGTGGTGTACGACTTCGTCAATGTCGTCCACGGCGAGGCCACGCTCAAGCAGGCCCTGATCAAGGACAAGCGTTTCGACAACCTGTTCGTGCTGGCCGCATCGCAGACCCGCGACAAGGACGCACTGACCAAGGAAGGCGTGGAGAAGGTGCTCAAGGACCTGGCCGCCGACGGCTTCGACTACATCGTCTGCGACTCGCCGGCCGGCATCGAGAAGGGCGCTTTCCTGGCCATGTACTTCGCCGACAAGGCGGTCGTGGTGGTCAATCCGGAAGTGTCCTCCGTGCGCGACTCCGACCGGATCATCGGCCTGCTCGATTCCAAGACCCGCCACGCCGAGAACGGGGGAACGGTCCCTTCGCACCTGCTGCTGACCCGCTACAGCCCCGCGCGCGTGGCCACCGGCGAGATGCTCAGCATCACCGACGTGGAGGAGGTGCTGGGCCTGAAGGCCGTCGGCGTCATCCCCGAGTCCTCGGACGTGCTCAACGCCTCCAACAAGGGCGAGCCGGTGATCCTGGAGTCCGAATCGGAGGCCGGCCAGGCCTATGACGATGCGGTCGCCCGCCTGCTCGGCGAAGAACGGCCGATGCGCTTCATCACGCTGGAGAAGAAAGGTTTCTTCAGCAAGCTGTTCGGAGGTTGAGCATGGGACTGTTCGATTTCCTGAAGGCCAAGAAGGACACCGCGGCGACGGCGAAGAACCGGCTGCAGATCATCATCGCGCAGGAGCGCAGCAGCCGCGGCGCGCCGGATTACCTGCCACTGCTGCGGCGCGAGCTGCTGGAAGTGATCAAGAAGTACGTCAATGTCGACGTGGACGCGGTCAAGGTCGACGTGATCAAGGACGGCGACCACGACGTGCTCGACATTTCGGTGGCGCTGCCCGAAGGCCAGGGCTGACGCGACGGCGCGCATTCCGGTGCGCGCCAGTCATTGCCCGCCGCCGGACCGCTCCGCCCGATGGACCCCGCGCCCCCGCCCGGCATCCTGTGCCTGCGCGACATCGCGCTGGCCGATGCCACCGCGCTGCTCGACGGTCACGGATTGACCCTGGTGGCGGTGGAGGACGGCGCGCCGATCCCGGGCAGCTACTGGGGCGAACCGGAAGCCGGGATCATCGGCAGCACGGTCCATGTGCGCGGCGACACGCCGGTGCACTCGATGCTGCACGAGGCCTGCCACCTGATCGTGCTGCCGCCCGAACGCCGGGCCGCGGTGCACACCGACGCGACCGATTCGGTCGCCGAGGAAGACGCCACCTGTTACCTGCAGATCGTCCTGGCCGACACGCTGCCCGGCGTGGGCAGCGCGCGGCTGATGGCCGACATGGATGCATGGGGATACACGTACCGCTTGGGATCGACGCGGGCGTGGTTCGAGGGTGATGCCGAAGACGCGCGGCGGTGGCTGGTCGAACGCGGGCTACTGCCGGCCTGAGCGTCGCATGGCGGCCGTTCCGCCGCGCGTGGCGACGCGCCAATCCTGGACAGCGCCTGCGTTCCGCAGCACCGCGGTTCGCGAAGCCGGCGAAAGCCGCCTGCCGGGACCTGCCGCACGCGCGGCCCCTCGTGCCGCCAACCCGGACTAGCCTGCCGGCGCCCCGCCCAGGTCGAGAACCGCCCGGGTTCCCTGCGGCTGGCGCGAGGAGATGTGCAGCTTCCAGCCCAGGTGTTCGCAAAGCCGCGCGATGAGTTCCAGGCCGATGCCATCGGCCGCCCCGCCAGGGGACTGGCGTGCAAGGCGCGCGTGGATGGCGCTGATTTCCTCCGGACCCATGCCATGTCCCGGATCCTCGATGGTCGCCACCCCCGCCGGCGACAGCGACACCGTGACCACACCGCTGTCGCTGTTCTCGATCGCGTTGCGCAAAAGGTTGCCGATCGCCGCCCCCACCACGCCGGGGGGCGCCACGATCGTGCAGGGACTCACCTGGCCGTACTCGATCGCCAGCTGCTTGTCCCCGAGCAGGTGGCGATGGTCGTCCACGATGGCGGCCAGCAGGCTGTCCAGTTCGATCTTCTCCGACATCGCGGCCAGGCGCGCCGGATCGCGCGCCAGCACCAGCAGCAACTGGAACAGCTGCTCCACGCCCTGGAGCGTGTGCAGCACGCGCCGCATCTGCTGTCCCGCCCGCGGCGGCAGGCCCGGCTGTTCGAGCGCCAGCTCCGTCGCGCCTGCGATCACCGCCATCGGCGTACGCAGCTCATGGCTTGCCGAGGTGATGAACGCGCGTTCGCGCTCCACGAAATGCGCATTGCGCTCCAGGTAATCGTTGAGCGCACCGGCGATCACGTACAGCTCCGAGCTGGCGCCGCGCGGGACCTCGATCCGCTGCCTCGGCGCACCGGGCCGCAACTGGCCGATGTCGGCGGCCAGCGCCGCCAGCGGCCGTACGATGCGTCCGACGCCAAGCCAGGCGGCGAGCCCGGTCACCACGATCAGGACCAGGCTGCCCAGCAGCGCCGAGCGCTCGGCGAAGGATTCCAGCTCATGGAAATCCTCGATATCCAGCACCAGCGCCAACCGCCCCATCCTCTCCGATGGACGCACCATGACTACGCTCAACCGGTCCCCGACCACCACGTTGTCGTGCAGCCCGTCATGCAGTCCGCGCAAACTGGCCGGAACCCCGGAGGCATCGTCCAGCCGGTAAAGCCTGAGCGTGTCCGAGTCCTGCCAGCGATAGTCGGGGTCGCGCGCGCTGTGCTCCTCGATGGCGGCCAGCTCCGATCGCAGCAGCGAGCGCCAGGCCGCATGCTCGGCGTGCTCGTGCACATTCGTGCCGATCGCGAACACGAGCAGCGAGACCACGCTGCTGAAGACCAGCAGCCACAGCACCATCCGCCGCCGCAAAGACATCGGGCTACGCATCCGCTGCTCCGCCATCGGATGCCGCATCGACGATGGCCAGGCGATACCCGACGCGCGGCAAGGTGTGGATCAGCTTGGCCTCGAACGGTCCGTCGACCACCCGGCGCAGCTCGTAGACGTGCGAACGCAGCAGGTCGCCCTGCGGCGGCTCGTCGCCCCACAACGCGAACTCCAGTTCGCCGCGCGCGACGGCGGCGGGACTGGCGCGCATCAGCACTTCCAGTACCTTGCGGCACGCGGGATAGAGGTGCAGGAGCTGGCCGTCGCGACGCGCCTCGAGCGTGGCAAGGTCCAGCACCAGCCCACCGACCTCCAGCACCTTCCTCTGTTGCCGGCCCCGGGCGCGCGTCAGCAATGCCTCCAGGCGGATTTCCAGTTCCGGAAGCGCGAACGGCTTGGTCAGGTAATCGTCGGCGCCGGCCCGGAAACCAGCGATCTTGTCGGGCAGTTCGTCGCGCGCGGTCAGCATGACCGCCGGAAGTTCGGAGTGGTGCTGTTCGCGCAACAGGCGGAGCACCTCCGGCCCCTCCATGCGCGGCAGCATCCAGTCCACCACCATCGCGTCGTAATGCTGCGTGGCGGCCAGGTGCAGGCCGGTCACGCCGTCGGGAGCCACGTCGAGCACGTGACCGCGCGCCTCGAAATAATCGAACAGGTTCGCGACCAGCTGTCGGTTGTCCTCGATGACCAGCAGCCGCATGTGCGGAACGCTCCCGGGTGGCGAAGGGCCATCTTACCGCCGCAGCCGTCGGAATCCGGTCGGAATGCCGGGGGTCGACAGGAGTCCTCGCGCCTTCGCTGAACCGCCACCTGGCCGTTAACCGGAACGGAACACTGCTCCGACTGCTGTCCGACAGCGGCAGCCACAGCATGGCCGCACCTTTCCAGACCAGTACCCATGAGTACTTCGTTGCCCGTGCTGCGCTTCCGCGACGATGCCAGCGCCTTCCCGCCCGGCTTCTTCTCCCGCCATCTGCTGGTCCCGCTGGCCCTCGCCCTGCTCTGCAGCGCTGCACTCAGGCAGGCAGGCGGCGATCTCTGGCTGGCCGACGCGATCTTCGACCTGGAAGGCGGTCGCTGGATCCTGCGCGAACACTGGTTCACCAGCGGCGTCATCCATCAAGGTGGAAAGTGGGCCAGCGCGCTGGGCGCCCTGCTGGTCCTGGGTGCATACGCGTTCGCGGCGCGCCGCCACGACTGGCGGCACCTGCGGCAGCCGTTGCTGTACCTGGCGCTGGCCACTGCACTCGGTGCCGGCTCGGTATCGCTGCTGAAATCGCTCACGCACGTCGCCTGCCCCTGGGACCTGGCGCGTTACGGAGGACCGCAGGCGACGGCGGCGCCCCTGTACGCCACGCGCGAGGCGGCAGGTGCGGCGGGCCACTGCTTCCCTGCCGGCCACGCCAGTGCGGGCTATGCATGGGTGGCGCTCTATTTCGCCGCATTGCTGTGGCGGCCACGGTGGCGCTGGCATGGCCTGGCGATCGGCGTCGCCACGGGCCTGCTGTTCGGCGCGGGCCAGCAGTTGCGCGGGGCGCACTTCCTGTCCCATGACCTGTGGACCCTGGTCGTGTGCTGGACGATGTCGCTGGCCCTGTACTGCGTGTTCGTCCGAGACCAGCCGCATCCGGTGATGTCGCCGGCCAGCCCCCCTGGAACCACGCCATGAGCACCCGGATCCAGCGCCGGCCCGCACGGCAGGCACTTTCGGGCCTGCGGCACTGGCGCCCGCAACTGTCGACCGAGCACGCGATCCTGGGCGCGGCGCTGTTCTTCAGCCTGGCCTGCAACGGGTTGTTCTGGCGCAGTGCCCTGGTCGTCCATCCGGGCAACCTGCGCCTTGCACTCGCCCTGTTCGGCACCCTCACCGGCTTGCACTGCCTGCTGATGGGGCTGGTGGTGTGGCGCTGGAACGCCAAGCCCGTCCTGGGCGCACTGGTGATCGTGTCCCTGCTGGCCGCGCACTACATGGGCCGCTACCACCTGTACCTGGACGTGGACATGCTGCGCAACGTGCTGGCCACCGACCGCAGGGAATCGGGAGAACTGCTTACGCCTGCCCTGCTGCTGCCCCTGCTGCAGGCCACGATCCCCCTCGCCCTGCTGTGGCGCATCCGGCTGCGCCCCGCTCCGCTCGCACGTGCCGTGCTGCGCCGCTCCGCCTTTCTCCTCGGGGCGCTCGTGGTCACCGCCGGCAGCGCGCTGCTCGCGCAGCAGGACCTGTCGGCGCTGCTGCGCAACCAGCGCGAAGTACGCTACCTGGCCACGCCGGCCAACGTCCTGGTCGGGCTGCCGCGCGCGCTGCAGGGGGACAGTCCGCTCCGGCACGCGCCGAAGCTGCCGATCGGAACCGATGCCCACGCCGTGCCGCGCGAAGCGGGCGGAAAGCCGCGACTGCTCGTGCTCGTCGTCGGCGAAACCGCGCGTGCGGCCAACTGGGGACTGGACGGCTACGCGCGCCAGACCACGCCGGAACTGGACCGCATGGGCGTGGTCAACTTCCCGGACATGCATGCGTGCGGCACGGCGACGGAAGTCTCGCTGCCGTGCATGTTCTCGCCCTGGGGCCGGCACGATTACGACGAGGACAGGATCCGCGGCCACCAGTCGCTGCTGCACGTGCTGGAAACGGCGGGCATCACGACCCTGTGGCGCGACAACCAGTCAGGCTGCAAGGGCGTGTGCGAGGGCCTGGCGGTGCAGCGCCTGGATGCCGGCGACGATCCGGCGCTGTGCCCGGGCGGACGCTGCCTGGATGGGATCCTGCTGGACGACCTGCCCGCCCAGGCGCGGGCGCGCCCGGGCGACCGGGTCATCGTGCTGCACCAGCTCGGCAACCACGGGCCCAGCTACTTCGAGCGCTATCCCAGGCAGTTCCGCCACTACACGCCGACCTGCGACACCCCCGAGCTGGGCGACTGCAGCCGCGAGCAGATCGTCAACAGCTACGACAACGCGCTGCTCTACACCGACCACCTGCTGGCCCGCTCCATCGAGCAGCTCGGTCGGATGGACGACTACGATACGGCGATGATCTACCTGTCCGACCACGGCGAGTCGCTGGGCGAGAAGGGGCTTTACCTGCACGGCGTGCCCTACGCGATCGCGCCGGACGAGCAGACCCGGGTTCCGATGGCGATGTGGTTCTCCTCGGGCTTCGCCGCCAACCGCAAGCTCGACGTGGCATGCCTGCGCGCGCGCGCGGAGCGTGCCGCCGACCACGACAACCTGTTCTCCTCGGTGCTGGGCCTGATGCAGGTGGATACCGCGCTGTACGACCGGAGCCGGGACCTGTTCGCCGGCTGCGTGCCCGCGGGCTGACCCGGCAACGCCCCCCCTTTCGCGCTTGCGGCGACCGCCGGCAGCCACTAGCCTGCCGGCACTGCATACCTCCGGGGAACCTTCGTGAAACAACGCCACCTGCTGCTCCCGCTCGCGATCGCCGCGTGCGTGCTTTCGCTGTCCGCCTGCAAGAAGGAAGCCTCGCCCGAAGGCGCACCGACCGCCGCGACCCCGGCCAGCTCCGGCGAGACCGCCGACGAGTTCGTCGCCCGGATCAACGCCGAATACAAGACCGCCCTGCCGGAGATCAGCGCGGCGCAGTGGCTGTCGCAGACCTACATCACCGAGGACAGCCAGCGGGTGGCGGCCAAGGCCAACGAGCGCGCGCTGACCCAGCTCAACGTGTGGATCGAGGAAGCCAGGAAGTTCGAAGGCCAGCCGATGTCGGAGGACAGCAAGCGCACCCTGGAGCTGCTGAAGCTCATGAGCGCCATGCCCGCGCCCAAGGATCCGGCCAAGCTGGCCGAGCTGACCACCATCGCGGCCAAGATGGAGGGCGCGTACGGCGCCGGCAGCTACTGCACGGGCGAGGGCGAGGCGAAGAAGTGCCGCCAGCTCGGCGAGCTCGAGGACGTGCTGCGTTCCAGCCGCGACTACGACGCCCAGCTCGACGCCTGGCAGGGCTGGCACTCCACCGCCATGCCGATGCGACACGACTACGCGCGCTTCGTCGAACTGGTCAATGAAGGCGCCAAGGAACAGGGCTACGCCGACGCTGGCGCGATGTGGCGCAGCGGCTACGACATGGCCCCCGACGCCTTCGCCGCCGAAACCGATCGACTGTGGGACCAGGTGCGACCGCTGTACGAGCAGTTGCACTGCTTCGCGCGTGACCGCCTGCAGCAGACCTACGGCGTGGAGAAGGGCCAGGTCGGCGCCGGGCTGGTGCCTGCGCACCTGACCGGCAACATGTGGCAGCAGGACTGGGGCAACCTGTGGGACATCCTGCAGCCCTACCCGGGCGCCGGCAGCCTGGACATCACCAGTTCCCTGGAGAAGCAGTACCAGCAGGACCTGGGCGCGGCGCTGTACAAGCGCGGCCCCGGTGCCGATGCCAAGGCCCGCTTCGAGGCCGAGCGCGAAGCGCAGCTGCAGGTCGCCAAGCAGATGACCGAGCGGGCGCAGGATTTCTACGTGTCGCTGGGCATGCCCAAGCTGCCTGAGAGCTACTGGGCCAAGACCCAGTTCATCAAGCCGCTGGACCGCGACGTGGTCTGCCACGCCAGCGCCTGGGACCTGGACATGGCCGGCGACGTGCGCACCAAGATGTGCATCAAGCCCAACGAGGAAGACTTCACCACCATCTACCACGAGCTGGGCCACATCTATTACGACCTGGCCTACAACCCGCAGCCGCCGCTGTTCCAGGGCGGTGCCAACGATGGTTTCCACGAGGCCATCGGCGACACCATCGTGCTGGCGATGACCCCGAAGTACCTGGAGTCGATCGGCCTGGTCGGCGCGCAGCAGCAGAGCCAGGAGGCGCTGATCAACGCGCAGATGCGCATGGCCCTGGCCAAGGTCGCGTTCCTGCCGTTCGGCCTGATGATCGACCGCTGGCGTTGGGGCGTATTCGACGGTTCGATCGCCCCGGACCACTACAACCAGGCCTGGTGGGACCTCAAGGCCAAGTACCAGGGCGTTGCGCCGGCCGGCGCGCGCGGCGAGGAGTTCTTCGATCCGGGCGCCAAGTACCACGTGCCGGGCAACACCCCGTACACGCGCTATTTCCTCTCGCACGTGCTGCAGTTCCAGTTCTACAAGTCGCTGTGCGAAGCCGCCGGCCAGACCGGCCCGCTGTACGAATGCACCTTCTACGGCAACCCGGAAGCGGGCAGGAAGTTCCAGGCCATGCTCGCCCATGGCTCCAGCCAGCCGTGGCAGGCCACGCTGAAGGAACTGACCGGCAGCGAGCAGATCGACGGCGGCGCGGTGCTGGAGTACTTCGCCCCGCTGCAGGAATGGCTCAAGCAGCAGAACCAGGGCAAGCAGTGCGGCTGGCAGGCGACGGCGGCCATCCCCGCGGCTCCGCAGGCGCCGGCGGCGCCGGAAGCGCCGGCCAAGAAAGGCTGAGCCAGGGCGTCACCCGTGGAAACGACGAGGCCGGCATTGCCGGCCTCGTTTTTTGCGGCTGGCGGGCTGCTCCTGTAGGAGCGGGCATGACCGCGACACCGAGGTGGCCGGAGTCGCGGGGACATCGCCCGTGCAGACGGCGTCGGTGCGCGGTCATGCCGCTCCTACACAGAAACCATGCTGCGACCTGCCATTGCAGGCCCCGCCCACTCGTGTACGAAAGAAGATCCTTCAGTGCGCCGGTGATGCCGGCGCGTCGTCTCCGGTCACCGGCTGCGCCGCGGCCATCTCATCTTCCAGCTGCTTCTCGTAATCGGCCAACGACTTGCCCTGGGTGGCGGCCTCGAGTTCGGCGTCGTCGCGCAACGCATCGGAGTAGACCAGTTTCACCGGCATGCCCTGCTCGTCATGCAGGCGTTGCGCGCGCCGGATCAGCATCAGCATCTGCGCCGCGCTGTCGCTGCTGCCGACGATGCGCCCGTCCATGCCCAGCACCCATACCCCGGACTGGCGCACGACGCCGGCCAGAAGGTTGCCATCGCGGTCGCGCAGTTCGGCATGCGGCTCGATCGGCTGTGCTTCGCCGCGCGACTGGTTGCGCTCGCGCAGTTCCTTGCGCTTGCGTGCATCGCGCTTGGCCTTGGACTGGATCGACATCGAGGTACTCCGTGGGGAAGGTCAGAGCTGTTCGCCCGGTTCCAGCGTAGGCGAGGATGGCGGCGGCGGGAACCGCGCCGAGACCCGTGCCTCCCAGCGCCAGAACAGCCAGCCCAGCAAGGTGAACCCGGCCATGCCCAGCGCCAGGTGAAGGCCATGGTGGCTGAGCAGCGGGGACAGCACGCCGGCAACGGCCGCGTTGAGCGCCAACTGGGTGAAGGCCTGCAGCGAGGACGCCGATCCGCGCTGGCGCGGATACATGTCGAGGATCGCCAGGGTCAGCACCGGGAACACCAGAGCCACGCCGAACGCGGCCAGGCTCATCGGCATCACCGCCCAGGGCAGCGCCAGTCCGCTGGCGAAGGCGGTGTAGAGGACATTCCCCAGTGCCGCCGCGCCCATGCAGGCATAACCGACGCCGACCTGGTACTGCGGCTGCCAGCGCCCGGCCACGCGCCCGGAGACGAACGCGCCCAGGGTCATGCCGCCGATGGTCGGGATGAACAGCCAGGCGAACTGCTGCTCGCCCAGCCCCAGCAGGTCCATCACGAACGCCGGCGCCGAGGCGATGTACAGGAACAGCCCGGCGAAACCGAAGGCACCGGCGGCGGCCAGGCGCTGGAAGCGTGGATTGATCGCGATGGCCACGTAGTCGCGCGCCAGCCGGCCCGGACGCAGCGGCATGCGCGACTGCGGCGGATGGGTTTCCGGCAGCCACAGCGCGGTGCTGGCCAGCAGCAGCACCGAGAACGCGGCCAGGAACCAGAAGATCAGCGGCCAGCGCCCGGCGCCCAGCATCCAGCCGCCGATGATCGGCGCGATCGCCGGGGCGATGCCGAAGACCATCGACACATGGCTCATCAGCCGCTGTGCGTCGCTGCCATGGAGCACGTCGCGGATCACCGCGCGGCCGACGATCAGCCCCACGCCCGCCGACAGGCCCTGCAGCGCGCGGAATGCCAGCAGCGTGGCCAGGTCGCGCGACAGCGCGCAGCCGACCGAGGCGACGATGAACACCGACAGCCCCGCCAGGATCACCCGGCGCCGGCCGATCGCATCGGACAGCGGCCCGTGGACGATGCTCATCAGCGCGTAGGCGGCCAGGTAGACGCTGATCGTCTGCTGCATCGCCAGCTTGTCGGCGCCGAACTGCGCGGCCATCTGCGGGAAGGCCGGGAAGATCGTGTCGATCGAGAACGGGCCGAACATCGCCAGCCCGCCCAGCAACAGGGCCAGGCGGCGGTTGGAGGGCATGGGGCGCCCGATCATGGCCACACCGCCCCCCGCCCGCGGCGGGCAGGCACGACGACACCCGCCCCGGGCCATGCGGCCGGTGCCTGCGGGGGCGGTACGGTGGAGTCCTGCATGCGGTCCCTCGGCAGATTCCCGCCACCCGGGCGGGCCGGCGCCGGCGATGGCCCCCGGGCGGACCGGTGGCGGCGCTGAATACGGCGCCATGGTAAGCCATCGTCCCGAGCCGGCGGGCGACGGTGGGGCGTATAATTCCGGCATACGGTGGGAGAAGCGGGGCGACCCGCTGCCGAAGGCGCAAACGCCCGTAATCGCTCAGGCTCCCATACCACCGTACCGAACACACACTCTGGAGAGACCGGCCACCCGCGAGGGTCGCGCCGGCGCCGAAGGGGCACGAAGCCGCGACCTCGTCCGCGCAGCTTCCAAACTCTCAGGCAAAAGGACAGAGGGGCACCCTGTCGCGCGACCGCGCGGCATCCCTGCCCCTGTCCGGACCGCCTCCATGTCCCAGAACGCTTCCTCCCTGCGCGAACTCGAGCAGCACGACGCCTTTGTCGGCCGTCATATCGGCCCCAACGACGCCGAGATCGCCACGATGCTCGAATCCGTCGGCCATGCCTCGCTCGAGGCGCTGACCGACGCGATCGTTCCTTCCAGCATCAAGTCCGCCGCGCCGCTGGCGCTGCCCGACAGCCTCACCGAGGAAGAAGCGCTGGCCCGGATCCGCGCCATCGCGCTGAAGAACCAGGTGTTCCGCCACTTCATCGGCCAGGGTTACCACGGCACGCACACGCCCAAGGTCATCCTGCGCAACATCCTCGAGAACCCGGCCTGGTACACCGCCTACACCCCGTACCAGGCGGAGATCTCGCAGGGCCGCATGGAAGCGCTGATCAACTTCCAGACGATGTGCGCCGACCTGACCGGCATGGAGATCGCCAACGCCTCCCTGCTGGACGAAGCCACCGCCGCCGCCGAAGCGATGACCCTGGCCAAGCGTTCGGCCAAGTCGAAATCCGACACCTTCTTCGTCCACGATGCGGTGCATCCGCAGACCCTGGAAGTGCTGCGCACGCGCGCCGAGCCGCTGGGGATCGTCCTGCGCGTGGGCACGCCGCAGGAGGCGCTGGAGGCCGAATCCTTCGGCGTGCTGCTGCAGTACCCGGATACGTTCGGGCACATCGGCGACCACAAGGCGCTGGCCGAAGCCGTGCACGCGCGCGGCGGCCTGGTCGCCGTGGCCACCGACCTGCTCGCCCTGACCCTGATCGCCGCGCCCGGCGAATGGGGCGCCGACATCGTGGTCGGCAACTCGCAGCGCTTCGGCGTTCCGTTCGGCTTCGGTGGCCCGCATGCGGCGTTCATGGCCTGCCGCGACGCCTACAAGCGCTCGATGCCGGGTCGCCTGATCGGTGTGTCCGTCGATGCGGCCGGCAACGCGGCCTATCGCCTGACCCTGCAAACGCGCGAGCAGCACATCCGCCGCGAGAAGGCGACCTCCAACATCTGCACCGCGCAGGTTCTGCTGGCGGTGATGGCTTCGATGTACGCCGTGTACCACGGCCCGGACGGCCTCAAGCGCATCGCCACGCGCACCCATCGCCTCGCGGCGATCCTGGCCGCGGCGCTGCGCGCGGCCGGCGTGCAGGTTGGCGAGCGCTTCTTCGACACCCTGCACGTCAAGGATGTCGACGCGACCGCGATCCATGCCAAGGCGCGCCAGGCCGGCATCAACCTGCGCGAGATCGACAGCGAGGCCGTCGGCATCAGCCTGGACGAGACCACCACCCGCGCCGACGTCGTCGCGCTGGCGGCGCTGTTCGGCGCCACGGCCGACGTGGACGCACTGGACGCGGCCACCGCCGACGCGCTTCCGCCCGCGCTGCTGCGGAGCAGCGCGTTCCTGCAGCATCCGGTGTTCAACACCCACCACAGCGAACACGAGCTGCTGCGCTACATGCGCGCCCTCGCCGACAAGGACCTGGCGATGGATCGCACCATGATCCCGCTGGGCAGCTGCACGATGAAGCTCAACGCCACCGCCGAGATGATCCCGGTGACCTGGCCCGAGTTCGGCGCGATCCATCCGCTGGCCCCCGCCGCGCAGACCGTCGGCTACCGCCAGCTGATCGGCGAACTGGAAGCGATGCTGGCCGAATGCACCGGCTACGACGCGGTAAGCCTGCAGCCCAATTCCGGCGCGCAGGGCGAGTATGCCGGCCTGCTGGCAATCCGCGCCTACCACCGCTCGCGTGGCGAAGGCCATCGCGACATCTGCCTGATCCCGGATTCGGCGCACGGCACCAACCCGGCCTCGGCGCAGATGTGCGGCATGAAGGTCGTGGTCACCAAGACAGATGCCAACGGCAACGTCGATGTCGAGGACATCCGCGTCAATGCCGAGAAGTACAGCGACCGCCTGGCCGCGATCATGATGACCTACCCGTCCACGCATGGCGTGTTCGAGGAGGAAGTGGTCGAGATCTGCGAGATCATCCACAAGCACGGCGGCCAGGTGTACACCGACGGCGCCAACATGAATGCCCTGGTCGGCGTGGCCAAGCCTGGCAAGTGGGGATCGGACGTCTCCCACCTCAACCTGCACAAGACCTTCTGCATTCCGCACGGTGGCGGCGGCCCCGGCGTGGGTCCGTGCGCGGTGAAGTCGCACCTGGCCCCGTTCCTGCCGCGCACGCTCGGCGGCGAAGGCGACGTCGGCATGGTCAGCGCGGCCAGCTTCGGCAGCGCCTCGATCCTGCCGATCAGCTGGATGTACGTGACCATGATGGGCGCGGGCGGCCTGCGCAAGGCGACCCAGGTCGCGCTGCTCAATGCCAATTACATCGCCAGGCGCCTGGCCCCGCACTTCAAGACGCTGTACACCGGGCGGAATGGTCTTGTCGCGCACGAGTGCATCCTCGACGTGCGGCCGCTGGAAAAGACCAGCGGCATCGGCGCCGAGGACATCGCCAAGCGCCTGATCGACTTCGGCTTCCATGCCCCGACCCTGAGCTTCCCGGTCGCCGGCACGCTGATGGTCGAACCGACCGAGAGCGAGTCGCTGCACGAGCTCGACCGTTTCATCGACGCGATGATCCAGATCCGCGACGAGATCCGCGCGATCGAAGACGGCCGCCTGGACCGCGAGGACAATCCGCTCAAGCACGCCCCGCACACCGCGGTGCAGGTGTCGGGCAGCGAGTGGACCCACGCCTACCCGCGCGAACTGGCCGCCTTCCCGCTGCCGTCGCTGAAACTGCAGAAGTACTGGCCGCCGGTCGCGCGCGTGGACAACGTCTACGGCGACAAGAACGTGTTCTGCGCCTGCATCCCGATCAGTGAGTTCGCCGAAGCCGAGGCTTCCAGCGACGCCGGCTGACGCGGCACGCGACGTCGATGCGTCGAGCAGGGGCCCCGCGATGCGGGGCCTTTGCTTTCCCAGGCACCGGCACTCACCCGCGCATCGGGCAGGGTAAGAAAAACGCATGTTGCAACGGGCGGCGGCCACGCTCTCCGAAGCCATCGCTTTTCGTCCGGATGGGCTTGACTCCCCCTTGGCCGCGGCGCCCAATCGGCGCACTCCCGGGGAGGATGTCGCAATGCTCAGGCCCATGCATGCCGGCAGCCGACTGCTGGTCACCGGTCTGGTGACCGCGCTGCTCGGCGTCCCGTATCCCGCAAGTGCGGTGTCGCCACTGTCGACTCTTTACTTCTCCGCTTCCGTCCAGGACGAGGACGACGAAGGGATCGAAGAGGAGGAAGAGGTCCAGGACGAGGAAGACGCGCAAGAAGAGCAGGACGAGGAAGACGCGCAAGAAGAGCAGGTCGAGGAAGACGCGGAAGAGGAGGCCGTCGAAGAAGAGGCGGAAGAAGAATCCGTCGCGGAGGAAGACGATGCCGCGGACGCCGAAGACGAGGCGCAGGAAGAGCTTCCCTTCGTGGACGAAGAAGACGACGCCCAGGACGACGCGACCGCCGCCACGGATGAGGAAGACGCCGATACCGATACCGTCGCTGGAGAAGACGGAGCTGACGACGTCGACGACGAAACCCTGGCCTACGAGGCCGACGAGGCACCGGGTGACGACTACGAGGACGACGCGTCGTGGGCGACCACCTGGGCTTCCGTGGAGAGCAACGAAGCCGACGACGCCATCCCGGTGGACCACGGTCGCTACGGCCGCGACACGATCTGGGAAGTCGTCGAGATCGACAGCGCGGACCGAGGCGACGAGGACTCCGTCGGCAGCGGTTCGCTGCTGTCGGTGCGTTCGGGCAAGCAGGCGCCACGCGGCAAGGGCAAGCCCCGTCGTGCGCAGCGCGATCCGGGCGACGACGACGTCCCCTACTCGTTCGGTGGCCTTCCCGTCGCCGCGCTGTCGGTGCCGTGGCAGGCGCAGATCTTCTATCCCGCCGCGCCGGCGAAGCCCGGCGACACGCGCGCCGCATGGCAGCGCCAGCACTACTGCGGCGGCGCGCTGATCGCCCCGGACTGGGTGGTGACGGCCGCGCACTGCATCACCCAGCAGATGGTCGACCTGGGCTTCAAGGTGCGACTGGGCATGCAGGATCTCTCCAAGGGCGATGGCGTCACCTACAGGATCGACCGCATCGTGCGCCATTCGCAGTACAACGCCGAAAGCAACGACGTGAACCATCCGCCCAACATGTACGCCAACGACATCGCCCTGGTCAGGATCGTGCCCGAGACCGGTGCCGCACGCGTCGATCCCAGGCGCATCCGCCAGATCCCGATCAACCGCAAGCCGCTGGCCGGCGGCGTGCCGGTATCGGCGACCGGCTGGGGCGTGACCGGCGACGGCAGCGCCGATGCGATCAACGCGGTGATGCTGCGCGTGGACCTGCAGGCGATGCCCAACGCGGTCTGCCAGAAGCGTCCCGGTTACAGTCCGCAGAAGATCCAGGACGCGGTCTTCTGCGCGGCCAACCCGGTGCAGTCGACCTGCCGCGGCGACAGTGGCGGTCCGGTGGTGCTGACCAACGGCAGCCCGACCCTGGTCGGCCTGGTCAGCTGGGGCAAGCGCAAGTGCGCAAGCGACGGCCGGCCCGGCGTCTACACACGGGTGGACCGCTACGCGCAGTGGATCGACCAGGCGATGAAACTGCCTCCGGGCAAGAACAGCCTGCCCTGATCCACGGACCGGCGGGCAGGCGCCCCGCCGGGTTCAACGCGGGCCGGTGGGTGCGCAGCGCACCTTCCCGGCCCGCCACCTCCACGCCGGATATCAGTTCGGCGCGACCTTGTCGCCGCCCGAATGCGGCGTGTCTTCCTCTTCCGCGGTTGCGTCGGCCGGCGCGGTGGCCGGTGCGGCCGGATCGGTCACCGGCGCAGTCGCCGGCGCCGGCTCGACCTCGGCAGGTTCGGCGACCACCGGCGGAGTTTCCACGGCAGGAGCGGCCGGCTCCGGCGGTTTGCAGGCGGACAACGCGCCACCCGCCAGGACAGCAAGCAGAAGCAGCGACCACTTCGAGTCCACGATCTTCATGACGTACCCCTTGGTGACGAGAGTCCAGACCGGTACAGCCCCGTTTGCGGCGCCACGCAGTGCGTGATGCGCATCGCATTCTTGCACTAATGGATTCACCGCTGCCATAGCGGGAACGGACGACGCGAACGCGCCCGCTCAGGCCTCGAAACCGATCCCGTCCAGCAGCGCACGCATCCGGGAATCGCCGCGCAGCGGATCCAGGAACGGATCGTTGCGCGCATATACCAGCCCGGAGTCGCCCAGCTCCCGCGCCTTGAGCAGGCGCCCGATGGCGGCCTCGACATCGCCCCACTGCGCGAACACCTGCGCCTGCTGGTAGAGCACCCGGTCGCCCAGCTCGGTGACCAGCCGGTCCATCGCCTTGCGCGCCGCTCCACTGTCGCCGTCGAGGTGTTCCACGATCGCCAGCCCGGCCAGCTGGAAATCGCCGACCGGCTCGCTGGCGTACTCGTCGCGGGCCTGCGCCAGCTGGTCCAGGTTGACCAGCGCATCGCCGATGGCCGCATGCGCGCGCGACATGTGCGAGTTCATCTGCAGGGCCTGCCGCAGCGGCGCGATGGATTCGGCGAAGCGGCGCGCGGCGTACTCGATGGAACCGGCGGCACGGTGGATCAGCGGATTGAGGCGATCGCGCGCCAGCGCGTGCTGGATCGCCTCGGCGGCTTCGGCGGCGCGACCGGTCCGCGCGCAGTACTGCGCCCAGCGCGCCTGCACCGTCGCCTCGCCGGCGCCGAGCACGGCCGATTTTTCGAAAGGCGCCCGCGCCGCGCGCGCATCCAGGCGGCCCTGGAACAGCACGAACCCCAGGGTGGAATGGCCATCGGCGAAGGCCGGCGCCAGTTCCACCGCGCTTCCGGCGGCGGCCACGGCCTGCGCGTAGAGGTCGGCATGCTCCTCGACCGCGGCGTACTGGTTGGCGATCGCGGTCAGCGAACGCGCGCGTGCGGCATGGGCCGCCGCATAGCCCGGATCCAGCGCGATGGCCATGTCGAACTGCGCCAGCGCCGCCCGTTCGGAAGCTTCGTCCGCGCTCAGGTCGTAGAGCGAACGGCCGCGCAGGTAGGCATCGAATGCGGCCAGGTGCGCAGTGCCACCGGAGGCCGCGCGCTCGTCCTCGGGCGTGCCCGGCGTGGCAACCTGCACGGCCAGCGCCGAGGCGACCGTGTTGGCGATCTCGCTCTGGACGGCGAACACATCGTCGATGCGCCGCTCGAAGATCTGCGTCCACGTACTGAAACCGGTGCGTCCATCGATGAGATCGGCCGCCACGCGCACCTCTTCGCCCGACCAGCGCACGCTGCCATCGAGCAGGTACGCCACGCCCAGTTGCTCGGCGATGCGGATCGCATCCTCGTCGCTGTCGCGGAACTTCCCCGACGAGGTCTGCGCCATCACTTTCAGCCCCTGGTTGCGGGCCAGGGTCGCGCGCACTTCTTCGGACAGGCCATCGGAGAAATAAGCCTGGTCGGGATCCCCACTGAGGTTCTCGAACGGCAGCACGGCCACGCTGCTGCCCAGCGCCTTCGCCGTGTCGAACCAGCCACGGCGCCAGCCCAGCAGCCCGACGGCGGCCGCGGCCACGGCGACACCGCCGCCGACCAGCAGGCCTCGGCGCGTGGCATCGGGCCTCGACGCCGGCACCGGGGCCAGCGATGGACGCGGCAGGGCCTCGCGACCGGCCAGCGGCAGCACGGCGCGCAGGACGGCATGCAGCGACGCTTCGCTGATGGCGGCCCCCTCGGGTCCGCCCAGGGTGATCGACTGGTACTGGCGGAAGCCCAGCGGCGGCTCGGTTCCGTCGATCGACAACGGCACCAGCTTCTTCAGGTCGCGTCCGCGCGCGGCCTCGTCCAGCACCCAGTCCGACCGGATCGAATGGCGGGACCAGAGCACGATCACCGCATCGCAAGCGGCCAGGGCGTCTTCGATCGACTTGGCGAAAGCCGCACCGCCCTCGATCAGGGTGTCCCACCACACATCCAGGCCGGCCTGTTCGAGCGCCTGCGCCAGGTGGCGCGCCTGGGCCTGGTCGGAACGGGAATAGCTGAGGAACACGGTCGGGCGCGCGCGCTCCTGCTCGATTCCTTCCCCGCTGGACATGTCGTTGCCGCCGCCCCAGGAAGCGGCCAGCTTACTCCTACGCCGTCGCGCGGGGGCATTCCGGAACGGCCGGGAAATGCACGCCCCGACAGGGCATCCGCCCGCACCCGTAGCCGCTGGCCGTTCCATCGGACCGCCGCCGATCACGGACCCGTACGACAACCGCAAGCGCCTGCGGCTACCATCGAACGGACGCAAAGGCACGCCACAGGAGCGCACGCATGACACAGGGCACCCAGCATTCGGCCGAGGACGCGCGAAACGCCGACGTCCGCATCTACGTCAACGGAGCGCTGAAGCACCGCAGCGAGGCGATGGTGTCGGTGTTCGACAGCGGCTTCGTGCTCGGCGATGGCGTATGGGAAGGCTTCCGCGTCGTGGGCGGGCACCCGGCGTTCCTCGATGCCCACCTGGACCGCCTGTACGAGGGCGCAAGGGCGATCATGCTCGACATCGGCCTGGACCGCGCCGGGCTGACCCGCGCGATCTACGACACGCTCGACGCCAATGGCATGCACGGCGATGGCGTGCATGTGCGGCTGATGGTCAGTCGCGGGGTCAAGAGCACGCCCTACCAGGATCCGCGCGTCACCATCGGCCCGGCCACGGTGGTGATCATCCCCGAGTACAAGACCGCATCGGCCGCTTCCACGCGCCGCGGACTGTCGCTGTACACCGTGCACGTGCGCCGTGGCTTCCCCGACGTGCAGGATCCCAAGCTCAACTCGCACAGCAAGCTCAACTGCATCACCGCCTGTATCCAGGCCTATGGCGCCGGCGCGGACGAGGCACTGATGCTCGACCCGCACGGCTTCGTCGCCACCTGCAACTCGACCCACTTCTTCATCGTGCGCAAGGGCGAGGTCTGGACCTCGACCGGCCAGTACTGCCTGGGCGGCATCACCCGCGCCAACGTGATCGCGCTGTGCCGCGCCAACGACATCCCGGTGTTCGAGAAATCCTTCAGCCTCACCGACGTGTACGGCGCCGACGAGGCCTTCGTCACCGGCACGTTCGCCGGCGTGGTCCCGGTGCGCACGGTCGACCATCGCGACATCGGCTGGGAGCCGCCAGGAGAGGATGCCCGTGGTCCGATGGTGCAGAAGCTGCAGGCGCTGTACCAGGCGCTGGTCGCCAGCGACGTCGCCGCGCGCGGACCGCGCACATGAGCGCGGCGCCGGTACGGGTGGCGATGTGGTCGGGCCCGCGCAACATCTCCACGGCGATGATGCGCGCCTGGGAGAACCGCGGAGACTGCGCGGTCAGCGACGAACCGCTGTACGCGCACTACCTGGATCACACCGGCCTGGACCATCCGGCGCGCGATGAAGTCATCGCCGACGGCGACACCGACTGGCGACGCGTGGTCGATGCCCTGCTCGGCCCGGCGCCCGGCGGTGCCGCGGTCTGGTACCAGAAGCACATGACCCACCACCTGCTGCCGCACATGGACCACGACTGGATCGCCGGCTTGCGCAACGTGCTGCTGATCCGGGATCCGCGCCAGGTGGTCGCTTCCTACGTCAAGTCGCGCGCCACCGTCACCGCCGCGGACATCGGCCTGCCGCAGCAGGTCGCGTTGTACGACGAACTGGCGGCGCGCGGCGCGGCGCCACCGGTGATCGATGCGGGTGATTTCCTGCACGCCCCCGAAGCGCACCTTCGGGCCCTGTGCGACTGGCTGGGCATCGCCTTCACTCCGCGCATGCTGTCCTGGCCGAAGGGGCCTCGCGCCAGCGACGGCATCTGGGCGCCGCACTGGTACGCCCAGGTCTGGGACTCCACCGGTTTCGCGACACCACTGGAACGGGACGACGAACTGGCCGGAGTCGCCGCGCAGGTCGCCGGAGAGTGCCGTGGCCACTACGAGCGCCTGCATGCGCTGCGCCTGCACGTGGATGCCGCGCCACGCTGACCGGCCGCCATGCGTTGACCGCCGCTGCGCCGGCGAGCGCCCGGGAGCTGCACCGCATTCGATCACGCCCACCAGGGGCACCCTTGCGTGGCACGTGCAGGACGTACCGACAAGCGCGTGTGCCATGCTTCGGCACGCCCACCCAGACACCGCCTTGACGCCGCACTGGGGACTATGGGGGCCCCGCGTCGCAGAGGTGATCCCATGGCCAGCCGCAAGACTCCCACCGCCACGGCCCCGGGCCGCAAGCCCGACCGCAGCCCCACGCCGGCCAAGCCCAAGGCGGCGGGAACCACCGGCCGCAAGGCCGGCCCGGATCCGGATGCCGGTGGTCCGCGCGGCGATGGCGACGAACTGCAGCAGCAGGCCGGCGGAACGCATCCGCCGCTGACCACCAACCAGGGCGTGGTCGTCGCCGACAACCAGAACTCGCTCAAGGCGACCCCGAAAGGTCCAACGCTGCTGGAGGATTTCATCCTCCGCGAGAAGATCACCCATTTCGACCACGAACGCATTCCCGAGCGCATCGTGCACGCGCGTGGCTCGGCCGCGCACGGCTATTTCGAGCTGACGAAATCCCTGAAGCGCTACACCACCGCCAGCCTGTTCACCGAGGTGGGCAAGCGGACGCCGGTGTTCACCCGCTTCTCGACCGTGGCCGGCGGCGCCGGTTCGGTCGACACGCCGCGCGACGTGCGCGGGTTCGCGGTGAAGTTCTATACCGACCAGGGCAACTTCGACCTGGTCGGCAACAACATCCCGGTGTTCTTCATCCAGGACGCGATGAAATTCCCGGACGTGGTCCACTCGGTGAAGATGGAACCTGACCGCGCCTTCCCGCAGGCGGCCAGCGCGCACGACACGTTCTGGGACTTCATCTCGCTGACCCCCGAATCGATGCACATGATCATGTGGGCGATGAGCGACCGCACCATCCCCCGCTCGCTGCGCATGATCGAGGGCTTCGGCGTGCACAGCTTCCGGCTGCTCGACAAGGCCGGGCGCAGCACCTTCGTCAAGTTCCACTGGCGACCCCGGCTGGGCATCCAGTCCACGATCTGGGACGAGGCGTTGAAGCTGCAGGCGGCCGACAACGATTTCCACCGGCGCGACCTGTTCGAGTCGATCCAGGCAGGCGCCTACCCGGAGTGGGACCTGGCGGTGCAGCTGTTCACCGAAGAGGACGCCGAGGCCTTCCCGTTCGACCACCTCGATCCGACCAAGCTGGTGCCCGAGTCGCTGGTGCCGCTGCAGGTGATCGGCCGCATGGTGCTGGACCGCTGGCCGGACAACTTCTTCGCCGAGACCGAACAGGTCGCGTTCTGCCCGGCCAACCTGGTGCCGGGCATCGACTTCTCCAACGACCCGCTGCTTCAGGGCCGGCTGTTCTCCTACCTGGACACCCAGCTCATCCGCCTGGGCGGCCCCAACTTCCACCAGATCCCGGTCAACCAGCCCCGTTGCCCGTTCGCCAACCACCAGCGCGACGGCCACATGCAGATGCAGGTGCACCGGGGGCGGGTCAACTACGAACCCAGCTCGCTGCAGGAGGACAGCCCGCGCGCCGACCGGCGCGCGGGTTTCCAGAGCCACGCCACGCAGCCCGACGACGGCGCCAAGGGCCGCATCCGCCCGGAAAGCTTCGCCGACCACTACAGCCAGGCGCGGATGTTCTTCACCAGCCTGGAGGCGCCCGAGCAGGCGCACCTGGCATCGGCGCTGGTCTTCGAGCTTTCCAAGGTGGAAACGCCGAAGGTGCGCGAACGCATGGTCGGGCACCTGCGCAACATCGACGACGGACTCGCGCAGCGCGTGGCCGATGGCCTGGGCCTGGACGCACTGCCGCCGCAGCCGCCGTGCGCGGTCCCGGCCCAGCGCATGCCCGCCGCGCCGGAGGTGCGGATCATCGGCCGCATGAAGCAGACCCTGGAAGGCCGCTGCGTCGGCATCCTGTTCGACGAGGGATCGGACGCGACCGTGCTGCGTGCCCTCGTGCGCGCGGCAGAGGGCGCCGGCGCGATGGTGAAGCTGGTCGCTCCGCGACTCGGGGGCGCGGTCCTTTCGGATGGACGCCGCCAGGCCGCCGACGGCCAGCTGGCAGGCACGCCTTCGGTGCTGTTCGACGCGGTGGCCGTGGTGCTGTCGGCGGAGGCCGGCGCGAAGCTGTCGCGCGAGGCGGCAGCGGTGGATTTCGTTCGCGATGCGTTCGGCCACCTCAAGGCCATCGCCGCCGATGCCGGTGCGCAGGCGGTGCTCAAGGCCGGCGGCATCGGCAAGGATGGCGGCGTGCTTGAAGCGACCGATACCCGGGCGTTCGTCGATGCCGCCGCGACGCGCCAGTGGGCGCGCGAGACGAAGGTGCGCACCTTGGCGTGATCGGGGACGGGTGCGGCGATTGCCGCACCCGTCCATGCCTGGCGACGCAGGTTCGGCCGCCACGCGATGTGGCGGCGGCTATCGCCCGCGTCGGGCCAAGGCGCTGCCTGCGGCAATCAACGCGGTCAGTGCCACCATCGACAGGAACTGCGCTCGCGTCTGTGGACCGGCCAGCAGCAGGACGAAGATCACGACGAGGATCGCCAGCGCCATCAGCGTCAGCACGGGGAAGCCGGCCATGCGGAACGGCAGCCGGGTCCCGGCCCGGTCGGCGCGACGACGCAGGATCAGTTGCGACAGCAATGCGATGGTCCAGACCAGCAGGCAGGTCGAGCCGACGATGTTGAGCAGCGTCGGCAGCACCCGTTCGGGAAACATCAGTTCCAGGCCGGCGGCGACGAAGCCGAACAGCACGCTGGCCAGCACCGCGGCCACCGGCACCAGGCGCGCGTCGGTACGACCCAGCAGCGCAGGCGCCTCGCCGCGCTGGCCCAGCGACTGGATCATGCGTGAGGCGCCATAGAGGTTGGCGTTGAGCGCCGACAGCAGCGCGATCACCGCCACCAGCGTGATCGCGGCGGCGGCACCCGGGATGTTCGCTATCTGCAGCACGGCCGCGAAGGGCGACTTCAGCGCAGGGCTGGTCCACGGCACCACGGCGACGATCACGCTCAGCGAGCCCAGGTAGAAGACCACGATGCGCCAGGCCACGGTGCGGATCGCGCGGGCGACGCTGCGCTCCGGATCCTCGGTCTCGGCCGCGGCCACGGCCACGATCTCGGTACCGCCGAACGCGAACACCACCACCAGCAGGGCCGCGCCGATCCCGGCCAGGCCGGCCGGAGCAAAGCCGCCATGCGCGGTGAAGTTGGACAGGCCGGGGGAAGCCACGTCCGGAAGCCAGCCCAGCAGCAGCGCGACGCCGACCAGGATGAAGGCGATGATCGCCGCGACCTTGATGATCGCGAACCAGAATTCGAACTCGCCGAAGTTGCGTACGCCCAGCAGGTTGATCACGGTGAACGCCGCCATGAACAGCAGCGCCAGCGCCGGCACCGACAACCCGGGCCACAGGCTGGCGAGCAACCCCGCCGCGCCCACCGCTTCGGCGGCGATCACGATCACCAGCTGCACCCACCACAGCCAGCCCACGGTCGCGCCGGCGGTGGCACCCATCGCATCGGCGGCATACACCGAGAACGCACCGCGGTTCGGGCGCGCGGCGGCCATCTCGCCCAGCGCGTGCATCACGATGATCACCAGTGCGCCGGCCACCACGTAGGACAGCAGCACCGCCGGGCCGGCCAGCTGCACGCCCACCCCGGACCCCAGGAACAGTCCGGCGCCGATCGCGCTGCCCAGGCCCATCATGACCAGCTGGCGCGGCTTGAGCGTGTGCGTGTTGCGCCCGGTGTCGGAGGTGCTGGAACGGTCGGCGGACATCACGCGGCTACTCGCTGAAAGACGGCACACGATACAGGCACGACGCCTGGATCCGCAGCCCGGCGACGGGCCAGCCCGGGCGCTCCCCTGGCCTGCCCCCTCGGCAACCCTGCCCGGATTTTTCACGACCGCCTTACCGCGCGTTGCGTTAGCTGGGCCTGCACGATGGGTGCACCCCGGAGACCCCCCATGCCCCGTGGAGACAAGTCCAGCTACACCGGCAAGCAGCAACGCCAGGCCGAACATATCGAGGACAGCGAGAAGGAGCAGGGCCGCAGCCAGGAAGATGCCGAACGCATCGCCTGGGCAACCGTGAACAAGCAGGATGGCGGCGGCAAGCAATCGGGCAGTGGCCGCAAGACCGCGACGAAGAAGGCTGCGAAGAAGGCCACGAAGAAGGCTGCAAGCAAGGTCGCGCCCCGGAAGGCCACCCGCAAAGCCGCGAAGAAGGCGACGAAGAAGGCGACAAAGAAGACGGCAAGGAAGGCGACGACGAAAGCGGCCAGGAAAACGACCGGGACGGCAACCCGATCACCGGCGAAGACGGCGACCCGCAAGACTGCAGAGAAGACCGCGAAGAAGGCAGCCAAGACTACGAGTGCAACAAAGAAGGTCGCCCGCAAAGCGGCCACGAAAGGCACCAAGGCCACGAAGAAGTCCGCGACCGGTAAGGCGCCGCGCAAGGCAGCGAAGAAGACCGCGAGCCGGAGCACATCGGCGCGCAAGACCCCCGCCCGCAAGGCTGCGCGCTGAAGCCCGCGCCCCGCACTCTGAGACCGTCAGCGCTTCGCACCAACGCCTTTACCTTCCGTCGACGCGAAAGAACCAGTCGCGAACCGCCGGCGGAAGGCGCGCCTCGACCGGGATGTGCAGCGCGACGCAGGCATCGAGCGCATCGCGCACCCGTCGTTGCGCGAAGGTCGGACCAGCCCGGTTCTCCAGCTCGTCCACCGAAAGCTGGGCCAGGGTCCATTCGTGCAGCCGGTCGGCACGATCGAGCAGCGCGGCCCGCAGCCAGCCCTCGAGCGGATGCACGCGATAGCCACGCCCGTGCAGGGCCGCCACGCGCGCCTCCACTGCGGCTTCCGCACCGCGGAACCACTCGGTATGGCCGCCGGCGCCGGTGGCGATGGCCAGCGGCGCCGGCGCGTTGTGCTCGCCCAGTCCGCCGCGCAGTTCCAGCTCCAGGTCGCGGGCATCGCGCGTGGATTCGGCTTCGACCAGCGTTCCGCGCTCCAGGTCGAAGAATTCGAACCAGCGCGGATGCAGCGCGTTGATGCGCGCAAGCGGATCGTTCGAGAACCCGATCTTGCAGTGATCTTCCCAGCGACAGGGGAACACATAGGCGAAACAGCGGCCGTCGGTCGGGACGGCACCGGCCCGGTCGCCCCCCGCTGCTGCGCGCGCGCTCACGGGATCGACGAGAGCGGCGCAACGCCCCGTCCTCATTGCCCGCCGACCCTGGAGGGCGGCGCGGCCGAGGGCGTCCCTGCGTCCAACCTCTGTGCATCGGCCTCCTGCCGCCCCTGCCCCGCCGATGCGGGCCGCTGGCGGTGCAGCGCCTGCGCCGGGGTGAAGCTGCGACGCATCTCCCCGTTTTCCGGACGCGCCTGCAGGTGCGGCGACATCGCCGGACGCGCCCGGTACACCGCGCTCATCCGTGGCGCCGCCGGCCTCGCCGTCTTGGGGATGCCGTGTTCGTGGGTGACCTGGCTGGCATGGCTCATCACCAGCAGGCTGCCCGGTTCCAGGTCGATCCCGAGCGCACGCCCGCCGGCCTTGGCGCGGATGTTCATCCGGCGCGGGGCGCCCAGGGACACCAGCGCGATCGGCTGTCCCGGCACCAGCATGTGCAGCTTGTCGTTGTGCATGGCGACGCTGTCGTGGCCGTCGCGATAGAGATTCAGCCCCACCGAGTTGTAACCGCCGGGCACGGAGGCCTGCACGCGCGCCAGCATCTTCGCCAGCGGCAGGCTGGCGGGGAGGCCCTCGTGCGAGTCCTGATCGAACGGGTACCAGGCCTGCAGCCGCGGCACGTCGACCACGCGGTCGTACATCGGCCGCCGCTGGTGCTGCCATTCGCAATGGGCGCACAGGGCCTGGAACCATGCCTCGGCCTCGCCTTCATCGACGAACGCGGGCCAGTAGCGGATGCCGCCCTCGGCATCTTCGACGAGCTGGATCGGGGTGGCGGCGAACAGGTCCATGCTCAATGGAAATCCCTCGAATCGACCGGCAGGCCACCGAGCAGGCCGCTGAGATCCTCCATCTGCCCGGCCACAAGGTGTTCGACGCCATCGACGCGTTCCCAGCGCCCGCGCACGGCCAGCAGTCGCGACTGCAGCAGCGGCTTGCGCTGGCGGATGGCCAGGTGCGGCCACACGATCACGTTGACCATGCCGTGCTCGTCCTCGAGGGTGACGAAGATCGTGCCCTTGGCCGTGGCCGGTCGCTGGCGCTGGGTAACCAGGCCGGCGACATGCACGCCGCTGCCGTGGGGCCGTCCGCGCAGTTCGCGCGAGCCGAGGATGCGCCGCTGCACCATCTGCGCGCGCAGCAGCGCCATCGGATGGGTGCGCAGGCTCAGCCCGGTGCTGCGGTAGTCGGCGGCCAGTTCTTCGCCCAGCCGCGGCGCCGGCAGTTCGATCCGCGCTTCTTCCGGACTGCCGGGCAACAAGGGCCGGTGCTGCTCGACGCCTGCCACCGCCCAGCGCGCGGCGTTGCGGTGGCCGGCCAGTGCGTCCAGCGCACCGGCTTCGGCCAGCGCGTTGCGCGCTTTCGCATCCAGCCCCGCGCGCAGGCACAGGTCGCGTATGTCGGCGAACGGCCGCTGCGCGCGCGCGGCCGTGATCGCATCCGCTACCCGCTCCGACATCCCGGCCACCTGGCGCAGGCCGAGGCGCAATGCGGGCTGCCCGCCATCGTCGGCTCCGGCGCGCACATGTCCGCCTTCCAGCGTGTTGTGCCAGTCGCTGTGGACCACGTCCACCGGCCGCACCTCGATGCCGCGCCGGTCGCCGCGCCCGCGCCGCGCGTCCTGCACGATCTGGCTGGCTGAGTAGAAGCCCATCGGCTGCGCGTTGAGCAGGGCGCAGGCGAACGCCGCCGGCTCGTGCCGCTTCAGCCAGCAGCTGATGTAGACCAGCTTGGCGAACGAGGCGGCATGGCTCTGCGGGAAACCGTAGGAACCGAAACCCTTGATCTGCTCGAAGATCTGGTCGATGAAGTCGGAGGCATAGCCTTTGCCTTCCATCAACTCGCGGATGCGGATGCGGTGCGGCTCCATGTCACCGCCGCGCTTCCAGGCGGCCATCGAGCGGCGCAGGCCGTCGGCCTGGTCGGCGTCGTAGCCGGCATGCATCACCAGCTCCATCACCTGCTCCTGGAACAGGGGGATGCCCAGGGTGTCGCCAAGGATCGCCTTCACTCCTTCGGACGGATAGGTGACGTCCTCCTTGCCCATGCGCCGGCGCAAATAGGGGTGGACCATGCCGCCCTGGATCGGGCCGGGACGCACGATCGCCACCTGCACCACGATGTCGTAGAACTTCGCCGGCCTGAGCCGCGGCAGCATGCTCATCTGCGCGCGCGATTCGATCTGGAACACGCCGACGGTGTCGGCGGCCTGCATCATTTCGTACGTCGGCACGTCGTCGCCCGGGACGGTGGCCATGTCCAGCGCCAGCCCGCGATGCCGCTCGACCAGGTCGAAGGCCTTGCGGATGCAGGTCAGCATGCCCAGCGCCAGGCAGTCGACCTTTAGTAACTTCAAGGTCTCCAAATCGTCCTTGTCCCACTGGATGATGGTGCGGTCGACCATCGCCGCGTTCTCCACCGGCACCAGCGCCGACAGCGGGGTGTCGGAGATCACGAAGCCACCGACGTGCTGCGACAGGTGCCGCGGCCGGCCCTCGATCATCCCCGCCAGCGCCAGCACCTTGCGGACCATCGGATTGCCGGGATCGAAGCCGGCCTCGCGCAGGCGCTGCTCCATAGGCGTTTCGCCATTGCCCCAGCCAAAGCATTCGGCGAGCAGACCGATCTGGTCCTGGGGCAGTCCGAAGGCCTTGGCCACGTCGCGCACCGCGCTCTTGCCGCGGTAGCTGATCACCGTGGCGGCCAGCGCCGCGCGCTGGCGTCCGTACTTCCCGTAGACGTACTGCATCACCTCTTCGCGCCGCTCGTGTTCGAAGTCGACGTCGATGTCGGGGGGTTCCTTCCGCGCGCGCGACAGGAAGCGGGCGATGAGCAGCCGGGTTTCGGCCGGGTTCACCGCAGTGATGCCCAGCGCGTAGCACACCGCCGAGTTGGCCGAGGAACCCCGGCCCTGGCAGAGGATCTGTTTTTCCCGGGCGAACCGCACGATGTCGTGCACGGTCAGGAAGAACGCCTCGTACTCCAGCTCGGCGATCAGGGCCAGCTCCTCCTCGATCTGCGCGCGCGCTTTTTCAGGCACCCCTCCGGGCCAGCGCTCGCGCATGCCGGCCTCGGTCAATGCGCGCAGGTGGCTGGACGGGGTTTCGCCTTCGGGCACCAGTTCCTTCGGATACCGGTACTTCACCTCGCGCATGCTGAAGGTGCAGCGCGCGGCCAGCGCCGCGGCCGCTTCGAGCAGCTGGGCGGGATGGATATTCCCCAGCGCGCGGCGCGTGCGCAGGTGGCGCTCGCCGTTGCGGAACAGCAAGGCGCCGGCTTCGGCCAGCGTGGTCGTGTGGCGGATCGCGGTCAGCGTGTCCTGCAGCACGCGCTCGCGCCGCTGCGCCATGTGCACGTCGCCGCAGGCCAGCGCCGGCAATCGCAGTTCCGCCGCCAACGCCAGCAGGCGCGACAGCCTGGCCGCGTCGTCGGTCTCGCGATGCAGCTCCACGCCGAGGAAGGCGCGGTCGCCGAACACCTGCTGCAGCCAGCGCCCCTGGGCCGGATCAGGTTCCGCGCCGGGGATCCACAGCGCGAACAGGCCGCAGTGCGCCGAGCCGGGCAAGCCCGGCTCTACGCCAGCTTCACCTGCCCAGTCACCTTGCGCGCCTGCCGCGATCACCCGCTCCACGTCCGCACGGGCCAACCGGTAGCCCTTCTTCTCCACGCTGCGCCGCGCGACGGTGATCAGTTCGCACAACCGGGTGTAGCCAGCGTGGTTCTCCACCAGCAGCACGCACTTCAGCCCATCGACCAGCACGAATTCGCTGCCGACCACCAGCGGCACGCCGGTAGCCTCGGAAGCTTCCAGCGCGCGCACGATCCCGGCCAGCGAGCATTCGTCGGTGATCGCCAGCGCGCTGTAACCACAACGCTGCGCACGCTCGAACAACGCCTCCGCATCGCTGGCGCCGCGCAGGAACGAGAAATCCGACACGCAGTGCAGCTCGGCATACGCCGGCAGGCCGTCGTCGGCGCCCGCAGGGTGGGCCACGTCGTCGTTGGCCGCGCGCAGGCCCAGCCGCTGCGCCACTTCCCAGGCGCGTGGCGGACGCCCGCCGGGGGTGTCGCGGTCCACGCCGTCCACGGCTTCGTCCCAGCTCATCCGAACCACCCGTGCAGCATCCAGCCGCCCTGCCCGCTCCCCTGCTCACCGGGCGGCGCGAAGGCCCAGGCCTGCTGCCCCTGCGCGGTTTCCAGCACGTAGTAGTCGCGGCGCGCGTCGGCATCGTCCCACCAGCCGCTTTCCAGCCGCTCCGGACCGGAGAGGATCCGCGTCGCGCCGCGCAGCGGGACGGGCTGCGGCAACAGCCAGCCCGGGCGCGGCGGACGCGACGGTGCGGTGGCGATCTTCGACTCGTCGCCCTGCACGCGTCGCCAGGCCCGTTCCGGGCGCGGATCACCGCCGGGCGCCAGCCGGTACACCGCCTCGTCGCCCAGTCGCGCGCGCAGGCGTTCGCGCAGCTGCGGCCACGGCAACTGCTGCTGGTTGCGGGTGTCGAACAGGTCGCGGCTGGCCGGCACGAACGGCGGCAGCTGGCGCGCCAGCAGGCGCATGGCGACCACCGGCGCGGGAATCTGCACCCGTTCCAGGCGGCTGCGCGCCAGTTCGAACAGCATCGCCTGCTCGCGCTCGGCGGCGAGCAGGCCGACCTCGACATCGGTGTGCGCACTGCCCGCGCCCATGCCCGCATGCCCTGGCCCCTGCATGCGTTCGTGTTCAAGCCGCAACACGAAGCGCTGCACGCCGCCGTCGCGGATCGACAGGAAGGTGCACAGGTCGCCGACCAGGCGACGCAACGGGAACAGCAGCGCGGTGTGGCTTTCGACCTCGTAGCCCAGCTCGACCCGCGCGTCGAAGTGGTCCGGTGGCTGGTAGTACTCGAGCGGATCGTCGGCCTGGCCGTACATCCGGTCCAGGTGCTCCAGCAACGGCAGGCCGAAGCGGCGGCGCAGGGCATCGCGCGGCAGCGCGCGCAGCGTGCGCAGGTCGGTAATCCCCATGCGTTGCAGGCGCGTGCCCAGCCCGTCCGGCAGGCAGGCGCGGCGCACCGGCACCTGGTCCAGTTGCGTGGCCAGGGTCGCCGCATGCGGGATCGCCAGGCCGTCGCGCAGCCCGGCCAGCACCCGCGCCGCGCGCGGCGTCGGCGCCAGCGCGATGCGGTGGCGGAAACCGAGCGCATCGAGTTCCCCGCGCAGCCGCGCTTCGATCCGTGGCCACGGCCCGAGCAGGCTGAAGCTGCCGCGCACTTCCAGCAGCAGGCAGCCCGGCCACTGCATGCTGACCAGCGAACTGTGCCGGTAGGCCCACGCCGCCAGGAACCGGTGCACGCGCGCGACCGAGGCTTCGTCGTACTCGACCATCGCGAAGTCGCGCAGCAGCGCGTGCGCGGCGACCAGGCGCATGCCCGGCGCCAGGCCGGCCGCAGCAGCGGCGGCATTCACCGCATGCAGGGTGCGCAGCTGCGCCGGACCGTCGACCAGGGCCAGCGGCGCCCGCGGATCAGGCCGGCGGCGGAGGACGGCGTCGAGCGCCAGTTGCGGCAGCAGTACACAGGCCCAGAGCATGGCGCCACCTCACGCCGCGCCCAGGGCGAACGCCTGCGCCGGCGCCGGGCCACCACGGCACTTGCGCACCTGCCACACCGGCCGCTGCGCGGCTGTGTCGCGCACGCATTCCAGGCGCAGCGCCGCCGGCGAAGCATTGACCGCATGCTTGCGGTCGCGCAGGGCGAAACCCAGGCAGGCGCCGCTGTCGGCCGCCACCTGCAGGCGCCGCAGCGCCGCCGCATCGGCCTGCAGCGGCCAGCCCAGCACCGCGGCGCAGGCGCCGCTGCGCAGGCACTGTTCGAATGCCCACAACGCATCGCGCGGTCCGGCCTCGACCACCTGCAACCCCGCCAGGTCCACGCCGGCAGCCTGCCAGGCCGGCGCATACGGGATGTAGGGCGGCGCGACCAGGGCGACGGTGCCGCCGTCGCGGGTGATCCGCGCCAGCGTCGGCAGCAGCAGCGAAAGTTCGCCGACGCCATCGGCCGGCAGCAGCAGCTCGGTCAGCGCACGGCGCGGCCAGCCGCCCTGCGGCAGCAAGGCGTCCAGCGCGGCGTGGCCGGTCGGCTCGCCATCGGCCGGGATCGCGGCCCGGCGGCCGGCATGCCACAGCGTGCGCGCGGCCAGCAGGGATTCGATGGCAACCACGGACGCGGCCATTTCAGCCCTTCCGCACCAGGCCGCAGTACACGCCCTCGATGGCGAAGTCCTGGCCCGGCTCCACCTCGATCGGCGCATGCACCGGATTGCGTGGCAAAAGGCGGATCGTCCGCCGCATGCGCTGCAGCCGCTTGATGGTCAGCTCGCCATCGATCCGGGCGACCACGGTCTGGCCGTCGCGCGCCTCCGGCGTGCGGTGCACGCCGACCAGGTCGCCGTCGAGGATGCCGTCGTCGATCATCGAATCGCCCTGCACACGCAGCAGGTAATCGGGCCGCGGCGAGAACAGGCGCCGGTCCAGCCACAGCTGGCTGTCCGGATCGGTGAAGCCCGCTCCCGCAAGCATCCCGGACCGGGCCATGCCCTCGGCACTGATGGGCGTGCCGGCCGCGACCCGGCCCAGCACCGGCAGCGGCAGCAGGTCGGCGCCACCACCGGGCAGGCGCAGGCCGCGCTTCTGCCCCGGCGCCTGCTCCAGCAGGCCCTCGGCCAGCAAGGCCTGCACGTGCTTCTGCGCGGCGTTGCGCGAGGCGAAGCCGAAGGCCAGCGCGATCTCGGCCAGGCTGGGCGCGCGCCCGGCGGCCAGTTCGGCGCGCAGGAAGGCCAGCACGGCGGCGCGCTGGGGCGGAAGGGTCGGCGGAACGTCGGCGGGGCTCATGGTGTACATTTGTACACCTTCCGGTCTCGCCACGCGAGATCCAGGCCGTTCATGCAGCGTCTTTTCAGCGCAATGCTGGACTCGCCCACCGTGCGGCTGGTGCATGCAGCGCGGAGCACGGGAGGCCTCCCCGCACCTGCTTTGCCCTCGGTGTCGCGGTCATGCCCGCTCCTACAAGAGCGGGATGCAGCAACGCCTGCTTGCCCGGGACGCCCGCTCCTGTAGGAGCGGGCATGACCGCGACACCGACGCCAACCGGAACACCACGCGCCTCCCTACTACCGAGGCGCCACGCCGCGCTCAATGCACCAGCGTCTGGATCGCATGCGCGGGGATGGTCACCCGGGTCGAGGCGGTGCCGACGTAGTAGTTGTAGGTCAGCTCCACGTCGGTCGGGTTCATCACCACGGTGGCCAGCGTGCCGTCGCCGTTGACGAAGGCGGTCGACAGCAGGTTGCTGCGGCTGCTCGATGAGCTGATCCGCTGCGCGCCCGGGCGCAGGAACTTGCTGAAGTGGCCGATGTACCAGTAGCTGGGCGTGTAGACCAGCTCGCCGGTGCGGGTGTCGGCATGGATCGGCGAGAAGCAGTAGTTGCCGACGTGGTTCGGCCCACCGTTCTCGTCCAGCAGCATGTTCCAGTCGATCCAGCCCGACGCCCCGTTGTTGAGGTCGTTGATGATCGAGGTGCCGTAGCGTTCGCCGTTGGCCCAGCGCTGCACCTGCGCCCAGTCGAACTTCTCGACCGTAGCTTCGGTCAGCAGCAGCACCTTGTCCGGATACGACTCGTGCACGCGATGCACGTTCTCGAACATCGGGTCGAAGCCGGCCCAGGTCTCGTACCAGTGGAAGCCCATGCCCCACGCGTACTTCGATGCTTCCGGATCGCCGAAGATCACGTTGGCACGATGGACCATCATGTCGCGGTTGTGGTCCCACACCACGATCTTGGTGTCCGGATGCGCGCTGGCCTTGATGGTCGGGCCGAGGTGGTTCTTGAGGAAGTCGCGCTCCTCTTCGGCCGTGTACAGCATCGACTCCCAGGTCTGCTTGGCCATCGGCTCGTTCTGCAGGCTGATCGACCAGATCGGGATGCCCTCGGCGGTATAGGCGTCGATGAACTTCGTGTAGTACTGCGCCCAGGCTGCGGCGTACTCGGGCAGCAGCTTGCCGCCCTGGAGCATGTGCTTGGTGTCCTTCATGAAGGCCGGCGCGCTCCACGGGCTGGCCATCATCGGCAGCGTGCCGCCGGCGGCGGCGATCGCGCGCTTGATCATCGGGATCCGGAACGTGCGGTCGTGCCCGATGGAGAAGCTCTTCAGCTCCTTGTCGCCTTCCTCGATGTAAGTATAGCTGCCGCTGGCGAAGTCCGAGCTGTGGATCGTGGTGCGCGCCAGCGTGTAGCCGATGCCCTTCTCGGTGTCGTAGTAGGCGCGCAGCAGCTCGGCCTGGCGTTTGGCGTCGAGCTTGGCGAAGGTCTCTGCGGTGGCGTCGGTGATCGCGCCGCCGATGCCCAGGAAATTCTGGAAGCGCCTTCGCGGCTCGACGAAGATCGAATTCTCGCCCTCGGTCAGCGCATGGCCCTGCGCCAGCGGCGCGGTGCGGCTGCGCGCCATCTGCTGCTTCGCTCCCTGCGCCGTGGTGTAGATGGTGACCACTTCGCCTGCACCCGCCTTCTTGGTCTCGGCCGCATGCGCCGGCAGCGCCAGCATGACGAGCGCTGCCATCAGAATGGACTTCACGGCTCCCCTCCTCGTTGTCGTGAACGCACGAGGGTAACCGACCACGTCCGCGCCGTGCTCGCTGTCCACCGGTCGCACTGCCAGGGCCCGCCTCAGAACGGCTTGCCGATCTCCAGGAACATCACGCCCTCGCCGCCTTCGCGCATGCCGTAGCCGAACAGCATCGGCCCGATCCACGAATCGAAGCCTACGTAGGCGCTGCCGTTGAAGATGCCGTCGCTCCAGTCCATGTCGCGGCGCAGGTTCCAGGCGTTGCCATATTCCAGGGTGGAACCGACCACCGCCGAGCGGCCGAAGAACGACGCCAGCTGGTAGCTGTAACCCAGCGTCACCACCGCATAGTTCTGGCCGGTCAGCTCGTTGAAGTGGAAGCCGACCAGGCGCCCGCGCCCACCCATGCTGTAGCGCTCGTACAGCGGCAGTACGCCGGACAGGGTGGTCTGGTAACTGGCCCCGTACTGGACCGCGTGGCGTCCGAACGGCACCGCGCCGAGCACGTCCAGCCCGGCCTCCTCGAACTCGGCTTCGCCGCCCAGCCAGCTGGCGGTGGTGCGGTAATCCAGTCGCGCCGAGTAGCCGCTGCGCGGGAAGTACAGGCTGTCGAGCCGGTCGATCGAGACGAAGCCGAACCAGGCGCCGGTGCCGACCTCCAGGTCCGGCAGCGCCGGGTTGCCGACCTCCAGGTCCGAACGCGACTCCGAACGCTGCACGCCGAGCTCGGCCGCACCGAACAGGCCGAACGTACGACCCAGGCTGAGGCGTGCCTCGCTGACGAGGGTGTCGTAGGTGGCGATGCGGTCGCCATCGTCGTTGAACAGCGGCGTGGTCCGGTTCTGTAGGCCCGCGCGCCCATAGAAGTACCAGCGCGCCTGCGGGTCGAACGGGTGGTAGTACTCGCCCCACAGGCCTGCCTGGCTGCCCAGGGCCGCCAGGATCCTCGCTTCGGCGCCGTACTCGGTGACGGGCGAGCGCAGCAGCGCCACGCGCAGGCTCGATTCATAGGTGCCGCTGAAGTCGGTCTGCAGCAGGAAGCCGGCCTGGACATAGTTCGGGCCCTGCGGCTTCTCCCGCGCCGTGACCACCACGCCGGTGCGGCCGTCCTCCTCGACCACCTCGTAGGTGACGCTGGCGAAGGTGCCCTGGCTGTAGGCGCGCAGGGTCGCGTTCTCCAGTTCCTCCGGATCGACCGGCCGCCCGACGGGCACGTCGATGATCGCGGTGAGGACCTCGTCGGAGTAGCGGCTGTGGTTATCCAGGCGCACGAATTCGACCACCGGCGTCGGCGGCGCCTTGAACGGGGCCGGCGGCTGCGCGCGGTAGCGCGGCAGCGCGGCCAGCCTGTCCGTGGCCGCAGCCGCGGCCTGGTCGCCGATCGCCAGCGCCTCCTTGGCCTTGGCGAAATCACCGGTGGCCACCACCGATCCCAGCTCCGGCACGATCAGCACATCGGGCTCGCGCAGCGCGGCTACCGAGGTGCGGGTGTTGCCGACGGTCAACATGCCGGTCAGCTGCGAGATCACCTGCAGGAGGCTGGCGTCCTCATCCAGGACGGTCAGCGGCGTGCCCACGTCCACCGCGATGACGATGTCGGCGCCCATCCGCCGCACGGTATCGACCGGTACCTGCTCGGCGATGCCCCCGTCGATCAGGACGTGGCCGTCGATGACCACCGGCTGGAAGATGCCTGGCAGCGACATCGACGCACGCATCGCTTGGGCCAGGCTGCCGTGGCCGATCTCCACCACCCGGCCGGTGTTGAGGTCGGTGCCGGTGGCCCGGAACGGGATCGGCAGCTTGTCGAAGTCGCTGACCGTGCTCACCGCCAAAGTCCTGCGTTCGAACATCGACAGGATCCGCTCGCCCTGCAGCATGCCCGGGGAAACCTCGAGCTTGCCCTTGTTCAGGCCCACGCCCAGGGTGGCGACGCTGTCGCGATCATCCTGCTTGCGCCGGTAGGAACGCTCCTCGCGCGGGATGGTGTCGTCGAACAGGCGCTTCCAGTCCGTTTCCAGGACCAGCGCTTCCATGTCCTCGATCGATACGCCCGCCGCGTACAGGCCGCCGACCAGCGAGCCCATGCTGGTGCCGGCGATGCAGTCGACCGGGATCTTCAGCTCCTCCAGCTTGCGCAGCACGCTGATGTGGGCCACGCCGCGCGCACCGCCGCCGCCCAGGGCCAGGCCTATGCGCGGCCGCGAAGTGTCGCCATCGCGCTGCGGGCAGGACTGGCCGGGCGGATGCGCGCCCGGTTGCTGTTCCACCACCGGTGCCGGCGGCACGGGAGCGGCATCGGGCGGCGTTTGCGCCGCCATCGCCGGCGCCAGGCCCAGCAGCAGGCACACGCCTGCCAATACCCTCGCCGCCTGCGTGCCTGCCAGTCGCGCTATTCCCCGGTGACGCCCGCTGCCTTCCGCCATGCTGATGCGCTCCATGATCCTCGAGGGCTCCAATACTGCGTGCGCCGGATTATGCGGATGATGCCGCCCCGATGTACGCAAGGATCCAGCCTGCTTGAAGCCACGCAGCCATCCCATCGGACCAAAGGCGCACGCGCAGGCGCACCGCGTCGCCGACCCCACCCTTTCCACCGGAGCCGCACCCGCCTACGCGCGGCGACCGCCACGCCAGCCGCGTGGAGCCGGGCTCGCCCGGCTGCCGCCGGCGCCCCTCGCCGCGCGCCACGACCTACCGCGCCGGCAGCACCCGCGGATTGCGCAGCACCAGCGCCGAGACCAGCGAGACCAGCACGCCAACCGGGAAGATCTCGGCGAAGGTCATCGGCATGCGCACCAGCGGATTGCGGTACATCGCCTCGAAGGATGCCGCCTCCTCGACCACCCGGGCCAGGTCGGCTCCTTCGACGCCCCTGGCCTTCGCACCTTCGACCATCGAGCTGGCGAAGAACGCGGCGAAGTCCTGGTCCATCAGCACCAGGCACAGCTCCCAGGCCGCCACGTAGAACAGCCCCGCCACCAGGCTGATCCCCAGGCCCAGCCCGAACGCCGGCCAGAACCGGATCACCCCGCCGCCGGCCTGGTCGCGGTGGTGGCGGATGCCCACGAACACCGCGCTCAGCGCGACCAGCATGCTCGCGAACCCCAGCGCCATGCCGTAGCCACCCGCCGGCGGCTGGCCCTGGAAGGCCAGCATCGTGGCCAGCAAAGCGCCACCGGCGACAAGCCCGGCGATCACGCCGTACTTCAGGAGAGTGCGACCCATGGTGATGTCCTCGATGCGTTGGAAGAAGTCCGGATTGAGCCCGGTTGGCGCGGCCCGGGCAATCGTAGGAAAGGGTGATTGGGCCACCCTCACCCGTTTTCGTCCCGAGGCGTGGGCTTGCCCGGCGGTCGTTCCCTCGCGCGGCTGCACCCTTCACCCCTCGCTGCCGGGCAAGCCCGGCCCTGCGGGATCGCCGGCCACACTTCCTACGGCACCAGTCCCAGCTCCCGTGCCCGCCGCAGCGCATCGGTGCGGCGGCGCGCACCCAACTTCTCGAACAGGCGGGCAACGTGGGTCTTCACCGTGTTGGGCGACACGTGCAGGCGCGCGGCGATCTCCTTGTTCGAATGGCCCGCCGCGATTTCCGCCAGCACCGCCATCTCGCGCGGGCTGATGCCCAGCGCCGCCTGCGCCGGCGGATTGCCGTCGAATGCCGCAGCCGGCCCGCGCCGTCGACCCCACAACCGCGCCCCCAGCCACAGGCCCAGGGCCAGGAAGCCGGCGGCCAGCAGGACGTCATAGACCTGCGCCACATGGCTGCGGACCAGGCGCTGGTAATCCAGCCAGGCCAGCAGACCGGTACCGGCGGCCAGCAACGCGCCATAGAGCACGGCGGGCTTCCACCAGGAGGGCAGGCGCGGACGGGGCGGACGGGACAGCATGGCCGCATGCTAAACCGCAGCGGCGCCGGCCCCATTGCCGACATTGCCTGGCCCTTCCAATGCGCAGCGGGGCTCGAGCGCCATCGCCGGACCCGCCCCCCCTCGCCCATCCGGTTCAATGCAGCGGACGCTGCCCGCCCGGACGCGCGTCCCGGCACCTGCGCAGAAGCTCGCGATGCTCGTTCAGCATCTTCAGCAGCCGGTTTTCCACATGGACCCGGTCCTTGGCCTGCGCATGGCCCAGGATCTCGTGCGCCAGCGCGTCGAACTGCGGCCAGAACTGGGCCGGATGGCGAAGCTGCGTCAGCCACGGCGTGAGCATCGCGGCCAGCCGATCCAGCTCCCGGTCCAGCGAAGCGCGATCGGCGATCACGACGCGCTCCGCGGCCAGCTGACATGCACCTCATGGATGGCGCCATCGTCCACCAGCGCCAGCTCGAAGCCCGCTTGCGCCTGCCCATCGACGCTGAGCCCACCGGCCACGCCATCCACCTGCTCCACCTTGATCCGGTAAACGCTGTCGCCGAAGCGGTACTGCATGCCATAGCCGGGCCAGTCCGCCGGCAGGCACGGCTTCAGCGCCAGGCGCTCGCCGATGCGGCGCAGGCCCAGCAGCGATTCCAGCAGCAGCCGGTACATCCATCCGGCCGAGCCGGTGTACCAGGTCCAGCCGCCACGCCCCACGTGCGGCGCCACGGCGTAGACATCGGCCGCCAGCACGTAGGGTTCGACCTTGTAGATCGCCGCCGCCGATGCATCCAGTGCGTGGTTGACCGGGTTGATCATCCGCGCCAGTTCCCAGGCCCGCGACGCATCGCCCTGGTGGGCGAACGCCATCGCCGCCCACACCGCTGCGTGGGTGTACTGGCCTCCGTTCTCGCGCACGCCCGGCACATAGCCGCGGATGTAGCCCGGATCCTTGGGCGTCCTGTCGAACGGCGGGTCCAGCAGCTGGATCAGGCCGGCCTCCGGGCGCACGAGGTGGCGATAGAGCGAATCCAGCGCCTGCTGCGCGCGCTCCGGGCTGGCCACGCCCGACAGCACCGACCAGCTCTGCGAAATCGAATCGATCCGGCATTCGTCGCTCCGGGTGGAGCCCAGCGGGGTGCCATCGTCGAACCAGGCCCGCCGATACCACTCCCCGTCCCAGGCGTGTTCCTCCAGGTTGCCGTGCAGCTGCGCGGCCTGCTCGGCACACCAGGTGGCGAACGCCGCATCGCCGCGCAGGGTCGCCACCTCGCCGAAGCGTCGCAGGGTTTCGTGGAGGAAGAAGCCCAGCCACACGCTCTCGCCGCGGTTGGCCTCGCCGACGCGGTTCATGCCGTCGTTCCAGTCGCCGGTGGCGATCAGCGGCAGGCCGCGCTCGCCGACCAGGCTGCAGCCGCGCCGCAGCGCCAGCACGCAATGCTGGTACAGCGACTGCCGCAAGCGCGAGGACACCGGCAGGTCGTAGTAGCCCTCTTCGTCGGGATTGACCGGACGGCCCTCGACGAAGCCGGCGAGTTCTCCCAGCACGCTGGTGTCGCCGGTCACCTCCAGGTAACGGCACGTGGCCAGCGGCAACCACAGGTAGTCGTCCGAGCAGCGCGTGCGCACGCCGCGCCCTTGCGGTGGATGCCACCAGTGCATCACATCGCCCTGCGGGAACTGGTGCGCGGCACTGAGCAGCAGGTGCTCGCGGGTCAATGCCGGGATCGCATGCAAGGTCGCCATGCTGTCCTGCAGCTGGTCGCGGAAACCGAACGCGCCGCCGGACTGGTAATAGCCGCTGCGCGCGACATAGCGGCAGCCCAGGGTCTGGTACAGCAGCCAGCCGTTGGCCAGCGCATCGACCGACGGATCGGGCGTGCTCACCTGCACGGTGGTCAGCAGCACGCGCCAGTGGATGCGCACCGCATCGAGCGCGTCGTACGCCTGGCCGACACCGCCCACCCGCTGCGCCAGCGCCTGCGCCTCCTCGTAGTCGCGGCCGGCGCCCAGGCGGAACACGGTTTCCTGCGATTGCCCGTCGGCCAGGTCGATCGGCACCTGGATCGCCGCGCACGGATCCAGGCCCACGCCCAGGCGTCCCGACAGTCGCTCGCGTTTCAATGCGGCTGGATCGGCCAGGCTGCCATTGCGGCCGAGGAACTCGCTGCGGTCGGCCGTCCAGCTGCAGTCGCCGGCATCGGTATCGAAGAACGCCACCCGCCCGCCGAACTCGGTGTTGTAGGGATTGCGCGCGAACAGCGCACCGCTGGCTGCATCGCGCTCGCACACCACGTGCATCTGCGACTTGGAGCGCAGGTCGCCCAGCACCCACTCCACGTAACCGGTAGCCGACAGGCGCCGGGTGCGCCCGGACACGTTGCGCAGGCGCAGCACCGAGAACTTCACCGCGTCCTCGACCGCCACGTAGATCCACAGCTCGCTGGCGATGCCGTCTTCTTCGTGCTCGTGGACGGTGTAGCCGAAGCCGTGTCGGGTGCGGTACGCGCCGCGGCCGCGGCACGGCAGCGGCATCGGCGACCAGACCCGCCCGGTCTCCTCGTCGCGCAGGTAGAACGCCTCGCCGCCGGTGTCCGACACCGGGTCGTTGTGCCAGGGCGTGAGCCGGAACTCGTGCGCGTTCTCGAACCAGGTGTAGCCGGGCGAACTCTCGCTGACCACCGTGCCCAGCCGGGCATTGGCCATCACGTTGGACCACGGCGCCGGCGTGGGCGCGCCTTCGCGCGAGATGACCACGTACTCGCGACCATCGGCGGCGAACGCGCCCAGGCCGTTGTCGAACAGCGTGCCGGTGACCAGCGGCAGGAACGGCCACGGATCGTGCACGCCTTCGTGCTGGTCCTCGTCGTCCCACGCAGGCGCCGGCAACCCCGCATCGGCCGACGCCAGTGGTTCGACCGTGGGTACCGCGGTGCTCTCCGGCAGCTTCGCCGGCAGCGCACGCTCGGGCGATGCGTGGCGACCGACCTGCGCGGCCAGCGTGCCGAGCTCGTCGCTGACGATCACCCGCGCCACCGACTGCAGCAGCACCCGGTCTTCCTGCGACATCAACTGCGCCGGGCGCACGAAGATGCCGCCGGGCAGGTCCAGCACGTTGGAGTCCGGATCGGCCGAAACCATGCCCAGGATCTGGTCCTGCAGCTGCTGGCGGTACCCGCTCTTGCTCTCGTTCCAGATCACCAGGTCCGCGCGCAGGCCCTTGAGCCGCCAGTACGCGTGCGCCTGCACCATCTGCCGGACCAGCTCGATGTTCTCCGCATCGGTGATCTTCAGCAGCACGATCGGCAGGTCGCCGGAGATCGCATGCCCCCACAGGCCGGACTGGCCGCGCTGGTTCTGCAGCAGCACCTCCGTGTCCGCGCGCAGCAGCGGACTGGCGTACAGCACCAGGCCGGCCAGGCGCTCGTACAGCTGCGCCTCGGCCTGGCTGGCGTTGATCTGCCGGCGCACCACCTGGCTGTGGGTCCAGGCCAGGTCGAACACGCGGTCGGCCAGGCGCCGGTCGCGGTACTTGTCGACCAGGCCGGCGCAGGCCTCGCGGTCGCCGCCCACGCCGTAGACCATGTCGACCATGGCGGTCTGTCCGGGCGCCAGCTCGATCCGGCAACGGATCGCCACGACCGGATCGAGCACCGAGCCGTCGGTGTCGGACAACTTCGCCTGGCCGGTCAACGCATCCGGTGCGCGCGGGGTGTTGCCACGGCCGAGGAAACGCGCGCGGTCGGTCTCGTATGAGATCTCGGTGATGTCGGCATCGTGGACCGCGATCAGGTGGAACATCCACGGCGGCACTTCATCGTGCGCGCGCGGCCGGCGCGTGCACAGCAGCGCCTGCTTGGGCCGGACGATTTCGGTCTGCACGAACAGGTTGCTGAAGGCCGGATGCACCTCGTCGGAGATCGCCGGCGCCAGCACCACCTCGGCATAGGTGGTGATCTCGATGGTGCGCGTGCGCCGGCTGCGGTTGCTCAGGCGCAGGCGGCGCAGCTCGATGTCGTCCTCGGCCGAGATCGCCACTTCCAGATGGCTTTCGTAGCCGTTCCTGGTACCACGGAACTCGACCTTGGCATCGGAGAAGATCGCCTCGTACTGGTCCATCGCCACGGCCGTGGGCTGCAGCGCGGTCGACCAGAACTGGCCACTCTCCACATCGCGCAGGTAGCAGAACGTGCCCCAGTGGTCGCGGGTGCCGTCCTCGCGCCAGCGCGTGGTGGCCATGTCGCGATGCCGGCTGTAGCCGCCGCCGGCGTGGGTGAGCATGCCGTGGTAGCGGCCGTTGGACAGCAGCTGCACCTCCGGTCGCGCACTGCCCGGGTTGCGCAGGATCCGCAGCTGGGTCTCGGTTTCGCCCGAGGTCGCGCGCGCGCCCTGCACCTCGGCCTCGTGCGGATGGAACAGCCCGGTCTGCGGGATGCGCTCCTGCAACAGCAGCACCGTGGCCTGGAACTCGGCATCGGCCAGGAAACGCTGCTGCATGGGCTGCCGACGCAGCAGGTAATCCAGCGCCAGGAACCCCATGCCCTGGTGGTGGGCCATGAACGAGCGGATCAGCACGTAGTCCTGGCCGGGCGGCACCCGCGCGGCGGTGTAGTCGACCGCCTCGTACATGCCGAACGCGCCGGAGAAGCCCAGCGCTTCCATCCGTTGCAGGTTCTGGCAGGCCGCCTCGGGCGCGACCATCAGCGCCATCATGCTGGCGTAAGGCGCGATCACCCGGTCCTGGCCCAGGCCGCGCTTGAGGCCGAGCCCGGGTACGCCGAAAGCGCGGTACTGGTAGTTCATCCGCGCATCGACCGCGTTGTAGCCGGACTCGGAGATGCCCCACGGCACGTCCAGGCTGCGGCCGTGCAGGATCTGCGCTTCCACCGCGTGGCGCGCGGTCTGGTCGAGCAGCGTGTCCGGATAGCTGGGCATCACCAGCTGCGGCATCAGGTATTCGAACATCGAGCCGCTCCACGACAGCAGCGTCGCATAGCCATCGACGTCGGTCAGCAGCCGGCCCAGCGCGAACCAGCTCTCCTGCGGCAGCTGGCCCTGGGCGATGCCCACGAAGGTGCACAGCCGTGCCTCGGAGGCGAGCAGGTCGTAGTAGCCGGCGTCCAGGCGATGCTCGTCGAGGTTGTAGCCGATGGCCAGCAGGTGGCGGGCGCGGTCGTACAGGAACCCGTACTCCATCAGCGAGAACTGGCCGGCCATATGCGCCAATCGTTCCAGCTGGTGGATGCGATCGCGTGCGCGCATGCCTGCGGTCGATTGCGGCGCGTACGCATGCAACGCGCGCAGGCTGGGCATGGGCGCACTGGATTCGTCGGCGCCGGCGCCATCGCTGGCCAGCAGGTCGGGCATGAAGAACAGCAGCTCGGCATGCGCGGCCTGGCAGCCCTCCAGCAGCGCGACCGGCCAGTCGCGCTGGCCATCGACCGGCGCCAGTGCTGCGGGCCATGCAGCCACGATCGCTTCGGCATGCGCCATCAACTGGGCGAGCCGGCGCTCGGCCTGGCCGACCGCATGCGTGCGCTGCTCCAGTGCAGGCGCAAGCACCTCGCGGAATCCGGACAGCGCGGCGGTCAGTGCATCGGCCTGCGGATCGCTGGCGAGTGGACGCCTGGCCAGTTCGTCCTCCAGTACGCCCAGCGTGTCGGCCAGGCCACGGAACGTATGCGGCGCCAGCACCGGCGCATCGGCCAGCGCGAGCAGCCCCTGGCGCAGGGTCAACAGGTGCCCGGCCAGGTTGCCGCTGTCCACGGTGGAGATGTAGCGCGGCGGCAGCGGCTGCAGGGTCTGGGTGTCGTACCAGTTGCAGAAATGGCCGCGATGCCGCGGCAATTCTTCCAGCGTGCCGAACACCCGCTGCGTGCGCTCCATCACCGCGCCCACCTGCGCATAACCGAAGTCGTACGCCGACAGGTTGGCCAGCAGCGACAGGCCGATGTTGGTCGGCGAAGTGCGCCGCGCCACCACCAGCGACGGATGCTCCTGGATGTTGTCCGGCGGAAGCCAGTGGTCCTCGGCGCGCACCCACGTTTCGAAGAACGCCCAGGTCCGCCGCGCCAGGCGGCCCAGGAACGCCCGCTGCGTGCCGGACAGTTCCGCGCCCTGCGTCCGCGGCGGCCAGCCCAGCCACGCCATCAGTCCCGGCGACAGCAGCCACAGCAGCAGCAATGGCGTGGCCACCGGCAATACGCCCGGGCGCACCCATGCCAGCGCCGCGGCCACGCCCAGCGCGAACAGCGGCGCCAGCGCCATGCTGCGCCACTCGGCGCTGCGGTCGCTGCCCAGGCTGCGCTCCACTTCACTGGACGGGTTCCATTGCAGCAGGTGGCGACGGCTGAGCAGCAGCCGCCAGAGCGTGCGTGCGATCGCCAGCAGGTTGACCGACGCTTCGTACGGCAGGCAGGCCAGCGTCACCACCGCACGCTGCAGTTGGCGCAGGCTGTCCTTGCCCACCTGGGCCAGGTGCGCTTCCCACGGCATGTCCAGCGGCAGCGCAATCATGTTGCGCAGCGCCTGCAGCAGTACCGGCAGCAGCCACAAGCCCAGCACCGCCGTCGTCCATGCCAGCGGCTGCGGCGACCACGCCCAGCCCAGCAGCAGCAACGCGACGGCCGCCGGTGCGACCAGGCTGCGGCGCAGGTTGTCCAGCAGCTTGCCGCGCGAGAGCCAGCTCAGCGGATTGCGTTCGAACCCGCCGCCACGGCGCGGCACCCACGGCAGCAGCCATGGCAGCAGCTGCCAGTCGCCGCGGATCCAGCGCGCCCGGCGCTTGATGTCGGCGGCATAGCGCTCGGGATATTCCTCGTACAGGCGCACGTCGCTGACCAGGCCGGCGCGCGCGTAGCAGCCTTCGAGCAGGTCGTGGCTGAGGATGGCGTTGTCCGGGAAGCGGTCGCCCAGCGCGTACTCGAACGCATCCACGTCGTAGATGCCCTTGCCGACGAACGAGCCCTCGCCGAACAGGTCCTGGTACACGTCCGAGACGGTGCGCGTGTAGGGATCGATGCCCGGCTCGCTGCCGAACAGGCGTGCATAGCGCGAACTGCGCCGCCCGCCCAGGCTGGTGCCGACGCTGGGCTGGAGGATGCCGTAGCCCTCCACCACCCGGCGCCGGGCCACGTCGAAGCGCGGCCGGTTGAGCGGATGGGCCAGGGTGGCGACGAACTCGCGCGCCGCATCGCGCGGCAGCCGCGTATCGGTATCCAGGGTGATGACGTAGCGCACCTGCGCCAGCGGCTCGATCTTGCCGACCACGCGCATGAACGCGCCCTCATCGCCCCCGCGCAGCAGCCGGTTGAGCGCGGCCAGCTTGCCGCGCTTGCGCTCGTGACCCATCCAGCGGCGCTCGCGCGGGTTCCATTCGCGCGCCCGGTGCAGCAGGAAGAACCGGTCGCCCTGCTCGGGCGCATAACGGTCGTTGAGCCGCTCGATCTGCCGGGCCGCATGCCCGAGCATCTCCCCGTCGCCGGGCATCGCTTCCTGGTCGGCGTCCAGGAAGTCGGTGAGCAGGGCGAAGTGCAGCTGCGTGTCGCGGTTGGCGAGGAAGCGCACCTCCAGCCCTTCGACCAGCGCATCGATCGAATCGGCGCTGGACAGCATGCTCGGCACCACCACCAGGGTGCGGAACTGGACCGGGATGCCGCGCGAGAAATCCATCCGCGGCAACGGGCGTGGCGGTACTCGCAGGGTGGCCGTCCAGTTGACCAGGGCGATGCCCAGCTCGCTGAACACCACCACCGCCAATGCAGCGGCCAGCCATACCGGTATCGGCCCGGTGCCGGCCGACAGCAGGCCCCAGGTGCTGATCGCGATGACCACCGCGATCGGCAGCAGGTAGGCCGGCAGGCGCACGCGGCGCGGTGGCAGGCGCGCGGGCCGGTAGCGCGGGGCGGCCGCGGCGACCTCGGCCTGGGTCTGCGCCACGCCGTCGTCCAGCAGGTAGTAGCCCACGTGCGCACGGCGGTCCTGTGGATCAGTGTCGGCGACGGCCTGGGCCAGGCGCAGCGCCACCGCGGCCACTTCCGGCTCGGACGCGCGGCTGCGGCGGGCGATCTTCTCCACCACGTGCCGATACGCGTCGCGGGTGCTGAAATCCATCAGCGCATAGGTCCCGGCCGGATCGGTGCCCAGCGCGTGCTCGACCACGCTCATCTCTTCGACGAACAGGCGCCAGTCCATGTTGGCCAGGAAGCGCAGGCTGCCGATGCTGTTGCTGATCGAGACCTGGTCGGCGGCCTGCTGCTGGCTCTCGCCGTGGACCAGTTCCTCGATGCGATGGCCGCCCTCGGCGGCCCACTGGTCCAGCCACGACAGCGGCATCGCCAGCACCGAGCCCTGCCCTTGCAGCGCCCGGGTCAGCTCGGAGACGAACGCCCCGGTCAACGGCGGCCGCGAGCGCGCCATGTCGGCGACCACCAGGACCACGTCCACCGGGTTCCGCGCGGCGGTGCTGTTGAGCGCCTCCACCCACATGCTGGCCAGCTGCCGGTCGGCGCCGTCGCGCATCACCCCGGCCGCCATGCGCCGCAGGTTGTCGATCAATGCCAGCCTGAGCATGATCGGCACGGCCCACAATTCACCCAGCCGCAGCGGCGTGACCTCCTGGTAGGCGGCAACGAAGCGGCTGATGGCCTCCGCATCGACCCGTCCGTCGCCGTGCGCGATCGCCTGCAGGGACAGGTCGTAGACCCGCGGCAGCCCGGCCGACGGCCCCTGCGCCAGCGTCGGGAGCTGCTGGCTGTAGGCCCTGGGCAGATGCCTGCGCGCGGTGTGGATCTGCTCCTGGATCAGGTAGAAGTTGTCCAGCAGCCACTCGCCCGCCGGCGTGATCCGCATGTCGTCCTGGACCATGCGCGTGAGCAGGTCGCTGGCGTCGTCGAGCAGGCGTTCGTTCTCCTGCAGCCGATCGAGCAGCCTTACCGGCCCCGGCCGCGGCTGCAGGTGATGCATCCGTGCCAGCGCCCGTCCGTGCAGCTCCATCTGCTCGACGTTGAACAACGCCGAGCGCAGCGGCTCTTCGACCATGGGCACCGGGGCGGCGGCCGCGCGACGGATGCGCCAAAGGCGCCGCAGACGACGGCGCAAGCGCAGCCAGCGACCGAACATTCGGCGCGATTCGGGCATGGAGCATCCGTGGGAGAAGCAGGTGATGCCTCGGGCTTCATCCTCGCACCGCCGTGGCAACCGTCGCGTGAAAGCGGCGTCGCGCGGCGTGTGGCACATGAACGGAACCGGCGCTCCGGTTTGCTATTGCGCCGGCATGGGCATACCGTGGCGATGCTGAGTTACAAGGGTCACTCGAATCCGTGACCCGATGCCGTCGACATCGTTCCACTGCACCGTTGCACCCATTCCCTCCTTGCAGCCAGCGTCCTGCCGCATAAGCGGCTTTTTTCCATGCTCCAAGGAGATACACCATGTCCCAGACCCAGACCGGCACCGTGAAGTGGTTCAACGACGCCAAGGGCTTCGGCTTCATCACCCCGGAAAGCGGCCCGGACCTTTTCGTCCACCACAATTCCATCCAGTCCTCGGGCTTCCGCAGCCTGCAGGAAGGCCAGCGCGTGCAGTTCGTCGCCGTGCAGGGCCAGAAGGGCATGCAGGCCGACCAGGTCCAGCCGCTCTGACCGCAGCCTTCACCGGCTGATGGAAGCGGCCGTCCGGCGCAAGCCGGACATCCGCACGAAAAAGCCCGGCGCATGCCGGGCTTTTTTCTTGCCTGTCGCCGCGGCCATCGCCGTTCATTCCAGCTGCATCGGGATTCCCCGCGCGCGGTCGCGGCTGTAATCGATGCGCAGCGCCCGGCAGTGCGGGCCGTTCATGACGAAGCGCCGGCACGCCTCCGGGCGATGTTCGTAGATGCCACAGTTCATGTGTTCATGGTCCAGCGCCGCGCACCAGCCGGACGCACCCTGGGCCATGACCCGCACGCCGGTCGGCAACTGGGCGACCAGGTGTTCGGGGATGTCGTCCCCGGGCTGCAGCACCACCGTCAGCTGGCAGCACAGCGCGACACAGCGCTCGCACTGGGTGCCGGGCGTGGGCAGCGGCAGGCGGTTCATCCCGCCCCGGCCCCGACGCGGGTGTAGTGCAGCAGCCGGCCCCGGTATGGCGCCTCGTCGCGATCGTCCATCGGGCAGCGCTCCTCGGCCATGCCGAATCCACGCGCCTCCAGCAGGCGGCTGAAGCGCGCGCTGTTGCCGCGGCCCGGATCGGTCACCAGCACCTCCGCCGCCGGATACGCATGGCGGTCGACCACGCCGGCCAGCAGCGCGGCCTGGTCGGTCTCGTACAGCACGTCGCTGGCGATGATCAGGTCGAAGTGGCCCAGCGCCGGCAGCGGCGCGTCCCAGCGCAGCTGGCGGTAGTGCACCACCGGCAGCGCGTTGAGCGCGGCGTTGTAGGCCAGGAACGGTTCGGCCAGCGGATGCATGTCCGAGGCGATGACGTCGGCGCCGCGCTGCTGCAGGACCAGGCTGGCGAGGCCGATGCCGCAGCCCAGTTCCAGCACCCGCTTGCCGGCGATGTCGAAGCGCTGCATCGCCTGCGCCAGCAGGCGCCCGGCCGGCCACAGCTGGCCGAACAGGCTCCATTGCGCCGAGGAGATGCCGAGGCGGTCGGCATGCCCGTCGGGATCGGAGAACTGCTGCTTGTCGCTGAGCACGCGCAACCGCCAGGCGTGCCCGCCGATGGAGAGGGATTCATTGCGGGTGGTGTAACCGGGCATGGAGGCTCCCGTCAGGCGCCACCCCGCGAAAGCAGGATGGGACACGCATGAAAGGGAGCGAAGCGAGGGCCAGGCGAGTGCGGCGTGGCCGTGCGGAGCGCGCGAGGCAGGCCAAGGGACCTGCGCGCCCATCGTACTCCATGCGTCCCCCGACGAGCCGACGGGCCGCCTGCGCACCCGCGCGCGTGAACGCGCCGTGGAGGTTCAGGTCGTGCAACCCCCGAAGCCGGCGGCGTCGCGGAATTGACGCGATGTGCGCCAATTCGTCACACGGTCTCCCGCAGGCGCGGAGTACACAGAAGCCCCCCCGAGGAGGACACACCCATGGCGAAGAAAGTCGATTCCGCCCAAGTCACCGAACTGCTGCTGCAGGCGCTGGAAACCGAGCGCGGCGGCATCAAGATCTACACCGCCGCGATCAAGGCCGCGCAGAACGAAGACCTCAAGAAGGAATGGGGCGAGTACCTGGACGAGACCCGCACCCACGAGAAGGTGCTGACCACGGTCTTCACCGAACTGGGCCTGGATACCGAAGCCAGCAGCCCGGGCCGGGAGATCGTCGCCCATCACGGCAAATCGCTGGTGGCCGCGATCGAAATGGCGATCGCCAAGGCCACCCCGGAGGCCGCCGAACTGGTCGCCGCCGAATGCGTGGTACTGGCCGAAACCAAGGACCACCAGAACTGGGAACTGATCGGCCGCGTCGCCGACCAGGGCGGCCCCCACGCCAAGGTGCTCAAGGCCGCGCACGATGCGGTCGAACAGGACGAAGACCACCACCTCTACCACACGATGGGCTGGTGCCGGGAACTGTGGATCCAGAGCCTGGGCATGCCCGCGGTGCTGCCGCCGCCGGAAGAAGAGAAGAAGGTCGAGACCGCGATCGGCGCGGCGCGCGCCGAGCAGGCGCGCGAGGAATACCTGTAAGCGACGGACCGGGGCGCAGCCGCCATCCTTCGGCTGCGCTTCGCTGCCCATGCAGGCGGATGCAGCGGGCACGCTTGCGCTGGGGCAAGCGATACGCACGCCGATGGACCTGGCTCTCCTGGCCGCGGCCTGCAACGCTTCGGCGGGCGTTGGATATTCGGCGACGTGATCGCGCGTCGTTACCACGGGTGACGTGCGCGCCTGCCTGATCGCGACGGGAATCAGCTTCGTACCGAGTGCCGCCAGCGCCCCCGGCGTGGCCTTCCACCTTCGCATCGATGCCGGCCCCGCGTCCCTCACGCACCTCACTCACGGCGACGCAATGTGCTCCGCCGCCGGCCCCGCACCCCGCACCCGCGCGACGGCCGCGCGCAGGTCATCCAGCCCGTACGGCTTGCGCAGGATCTCGATGCCAAGTTTCGCGGCTTCGTCGCCACCGGCGCCGGCAAACCCGCTGGTGAGCAGCACCGGCAGTTCCGGCCGGCGCTGGCGGATCTCGCGGGCCAGGTCGATGCCGCTGGTGCCGCCGGGCATCATGATGTCGGAGAACACGAACGCCACCTGGCGGTTGTTGGCCAGCGCACCCAGCGCGGCCTTCGCGCTCGCCGCGTGGATCACCTCGTAGCCGATGCCGTGCAGCAGCTCCTCGACGAACGCGGCCACCTCGGCGTCGTCTTCCACCAGCAGGACGCAATCGGTCGAGCTGCCGGTTGCCTCGGCCACGTGCGACTCGATCCCGGCGCTGGCGGTCGGTGTCTGGTGCGAGCGCGGCAGGCGCAGGGTGATCGTCGCCCCCTGGCCGGGCTCGGAATCGATCGCCACCGAGCCGCCGGACTGGCGCGCAAACCCATAGACCTGGGCCAAACCCAGGCCCGAACCCTTGCCCACGTCCTTGGTGGTGAAGAATGGTTCGAACACCCGCGCCTGCACCTCCTCGCTCATGCCCGAGCCGGTATCGCGGATCGCCAGGTGCACGAACTCCCCGGTCTCGTTGATCGCGTCCTCCACGACGTTGCGGCCGCTGATGGTGATGGTTCCGCTGCCGGCCATCGCATCGCGCGCGTTCACCGCCAGGTTGAGGATCGCCAGTTCCAGTTCGCCCGGGTCGACGAGCACCGGCCACAGGTCCGGCGACAGCTCCAGCTGCAGGCGGATGTCGCCACGCAGGCTGCCGTGCAGCAGCTCGGCCATGTCGCCGACCAGCCTGGGCAGGTGGACGGTCTCGGGCCGCAGCGCGCGGCTGCGCGAGAACGCCAGCAGCTGCCGGGTCAGCCCGGCACCGCGCTGGGTGGCCTGGCGCATGCCGCGCAGCATCCGTTCGCGGCGCTCGGGGCGGTCGCTCATCTCCAGCATTTCCAGGCCGGCGGAGATGACCATCAGGATGTTGTTGAAATCGTGGGCGACGCCACCGGTCAGCTGGCCCAGCGATTCCAGCTTCTGCGTGTGGCGCAGGGATTCCTCCACGCGGGCGCGCTCGGCCATCTCGTCGCGCAGCTGCAGGTTGACCGCCTGCAGCTGCGCGGTGCGCTGTTCCACCAGCGCCTCCAGGCCGGCCGCCGCCGCCGCATGCGCCTCCATGAAGTCGCGGATCTCCAGCTGGCGCTTGCGCGCGCGCAGCGCCGCCTGCATCACGCTGACCAGGGTGATCGGCTCCACCGGCCGCTCGATCAGCGACACGTTGCCCAACCGCGCGACCTGGTCGCGGCGCCACGCGGTCACCTGCGGATGGCGGTGGCGGCTGCTGAGCATGGCGATGGGCAGGTCCGACCACGGCGGCTGTGCGGCGACCCAGCCGGCGAGCCGGTCCAGGTCATGGCCGAACAGGCCTTCCTCGGCCACGAACGCCGCGCCGGCGCCCTCGCCCAGGCCGGCCAGCAGCGCGTCGTAGTCCGCGCAGATGCACGCGACGATGTCCGCGCGGGCGAGCAGGTCGGCCACCGTGCTCGCATCGCGTCCGATCGGGGCCAGCACCAGTACCCGCCGGCCGATCTCCTCAGTCGCTTGCACGGGAGTCGCCTTGCAACAGGGGCTCCGCGCTGCCGATGTAGGAAGGTGTACCGGAGAAGATGCCGCTGAACTCGCGCAACGGCGGACCCAGCGACAGTCCCTGGTGGCTCAGGCCGAACTCGCGGATGGTGTGCTCGTGGTCGCCGCTGCGCTTCTTCACCACCGACAGCGCGCGCCGCACCACGCCGCCATGTTCGAAGTAGCGCAGCATCAGCACCGCGTCGCTGAGGTAGCTGATGTCCAGCGGCGTCTCGATCGGTCCGACCAGGCCGTGCTGGGCCAGCACCAGGATGGTCAGCACGCCCTGCTGGGCCAGGTAGCTCAGCAGCTCGTGCATCTGCAGGATCAGGAAGCGGCCGTCCGGCATCGCGTTGAGGTAGCCGTTGAGGCTGTCGATCACCACCACGCGCGCGTGGTCGCGGTCCACCCGCTGGCGCACGATCGCGGCGAACTCGCCCGGCGACATTTCCGCCGGGTCGATCTGCTGGAACAGGATGTGCCCGCTGTCGATGGCTGGCTGCAGCGGTATGCCCAGCGTCCGGGCGCGCGCCTCGATGGTGCCGCGGCCCTCATCGAAGGCGAAGATCGCCGCCATCTCGCCGCGCTGCGCGGCGGAGATGGCATAGGTCAGCGCCAGCGACGACTTGCCCACGCCGGCCGCGCCGATCAGCAGCGCGTTGGTGCCGCGCTCCAGTCCGCCGCCCAGCAGCCGGTCCAGCTCGGCGTTTCCGCTGGGCGTGAACTCGCCGACGAAGGTGGCGTGATGCTCGGCCGCGACCAGGCGCGGGTAGATCTGCAGGCCGCCCTGCACGATCTTCATGTCGTGGAAGCCGCCGCGGAAGCCGATCCCGCGCATCTTGACCACGCGCAGGCGGCGGCGCTCGGAGCCGTAGTCGATGGCCAGCTGCTCCAGCAGCACCACGCCGTGGCAGATCGAATGCAGCTGCAGGTCGTTCTCCTGCGAGCTCATGTCGTCGAGCATGATCACCGTGCACTGGCGGCTGGCGAAGAAGTGCTTGAGCGCCAGCACCTGGCGCCGGTAGCGCAGCGAGTTCTGCGCCAGCAGGCGCAGCTCGGACAGGCTGTCGATCACCACCCGGGTCGGGCTGGTCTCGGCGATGCGGTCCAGGATCAGCTTGGTGGTCTCGGCCAGCTCCACCTCGGCCGGATGCAGCACGGTGATCTCCCGGCCCGGATCGAGCGTGGTCTCCGGCGGCACCAGCTCGAAGATGTCCACGCCGGCCAAGTCCCAGCCATGGCGGTTGGCGACCAGGTGCAGCTCGCTCTCGGTCTCGGACAGGGAGATGTACAGCACCCGCTCGCCCTTGCGCGCCCCCTCCAGCAGGAACTCCAGCGCCAGGGTGGTCTTGCCGGTGCCCGGCCGACCCTCGTAGAGGTACATGCGGTTGGCGTCGACGCCCCCACCGAGGATGTCGTCCAGTCCCGCGTTGCCCGTGGAGATCCGCGAGACGTTGTCAGTCGTGGCGCTGGAACCGCTTTGCATGGTGACTCCTTTGTCCTGCCCGGATCCGCAGCGGCGTCCGCTGCTGGACCCTCGATGCCGGTGCGTGCCAGGCGGGAGACTCCCCACCGCCGGTCGACCGTTGCGGCGCGACCCGGGTGCATGACCCGGATAACGGGGGCCCCGTGTACGACGTCGGTGTCCCGTTGACGACTATGAACGGGCAGGCGTGAAGGCGGCATGGGCGCCGCGCGACACGCGCCGATCGTCGCAACGGGCGCTACAGCCGCTCCACCGCGCTCGCGCGGATCAGCACCGTGTCCTGGCGGAAGCGCCGTTGCAGGTCTTCGCGGTAGGCCGCCCACCAGCCGTGGTCGACGTGCTCGGCCATCACCTCCAGCAGCACGACCTCGTCGCGCTGCACCGCGCCGCGGTCGTCCTCCCATGCTCCCGCCGCGGGCGAACGCAGGAACGCGGTGACGCCACCGAAGCGTTCGGTAAGTTCGGTGCGGACCCGGTCGTAGAGCGCCTTCGGGAAGGCGCTGCCGGCGTTGTCGTAGAGCGGAAGGAAGAGCTGGACGAGGTGCATCACGGATGGCCTGTTGCGCGGGATGTCTCAGCCGCCGGCCAGGCCGCCGCCGGCGCGGCCGGGCAAGGCGCCCTTCTTCTCCGCGTCCGGGTCGTCCAGGTCACCGACTTCGCTGTCGACACCGGCCTTGGGATCGGGACGGCCAGCGTTGTCGGTTTGACTCTGAGCGCCAGGCTTCTTTCCGTCCTGCGGCGTGGCCTGCGGCCGCGGATGCGGCTTCTGGTCGCCGCCGACCGGACGGTCATGGCCGCCCTGTTCGCGGCGCACCTGCGTTTCCGACGCCGACGGCTGCCGGCGGTGGTCTTCCAGTGCGCTGTCCTGGCGCTGCTCGGCGGTGTCCTGCTGCGCCTCCCGGTCGGTCCGGCCGTGCGTGCCGGCCGTGCCAACGCTCTTCTGCCCGCTGCGCGTGCCGCTGTCGATTCCCATGGGAGTTCCTGGTGGGCGCGGCGATGTGCGCGCCCGGCCACCCTCGCAGACGACGCGTTACCGCACGCGCGTTCCGGCGTGAAAACCCGCTTTACGAATGACCGCTGCACGACCGGCGTCGCGACGGGCACCGCGATGCCGGCGCATGGCGAAGCGACGCGCGCGGCAGGCGCGACGCAGGAACAGCGGGGCAAGCCCCGCCCTACGGCGCCAGCGTCGCCCTCGCCGGGCGCAGGTCCGCGCCCAGGTCGCGCTGCAGCAGGACCGACCAGGCGGTGTCGTCGTAGCGTCCGCCCAGTGCGCGGGTGCCGTCGAAGGTCCAGCGCCAGCCTGCACCGATGTCGCCGGCCAGCGCCACGCGCAGCGCGCCCTGGCTCTCGTCCCACGGCGCGTCCAGCGCGAAGGCCGCCTGCGGCGTGCCGGCGAACGCGGCGCGCACGGTCGCGTCATTGCCGCCCAGCCACTGCCGGTAGCGCAGGTCCAGGTCCAGGCCGATGCGGCCGCGCCTGGGCAACATCCAGTCCTTCGCATAGCGCACGCCGGCCAGGCCGGACCACGCTTCCCGCGATGAAGCCCCGGCGACCAGTTCCAGTCCGGTCGAACCCTGCTCGCGGAACGCGTCGCCGTGTTCGCGCACGTAGTCCATGCCCACGAATGGCGACACGCGTCCGCCGCCGACCTGCAGGTCGCGCCGCGCTTCGCCATACATCCGCCCCTGCCGCAGCGTGCGCTCGGACCCGGCCAGCGAAGACCGGCCCACGCCCAGTTCGATCGGACGCCGCACGAGCAGGTCCGCATCGACATACGAAGCGATGGCGGTCGCCTGCCAGCCGTCACCGCCATAGCGCGCGTGCACGCTGGCCACCGGCGTGCGCGCATCGACCACGCCGCCCATGCCGTCGAGCTGGGTGCGCGAGTCCAGCTGCGCCACGCTGCCACCGACCTGCCAGGCCGCGTCGAGCCGCCAGGTCTGCCCCGCGCTGAATCCGCCGCTGGACTGCCAGCCGCCGACGTAACCCACGTTGGCGATGGGTTCGGCCCAGCTGCCCTGCGCCTGCACCGCGGGCAGCGCATCCAGCTGCCGCTCCAGGTGCAGCGACAGGTCGGTCAGTTGCCGGTCGAGCATCCGCGGCGCCAGCGCGTGCGCCTGGCCGGACAGGCTGTCGAACGTGCGCCGCGCCTGGTCGATCGAATCGAGGTGCTGGATCGCCGCTGCCGATTCGAGGAAGCGCTGCTGCGCCACGTCCAGCCCACCCGGTGGACGCCCGGCCAGGCCATCGCCGATGCGGAACGCATCGTCCAGGCGCGCGCCGACGCCCACCTGCAAGGCGGTCGCGCCCGCCGCGACCATGGCGCTGGACAGCGACACACGCGTGGCATCGAAGATCACCTCGTTGGCGGTGTAGCGCAGGCTGCCTTCCAGGAACAGCGTGCGTGCGCCATTGAGATCACGTCCCCACGCGACGAACGTGCCGCTCACGCCGCCGTCGGCGCGCAACACCTGGATCGCCGATGGCGCGGTCGGCAGCACCCAGCCTTGCGAGGTGCCGCCGGCCAGCAGCAGCGCGCCATCGAGGGCGGCGCTGCCGGTGACCTGCAACGGGTCGCCGAGCACGGCGACCATCGTCCCGGTCGCGCCCTGCGTGTAGTTGCCCTCGATCCGGCGCGGGCTGTCCTTCGCGCACAGGTTCAGGCCGGTGCCGCAGCGATGGCGCAGGTTGAGCACTTCCTCGTTGACCACGTTGCCGCGCACCGTGCCGGTCAGCCACAGCTCGCTGGTGCCCACGAAACCCATGCCGGTGAAGTCGTGATGGACGAACACATCCGAGACCAGCGTGTCCCACACGACCAGCGAGGTCCCGGCGATCTCCGTCTTCCTGAAGCGGTAGTCACCGTCGGCCAGGTTGACCCACCCGCCGCCGGCAGCGCCGCCATGGACGAACAGGTTGAAGTCGCTCTGCCGCCCCCCGGTCATGCCGAACTCGGGCCAGGTCAGCGGATACACCGCCTCGATCGTGCAATCGGCGGTCACCGGTGCCGGACACAGCACGCTGGCGACGGG
>NZ_PDWN01000015.1 GCF_010093205.1 Pseudoxanthomonas daejeonensis
ACCAGACTCCACCTTAGCCCCGTGGGCCCGGAGCTGGTTATAAGAGACCGCCCCCCCCCCCACCGCCAGGACCCCGCCATGAGCCGACTGTCGCGGATCGTGCCGTCGCGTACCACGCTTGCCTTCGCCGTCTCCGCCGCCCTGCTGGCGCCGCCCCTTCTCGCGCAGGAGACCGCCACCACCCTGGACGCGGTGCAGGTCACCGCGCAGCGCAAGGTCGAGAACATCCAGGACGTGCCGGTGTCCATCACCAGCATCAGCGCCGAGAAACTCGACGTGCTGGGCTCGGGCGGCACCGACATCCGCTTCCTGTCCGCGCGCGTACCCAGTCTCAACATCGAGTCCTCGTACGGCCGCGCGTTCCCGCGCTTCTACATCCGCGGCCTGGGCAACACCGACTTCGACCTCAACGCGTCCCAGCCGGTTTCGCTGGTCTACGACGACGTGGTCCAGGAGAACCCGCTGCTTAAGGGCTTCCCGCTGTTCGACATCGAGCAGGTGGAAGTGCTGCGCGGACCGCAGGGCACCCTGTTCGGCCGCAACACGCCGGCCGGCGTGGTCAAGTTCGATTCGGTGCGGCCGTCGCAGGAACTGGACGGCTACGCGCAGCTGGCCTACGGCAGCGATGCGATGGTCAATTTCGAGGGTGCGGTCGGCGGCGCGCTCGGTGGCAACTGGTCGGCGCGCGCCTCGGCGCTGTACCAGCGCCGCGACGACTGGGTGACCAACACCTATCCCGGCCCCAACGACGGTTTCGAGGGTTACGACGAGTCCGCCGCGCGCGTGCAGTTCCTGTACGAGAGCGATGCGTTCGAAGCACTGTTCAACCTTCACCGGCGCGACCTCAACGGCACCGCGCGCCTGTTCCGCGCCAACATCATCGAGCCGGGCAGCAACCGCTTCGTGCCCGGTTTCGACAAGGACGAGGTGTCGCTGGACGGCGTCAACTTCTCCGACCTGGAAACCTGGGGCGGCAGCGCGCGGCTGCGCTGGGACTTCGGCCAGTTGAGCCTGCATTCGATCACTGGTTACGAGACGCTGGAATCGCTCAACCGCGGCGACATCGACGGCGGCTACGGCGCGGCATTCCTGCCGCCGGGCATGTCCGGCCCGGGCTTCATTCCGTTCGCCTCCGAATCGGCCGACGGCATTCCCGACCACTCGCAGGTCACCCAGGAATTCCGCCTGGAGTCGGACTACGGTGGACGCTTCGACTGGCAGGCTGGCTTCTTCTGGTACCGCGAAGACCTGACCATCGACAGCTTCAACTACGACTCGCTGTCTCCGGGCAACCCGCGGGCCGGCCACGCGGTGCAGGAGCAGGAGAACACGGCCTGGGCGGTGTTCGGCTCGGCCGAGTACGCGGCCACCGACAAGCTGAAGCTGCGCGCCGGCGTGCGCTACACCAAGGACGAGAAGGATTTCTCGGCCACCGTGCTGGAAGGCGCGCCGTTCGGCGCGCCGGTGGGCGGTCCGTACACGGTCGACACCGACGTGGATGACGTCAGCTGGGACGCCAGCGCGGTCTACGAGGTCAACGAGGCGGTGAACCTGTACGGTCGCGTGGCCAAGGGGTTCCGTGCGCCTTCGATCCAGGGCCGCCTGCTGTTCGCGTCGGCGGCCGCGCCCAACGGTGGCGTGTCCACGGCCGACTCGGAGTCGGTGATCTCCTACGAGGCGGGGATCAAGGCCGACCTGTTCGACCGCCGCGCGCGCGTGGGCTTCAACCTGTTCCGCTACGATGTCAGCGACCAGCAGCTGATCGCCGTCGGTGGTGGCGCCAACGTCGCCACGCTGCTCAATGCCGACAAGACCATCGGCCAGGGCATCGAGCTGGACCTGGAGGCGTGGCTGGCCGAGGGGCTCTTGCTGACCTGGGGCAGCAGCTACAACGACACGCGGATCCAGGACGACGACCTCGCCGTGGCCGTCTGCGGCGGCGGCTGCACGGTGACCGATCCGACCACCACGATCGGCGGCGGCACCTACGCGCTGATCGACGGCAACTCCTTGCCGCAGGCACCGGAGTGGATCCACAACCTGACCCTGCGCTGGGGCATCCCGCTGAGCGAAGGCGAGCTGTACTTCTTCACCGACTGGGCCTATCGCAGCGAGGTCAATTTCTTCCTGTACGAATCGCCCGAGTTCCGCGGCCGGTCCTCGCTGGAAGGCGGCCTGCGCGTGGGTTACGGCTGGGGCGACGGCGCCTACGATTTCGCATTGTTCGGACGCAACATCACCGACCAGACCCGGATCGTCGGCGGCATCGACTTCAACAACCTGACCGGCTTCATCAACGAGCCGCGGACCTTCGGCGCGGAGTTCAGGCTCAACTTCTGAGCCACGCCACCGGCCGGCAGGTCACCCTGCCGGCCGGTGGCCACGCTGACGTCGCCCTCTACCGCAGGATCCGCATTCGATGACCCCCACCTTCCGGCCGCGCTGGTTCGTCGCCGGCGACCTCAACGGTTTCTTCGGCCTGGTGGTCGACAACCTGTCGATCCTGGGCTTCATCGCCCTGGCCCTGGTCGGGATCTTCGGATTCCCGGCCGAGGTCGTGTACACGAAGATGTTTCCCGGTACCGCGCTGGGCGTGCTGGTCGGCAACCTGGCCTATACCGCGATGGCGCGCCGGCTGGCGATGCGCACCGGCCGCGACGACGTCACCGCGATGCCGCTGGGCCTGGATGCGCCGACCAGCATCGGCATGGCCTTGCTGGTGCTCGGTCCGGGCTTCCTCGCGTTCCGCCAGCAGGGCATGGACGCGCAGGCCGCGGCGATCGCCACCTGGCAGCTGGGCATGGCCTCGCTGGTGGTGATGGGCCTGCTCAAGCTGGCGCTGTCGTTCTGCGGCGATGCGATCACCCGCTGGGTGCCGCGCGCGGCGCTGCTGGGCTCGATCGGTGGCGCGGCGCTGACCCTGCTCGGCTTCCTGCCGCTGGTCGAGACCTTGCGCTCGCCGGTGGCGGGGCTGGTGACGTTCGGCCTGCTGCTGTACGTGCTGGTGGCGCGCGGCCGCCTGCCGGTGCGCCTGCCCGGCGTGCTGGTGGCGCTGCTGGTCGGCACGACGCTCTACTACGCGCTCGGCCTTGCCGGGCTGGGCATGCCGGGGTTCGCGCTGCCGCAGGGCGTGACCCTGACCTTCGCCCTGCCGGTGCCGACGCTGCATTTCATTGATGGCCTGCCGGCGACCGTACCTTACCTGCCGCTGCTGCTGCCGTTCGGCCTGCTGATGGTGGTGGGCGGGATCAACGTGGCCGAGAGCGCGCGCGCGGCCGGCGACGATTACCGTACCCGCGACGTGCTGCTGGTCGAGGCGCTGTCGACCCTGGTCGCCGGCGTCTGCGGCGGCGTCGCGCAGACCACGCCCTACATCGGGCAACCTGCCTACAAGCACATGGGCGCGCGGCACGGCTATACCTTGCTGGCGGGCGTGTTCGTCGGCCTCGGCGGCGTGTTCGGCTACCTGGCCGGGCTGGTGCAGTGGCTGCCGATCGCGGTGCTGGCGCCGATCATCGTGTACGTGGGCCTGGACATCACCGTGCAGGCCTTCCAGGCCACCGAGCGCCGGCACGCGCCGGCGGTGGCGCTGGCGTTCCTGCCCTCGATCGCCTACCTGCTGGTGATCAAGCTGGGCAACCCGGCATGGATTGCGCCGGAACACCACGCCGCGCTGTACAACGCCGGCGACGGCCATGGCCTGCCGGAACTCGCGGCGATCGTCACCCTGGGCAACGGGTTCATCATCACCGCGATGCTGTGGAGCACCGCGCTGGTGGCCATGATCGACGGCCGCACCCGCCGCGCCGCGGGCGTGCTGCTGCTGGGCGCGGCGTTGACCCTGTTCGGCCTGGTCCATTCGGTGGATCCGCGCGGCGGCATCTACTGGCCGTGGACCCTGGAAGGCCTGCCGAAGCTGATCGCCTGGCAGTTCGCGGGGGCGTACGTGGTGCTGGCCGCACTGCTGGCGCTGCTTTCGCTGCAGAAGGAGCGTCCGGGCTCGGCCTGAGACGGATGCCCGCGTGGCGCAGCACCGGCGCGCATGGCTGGCAGCGGTCCGGCGGTATGCTGTCGTTCCGGACCGACGTGGCGCCTGCATGACCCCGACACCTGCCGCCTCGCCCGTCCTTGAGCCGACCGTGTTCCAGCAGGTGTTGCGGGCACCGTTCTTCAACCTGCCCGATTCGTTGCGCGCGCTGCATTCGATCCGCGGGCGCGGCCAGTACGCCGGCCGGGTCGGCGTCGAGCGCGGCACCCATCCGCTGGCGCGGCTGTGCGCGGCCATCGCCGGGCTGCCGCCGTCGATGGACGATGCGCCGCTGCAGGTGGAGTTCACCGCCGCCGCCAAGGGCGAAACCTGGCGTCGCGATTTCGGCGGTCATCCGATGACGTCGCGGCTGCGCTGCCGCAAGGGCCTGCTCTGCGAACGACTCGGCCCGATCCAGTTCCGCTTCCTGCTGCACACCGCCGATGGCGCGATCTACTGGAACGTGGATGGCGTGCGCCTGCTGGGCCTGCTGCCGCTGCCGGTGGCGCTGTTCGGCCGGGTCCAGTGCCGCGAGCGCGAGCACGAGGGACGCTACGAGTTCCGGGTCGAGGCGACGCTGCCGCTGGTGGGTCCGCTGATCCGCTACGAGGGCTGGCTGGAGCCGGCCTGATCCGGATCCGTGTGTGCAGCGGGTTCCCCGTTCGCTTCACCGTCCAGCAGGAAGGCCAGCTTGCGCTCCCTCGGCAACTGCTTGATCGCCCATTCCGCCCGTGACGCCGCGGCGCGATCCGGATACGGGCGGCTGCCGAGCAGGCGCACCGGCGGATTGGCCCGGGTGTAGCGCGCGCCGGTGCCCGCGGCGTGCGCGCGGTAGCGTGCGTCCACGTCGGGGCTGATCCCGGCATAACAGGCGCCATTGCGGCACAGGAGGAGGTACAGGTACCAGGGGCGGCTTTCGCGCATGGCCGGCATTATCGGCAAGGCCGGCGCTGAATGCCGATCTCACGCGCTCTTGAAACACCCGGGTGCAACCTCATCTGGGTAGCATTGCCGGCCCCGCCGGCCACTCTTTCGAGGGACCTCCGATGCGGATGGACAAGCTCACCTCGCGTTTCCAGCAGGCGCTGGCCGACGCGCAGTCGCTGGCCGTGGGCCGCGACCACAACCTGCTCGAACCGGCGCACGTGCTCACCGCGCTGCTCGACCAGTCCGGTGGCAGCACGCGCCCGCTGCTGGCCCAGGCCGGCGTCAACGTGCCGCTGCTGCGCGAGCGCCTGGGCGAGGCGCTGGAAAAGCTGCCCAAGGTCAGCGGCCAGGCCGGCAACCTGTCGGTCGGCAACGACCTGACCCGCCTGCTCAACCTGACCGACAAGCTGGCCCAGCAGCAGGGCGACCAGTTCATCGCCAGCGAGTGGTTCGTCTTGGCTGCGCTCGAGGATGGCGGCGCGGTCGGGCAGGCGTTGAAGGCCGCCGGTGCCAACAAGGCGAAGCTGGAGGCGGCGATCGCGAAAATCCGTGGAGGCGAGACCGTGCAGTCCGAGAATGCCGAAGACCAGCGCCAGGCGCTGGAGAAGTACACCATCGACCTGACCGCGCGCGCGGAGTCGGGCAAGCTCGACCCGGTGATCGGTCGCGACGAGGAGATCCGCCGCACGATCCAGGTGCTGCAGCGCCGGACCAAGAACAATCCGGTGCTGATCGGCGAGCCGGGCGTGGGCAAGACCGCCATTGTCGAAGGCCTGGCCCAGCGCATCGTCAATGGCGAGGTGCCCGAGGGGCTGCGCGGCAAGCGCGTGCTTTCGCTGGACATGGGCGCGCTGATCGCCGGCGCCAAGTTCCGCGGCGAGTTCGAGGAGCGCCTGAAAGGCGTGCTCAACGACCTGGCCAAGAGCGAAGGCCAGATCATCCTGTTCATCGACGAATTGCACACCATGGTCGGGGCCGGCAAGGCCGATGGCGCGATGGACGCGGGCAACATGCTCAAGCCCGCGCTGGCCCGGGGCGAACTGCACTGCGTCGGCGCCACCACCCTGGACGAGTACCGCCAGTACATCGAGAAGGATGCCGCGCTCGAGCGCCGCTTCCAGAAGGTGTTCGTCGGCGAGCCGAGCGTCGAGGACACCATCGCGATCCTGCGCGGCCTGAAGGAGCGTTACGCGGTGCACCACGGCGTGGAGATCACCGATCCGGCGATCGTCGCGGCCGCGACCCTGTCCAACCGCTACATCGCCGACCGCCAGCTGCCGGACAAGGCCATCGACCTGATGGACGAGGCCGCCTCGCGCATCCGCATGGAGATCGATTCCAAGCCCGAGGAACTGGACCGCCTGGAGCGCCGCCTGATCCAGCTCAAGATCCAGCGCGAGATGCTGAAGAAGGAGAAGGACGAGGCCTCGAAGCAGCGCCTGGCCGACCTGGAAAGCGACATCGACAAGCTCGGCCGCGAGTTCTCAGACCTGGACGAGGTCTGGAAGTCCGAGAAGGCTGCGCTGCAGGGTGCGACCCGGATCAAGGAGCAGATCGAAGCCGCGCGCCTCGAGCTGGAAAGCGCCCAGCGTCGCCAGGACTACGCGAAGATGAGCGAGATCCAGTACGGCACGCTGCCGACGCTGGAAAAGCAGCTGGCCGCCGCCCAGGAAGCCGAGCAGAAGGAATTCAGGCTCGTGCAGGACCGGGTGACCGAGGAGGAGATCGCCGAGGTGGTCTCGCGCTGGACCGGCATCCCGGTCAACCGGATGCTGGAAGGCGAGCGCGAGAAGCTGCTGCGCATGGAGTCCGACCTGGGCCGGCGCGTGGTCGGCCAGGAAGAAGCGATCCGGGTGGTCTCCGACGCGGTGCGGCGTTCGCGCGCCGGACTGTCCGATCCGGACCGGCCGATCGGCTCCTTCCTGTTCCTGGGCCCGACCGGCGTGGGCAAGACCGAACTGTGCAAGGCGCTGGCCGAGTTCCTGTTCGATTCGTCCGAAGCGATGGTCCGCATCGACATGAGCGAGTTCATGGAGAAGCATTCGGTGGCGCGCCTGATCGGAGCGCCCCCGGGTTATGTCGGCTACGAGGAGGGTGGTTACCTGACCGAGGCGGTGCGCCGCCGGCCGTATTCGCTGATCCTGCTCGACGAGGTCGAGAAGGCGCATCCGGACGTGTTCAACATCCTGCTGCAGGTGCTCGACGACGGCCGCCTGACCGATGGCCAGGGCCGCACCGTCGACTTCCGCAACACCGTGATCGTGATGACCTCCAACCTGGGCTCGCACCAGATCCAGGAGCTGTCCGGCGACGGCAGCGCGGAGGCCTACACGCAGATGAAGGCGGCGGTGATGGGCGTGGTCCAGGCGCATTTCCGCCCGGAGTTCATCAACCGGCTCGACGACATCGTCGTATTCCATCCGCTGGACAGGGAGCAGATCACGTCGATCGCGCGGATCCAGCTGCGCGGGCTGGAGAAGCGCCTGGCCGAGCGCGGCCTCAAGCTGGACCTGTCGGAAAAGGCGTTCGAGCTGCTCGGTAATGTCGGTTTCGACCCGGTCTACGGCGCCCGCCCGCTCAAGCGTGCGATCCAGGCCCAGATCGAGAACCCGCTGGCGCAGAAGATCCTGGCCGGCGAGTTCGGTACGGGCGACATGGTGAGGGTCGACGCCGAAGGCGGCCGCCTGGTGTTCGCCAAGGGCTGAGCGCAAACGCGCGCATGGAGCCGGGCTTGCCCGGCTGCCCCCGTCGGTCGGAGCCTCATGGCGGGAAGAAGGGCAGCGGGGCAAGCCCCGCTCTATGGAGTTGCCGGTCCACAACGGTGACGGCCGCCCTGGGGGCGGCCGTCCGGGGAACGCGGCGGCGCATGTACGCCGCGTTGCCAGCTCACTCCAGCAGCGAGCGCAGCATCCACGCGTACTTCTCGTGGATCTGCAGGCGCTGGGTCAGCAGGTCCACGGTGGGGTCGTCGCCGGCGTCGTCGGCGGTCTTGAGCACACCGCGCGCGGTGCGGCACACCGCCTCGTTTCCGGACACCAGTTGCCGGACCATGCCCTTCCAGTCCGGCACGCCGGTGGCGCCTTCCTCCTCGCGGATCGAGGTCAGGCGGATGAACTCGGCGTAGGAGCCGGGCGCGTTGAAGCCCAGCGCGCGGATGCGCTCGGCGACCTCGTCCAGCGCGTTCCACTGTTCGGTGTACTGGACCATGAACATCGCGTGCAGCGAATTGAACATCGAACCGGTGACGTTCCAGTGGAAGTTGTGCGTCTTCAGGTACAGGGTGAAGGCGTCGGACAGGTAGCGCGACAGGCCTTCGGCGATCTCCTTGCGATCGGCGGCGCCAATGCCGATGTCGATCCGCGAGGTCGAGGCCACCGGGTTCAATGCCTTGGCCTTGGCCTTGGCCTTGGCGGTGGGGGTGCTGCTCTTGGCGGACTTGGTCTTGGCCATGGTTCGCTCTCTCCTTGGGGGTGGGTCCACAGGTCAAAGGCGGGACTGTCACAATAGACAGTAGTCCCCATTACGTTATGCAAATTTTCACACGGCACCATAGATGGAATCGATCCCTCCCGAACTGAGCAGGATCCTCGAAGCCGGACGGCACGCGCTCGACCAGGGCATGGGTCGGGATCGCGGGCGCCTGCACGGCCTGTGGTCGCGCTGGCGCGGGAAACCGGCCGACGCTGCGCTGCGCGAACGGTTCGAACAGGCGCTGGCCGCCTCGGCATCCGTGCGCCGGGCGCGTGCAGCCAACGTGCCGCAGGTGACGGTCGACGCAGCGCTGCCGATCGCCGCCGAGGCCGAACGCATCGTCGCGCTGATCCGCGAGCACCCGGTGGTGGTGGTGGCCGGCGAGACCGGTTCGGGCAAGACCACCCAGCTGCCCAAGCTGTGCCTGGCCGCTGGTCGTGGCGTGGCCGGCATGATCGGCTGCACGCAGCCACGCCGGATCGCCGCGCGCGCGGTGGCCACGCGCGTGGCCGAGGAACTGAAGACGCCGCTGGGCGGGCAGGTCGGCTACCAGGTGCGCTTCACCGACAACGTCGGCGAGGACACCCGCATCAAGTTCATGACCGACGGCATCCTGCTGGCCGAGATCGCCTCGGACCGCTGGCTGTCGAACTACGACACGATCATCGTCGACGAGGCGCACGAACGCAGCCTCAACATCGATTTCCTGCTCGGCTATCTCAAGCAGCTGCTGCGCAAGCGTCGCGACCTCAAGATCATCGTCACCTCGGCAACGATCGACACCGCGCGCTTCTCCAGGCACTTCGACGATGCGCCGGTGGTCGAGGTCGCCGGGCGCACCTATCCGGTGGAGGTGCGCTACCGGCCACCGGGCGGCACGGGGGCCGAGCCCATCGTCGCCAGCGCCCGCCAGGAGGCGCCGTCGCCGAAGGGAAGGAAGGATGCCGACGCCGCACGCCGTGGCCGCGAGGATCGCGAGCTCGATCCGCTTTCGTCGATCACCGCCGCGATCGACGAGATCACCGCTGCCGATCCGCGCGGCGACGTGCTGGTGTTCCTGCCCGGCGAGCGCGAGATCCGCGACCTGCACCGCATGCTGGAGAAGCGCCAGTACCGGTCCACCGAAGTGCTGCCGCTGTACGCGCGGCTGTCGGTGCGCGACCAGGACCGGGTGTTCAATCCCGGCCCGCCAAGGCGCATCGTGCTCGCGACCAATGTCGCGGAGACTTCGCTGACCGTGCCGCGGATCCGCTACGTGGTCGACCCGGGCGATGCGCGGATCAAGCGCTACAGCCCGCGTTCCAAGATCGACCGCCTGCACGTGGAGCCGGTCAGCCAGGCCAGCGCGAACCAGCGCAAGGGTCGCTGCGGCCGCGTCTCCGAAGGCGTGTGCTATCGCCTGTACGCGGAAGCGGATTTCCTCGCGCGCCCGGAGTTCACCGATCCGGAGATCCGCCGTTCCAGCCTGGGCGGGGTGATCCTGCGCATGCTCAGCCTGGGCCTGGGCAGGATCGAGGACTTCCCGTTCCTTGAGCCACCGGACGAGCGCGCCATCGCCGACGGCTGGCAGCAGCTGGTCGAGCTGGGCGCGATCGAGGAGGCGGCCGACGGCCAGCGTCGGCTGACGGCGAGCGGCCGGCAGATGGCGCGGTTGCCGGTGGACGTGAAGCTGGCGCGGATGCTGGTCGCCGCGCAGGCGCACGGCTGCCTGCGCGCGATGCTGCCGATCGCCGCCTTCCTGGGCGTGCAGGATCCGCGTGAGCGTCCGCCGGAGGCGCGCGAGGCGGCCGACAACGCGCATGCGCAGTTCGCCGACCCGCGTTCGGAATTCGTCGGCATCCTGCGCCTGTGGCAGGGCTACGACAGCGCGCACGAAGAGCTGACGCAATCGAAATTGCGCGACTGGTGCGGCAAGCGCTTCCTCGGGTTCCTGCGCATGCGCGAATGGCGCGAGCTGCATCGGCAGCTCAAGCTGCTGTGCGTCGAGCTGGGCTGGCGCGAGGAAGCGGCGGAGGCGGCGGTGCTGCCGCTGCTGGCAGGCGCGCCGGCGACGGACGAGCGCGGCGGTGCGTCCGCCCGTCCGACCCGTGGCGAGCTGCATCGCGCGGCGCGGCTGGCGCGCGAAGGCAAGTCCGTCACGCCGGTCGCGGCGCAGGCGCCTGCATCGGTGCCCAAGCACGCTGCTGCCGAGCCGGCTTCGCGCTTCAGCGCCCGCGAGCGCGCTGCCGCCTACCAGTCCCTGCATCGGGCGCTGCTCGCCGGCATGCCGACCCAGGTCGGCCATCGAACTGAGAAAGGCGACTACGAGGCGCCGCGCCAGCGGCGGTTCCAGCTGTTCCCGGCCTCGCCGCTGGCGAAGAAACCCCCGCCGTGGGTGCTGGTGGCCACGCTGCTGGACACGCAGAAGGTGTGGGGCTTGACTGCAGCCGCGATCGAGCCGGACTGGGCCATCGCAGAACTCCCGCACCTGCTGGCGCGCAAGCATTTCGATCCGCGCTGGTCGCGCGCGCAGGGCAATGTCCTGGCCTCCGAGCAGATCAGCCTGTTCGGGCTGGTGCTGGCGCCCAAGCGCCCGGTCCACTACGGCCGCATCGATCCACCCGGCGCGCATGAGCTGTTCGTGCGCCAGGGCCTGGTCACCGGCGAGATCGACACGAAGGCCTCGTTCCTGGCGGCCAACCTCAAGGCCCTGGAACAGGCGCGCGAGGAGGAAGCCAAGCTGCGCCGCGCCGGCCTGGTCGCCGACGAAGGCTGGCAGGCACGCTGGTACCTGGACCGGATTCCGGGCGAGATCCATTCCGCCGCCGGACTCGATGCCTGGTACCGGGCACTGGTGCAGGAACGCAAGTCCTCGCTGCGCTGGACGACGGACGACCTGCTGCCGGGCGAGGGCGGGCAGGAGGACCTGTACCCGAAGTATTTCGCGCTCGGCGATGCGCGGCTGCCGCTGCACTACCGCTTCGAACCGGGCGCGGCCGACGACGGCGTCACCCTGGAGGTGCCGCTGCCCTTGCTCAATGCGCTCGATCCGGCGCGGTTGTCATGGCTGGCGCCGGGCTTCGTCGCCGATCGCGCCGCTGGCCTGATCCGCAGCCTGCCCAAGGCGGCGCGGCGCAACTACGTCCCGGCACCGGATTTCGGGCGCGCGTTCTTCGAAGCCTTCGTCCGGCCTTCCGCCGATGCGATGCCCGGCGAGCTGGCGCGGTTCCTCTCGCGTGCCACGGGCGTGGCGGTGTCGGCGCTGGACTTCGACGAAGCGGCGCTGGAGCCGCACCTGCGCATGAACCTGCGCCTGCGCGAGGCGCCGGACCGTGGCGGTCAGGTGCTGGCCGAATCACGCGACCTCGATGCGCTGCGGGCGACGTTCGGCGAGCGCGCCGGTCGTGCGTTCGCGGCGCGCGCCGGTCGGGCGCTGGCCACTGGCCCGGCCGAGCTGCGCGATTTCCCGGCCGAGCCGATCCCTGACCAGGTGGCGGGCGAGGCGGGCGTGCCGGGTTACCCCGCGCTGGTCGACGAGGGCGAGCATGCGGTGCTGCGCGTGTTCGCCGATCGCGCCCAGGCCCTCGCGGCGCATCCGCGCGGGGTCGAGCGCCTGCTGCGTATTGCCCTGGCCGACAAGGTGCGGCAGGCGCGCAAGCAGCTGCCGGTGTCGCCCAAGCTGGGCCTGCTCTACGCGGCGATCGAGCAGTTCGGCACCGGTCCCGAAGCGAAGGCGCGGGAGAAGGAGCAGCTGCGCGCCGACCTGGTCGAGGCCGCGCTCAATGCGGTGCTGGCCGAGGGGCTGGACGGCATCCGCGATACGAAGGCATTCCAGCGTCGCGCAGAGGCCGCGTCGCGGCAGCTGTTCGGCGAGGCGATTTCGCGCCTGCAACTGGCCGAGCAGGTCCTGGCCACGGTGGCCGAGCTGAAGCCCAAGCTCGAGGCGCCCTTGATGGGCTGGGCGCGCGGCAACCTGGACGATTTGCGTGCGCAGCTCGATGGCCTGGTCCACCCCGGCTTCCTGCGCCGGACGCCGGCCGAGGCGCTGGCCCAATACCCGCGCTGGCTCAAGGCGATGGTGTTGCGCGCCGAACGCGCGCTGCGCGATCCGGCCCGCGACCAGGCACGGATGCTGGAACTCAAGCCGTTCGCCGATGCGCTGGCAGGCGCACGGTCGCGCGGCGAGGGCGACGCGCCCGGCTGGCAGGCGCTGCGCTGGGAACTGGAAGAGCTGCGCGTGTCGCTGTTCGCGCAGGAGCTCGGTTCACGCGGCGGCATCTCGCCGAAGAAGCTCGCGCAGCGGCTGGCGTCGCTGCAGTAGCGGCGGCGGGCACCGGCATGATGCCGGCGCCCGCGTCGGCTTACTTGATCCGTCGCACCTTGGCCGGCGTGTTGTAGCCGTCGATGCGCAGGAACCAGACATTGAGCAGGCCGGGCTTGATCGTCACCGCCGGATCGGTCCGCTTCACGCCTTCAAGGCGTGCCGGTTCCATCTGTTCCCATACCTGGCCGTTGGCCAGCGTGTACTTGTTGCCCTTGGCGAAGCCGCGGAACTCGCCGACGAGGGTGCTCTTGATCGGTTCCTCGGAGCCGAAGTCGAAGAAGCCGCGGTTGGTTTCCTTGACCTCCTTGCGACCTTCCTCGCGCGCTTCCTCGCGGATGCGTTCGATCTCGCTTGCGCTCAGCGCGGCCGCACCGGCGGCGACGGCGGCACCCGCAGGCAACGGTGCGGATGCGGGCGCGGACACAGGCGCCGAAGCGGTGGCCGCGGCGGTCGTGCCGCCTTGCTGGCGCTGGATCCAGTCGTGCAAAGCGGCCAGTTCGGCGGGGCTGAGCTTGTGCAGGCCGGCGGCCTTGAATTCATCCGGCGTCATCTGCTGCTCCATCACCGTCTGGCCCGATGACTGCGCGATGGCGGCGGAGGTGAAGGCGGCAAGGCAAAGCGCGACGAGCAGGACGGACCATATCGGCGAAGAGCGACGTTCCATGCTTGTTCCTCCGAGGTGTTGGCCGCTAGTGTAGACGGCATCCCCACACGCCGGAACGGCCTTGTCCCGCACCGCCATCGACGACCTGCAAGCCCTGTTGCAGGGCCCGCCTGCGGACCTGCTGCCGGCCGCGTTGCGGACGAAGTTTCTGCAGGGTTGGGACGCCAGCGGCACCAGCCACGAACACCGGCTGCCGTGGCCGGTCATCGCCGATACCCTGCACACGCTCGGACAGCTGGGCGCCGACGAATCGGCGCTGTCCGCGGCGCTGCTGTTCGACCTGCCCGGGCTGCGCGGTGTCGTCGCCAAGGCCGTGGCCACCGAGCTTCCGGCGGTCGCGGGCCTGCTCGAAGGCCAGGACGCCGCCGACCAGGTCTGGGCGCTGCATGCCGGGCGCGAGGCCGGCCGCAATGGCGAGGGCCTGCGCAGGCTGCTGCTGGCGATCATCCAGGACCTGCGCGTGGTGCCGATCCTGCTGTCACGGCAGCTGGCGCGGATGCGCGCCGCCGACCGCCTGCCGGAACCGGAGCGGCGCGCGCTGGCCCAGCTCACCCGCGACATCCACGCACCGCTCGCCAACCGGCTGGGTATCTGGCAGCTCAAGTGGGAGCTGGAGGACCTGGCGTTCCGCTTCCTCGAGCCCGACACCTATCGCCACCTCGCGCGCGAACTGGACGAGACCCGCGCCGACCGCGAGCGCTACATCGAGGCGGTGAAGGGGCAGTTGGGCAAGGCGTTGAAGGCGCAGGGCCTGGCTGCCGACATCAGCGGACGCTCCAAGCACATCTACAGCATCTGGCGGAAGATGCAGAAGAAGCACCTGCCGCTGGACAAGCTCTACGACCTGCGCGCGGTGCGGGTGATGGTCGACGACGTCGCCGCCTGTTACGCGGCGCTGGGCGTGGTCCATGCGTTGTGGGCGCCCGTGCCGGGCGAGTTCGACGACTACATCGCCCGGCCCAAGCCCAACGGTTACAGCTCGCTGCACACCGCGGTGGTCGGGCCGGAAGGCCGCACCCTGGAAGTGCAGATCCGCACCCGCGACATGCACGAGCAGGCCGAGCTGGGCGTGGCCGCGCACTGGCGCTACAAGGAAACCGGCGGCAGCGCGGCGGGGAAGGGGGCGGGGCGTGCGTTCGAACGCAAGATCGCCTGGATGCGGCAACTGCTGGAGCAGTCCGGCGAGGGCCGCGACGAAGGCCTGGCCGGTGCGCTGGATGCGGAGCTGGTCGAGGAGCGTGTGTATGCGCTGACCCCGAAGGGCGAAGTAATCGACCTGCCGCAGGGCGCCACGCCGCTGGATTTCGCCTACCACGTGCACACGATGGTCGGGCACCGCTATCGCGGCGCCAAGGTCAATGGCCGGATCGTGCCGCTGGGCCACCACCTTCGCAGCGGCGACCGGGTGGAAATCATGACCGGCAAGGAGCCGGATCCGCGCCGCGACTGGCTGCTGCCGGCCAATGGCTATCTCGCCAGCGGCCGCTCGCGCGACAAGGTGCGCGCCTGGTTCCACAAGCTGGACCGCTCGCGCAACGTGCAGGCCGGGCGCGAGATGCTCGAACGCGAGCTCAAGCGCCTGGGACTCCACCATGCAGACCTAGCACCGGTCGCGAAGAAATTCCATGCCGAATCCGTCGACGACCTGTACATCCAGGTCGCGCTCGGCGATGTCGGTCCGCACCAGGTCGGTCGCGCGCTGCACGAGCTGGAGCGTACGGCGGCGCAGGCCGCTCCGGTGCTGCACACGCGCCCGGCGCCGCGCCAGGCGCGCAACCGGAAGGCCGATGCCGGCTTCACCGTGCAGGGCGTGGGCAACCTGCTGGTGCAGCTGGCGCGCTGCTGCCAGCCGGTGCCCGGCGAGCCGATCGCCGGTTACCTGACCCGCATCCGCGGCGTCACCGTGCACCGCGCCGACTGCGCCTCGTTCACGCGCCTGGCCGCGGCCCAGCCGCAGCGCGTGTTGCCGGTGGAGTGGGGCGCCGCCGGGGGCGGTTACGAGGTCGACGTGGCGGTCAGCGGCGTGGACCGCAAGTGGCTGCTCAAGGACGTCACCACGCTGATCGCGCAGGAGGACGCGCACGTGGCCGACATCCGCAGCGACGTGCGCCCCGACGGTCGCGTGCAGCTGCGGATGCGCCTGCGGGTGTCCGATTACGGCCAGCTTTCGACCCTGCTTGGCAAGCTGGACGGGCTGCCGGGCGTGGAACGCGCCCAGCGCCTGGGTTGAGCCTGCATGAATGGCGGTGATGGGCGCGACGAATCGCGATGCGCGGTGTTTGCCGCCGGCAGGCCGCTGGCATAGTCTTTCCGCATGAACCTAGGCCATTCCGCGCAGGTTGTCGCCCCTGCTTCGCCGTCCACCAGCGAGCCGGTGCCCGACTACGTCCTCGAGCTGGAGCGCGCCGCCGCCTACCTGCCGCGTGAACAGCTGCCGATGCTGAGGGAGGCCTGGCGCGTCGGCGCCGCCGCCCATGCCGGCCAGACCCGCAAGTCGGGCGAGCCCTACATCACCCATCCGGTGGCCGTGGCCGGCGTGCTGGCCGAGCTGGGCCTGGACGTGGAAACCCTGATCGCGGCCATCCTGCACGACACGATCGAAGACACGCCGCTGCGCCGCGAGGAGATCGCCGCGCAGTTCGGCGCCGACGTGGCCGACCTGGTGGATGGCGTCACCAAGCTGGACAAGCTCAAGTTCCGCGACCGCCAGGAGGCCGCGGCGGAGAGCTTCCGGAAGATGCTGCTGGCGATGTCGCGCGACCTGCGCGTGATCATGATCAAACTGGCCGACCGCCTCCACAACATGCGGACGCTCGGTGCGCAGGGCGCCGAAGCACGCACGCGCATCGCGCGGGAGACGCTGGAGATCTACGCGCCGATCGCGCAGCGGCTGGGCATGAGCCTGGTCAAGTCGGAGCTGCAGAACCTCGGTTTCCGCGCGCTGCACCCGTGGCGCCACGCGATCATCGAAAAGCACATCCGCAGCCAGCCCGTGGTACGTCGCGAATCGCTGACCCAGGTCGAGGTGCAGCTGTCGCAGGGCCTGGCCCGCGAGGGCATCGAGCACCGCCTGGTCGGCCGGATCAAGACCCCGTGGAGCATCTACAACAAGATGCAGGGCGAGGGCAAAAGCTTCGACCAGGTGATGGACGTGTTCGGTTTCCGCGTGGTGGTACGCGGCGTGCCGGACTGTTACCACTCGCTGGGCGCGGTGCATGCGCAGTTCAAACCGCTGGACGGGCGTTTCCGCGACTTCATCGCGATTCCCAAGGCCAACGGCTACCAGTCGCTGCACACCGTGCTGTTCGGCCCGTACGGCTCGCCGATCGAAGTGCAGATTCGCACCGAGGAGATGGACCTGATCGCCGAACGCGGGATCGCGGCGCACTGGACCTACAAGCATGGTGGCGACGGTCCCAACAGCGCGCAGAGCCGCGCGCATGCCTGGATCGTGGAGCTGATCGATTCGCAAAGGGCGGCGGGCTCATCGCTGGAATTCCTGGAGAACGTCAAGGTCGACCTGTTCCCGGACGAGGTCTACCTGTTCACGCCCAAGGGGCGGATCCTGTCGCTGCCGCGCAACTCCACGGCGCTGGACTTCGCCTACGCGGTGCATACCGACATCGGCAACCGCGCGGTGGCCGCGCGCGTGGATCGCAAGCTGGTGCCGTTGCGGACCAAGCTGGCCAGCGGGCAGACGGTGGAGGTCATCACCGCCAAATCCGCATTGCCCAAGCCGCAGTGGCTGGAGTTCGTCGTCACCAGCAAGGCGCGTACCGCGATCCGCCACCAGCTCAAGCAGCTCGAGCACGAGGACGCGGTGCAGCTGGGCCATCGCATGCTGGACCGCGCGCTGGAAGCGATGGGCAGCTCGCTGGAGAAATTGCCGCCGCGGCGGCTTGAGTCTTTCCTGCTCGAGCACCGCTTCCCCCGGCTGGAGGCGTTCCTGGCGGACGTGGCACTGGGCAACTGGATGCCCAGCCAGGCCGCGCAGGCGCTGATGGCGTATGCCGAACTGCGGGGCGGCGGCCATTCCAAGCACTCGCAGGAGAAGATCCTGATCAACGGCACCGAGGGTGGCGTGGTCAGCTTCGCCAACTGCTGCCAGCCGATCCCCGGCGACGAGATCATGGGTTACCACACGGCCGGCAAGGGCGTGGTCGTGCACCGGCTCGACTGCCCGAACCTGGCCGAGTTCCGCAAGTCGCCCGAGCGCTGGGTGCCGATCGACTGGGATCCCAATGTGTCCGGCGACTACGACACCTCGCTCATCGTCGATGTGGAAAACCACACGGGCGTGCTGGCGCAGCTGGCCGCCGCGGTGGCGCAGAGCCAGTCCAACATCGAGCGCGTGGATTACCTGGATCGGGACATGAACGCCGCGCAGCTGCGTTTCGCCATCCAGGTCCGCGACCGCAACCACCTGGCGGAAGTGATCCGGCGCCTGCGCCGGCTCAACGTGGTGCAGGGCGTCCGCCGGCAGTAGGCCGGGGTAGCCCGACGCGTTTGCGGCGGTGTGGCTCCCGTTCCCATGCAAAGCCGGGCGAGCCCGCCACTCCGGTGTGCCGCGACGGGGCCGACCTTGCTCCGCCGCTCTTCACGCGAGCCGGTAGAATCGCCGCATCTTCCTTTCCAGGGCATCCGCATGTCGCAGATCATCCAGACCGACAAGGCGCCGGCCGCCATCGGCCCCTATTCGCAGGCCGTGCGCAGCGGCAATACCGTGTACTTCTCCGGCCAGATCCCGCTGGTCCCGGCCACCGGCGAGGTGGTCGCCGGCGACATCACCGCGCAGGCGCGGCAGGTGTTCGACAACCTCAAGGCCGTGGCCGAGGCTGGCGGCGGTTCACTGGACCGGATCGTGCGCCTGGGCCTGTACCTGACCGACCTGACGCAGTTCGCCGCGGTCAACGCGGTCATGCAGGAGTATTTCTCCGCGCCGTTCCCCGCGCGTTCGACGATCGGCGTCTCCGCGCTGCCCAAGGGCGTGGCGTTCGAAGCCGACGCGGTCATGGTGCTCGACTGAGCGTGCGCCGGGCCGGGTTCGCCGCCATTGCGCGGCGAAGGACGCGCGCGTGAGGACGAAGCGCCACGGCGCGCCCTCGCTCGCCGGCGGAGCCACTCCGCTGGCGGCGCTGCGTGGCGTCGGTGCCGGTACCGCGGAAAAACTGGCCGCACGTGGCCTGGTCACGGTGCAGGACCTGTGGCTGCACCTGCCACTGCGCTACGAGGACCGTACCCGGCTGACGCCGATCCGCGACCTGCAGGCGGGAGTGCCGGCGCAGGTCGAAGGCACGGTCGAAGCGGTCGAGCGTGGATTCCGCTACCGGCCGCTGTTGCGGGTGGCGCTGGATGACGGATCCCACGCCACCCTCGTCCTGCGCTTCTTCCACTTCCGCGCGGCCCAGGTGGCGCAGTTCCGCCCTGGCGTGCGGTTGCGCTGCTTCGGCACGCCGCGCCCCGGCCAGCACGGGCTGGAAATCGTCCATCCGAGCTACCGGGTGCTGGGTGACGCCGATGAAGTGGCGCTTGGCGACTCGCTCGATCCGGTGTACCCGGCGGTCGAAGGCGTCGGCCCGTCCACGCTGAAGAAGCTGATCGGCCAGGCGCTCGACCTGCTGCCCGACACTGCCGTGCTCGACCTGTTGCCGGTTTCGCTGCCGGGGGTTTCGGAGACGGTGCTGGCCACCTTGCCGGACATGCGTGAATCGCTGCTGGCGCTGCACCGCCCGCCGGTGGACGCCGACCTCGCCGCGCTCGCCGCAGGCACCCACCCGGCGCAGCGTCGGCTGGCAATCGAGGAACTGCTGGCCCACCACTTGAGCCTGCGCCGCCAGCGGCTGGCGCAGCAGCAGCTCAGCGCCCGTTCGCTTGCCGGCACCGGCACGCTTGCGAGTCGCTTGCGACAAGGCCTGCCGTTCGCGCTCACCGGCGCGCAGCAGCGCGTGTTCGAACAGATCAGCCAGGACCTCGCCACGCCGTCGCCGATGCAGCGCCTGGTCCAGGGCGACGTGGGGTCCGGCAAGACCGTGGTCGCCGCGCTGGCCGCGACGCTGGCGGTGGAGCGCGGCTGCCAGGTCGCGCTGGCCGCCCCGACCGAACTGCTGGCCGAGCAACACCTAGCCAACCTGCGCGCGTGGCTGGAGCCGCTCGGCATCCGCGTGGCCTGGCTGGCGGGCAAGGTCACCGGCAAGGCCCGCGCCGCGGCGCTGGCGGACGTCGCTTCCGGGCAGGCCCAGGTGGTGGTGGGCACGCACGCGCTGATGCAGGAAGGCGTGGCTTTCCACGACCTGGCCCTGGTCATCGTCGACGAGCAGCACCGCTTCGGCGTGCAGCAGCGCTTGGCGCTGCGCGACAAGGGACCGGCCAGCGGACATGTGCCGCACCAGCTGGTGATGACCGCAACCCCTATCCCGCGCACGCTGGCGATGACCGCCTACGCCGACCTCGATGTTTCCGCGATCGACGAGTTGCCCCCGGGCCGGACCCCGGTGCAGACGGTGGCGGTGAGTGCCGAGCGCCGGCCCGAACTGGTCGAGCGCATCCGCGGCGCCTGCGCCGAGGGGCGCCAGGCCTACTGGGTCTGCACGCTGATCGAAGAGCCCGATGACGACGGCAAGCCGGGACAGGACCTGCGCCAGCAGGCGCAGGCCGCCGAGCGCACGTTTGCGCAGCTGTCGCAACAGTTGCCCGGGGTGCGCGTGGGCCTGGTCCATGGGCGGATGAAGGCATCGGAAAAACAGGCGGTGATGCGTGCGTTCAAGGAAGGCGCGCTCGACCTGCTGGTCGCCACCACCGTGATCGAGGTCGGCGTGGATGTCCCCAACGCCTCGCTGATGATCGTGGAGAACGCCGAGCGCCTGGGCCTGGCCCAGCTGCACCAGCTGCGCGGACGGGTCGGTCGAGGCGCGGCCGCATCCAGCTGCGTCCTGCTCTACCAGCCACCGCTTTCACAGATGGCGCGGCAGCGACTGGACGTGCTGCGCCAGACCGGGGACGGGTTCGTTATCGCCGAAAAGGACCTTGAACTGCGCGGCCCGGGTGAACTGCTGGGCACCCGGCAGACCGGCCTGGCGGCCTTCCGCATCGCCGACCTGGCCCGCGACGCGGGCCTGCTCCCGCAGGTGCACGCCCTGGCGGACCGGTTGCTGGCCCATGCGCCCGATGCGGCCGACCGGGTGGTGGCGCGCTGGATCGGTGGCGCGACGCGTTACGCGGCGGCCTGAGCGACCCTGTGGCCGGGGTTTGCCCGGACCGGCGGGAATGGCGACACTGGCCGGCCGTTTACCGATGAGTCCCGCATGAGCGAGAAGATCCCGCTGCTGATCGACACCGATCCTGGCGTCGACGATGCGCTGGCGCTGCTGATGGCGTTCCATTCCGAGGTGCACGAAGTGGTCGGCCTGACCATCGCCGCGGGCAATGTCGGCCTCGGCCACACCGTCCGCAACGCGCTGAAGCTGCGCGAGGTGGCTGGCAGGCAGGACATACCGGTGTTCGCGGGCTGCGATGGGCCGCTGGTCCATGCGCCGCGCGAGGATGCCGCTCACGTCCATGGGCGCGACGGCTTCGGCGACATCGGCTATCCGGATCCGGTCGGTACGGCCGCCAGCGAGCACGCGGCGCTGGCGATCCTGCGCCTGTCGCACGAGCACGCCGGGCGCCTTTTGCTGGTCGCGCTCGGGCCGCTGACCAACCTGGCCCTGGCCCTGCGCCTGGATCCGACCCTGCCGCAGCGCGTAGCCCGGCTGGTGGTGATGGGCGGGGCGGTCACCGCCCACGGCAACATCACCCCGGTGGCCGAGTTCAACGTGGGCTTCGATCCCGAGTCCGCGCACGTGGTCCTGTCCGGCTTCCCGAAGTACGACCTGGCCGACTGGGAGGCGACCATCGCCCATGGCCTCCACCATCGCCGGACCGAGGAGTGGCTGGCGGCGGACTCGCCGCGGGCCCGCTTCTACGACGCGATCTCGCGCCAGACCCGGCTGTGGTCGGAAGACCGGCGCGGGGAGTTCTGGTTCTCGGCCGATGCCCTGGCCATGGCCTGGGCGCTGGAGCCGGACGGGGCGCTGGAGCAGGTCGAGCGGCCCGTGGCCGTGGAGACCGAGGGCCGCCTGGCGCGGGGCATGACCGCCGTGGACTGGAACCGCCAGACCGGCGCCGCCGACAATGCGCGGATCCTGCTGCGGTACGACCAGGCCCGTTTCGAGGCTCGCGTCCAGGCCGCGCTCGCCGCGGCCTGATCCGGAATATTCCCGGCCTTGCGCCAAGGGTGGCCCGGCGACTACAATGCCGGGCTCTGTTCCGTTACCAGACTACGGTGTACGCCATGAAGGCCGGCATCCATCCCGATTACCGCGACGTTGTGTTCTTCGACGTCACGTCCGATTTCAAGATCCTCACCCGCTCGACCCTGGCCGCAGGCGCCAAGGAGACCGTGAAGTGGGAAGACGGCAACGAATACCCGTTGGTGAAGATCGAAATCTCCTCGGCCTCGCACCCGTTCTACACGGGCAAGCACAAGGTCATGGACACCAGCGGTCGCATCGACAAGTTCCAGCGCCGTTACGCGCGCTGAGTTCCGTCTGATCGCGTTGCCCATGCGGGCAGCGCGATGAAGCGATTGCAGTGAGGCAGAAACGGCCGCGCCCGCGCGGCCGTTTTGTCGTGCGTGGCATCCTGCGGCGCATATACGACTTCCGTCCGAGGGATTCTGGACGGTGGGGTATGCGATAATTCCGGGGATTCGCGGCTGCGGCCGCGGACTCCCTCGCAACCGTACCGGGCGCCTCCACGCAAGGTGCGATGCCTACCCCACAGAGGAGCGCACACCGTGTCCAATCTCGACCAGGTCACGTTGAATGCCGGCGACAAGTCGGTAGCCCTGCCGGTGCTCAAGCCGACGCTGGGCAACGACTGCATCGACATTTCCAAGTTGACCAAGGAAACCGGCCTTTTCACCTACGATTCCGGTTTCACCGCTACGGCGAGCTGCAAGTCGGCCATCACCTACATCGACGGCGACAACGGCGTCCTGCTGTATCGCGGTTACCCGATCGAGCAGTTGGCCAAGCATTCCAGCTTCCTGGAAGTGGCCTACCTGCTGATGAACGGCGAACTGCCGACCCCGGTCGAGTTCCAGAAGTTCGAGCACGAGATCACGCATCACACGATGATGCACGAGTCCCTGAAGAACTTCCTGCAGGGCTTCAACTACGACGCGCATCCGATGGCCATGCTGGCCGGCACGGTGGCTTCGCTGTCGGCGTTCTACCACGACACCCTGGACCTCAACGATCCGGAGCAGCGCCGGCTGGCCGCGATCCGCCTGATCGCCAAGGTGCCGACCCTGGCTGCCGCCGCCTATCGCTATTCGATCGGCTGGCCGTCGCGCTATCCGCGCAACAACCTCGACTACGTCAACCGCTTCCTGCACATGATGTTCGAGGTGCCCAGCGAACCGCTGGAGATGAACCCGGTCGTGGCCAAGGCGCTGGACCTGCTGTTCATCCTGCACGCCGACCACGAGCAGAACGCCTCGACCTCCACGGTACGCCTGGTCGGTTCGACCGGAGCCAATCCGTATGCCTGCATCGCCGCGGGCATCACCGCGTTGTGGGGTCCCGCACATGGCGGCGCCAACGAGGCGGTGCTGAAGATGCTGGAAGAGATCGGCACCCCGGACAAGGTCGAATCGGCGATCGCCAAGGCCAAGGACAAGGAGTCGGGCTTCCGCCTGATGGGCTTCGGCCACCGCGTCTACAAGAACTTCGATCCGCGCGCCAAGATCATCCGCGAGATGACCCACAAGGTGCTGGGCGAGCTCGGCGTGGACGATCCGCTCCTGGAAGTGGCGATGAAGCTGGAAGAGGCGGCGCTGAAGGACGAGTACTTCATCCAGCGCAAGCTGTACCCGAACGTCGATTTCTACAGCGGCATCATCTACAAGGCGCTGAAGATCCCGACCGAGATGTTCACGGTCATGTTCGCCATCGGCCGCACTGCCGGCTGGGTGGCGCACTGGCTGGAGCAGCAGGTCGACCCGGAAGCCAAGATCGGCCGTCCGCGCCAGATCTACACCGGCTACGACGTGCGCGACTACAAGGGCATGGACCAGCGCTGATCGCAGCGGTCGGTTGTCGAGGAACGCCCCGCCCGCGCGGGGCGTTTTCTTTTGAGGGATCCGGTGCATCTGCGGTTGCGTGGCCGCAGGCAAGGTCAAGGGGCGCGACCGGGGCGCGCTGCAAGGCGGCGAGGCTAGGGAAGCGAGTCCTCGTATCCGGCAATCTCGTCGTCGGCCAGCAACTGCCGCAGCTGCGCCAGCGAGGCCCGCCGCATCGGGCGCTCGTCCACCGCCGACAGCGGTGCCTGTCGCAGGGCGTGCAAGGGCAGGACGGTGATATCGAAGGCGAGGTCTTCGGCGCTGAACAGCCACACCGGCAGGTCGGCACGGCGTTCCCGGTCCAGGCGCAGCTGGCGCTCGCGTGCTTGCGCCGGTATCCCGTGCTCGTCGAGGAAGCGGGCCACAGCCTCGGCATCGTCGGTGTAGGCGTGCAGCAGCACCGGCGAGGTCGCGTCAGCGGTACCGTCGAGTACCGGGCCGACCAGCCGTGGCTCGAATGGCGCCAGGAATTCCAGCGCCCGCACCGCGGCCTCCCGTCGCTGGCGCAAGGCAGTGGCCTGCGTATCGCCGAGGAAAATCCGCTGGTACTCGCGCAGCGCATCCTCGATCTCGCGATTGCGTGGCAGCGACGCGTCGTCATGGATGCCCAGTCGGGCCGCCGCTTTGAGCTTGGCCTGGTGGAAATCGCGGATGCCGCCTTCGGCCATCAGCCGGGCTGCTTCGTGGGCCAGGCGATGGCGGCGCTCGCGGGTGCGGGTCTGCGCATGCTGGGGCGCACGGTGCATGGCGGTGTCCCTGGCCGTTTGAGGCGACTGTAGCGCACGCCGGCACCGGCGGGTGACGGATCGCTCGCGCCGCCCCGCCACTCCTCCCGGGATCGGTCAGAAGATGTCGAACGCTTCCTCGTCGCTCTGTTCGGGCCCGAGGAAGTCGAGGCTGTTGCGCATGCGTTCCAGGTCCTCGACCTTGACGAACTCGACCAGGCCGCCGCCCTCGGTGGACATGTGCCCGGCGCCATCCACGTAGACCTTGACCATGCCGGCCGGTGGCTCGTTGGCGGCGATCGGCTGGTCCTTGAGCGCCACGCGCATGTAGTCGATCCAGATCGGCAGTGCGGCCTTGCCGCCGTATTCGCGATAGCCCAGCGAGCGGAAGTCGTCACGGCCGACCCAGACCGTGGTCGCAAGCGGGCCGCCGAAACCGGAGAACCAGGCGTCGCGATGGTCGTTGGTCGATCCGGTCTTGCCGCCCACGTCCTCGCGCTCCAGCACCTTGGCGGCCGTGCCCGTGCCCCGCTGGACCACGTCGCGCATCATCGACACCAGCTGGTAGGCGGTGCGTTCGTCGATCGCGCGCGGCGCGACCTTGCCGTCCGGCGCCGGTATCGCGGGCGTCGCAGGAGCCTCCTTCGCTTCCGCGACCGGTGCGGGCGCCTGGCCGGGTGCGGTGGCGGGCGCGACGGCACCGAAATTGAAGCCGTCGACGACCTGCGGCACGGTCGCGGCGCCGTTCGTGCCCATCCCGCCACCACAACCGCGGCAGGCCTGCGCGGGCGATTGCTTGAACAGCACCTGCCCGTTGCGGTCACGCACCTCGTCGATGAACCAGGGGTCGACCCGCGAGCCGCCGTTGGCGAACACGGCGTAACCGCGTGCGACCGACAGCGGAGTCAGCGAGGCGGTGCCGAGCGACATCGAAAGGTTCGGCGGGAGCTCCGCTTCGTCGAAGCCGAACTGGGCGATGTAAGTCCGGGCGAAGTTCACCCCGATCGCATCCAGCAGGCGCACCGAGACCAGGTTGCGCGACTGCACCAGCGCTTCGCGCAGCCGCATCGGGCCCCTGAAGCCGCCGCCGTCGTTCTGGGGCGACCAGGTGTTGCCGCGGCGGTCGCGGAACACCACGGGCGCGTCGAGCACGATCGATGCGGGATTGAAGCCCTTCTCGAACGATGCCGCGTAAAGGAACGGCTTGAAGCTGGAGCCGGGCTGGCGGCGGGCCTGGGTGGCGCGGTTGAACTTGTTGCCGGCGAAGCTGTAACCACCGACCAGCGCGCGCAGCGCACCGTTGTTGGCATCCAGCGAGACCAGCGCGGACTGGCCGCGGGGGACCTGGTCGAGCAGGTATTCGCCTTCCTTCTCGCCGCGGCGGACCCGGGTCACGTCGCCGCGCTTGAGCAGGGCTGCGGGACTCTTGCCGGTCCAGCGGGCCGCGGAGGCGGGGAGGGTGATGCTGCTGCCGTCGGCGAGGACGACCCGCGCGCTGCCGTCGGCGGCGGTCCCGGCGACCACGACGGGCAACAGGGCGCCCTGCGAGGTCGTACCGGCCAGGGCCTTGGCAAGCGCGGCATCATCGGCGTCGGCGGCGACTTCGGCCTGGCGCTCGACCCCGTGCCAGCCGTGGCGGTGGTCGTACAGGTGCAGGCCGTCGCGTACCGCCTTGTCGGCCGCCGCCTGCAGGTCCGGCAGGATGGTCGTGGTGACGTGGTAACCGCGGGTGACCGCTTCGGGTCCGTAGCGGGCGATCATCTCCTGGCGGACCATCTCGGCGACGTAGGGCGCGGCCACTTCCACCGGTGGCTCGTGGGGGCTGGCATGCATCGGCACGGCCTTGGCCGCGGCGGCCTCGGCGGCGCTGACGAAGCCGAGTTCGGCCATGCGGTCCAGGATGTAGTCCCGGCGGATCTGCGCCCGCTCCGGGTTGCTTATGGGGTTGCCGCTGGACGGAAACTTGGGGATGCCGGCCAGCGAGGCCATCTCGTCCAGCGACAGGTCGACCAGTTTCTTGCCGTAGTAGTACTCGGCCGCCGCGGACACGCCGTACGCGCGATTGCCGAAAAAGCTCTTGTTGAGGTACAGCGCAAGGATTTCGTCCTTGCTCAGCGCGCGCTCCATCTTCATCGCCAGCAGCATCTCGGCGAGCTTGCGCTGGTAGCTGTATTCGGAGCTCAGGAAGAACTGTCGTGCCACCTGCTGGGTGATGGTGGAACCGCCAGGCACGCGCTTGCCGTCGGTGGTGGCCAGCAACCAGACCGCGCGCGCCACGCCCTTGTAGTCGACGCCACCGTGCTCGTAGAAGCGGGCGTCCTCGATCGCGATGAAGGCCTGGCGCAGGCGCTCGGGCACTTCCTCGATGCCGACCGGGTAACGCCGGTTTTCGCCGAAAACGGCCATCAACTGCCCGTCGGCGGCATAGACATAGAGGGGTTCCTGCATCTCCACTTCGCGCAGGGACTCGACTTCCGGCAGGCGCGAGGACAGGATGAAGTAGAGCGTTCCCAGGCCGATGGCGGCGAGCAGGGCCAGGCCCGCGGAGGCGATCAGCACCCAGCGCAGCAGGCGGCGAAGACGGGGCATCGAGGGGTTCCGATTGCAGATTTTGCGGCCGCAGAGTATAGATGTTCCAAGGACATCCACAGGGGGAATGTCCGGGGGACAGCAAGGGGGCGAAGGCCAAGGCCACCCGTGACAGGCATCCCAGCCTGCACATGGGGGTGTTGCCAAGCCTGAAAAAACCGTTATCTAATGCGCAGGCACAGGTAGTTCAGCCAAGTGCCCGTCGGCAGGGGAGAAACCGTGGGGCTCATCCCGAAAAGTCAGTCGCCGCTTATAGGCGTCGACATCAGTTCGACTGCGGTAAAGCTCTTGCAGCTTTCACGCAGCGGCAACCGCTATCGCGTGGAACATTACGCGGTCGAACCCTTGCCACCGAATGCGGTGGTCGAGAAGAACATCGTCGAAGTGGAGGCGGTGGGCGAAGCGATTCGCCGCGCCGTCAACCGCTCCGGCACCAAGGTCAAGAACGCAGCCGCGGCGGTGGCCGGATCGGCGGTGATCACCAAGATCATCCCCATGCCGGCCGAGCTGGACGAGAACGACATGGAAGCCCAGGTCGAGCTCGAAGCGGTCAACTACATCCCGTACCCGATCGAGGAAGTAAACCTCGACTTCGAAGTGCTCGGCGCCATGCCCAGCAATCCGGAGATGGTGCAGGTGCTGCTGGCAGCCTCGCGTTCCGAGAACGTCGAGTTGCGCGAATCGGCGCTGGAGCTGGGCGGACTGACGGCCAAGGTGATGGACGTGGAGGCCTTCGCGATCGAAAACGCCTTCGCCCTGATCGCCGACGAGCTGCCGGTGGGGCGTGACGGCGTGGTCGCCCTGGTCGACATCGGTGCGACCATGACTACGCTCAACGTCCTGCGCGGTGGACGCAGCCTGTACAGCCGCGAACAGGTGTTCGGCGGCAAGCAGCTGACCGACGAAGTCATGCGCCGCTATGGCCTGACCTACGAGGAGGCTGGCCAGGCCAAGCGCCAGGGCGGCCTGCCCGAGACCTACGAGGTCGAGGTGCTGGAGCCGTTCAAGGAAGCCACCGTCCAGCAGATCAGCCGCCTCCTGCAGTTCTTCTATGCCGGCAGTGAGTTCAATCGCGTCGACCAGGTGGTCCTGGCCGGCGGCTGCGCCTCCATCGCCGGCCTGCCCGAGATGGTCGAAGAGCAGTTGGGCGTGCCGACACAGGTCGCCAATCCGCTGGCGCAGATGACCCTCGGTCCGCGCGTGCAGGCGCAGGCACTGGCCCAGGACGCTCCGGCACTGATGATCGCCACCGGCCTGGCCCTGAGGAGCTTCGACTGATGGCACGGATCAATCTTCTGCCGTGGCGTGCCGAACGCCGCAAGCAGCGCCAGCGCGAGTTCCAGGGAATGCTCGGACTGGCCGCATTGGCCGGCGTGCTGCTCTCGTTCCTGGTCTGGTTCTATTACGACCGCCAGATCAGTGGCCAGCAGGATCGCAACCAGTTCCTCCAGGCCGAGATCGCCAAGGTCCAGAAGCAGAACGAAGAGATCAAGGAGCTCGATGCCAAGAAGGATCGGCTGCTGGCGCGCAAGAAGGTCATCGAGGAGCTGCAGGCCAACCGCTCGCAGATGGTGCACCTGTTCGACTCGCTGGTGCGCACGATCCCCGACGGCGTGGCCCTGGGTTCGATCAAGCAGGAAGGGGACATCCTCACCCTGCAGGGCAGCGCCCAGTCCAACGCCCGGGTGAGTGCCTACATGCGCAACCTCGAGGTCTCGGGCTGGATGACCAAGCCGGACCTGTCGATCATCGAGGTCAAGAAGGACGAGAAGTCGGCGTCGACGCCGGTGCCGACCAGTGCCAGCCGGACGCTGCCTTACACCTTCAGCCTGAAGGTGCAACTGGCCAACCCGAATGCGGCCATTGCCGAGGGCATGGAGCCGGCGGTGATCGATCCAGCCGCTGCCGAGGCGGCCCCGGGTGCAGCGGAGGCCGCGAACACCACCCCGTCGCCTGCCGTCGCACCGCCCGCCGCGGCACCACCGGCCGCTACGCCGCAGCCCGAGGCCACCGTGCCGTCCAAGACTGAACAAACGCAACCGGCCGCGCAGACCGAGGGGAGGCCGGCGTCATGAGCACGAAGAAGAAGTTCAACGTCAGCGACCTGGATTTCAACAACATCGGTGGCTGGCCGCAGCAGGCTAAAGTCGTCTTCTGCGTGCTGCTGGCGCTGTTCATCCTGATCATGGCCTACCTTGTGCTGATCCGCGGCAAGGTCGAGGAGCTCACTGGGCTCGAGGGCAAGGAGTCCAGCCTGCGCGCGGAATTCGAACGCGAACAGGGCAAGGCCGCCAACCTGGAGCCGCTGCGCCAGCAGCTGGCACAGATGGAGCAGGTCCTGCAGCAGATGCTGCGGCAGCTGCCGAGCAAGACCGAGATGCCTGACCTGATCATCGACATCTCGCAGACCGCGCTGTCCAGCGGCCTGGCCAACGAGCTGTTCCAGCCGGGACCGGAAACGCCGAAGGAGTTCTACGCCGAGAAGCCGATCGCCCTGCGCATGGTAGGCAACTACCATCAGTTCGGTGCCTTCGTCAGTGGCGTGGCTTCCCTGCCGCGCGTGGTGATCCTGACCATGCACGATATCCAGCTGCAGCCCAAGGATGGCAAGGCCATCACCCGCGGCGGCGCACTGGAACTGTCCGGCACGGTGAAGACCTATCGTTATCTGGATGAACTGGAAATCGCCGAGCAGGAGAAGACCACTCAGGCCGGCTCCGGCGACAACAACGCAGCGACGGGAGGCGGCGCATGAGCATGGACCGTAACCGCGCGCTGGGATTGCGCTGGCTGGCTGCCGCACTGTTGGTCCTTGCGCTCGGAGCGTGTGGTCGCAGCGTGACCAGCACGCCGGGCGAGGCGCCGAATCTGGAAAAATGGGTGGCTGACGTGCGTGCGCGCCCGGCTCCGCCGCTCGATCCGCTGCCGGTGATGCAGCAGTTCGAAACCTTCGAGTACGCGGCGCAGGATCTGCGCGATCCGTTCAGCGATGCCTGGAGCAACCCGGACGGGGGCTCGGGTCTGCGCCCCGATCCGAACCGGCGCAAGGAACCGCTCGAACAGTATCCGCTGGACAGTCTGGACATGGTGGGCACCATCGGTGCCGGTGGTGGCCTGATTGCACTGGTGATGGCACCGGACCGGGTGACCCATCGCATTCGCCCGGGGGCTTACCTGGGGCAGAGCGATGGTCGGGTGACCTCGGTGCGGGAAGACAAGATCGAACTGGTTGAACTGGTGCCCGATGGTGCGGGCGGCTGGCTGGAACGTCCGGCCTCCATCGCGCTCGAAGATCAATGATTAGGGGATAGCACGATGACCTTTTCCAATGCCCAGAGCCTGCGCACCCAGCGGCGCCCGGCGATTATCCGGGCCTGCGGCCTGGGGCTCGCGCTTGCCCTGTCCGCACCCTGCCTCACGGCAACTGCGGCCACGCCGCAGGCCGGCGCGGCGGCGGCCGCCAAATCCAAGGTGTCGCAGATCGACTTCAAGCGCGGGGATGGTGGCGCTGGCCGCCTGATCCTGCGCTTCGACGGCGACGGAGCGGCACCGGACCTGCGCAACCAGGACGGCAGCGTGGTCGTGGACGTCGCCAACGCGAGCCTGCCCGCCGAACTGCAGCGGCCGCTCAACGTGACCGACTTCGCCACCCCGGTGCAGCGCATCGACGCCAAGTCCTATGCCGGTGGCACGCAGCTTGTGCTCAGCACGCGCGGCGACTACGAGTCGCTGGCCTACCAGACCGGCAACGAGTACGTCGTGGAGATATCCCCGCGTGCGAGCGTCGCGGCAGTCGGTGCGGTGAGCGGGTCTGCGGTGGCAGGCGTCAACGCCCGGATCGCCAAGCAGGGTTACTCGGGTCGCCCGGTGACCTTCAACTTCCAGGACGTGCCGGTACGCACCGTCCTGCAGCTGATCGCCGAGGAGTCCAACCTCAACATCGTGGCGTCCGACACGGTGACGGGCAATGTGACCCTGCGCCTGGTCAACGTGCCGTGGGACCAGGCCATGGACATCGTCCTGCGCGCCAAGGGCCTGGACAAGCGCCGTGATGGCAGCGTGATCTGGGTCGCGCCGCAACCGGAACTGGCCGCGTTCGAGAAGGCCAAGGAAGACGCGCGCATCGACCTGGAGAACCGCGTCGACCTGGTGACCGATTACATCCAGATCAACTACCACAACGCAGCGGCGATCTTCAAAGCGCTGACCGAGGCCAAGGGTATCGGCAACCAGAGCGGTGGCGGAGGTGGCGGTGGTGGCAACGACCAGGAGAACGGTTTCCTTTCGCCGCGCGGTCGTATCGTCGCCGACGAACGCACCAACACGCTGATGATCAGCGACATCCCGAAGAAGGTCGCGCAGATGCGCGAGCTGATCAGCGTGATCGACCGTCCGGTCGACCAGGTGCTGATCGAAAGCCGTATCGTCATTGCGACGGACACCTTCGCCCGCGACCTGGGCGCCCGATTTGGCGTGCAGGGCCGCGAGATCGGCAACAACACGCGGGTGATAAGCGGCTCGCTCGAGAACAACGTCGACATCATCCAGGATGGCACCTACAACATCCCGGGCGGCCTGAACTTCGACCTGCCGGCGACCACCGCCAGCGGCATGAACGTCGGTGCCTTGGCCTACACCCTGCTCGGCGCCAACTTCGCCATCGACATCGAACTGTCGGCGCTGCAGCAGGAAGGTCGCGGCGAAGTGCTGTCGAATCCGCGCGTCGTCACTTCCAACCAGCGCGAGGCGATCATCCGCCAGGGCCGTGAAGTGGGCTATGTGACGTTGACCGGCGGCGGCAATCAGGCGTTCCCGACGCCGACCGTGGAGTTCAAGGACGTCGTTCTTGAGCTGAAGGTCACTCCGACCATCACCAGCGATGACCGCGTGTTCATGGTCGTGCACGTGACCAAGGACGAGGTGCTGCGCTACATCGATACCAGCATCGGCCAGGTGCCCGAGATCGCCACGCGCGAGATCAACACCGCGGTGCTGGTCGACGATGGCCAGACCGTGGTGATCGGTGGCGTGTACGAGTTCACCGATGCCAACAGCGTCGCCAAGGTGCCGTTCCTGGGCAACGTGCCGTTCCTCGGCGCCTTCTTCAAGAAGACCAGCCGGACCAAGGACAAGGCCGAGCTGCTGATCTTCCTGACCCCCAAGGTCATGCGGGTCGAGAAGCGCGCCTGAACCTGGCGGCAGGAATGGAATGAAGCGACGGGGCCTGCGGGCCCCGTCCGCTTTTGGGGCGTTCATGCCCGGCGGGAACTTGGCGCCGGCACATCGGTCAGAATGCGGCCATGGATACCCAGCCCCCCACGCCTGACGCCGGCGACCTGCATGCCGCCTTCCTTTCCCTGCGCGAGAAGCTCGCCGCGACCATCGTCGGGCAGTCCGCGCTGGTAGAGCGCCTGCTGATCGCGCTGCTCGCCGACGGCCACCTGCTGGTGGAAGGCGCACCGGGCCTGGCCAAGACCACGGCCATTCGCACCCTGGCCGCCCATCTGGAGGCTGACTTCGCGCGCGTCCAGTTCACGCCGGACCTGTTGCCGGCCGACCTGACCGGCACCGAAGTCTGGCGCCCGCAGGAAGGACGCTTCGAGTTCCAGCCCGGCCCGGTGTTCCATCCCCTGCTGCTGGCGGACGAGATCAACCGCGCGCCCGCCAAGGTCCAGTCGGCACTGCTGGAGGCGATGGGCGAGCGCCAGGTGACGGTCGGCCGCCATACCTACGCGTTGCCACCGCTGTTCCTGGTCATGGCCACGCAGAATCCGATCGAGCAGGAGGGCACGTTCCCGTTGCCAGAGGCCCAGCTCGACCGCTTCCTCATGCATGTGCGGATCGGGTATCCGGATGCCGGCATGGAGGCGGAAATCCTGCGGCTGGCCCGCGAACGCGCACGCGAGTCGATGCACGTACCCGCCGCGCCCATCGAGCGCATGCCGCAGGCCCAGGTATTCGCTGCCCGCGAGCAGGTCCTCGACCAGCACCTTGCGCCGGCACTGGAGCGCTACCTGATCGAACTGGTGCTCGCATCCCGTGAAGCCGGACGCTACGACGCCGCGCTTGGCCGACGCATCGCCTGGGGTGCGAGTCCGCGCGGTTCGATCGCGCTCGAGCGCTGCGCCCGCGCCCGCGCCTGGCTTGCCGGCCGCGACTACGTGACCCCGGAGGATGTGCGCGCGGTGGCGCCCGACGTGTTGCGCCACCGGGTCCTGCCCAGTTACGAGGCCTTGGCCGAGGGCTGGGACGGCGATCGCCTGGTCGCAGCGCTGATGGAACGGGTTCCGCCGCCGTGAGCGCGGCGGGCCCGGTACCGGCCGTGGTCGATGCCGCGGGTCAGGGCATCGTGCCGACCGTTGCCGAACTGGTCGCGCTGCGTGCCGAGGCGCAGCGCACGCCACAGCCGCGACGCGGGCGTCATGGCGTGCATGGACCGGCGCCGTCGGCGCTGCGTGGCCGTGGCATGGAATACGCGGAATCGCGGGAGTATGTCGCCGGTGACGACGTGCGGCGCATGGACTGGCGCCTGACCGCCCGCAGCGGGCGCGCCCATACCAAGCTGTTCCAGGCCGAGCGCGAGCGCCTGACCCTGCTGGTGGCCGATACCGCGCCGGCCCTCTACTTCGGCACCCGCGTTCGCTTCAAGTCGGTCCAGGCCGCGCGTGCCGGTGCGGTGGCGGTGTGGACCGCGCTGCAGGCGGGCGACCGCATCGCCGCGCTGCGCGGGGGCGAGCCGGCGATTCCGCCAGCCACCGGCCTGCGCGGCGCGATGCGCGTGCTCGATGCGCTTGCGCGCTGGTATGCGCGGCCGCCGCAGGACGACGCTGGCCTGGAGGTGGCACTGGAGCACGCCCAGCGCCTGCTGCGTCCCGGTGCACAACTGCTGGTGCTGGCCGACGCGGCCAGCGCGTCACGCGTGCCGGCGCTGCGCTGGACCGCGCTGGCGCGGCACCACCAGGCCACCTTGGTGCTGCTGCAGGATCCACTGGAGACTTCGCCGCCGCGCGGCGAGTTCGCATTCCGCGCTGGATTGCGCCGCTTGCAGGTGGCACTGGATCGGGCCGCCGTTCGCGGGCGCTGGCACCAGGCCTTCGTCGAACCCGCGCAGGAATTGTCCCGTACCCTGCCGGGGCTGGGCTGGCAGGTGCGCTGCCTGTCGAGCGATGCCGCATCGGGGGACTGGCTGCGGCCTCGTGATGCAGGGATGGCCGGGTCCGGCCAGGAAGCCACTCCATTGTCCGCGGACGGGTGAGGGAGGGCGCGCATGGATCCCACCCGCCTGCCGCTGCGTGACGTGCACCTGCCGCCGTCGCCCTCCTGGTGGCCGTTGGCCCCGGGCTGGTGGCTGCTTGCGGCTGCGATCGCGCTTCCCTTCATCGCTTGGCTGGGTTGGCGAACCTGGAGGATGCTGCGACGCCGGCGCTGGGAGCGCTGGTTCGATGCCGCTACAGCGAAGGAAAGTCATCCCGAGCGCGTGGCCGCGATTTCGGAACTGCTGCGCCGCGCGGCGCGGCGCCGCCAGGCAGGGGCCGAGCTGCTGGAAGGCGAAGCCTGGCTGCACTTCCTCGACGGCGCGCGCGGCCATGCGTTCAGCGATGGCGCGGGGCGCCTGCTGCTCGATGGGGCGTTCCGGGCGCAGCTGGAACCGGGCGCTGTCGCCGCTGCCAATGCGCTCGCGCGCACGCGCTTCCTGGAACTGATGGAAGGGCGTCGATGAGCGCATGGTGGACGGCATGGCAGGAGGGCTTCGCCGGTTTCGCCTGGCCATGGGCATGGGCTGCGTTGCCGTTGCCGCTGCTTGCACACCTGCTGCTGCCGCCGCGGCGCAGCAGCGTGCAGGCGTTGCGTGTGCCCTGGGGTGCGCGCCTGGACGGTGTCGCCAGCGTCGATGGCGTCCGGCTGCATAGCGCCTGGCTGTTGCCCGCGCTGGCGTGGATCCTGCTGTGCGCGTCCGCCGCGCGGCCGCAGCAGCTCGGCCAGGCGCAGACGCCACCGCGCGAGGCGCGGCAGATGCTGCTGGCGGTGGACCTGTCCGGCAGCATGAGCGAGACCGACATGGAGCTCGGCGGGCAGGTCGTCGATCGCCTGACCGCGGCCAAGTCGGTGATCGCCGATTTCCTGCAGCGCCGTGCCGGCGACCGCGTCGGCCTGCTTGTGTTCGGGCAACGTGCGTACATGCTCACCCCGCTGACCCTGGATCGCGATTCGGTACGCCTGCAATTGCGCGACAGCGTCGCGGGCCTGGCCGGGCGCGAAACCGCGCTGGGGGACGCGATCGGTTTGGCGGTCAAGCGCCTGCGCGAGCAGCCCGAAGGCCAGCGCGTGCTCATCCTGCTTACCGACGGCGTCAACACCGCCGGCGTGCTTGATCCGCTCAAGGCGGCCGAACTTGCCAAGGCCGAAGGCGTGCGCGTGCATACCATCGCCTTCGGTGGCAGCGGCGCAGGCTTTTCCCTGTTCGGCGTCCCGGTGCCGATCCAGGGTGGCGAGGAAGTGGACGAGGCCACGTTGCGCCAGGTTGCGGAGGCGACGGGTGGCCGCTTTTTCCGCGCGCGTGACACCGGCCAGCTTGCAGGCATCTATTCCGAACTCGACCGGCTGGAACCCGTGGAAGTGGCGGCCGCGCCGGTAAGGCCACGGATCGAACGCTATCCCTGGCCGTTGGGCATGGCGCTGGTGCTGGTGATCGTCGCCTGGCCGCTGTCGCGGATCGCGCCACGCTGGAGTCGCACATGAGTGCCTGGCTGAGCGCCTCGTTGCCGGAGTGGCTTGCGCTGCCTGCCGTGCACTTCCAGCGACCGCTGTGGCTGTGGGCGCTGTTGGCACTGCCGTTGTTGTGGTGGTTGTGGCGCGCACGGCGGCGACAAGGCTGGCGGGATGCGGTGGACCCGCACCTGCTCGTGCACCTGCTCGAACCCGGACAGGGGCGCGCCGGATGGCGCCTCGCTGGACTGTCGCTGGCGTTCGCGCTGGCGGGCGTGGCCCTGGCCGGGCCGGGATGGCGCCAGGAGGAGAGGCCGCAATGGGAGACCCGCGCGCCGCTGGTGATCGCACTGGACCTGTCCTCTTCGAGCCTTACCCCCGACCTTGCGCCGACACGACTGGCGCAGGCGCGGGCCAAGATCGCTACGCTGCTGGGCGAACGTGAAGGGGGCGAAGTGGGCCTGGTCGCCTGGGCGGAAGATGCCTATACGGTCGCACCGCTCACCACCGACGCCGGCAACATCGCCCTGTTCCTGGACACGTTGGCGCCGGACGTGATGCCGGTCGACGGCCGCCGGCCCGAGCGCGCGATCACCCATGCGGCGAGCCTGCTGCACCAGGCCGGTTTCGAGCGCGGCGACATCCTGCTGGTGACCGGCGAAGTCGACGCGGCCGCGCAGAACATCGCCGCGGCGGTGGCCGCGCAGGGATACCGAATTTCGGCGCTCGGACTGGGCTCCGCCGCTGGTGCGATGTACCGGGACCGCGGCGGTGCGATGCAGCCTGCGCGCCTGGACGAAGCCGGCTTGCGTGCGCTGGCCGGCGCCGGCGGGGGGCGCTACGCGAAGTTGAGCGTGGATGACGCGGACCTGCGCGCGCTGGGCGTGCTGGAACCTGCTGCGGCCGCGGCGCTGGAGCGTGCGGGCGGTGGCCAGCGCGTGTGGCTCGACCAGGGCTACTGGCTGCTGCTGCCGCTGTTGCTGTTGGGTGCGCTGGCATTCCGTCGCGGTGCCGGCGTCCTGGCCGCGTTGCCGCTGGCGCTGCTGCTGTCGCTGCCCGCGCCTGCGCACGCCGCGGACGGTGGCGCGGGCGGCTGGTGGCGTCGCGACGACCAGCAGGCGCAGAAGCGCATCGAACAGGGCGTCGATGCCTACCGGCAGGGTGATTTCGCCGCCGCCGGCGACGCCTTTTCCGAGGCGGACGCGCGCGGTGCCGATGCGCACTACAACCTCGGCAATGCCCTGGCGCGACAGGGGCGCTACGACGACGCGATCGCCGCCTACGACCGCGCGCTCAAGCAGTCGCCCGGCATGGAGGACGCGGTCGCCAACCGGCGCGTGGTCGAGTCCGCGCGTCGACAGCAGCCGCCACAGGGCAATCAAGGGCAGCAGGGGCAGCAAGGCCAGAACAGCCAGAAGGATTCGAAGCAGAACCAGCAGGGCGACGGGCAACCGGGGCAGGACGCTTCGCCTTCGCAGCAGAAAGCCGACCCGTCGCAGCAATCCCCCCAGGGCGACGGGCAATCGTCGCCGGCCGATGAGCCGCCTCCACCGAAGGCAGGGGACGCGAAGGCGGACCAGCGCCAGGAGCAGGCCGACCGCGAGCAGCGCGAGCGCATGCAGCAGGCGTTGCAGCAGGGCCAGGGCAAGGAGCCGACGCAGGCACCGCCATCACGCCCGGCCCAGGAGGATGCACAGGCACGCGAACAGCGACAGGCGCGGGAGGCGTGGCTGCGGCGTGTTCCGGACGATCCGGGCGGGCTGCTGCGCGCCAAGTTCCGGCTCGAGTACGAGCGACGCCAGCAGGAGGGCAGATGAGCGGCCGCACGCAATCAGCGCAACGCGCCGCCCCGACGGGATCGAACGCCGCGTTGTCGAACCGCTGGTCGCGTATGGTCCGTGTCGCGCAGGCCCTGGTGGCGGCCTGCGCTTTCGCCGTGCCCGGAGCGCATGCGGAAACCCGTGCCTGGCTCGATCGTGGCAGCGTGACGCAGGGTGAGGCGGTCACCCTCAACATCGAAACCGACCAGCGTGGAGTGGCGCCCGATTACACCCCGCTGCAGGACGACTTCTCGCTCGGCCCGCCGTACCGCAGCGCGGCCTGGGGGCAGGACCGCACGCTCTTCGGAGTGGCGCTGACGCCGCGCCGTGCGGGCAGGTTGCAGGTGCCGGCGCTGCAGGTCGGCGCCGAGCGCACTGCGCCGCTCGCGCTGGATGCCTCGATGGCCCAAGCCCCGGTGGCGCGCGGCGACGTGTTCCTCGAATCGCGGGTGGACGATCCATCCCCCTACGTGCAGCAGAGCGTGGGCCTGACCCTGCGCCTGTATTACGCGACCCCGCTGCTTTCGGGCGAACTCACCCAGGATCCACCCGCGGGCACCGCGCTGCAGCGCGTCGGCGATGACGTGCAGAGCAGTCGCCAGATCGGCGGGCGTCGCTACCAGGTGGTCGAGCGGCGCTACCTGCTCGTGCCCGAACGCAGCGGCCCGCTGGCGTTGCCACCGGCGCGCTTTCGTGGACAGGGTGCCGGCGGTTTCTTCGACGACCTGTTCGGCAACGGCCGCAACCTGTCGGCGGAAAGCCCCGCGCAGACCCTGCAGGTGCGCGCGCAACCCGATGCGGCACCGCAGCCCTGGCTGCCTTTGCGCGAACTGCGCCTGCGCTACCTGGCCGCGCCTGACGGTGCGCGCACTGGCGAAGCGGTGGAGATCGCGGTGGAAGCCGTCGCGCAGGGTGCCACGTCGGCGCAGTTCCCCGAGATCCCGGTCCCGCAGGTGGAGGGTGCGCAGGTGTTTGCCGAACGCGCCGAGACTACCGAACGCTTCGTCGATGGCGGTCCGCAGTTGACCGCGGTACGCCGCTTCTCGGTGGTGCCGCTGCGCCCGGGTCCGCTGCGCGTGGCCGGGCCACGGATGGACTGGTGGGACACCACGGCTGGCCAGGCCAGGGTGGCGACCTTGCCGGACCTGCAACTGGATGTGGCCGTGGGCGCGGATGCCGGCGCTGCGGCACCGGCGGCGGGCCAGGCGGCGGCACCTGCCGGCGTGGCTGTACCGGTCGATGCCGCAGGCGCGGACGCCGTGCCGATGGCACGGCCCGCGTGGCTCTGGCTGGCACTGGTCTTCGCAGCGCTATGGCTCGCCACGCTGGCCTGGATGTTGTGGTCGCGGCGACGCGCCACGCATCAGGGTGCGGCGCGCCACCACGCGCCCGCTTCGTCCTCGACGATCACCACGCGACCGACCCTGCCGGACCTGCGCCGTGCGCTGGACACCGGCGGCTTCGACGAAGCGGTGCGCATGCTGCAGCACATGGCATCGCCGCCGGCATCCGGCCTGGATGAAGTGATCGGGCGCCTGGACGATCCGGCGCAGCGTGAGTCGCTGGACGCGATGCGGCGCGCATTGTGGGCCGGCGAGGGCGAGCCGGCACGGGCGCGAGCCGCTTTGCGCTCCGCTTTCCGGGAAGGTCCGCGCTGGAAGATGTCCGCGCCGGACGCAATCGCACCGCTGCCGCCGCTGTATCCCCCGCGCTGAGTGCCTTGGCCGGTTTGCTAAGCTGCAAACTGCATCTTTCCGGAAGACACCCGCATGACCGCGACCGCACGCCGCCCCTGGCCGATGCCGTGGAAGATGGGCCTGGGCTTCGGCCTGGGCCTGGTGCTCGGCCTGGTCGTGCACCTGAGCGCCGGCGCGGACGCGGGCTGGGTCCAGGCGTTCACCCACTACGTGACCACGCCAGCGTCGCGCCTGTTCCTCAACCTGATCTTCATGCTGATCGTGCCGCTGCTGTTCTCGGCGCTGGTGATGGGCATCGCCGAGATGGGCGACATCCGCGCCCTCGGCCGGATCGGCTGGAAGACGCTCGCCTACACCGTGGTGCTGTCCGGCGTGGCGGTGCTCATCGGGCTGGTGCTGGTCAATGCCTTCAAGCCGGGCGCGGGCGTGGATCCGGCGCTCGCGCAGCAGTTGCTGGTGCAGAACGCCGAACGCAGCCGCGAGATCGTGGCCAGCGTCGACACCCAGCCGCGCGGCATGGACATGGTCCTGTCGATCGTGCCGAGCAACGTGATCAAGGCCGCGTCGGAGAATGGTTCGATCCTGGCGCTGATGTTCTTCGCGGTGATGTTCGGCGTGGGCATGGTGCTGACGCGCGACGAGAAGGTGGCCACGCTCAAGCGCGGGATCGAGGGCGTGTTCGAGATATCGATGACCCTGATCGGCCTGGTGATCCGCCTGGCGCCGTACGCGGTGTTCTGTTTCATGTTCAACCTGGCTGCGATCTTCGGCTTCGACCTGCTGGTCCGGCTGGGCGCCTACGTGGGCGTGGTCGTGCTGGCGCTGGCGCTGCACATGTTCGGCACCTACTCGCTGGCGGTGCGGATGGTCGGGCGCTCGCCGCTGAAGTTCTTCCGTGACATCCAGGAAGCGGCGGTCATGGCGTTCTCCACCGCGTCGAGCAATGCGACCCTGCCGACTGCGTTGCGCGTGGCCGACCAGATGGGCCTGCCGCCGAAGGTGTCGCGCTTCGTGCTGACGGTGGGCGCCACCGCCAACCAGAACGGGACCGCGCTGTTCGAAGGCGTCACCGTGATCTTCCTGGCCCAGTTCTTCGGCGTGGACCTGAGCCTGGGCCAGCAGTTCATGGTGATGCTGGTGTGCATCCTCGGTGGCATCGGTACCGCGGGCGTGCCATCGGGCTCGTTGCCGGTGGTCGCGCTGATCTGCGCGATGGTCGGCGTCGACCCGATCGGCATCGGCCTGATCCTGGGCGTGAACCACTTCCTCGACATGTGCAGGACCACGCTCAACGTCAGCGGCGACCTGACCCTGGCCACGCTGGTGGCGCACGGCGAAACGGAGGCATCGCTGCCGCCGGCACCCGCCGCGCGCGAAGCCGCGTAGGAGCAGTCCCGGCCAAGCCCACGGCGTGGCAGCGCGCGAGCCTGGTGGTAGCGCCGGGCCGCGCAGGAGGAAGTGGCGGCCCGGCGGCGAGGCGGGCCCGTCCGGGCTGGTTCCTGCCTGCTTCCAGGCTCGAGCGGCTCGATCTCGAACAGGAATCCGGCTGCGTCGCGCGGCCCACCGGTTTCAGCGAAAACCTTGCCCGTACCGGTGCGCACGCGTTTTTTTGCGTCCAGCCGCGGGACAGGAGTGGACAAGGAATGGGACAATGGGCGGCCCGCAGCGCCGCGGGTGCCTTGTGACCCCACCCGACGACATGACGACGCCCACCCGCCGCCAGCTGGCCAATGCCATCCGTTTCCTCGCCGCCGATGCGGTCGAAGCCGCCAAGTCCGGCCATCCCGGCATGCCGATGGGCATGGCCGACATCGCCGAAGTGCTCTGGAACGACTACCTGCGCCACAACCCGTCCGATCCGCACTGGATCAACCGCGACCGCTTCGTGCTGTCCAACGGGCACGGCTCGATGCTGCATTACGCGCTGCTGCACCTGAGCGGCTACGACCTGCCGATCGACGAGCTCAAGCGCTTCCGCCAGCTGCACAGCAAGACCGCCGGCCATCCGGAACGCCACGAGACGCCTGGCGTGGAGACCACCACCGGTCCGCTGGGACAGGGCCTGGCCAACGCGGTCGGTTTCGCGCTCGCCGAGAAGCTGCTGGCGCAGCGCTACAACCGTCCGCAGCTGGACGTCGTCGACCATCGCACCTGGGTGTTCATGGGCGACGGCTGCCTGATGGAAGGCGTCTCGCACGAAGCTGCGTCGCTGGCCGGCACCTGGGGCCTGGGTAAGCTGACCGCGTTCTGGGACGACAACGGCATTTCGATCGACGGCGAAGTCCACGACTGGTTCACCGATGACACGCCGGCGCGCTTCGAGGCCTATGGCTGGCACGTGGTGCGCGGCGTCGACGGCCACGACCCGGCCGCGATCAAGGCGGCGATCGATGCCGCACTGGCCGTGGGCGACAAGCCGAGCCTGATCTGCTGCAAGACGATTATTGGTTTTGGTGCCCCGCATAAGGCCGGCAAGGAGGAGTCGCACGGCTCGCCGCTGGGCAAGGACGAGCTCGAAGGCGCGCGCAAGGCGCTGGAATGGCCGTACGCCGCATTCGAAATCCCGCAGGACATCTACGCCGGCTGGCGCAACGATGCCGGCACCCGGCGCCAGGCCGAGTGGCAGCAGTTGTTCGACCGCTACGCCGCGCAGCACGCCGACGCAGCGGCAGAACTTTCGCGCCGCTCGAAGGGCGAACTGCCGCAGGGCTTCCTCGCGGCGGCCGATGAGTACATCGCCAAGGTCCAGGCCGAAGGCGCGACCATCGCCTCGCGCAAGGCCTCGCAGAACGCGATCGGCGCCTTCGCACCGCTGCTGCCGGAACTGATCGGCGGCTCGGCCGACCTGGCGCCGTCCAACCTCACCCAGTGGAAGGCCAGCAAGTCGGTCACCGAGGTCGATCCGGATGCCAACTACGTGCACTACGGCGTGCGCGAATTCGGCATGAGCGCCATTGCCAACGGCATCGCCCTGCACGGCGGCTTCCTGCCGTTCGACGCCACCTTCCTGGTGTTCAGCGACTACGCGCGCAATGCGCTGCGCATGAGCGCGCTGATCCCGGCGCACGTGATCCACGTCTACACCCATGACTCGATCGGCCTGGGCGAAGATGGCCCGACCCACCAGCCGGTCGAGCACCTGGCCACGCTGCGCTACATCCCCAACAACGACGTCTGGCGTCCCTGCGACGCGGTCGAGTCGTCGGTGGCGTGGAAGGCTGCCGTACTGCGCAAGGACGGCCCGACCTGCCTGGTGTTCAGCCGCCAGAACCTGCCGCACCAGCCGCGCAGCGATGCGCAGCTCAAGGCGGTCGAGCGCGGCGGCTACGTGCTCGCCGACGCGGAAGGCGGAAATCCGGACGTGATCCTGCTGGGCACCGGTTCGGAGGTGTCGCTGGCGGTGGAAGCCAAGAAGGTGCTCGATGCCGCCGGCCTGAAGACCCGCGTGGTGTCGCTGCCGTCGACCGACGTGTTCGATCGCCAGGATGCGGCCTACCGCGAGTCGGTGCTGCCCAAGGCCGTGCGCAAGCGCGTGGCGGTGGAAGCGGGCGTCACCGACTTCTGGCGCAAGTACGTCGGCCTGGATGGCGCGGTGGTCGGCCTGGACCGCTTCGGTGCCTCCGCGCCCGCCGGCGAGCTGTACACCTACTTCGGCATCACCACGGACAAGGTGGTCGAAGCGGCGAAGGCGCTGTAATACGCGAATCAGCCTGGTGCGGCGGTACTGCCGTCGCAGCGTGGGCAGTGGACCAGGAGGGGCGCGCAAGCGCCCCTTCTTCGTTGGCGCCTGTCTGCACTCGACAGTCTCGCCTCGCGATGCGGGTTGCGACCGCGAGGTGTGTTCAGGGCAGCGGTGCCGTTCCGCTCAGTACCGGATACGGATTGACCGCGGTGCCCTCCCACCAGCGCCGTTCCGGTCCCAGCACGAAGATCGCGAAATGCAGGTGCGGCGCCGCCGGGTCTGCGTTCCCGGTGGCACCCACGTAGCCGATCACCTGGCCACGCCTGATGACCTGTCCCTCGGCCAGGCCATCGGCGTAGCGCTGCAGGTGCGCGTAGTAATACGCAAGCCGGCCATCGGGCTCGAACTGGTAGATCGTCAGGCCGCCGCGCTGGCTGTCGAACAGTTTCTCGACGCTTCCGTCGGCGACCGCGAGCACCGGCGTTCCGGCGGGCGCCATGATGTCGATGGCGTCGTGCAGGCGCCCCTCGCTGCGCGCATCGGTGAACGTGTCCTGCAGTTGCGCCGGCCCGATGCCCTGGACGGGCAGCAGGAGCGCGGAGGCAGCGCCGGCCTCGGGGTGCCGGGCGGGAAGCGGCCCAGCAGCAGCGGCTGCCGCTGCCTCGGGTGTCGCGGGCATCGGGGGAGCGGATCGGGTTGCCCCGGTCGCGGCCAGCGTGGGCGCAGCATCGGTGGGTACGGGGCTCGGCTGGACTTCGATCAGCGAGGTCAGTCCACCCGCACCTTCCAAGTGGGCCAATGCGAACAGGGCCAGGACGACGCACAGCAGGAGGGCCAGCAGGGTCTTCATGGCAGTGCGTCCGTGGATGCAGCGGTCGTGGCAATCATTCCTGCAGCGTGACCGGCGTGCGCGTATCGATCGCCGCGGCGACGGCCGCCACATCCCAGTTGGTCAGGCGGATGCAGCCGTGCGACTGCCGCTTGCCAACGCCACTGGGCTCGGGAGTGCCGTGGATGCCGTAATGCGGCTTGGAGAGGTCGATCCAGACCGTGCCGACCGGATTGTTCGGACCGGGCGCCAGCTTGGCCTTGCCGTGCGACGGATCGGCATCCCAGAACAGGTCCGGGTTGTAGTGGAAAGTCGGATCCGGCGCGACGGCCACGATGTTCCATTCGCCGAGCGGCAGCGGATCGTGTTCGCTGCCGCTGGAGGCGGGGTACTGTGCGAGCACGCGGCCCTCTCCGTCGAGCAGGCGCAATACCGAATCGCTGCGATCGACGACCAGGCGTGCGGCCTTGGGCAAGGGATCGGTCGCCACCGCGGGGACCTTCAGCACGGTGCCGGGACGTGCCTGCGCGATTTGGGGATTGAGCTGCCCGAGCAGGGCCGGGCTGGCATGGAACCGTTCGCCGAGCGCCTCCGGCAACGAGGCATAACCGAGCTTGTCGAGCTTCGACTGCTCCATGATGTCGTCGGGCAGGCGCGCATAAGGCCCTTCGATGTCGGCGGCGGTCAGCGTGTAATCGACCAGCACCGGAGCGGTGTCCTGTTCGAGCGCCTGCCATGTCGCCGCATCCGCATGTCCCGTCACGGGCAGGCCGCGCGCCTGCTGGAAGCCACGCAAGGCGCGTTGCTGGTTGGAGCCGGCGAGCGCATCGATTTCACCCGGCGAGAAGCGTGCCCGATCCAGCAGGACCTGCAGGCGCAGCAGCGCGCCTGCCCCTTCGTGCTGGCTGCGATCATCCGCGGAAGTCGCGAGTGCCGCGCCATCGGCCGGCCGGGCGGCCGCCGGGGGCGGCAGTGCGGCGCACAGCGCAATGGCGAGCGCGAGGAAGGCAGGACGGGAATACGGGACCATGGCGCGCTCCGGCAGGATGTGCCGATACGCTGCGCAGGCGCATGCAGTGCCCGCGTGAAGGCCGGTGTGCGATGTTCAGCGTCGTCGACGCCGTGCGAGGATCGCCCGCTCAGGCGGGGTCGTGCTTGCCGCCGCCGCGGCAGCGTGGCGAATCGGGAACATCCGCGTCGGCTTCCCATTCGGCCGGCGTGTAGGTGTGCAGGCCGAGCGCGTGGACCTGCTGCATCAGCGGCCCCATCGCCGCATAGACGGACTGGTGGCGCCTGATCGCACGCTGGCCCTCGAACAGGGGGCTGACGATCACCGCCTTGTAGTGCGTCTCCAGGCCACGGCTGTGCATGTGGCTTTCGTCGGTCACGTCCAGGTGGAGCGGCTCCAGGACGGACAGGGCATCACGGATCTGTTCGGCGCGAGTGGTCATGGGTGTGTGGGTGCGGTCGTGCAGTCCGGAAGAGATGGCGTTGGCGATGCTGGAAATCAAGCGGGACGTGCGGTCTGGGCCAGTGCCAGGCGCAGCAGGCGCGCCTCCAGCCAGGCGCCCGCGCCGCGCGGCGCGTCCAGGCCCATGCGCGCCAGCGCTTCGGCATCATCCTGCCCGCTACCCCGAAGTGCCCGCACGATTACCTGCAGCTTGCCGGCCGGTCGCGCGGTGCCCGCCTGCAACCACGCCAGTGCGCGTACCAGGCGCTGTTCGACCGCGGTGAAATCGCTGCCCAGCGGGTAGTCGGGCAGGGTGCCGTCGGTGCGGAACGGGGCCAGCGCCGCGCCCAGTCGTTGCGGCGTGTTGCGCTCCCAGCGGGCGGGTACCTGGAAGCCGGCCCGCAGCTTGCGTGCGGCGCGGGCGTGTTCGAGCAGGCCGTCGCGGTAACGCGCATCGGTGATGCCCGCCATCGCGATCACGCAATCCTCGTCGCTGGCGTAGCGCATGTCGGCGATGCCGTACTCGTCCACGTAGACGTCGCGCAGGTGGCGCGGGATGGTGGCGTGGCCGTAGTTCCAGCGCACGTTCGAATCGGTGCGGCCATGCGCTTCACGCACCGCACGCAGCAGCAGCACCGAACGCGCTCCGGGCAGGGCATGGGCCATCGCCACGAAGTTGTATTGGCCACCAACGCCGGAGACCACGCGGCCGTCTTCCAGCGCGTCCGAGACCGCGGCACCCAGCGCGGTGGCCATCATGCAGCTGTTGAAGAAGCGCGCGTCGTGGCGCTGCAGGCGTTGCAATGCCTCGTCGTTGCCGTGGATCTGGTTGACCGTGCCGATGCGGCGCATGCCGATCGCGTGGCGCTGCTCGTCCGGCAGGTCGCGAAGCCAGGCGTAGAAATCCGGCGAGCCCAGGTAGAACGCGCCATGCAGGTATTCGCCGTCGCGCTCCAGCCGCGCATGGTCGCCGAGGTTGGCAGTGCCGTCGGCCAGGCGCTGCATGAGCGCCGGATCGTCCACTACCTTGCGCCGGATCACGCCGGTTTCCACCAGGCGCTTGAAGCCCTCGTTGATCATCTCGCTGCAGCCGTACAACCCGATCTCGAACGGGCCCAGCCCACCGCTCTCGCGCACCGCCGGGTGGTCCTCCAGGTCCGGGTCCAGCGCGGCCAGCACCTGCCGGTAACGGGCATTGTCGGTATGCCGCAGCACCAGCGCATGGCACAGCGCGTCGGCCAGTGCGCCGATTCCGATCTGCAGGGTGCCGCCATCACGCACCAGCGTGCTGGCGTACAGGCCGATCGCGTAATCGGCGTCGTCGACCGGCTGCCGCGGCAGACCGAACGGACGCGGATGCGGCGCCGGCGGATCGATCACGACATCGAAGAAGCCTGCCGGTGCCACCGCGCTTCCACCCAGCCAGGGCAGGTGCGGATCGACCTCGGCCACCATCAGCGGACGCGGCAGGCCGCGTGCCAGGTGCGCATCGACGGTGTCCTGGGTGAGGTCGGTGTTGCACGAGAACGACAGCCGGTCGCCGCCGGGCGCGCGCGCCACCTTCTGCACGATCATGTCGGTCCTGCGGTGCGCCAGTGCAGCGGCGACATGGGTGTAGTTGAGGCTGGCGTAGCGCCGCTGGGTCTGGCTCGAGTCCAGCAGCGCGCCGGACTGCAGGTAGAACTCCTCGACCTCGACGTGCGCCGGCAACGCATCGCGCTTCATCGCCTGCACATAGGCCAGGCGCGGGAAGTCATCGCCGAAATGCCGGGCCAGGAACGGCCGCACGAACCGGGCCTTCAGGCCCTGGCCCGGAGAGGGCGGGTCCAGCGACAGCGCGGTGTACAGGTGCAGCGGCCGCGCCGGGTCGCCTTCGACGCGGGCGTACAGCGCATTGAGCAGGCGGTGCGGTTTGCCCAGGCCCAGGGGCGCTGCCACATGCATGGCGGTCGGCAGCTGCGCGAGCAGATGATCCACCGCCGCGTCCAGGTCGTTGAAATGATGGGTCATGCGGCCAGCTTAGGGCATGGGCGAGGTGCCTCGCCGGGGGTGTTGACACGCGCTTCTGTTTACGCGTGTAATCGACAAAGGATTACGCCTGTAAACGGGGCCCGCGATGGACACGACACCGGTCAGCGATGCCGAGGCGATGGTGATGGAGGTGCTCTGGGAATCCAGTCCACGCAGCGCCGAGGACGTGATCGCCGCCCTCGCCGAAAGCACGGGCTGGGCCGAGCCGACCATCAAGACCCTCTTGAACCGCCTGCTCAACAAGGGTGCGATCAGTGCCCTCAAGGATGGACGCCGCTACCTGTACTCGCCGGTCCTGCGCCGCGAAGCCTGGGTCCAGCAGCAGAGCGAAGGCCTGCTGGCGCGGCTGTTCGGCGGGCGCGTCGCACCGCTGGTCGCGCATTTCAGCGAACGAGGGCAGCTTTCGCCGGCCGACATCGCCGAACTCAAGCGCCTGGTCTCGGAACTGGACGATGGCAAGGAGGCCGACGATGGACGCTGACCTGATCGCATTCCTTGCCGAGGCCACCGTGGCCGGCAGCGTCGCCATGCTGCTCGTGCTGGCGTTGCGCCTGCCGGTGCGCGCGCTCCTGGGTGCCACCGCCGCCTACTCGCTGTGGCTGTGCGTGCCGATCGCACTGCTGGCGGTGCTGCTGCCGCGCGGTGTCGACGTGCCACTGGCCTTGCCCGTGGCCTGGCAGGTCGCGCCCGCGATCGTCGTGGCTGCCGCGCCCGAACGCCAGGCGGGGATGGGCTGGAGCGAACTGGCGATGCTGGCCTGGCTCGCGGGCGCGCTTGCCCTGGCCACGGTCCTGTTCCTGCAGCAGCGGCGTTTCCATCGCGGACTGGGCGTGCTGCGGCGCCGCGCCGACGGCCTCTACGAATCGACGGCCGCAACCGCCGGACTGCCCGCGGTCGCCGGCGTTTTGCGCCCGCGCATCCTGCTCCCCGCCGACTTCGGGCAGCGCTACTCGGCGCAGGAGCAGGCGCTCGTCCTCCAGCACGAGCGCGTCCACGTGCGCCGCGGCGACCTGCTGGCCAACGCGCTGGTGGCGCTGCTGCGCTGCGTGTTCTGGTTCAACCCGCTGCTGTCCTTCGCGCTGCGCCGCTTTCGCCTGGACCAGGAACTGGCCTGCGACGAGTGGGTGATCGCCCGCAACCCGCGCGCGCGCCGCCAGTACGGCGAAGCGATGCTCAAGACCCAGTTCGACGAACTTCCCCTGCCGCTCGGCTGCCACTGGCAGGCACGGCATCCGATCAAGGAGCGCATCGACATGCTCAAGCGACCCACGCCTTCTCCCATGCACTGGATGGCCGCTGCGCTCCTCGCGCTGGGACTCAGCGCGGCCGCGGGTTACACGGCCTGGGCGGCACAGCCCGCGCAGGCGCCTGGCGCGATGGTAGGAACAACCTTCGCGATCGACGTTCGCCTGGACGTCGATGGCCGCTCGCAGTCGTTCCAGCTGCGCGAACAGGCCGGCCGCACGTTCGGCATTCGCAGCGAGGAAGGTGGATCCCCGGTCTGGGAAGCGGAACTGGCCATCAAGCCGCTCGATGATCCGGGGCTGTTCTGGATCGGGGGCAGCGTGCGTGCCGATGGCGGCCTGGTGTCCGAGCCGGCACTGGTCGCGACACTGGGCAAGCCTGCGACGATCCAGCTCAGCACGCTCGATGGACGTTCGGTCTTCACCCTGGAGGTCAACGCGAAACGTCTTGCCGATGCACCGCCGCAGGCGTCCGCCAATGGGGCCAGGGCGATGGATGTCGAGCAGGCGTCGGCACGTGCCGCGGGTCACACCGCCATCGCGGACGATGCGAGCGCCGGCTCAGGGGATGAGCTCCGCGCTGACCCCCTGGCGCCCCTCGCCCGAGAGCGGCTCCCGGCGCCGCGCTATCCGGAAGATGCGGCCCGTGCTTACATCAACGGCAAGGTTCTTTTACGGGTGGCCGTCGATGCCGAGGGCCGCGTCACCGACGTGCAGGTCGAGGAGTCGACGCCTGCCGGCGTATTCGACGCCGCCGCGATCGAGGCGGCACGGCAGTGGACGTTCGAACCGGCGCTGCAGGGAGGCAAACCGGTCGCCGGGCAGGTCCGCGTGCCCATCACCTTCGAGGCCAGGCCTGCCGAGCAGGAGGGCGGGAACGGATGATGGAGCGCGAGCTCACGCATGCGCGGCGGCTCGCAATCGTCGTGCTGGTCCTGTCGGTCGCCGCCTGCGCTACCCGCACCGCCGGTGTGGAGCAGCGGCTGATCCTGCCTGAGGGTGCTGCGCGATACGAGATGGCGGCCAACCAGGCTTTCGTGTTCCCGGCGCCGCGGGACAATGCGCCGCCGGGCTTCCCGCAAGGATACGAATTGCGCGACCTGCCGCCGACTACGCTGTGCGCGGGGTTCGTGGTGGATACCGATGGCGGCGTGCGCGAAATCGCCCTGCTGGAAGATCCCGGATGCATGGGCCCGAAGATGCAGCCGCAACTGGGCGACGCGGTGCTGCGCGCGATCTCCGGCTGGCGTTTCGAGCCAGCGGTGTTCTGCGACTACCCGGATGCGGCCACACGCGATCGCGACTGGAACGGCACCGGTTGCGCGGGCGCGGTGACCGAAGCCAGGCGGGTGGCGGTGACGCTGGCCTACGCGTTCACGTTCGAGGTTCGCAATGGCCGCCAGCAGGTGGGCGCGGCGCAGCGGAAGCACTGAACGCGGCGGTGCGACGGGCGTGATCGGCGATGCTCCATGCGGTAGGCGTGGCGCTGGGCTTCACGCGCTCCATTCAAGGGCGCGAGCCTGTCGCACGTGCGTGCATGCAACGATGCATGCTAGTCGAACACGTGCACCGCATCGGCCAGCCGCCGTACCTCGTCCGGATGGTGGCTGACGTACAGCATCGGCAGGCGCACTTCGTCGCGCACGCGCTGCAGGTAGGGGATGAGTTCCTCGCGCCGCGCCGGGTCCAGCGCGGTCAGCGGCTCGTCGAACAGCAGGATCGCCGGTTGCGACAGCAGGGCGCGACCGATCGCCACGCGCTGCGCTTCGCCACCGGAGAGGTTCGCGGTGCGCCGCGCCAGCAGGTGCCCGATGCCGAGCAGTTCGACCACGGCGTCGAAGCCGAAGCGCGATTGCGCATCGCCATGGCGCCCGTAGCGCAGGTTGCGCGCCACGTCCAGGTGCGGGAACAGGCGCGCATCCTGGAATACGTAACCGATGCGACGGCGGTGGGTAGGCACGTCGATCCCGCGCGCGCTGTCGTAGAGCACGCGGTCGTCGATGCGGATGTGGCCGGAGACCGGTCGCACCAGCCCGGCGATGGCATTGAGCACGGTGGTCTTGCCCGCGCCCGAGGGCCCGGCCAGCGCGACCACGCGTGCCTGTTCCTCGATGCTGACGTGGCGCCGGAAGCCGCCGCGCTGCAGCTGCAGGTCAAGGCTCAGCATGGGCGGACCCCGCGGCGTGCGGGTGCGTCCGCGCGGCGGAGCGGGGTGCAATGCGACAGGCTCATGCTTCGTCCTCCGCGCTGCGCTTGCGCCGCACCAGCCATTCCGACAGCAGCAAGGCGCCGAGCGAGATCAGCAGCGATACCGCCGCCAGGCGCCAGATCCCCGCTTCGCCGCCGGGCACCTGCATCAGGCCGTAGATCGCCGAAGACAACGTCTGCGTCTCGCCGGGGATGGCCGAGACGAAAGTGATCGTCGCGCCGAATTCGCCCAGCGCCTTGGCGAAGGCCAGCGCCGCGCCGGCCACCAGGCCGGGCCAGGCCAGCGGCAGGGTGACGGTGAGGAAGACGCGCCACGGCGCCGCGCCGAGCGTGGCGGCGGCCTGTTCGAGCTTGCGGTCCACGTTCTCGATCGACAGCCGGATCGCGCGCACCATCAGCGGGAAGCCCATCACCGCGCAGGCCAGCGCCGCGCCGGTCCAGCGGAAGGCCAGGGTGATGCCGAACGTGTCGTGCAGCCAGGCGCCGATCGGTCCCTGGCTGCCGAACATCACCAGCAGCGCGTAGCCCATCACCACCGGTGGCAGCACCAGCGGCAGGTGCACCAGCGCATCGAGCAGGGCCTTGCCCGGGAATCGCCGGCGCGCCAGCAGCCATGCGACGGCCACGCCCAGCGGCAGGCTGGCGAGCGCGGCCACGCTGGCCACCTTCAGGCTCAGGCCTATGGCGGTCATTTCCTCGGGCGAGAACCAGGAGGTCAACGTGAGGCCTCAGTCGAGCACGTCGAAGCCGCGACGCTCGAAGATCGCGCGTGCCTCGGGCGAGGAAAGCCAGCGCACGAAATCGCGAGCCGGAGCGGGGGCGTCGCGCAGCGCCGCGACCGGATACACGATCGGCGGATGGCTGCCGGCGGGGAAGGTCGCCACCACGCGCACGCGCGGCTCGGCCTTCGCGTCGGAGGCATAGACGACACCCAGCGGCGTTTCGCCGCGCGCCACCAGCATCAGCGCCGCGCGCACGCTTTCCGATTCGGCGAGCCTGGCTTTCACCGGTTCCCATTGCGCCAGCGATTCCAGCGCGGTGCGTGCGTATTTCCCCGCCGGTACGGTCGCGGTCTGGCCCAGCGCCAGCCGACCTTCGCCCAAGGCGCCGGCGATCGAGCCGGGCTTGGCCAGGTCGACCTTCACCGCGCTGCCCTGCGGTGCGACCAGGACCAGGCGGTTGCCGAGCAGGTCGTGGCGAGTGGCGGCGTCGATGCGGTTGCGCTGCTGCAGGTAGTCCATCCATTCCAGGTCGGCGGAGGCGAAGGCCTGCGCGGGCGCGCTCTGTTCGATCTGCCGCGCCAGCGTCGAGCTGGCCGCGTACGAAACGCGCACCGGCGTGCCGGTGGCTTTCCCGTAGGCGAGGGCGGCCTCGTCCATCGACTCCTTGAGGCTGGCCGCGGCGAACACGGTCACCGGTGCGTCGGCGGCGCGGACCACGAACGGGGACGCGGCCAAGGTGGCCGCCAGCAACACGGTCGCCAGGGAACGGAACATCGGAATTTCCGGTGCGGACATGCCGTCGTTCTCCGGTTTGGGCGGGCTACGGCGAAGGGAGGCTGTGGATGATGAGGGCGTCCGGGCAGGTCAGTAAGTGGCGCCGAAAGCGGTATTGAGGGTGGCGGCCAGCCGCGCGCCCGCCAGGCGCAACTGCGTTTCGGCAGCGGGCAGGTGCGCGGCGACGTACGCGTCGTCGATCACATGGCCTGGCGGATAGAACCCTGGCGCGATGACCAGCCGGCAGGACTGCTCGGCCCATGCCTGCGGCGCACGCGCCGGCAGCGGCGACACCGGGGCCGGCGCGGGCAATGCGCGCAGCCGCGCCAGCCAGGCGTCCTCATCCAGGTTCTGGGAGTTGAGCATGCCGCTGTCCCACAGCGAATGCAGGTTGCTGCCCTTGCCGCGCCAGTTGACCTGGTAGTCGTTGCCGCCGCGGTCGCCGGCGTGACCGGCATGCAGTGGCTGGTGGGCGTCGCCGACGAAATGGACGACGAACTTCAGCGCCTGGCGGCGCTCGGCGTCGGTGCGTGCCGGGTCGGCCAAGATCCGGGCCTGCGTTTCCAGCGCCGCGACCACGCAGTCGCCGCCGGGGCAGTCGCGCGCGGCCTGGTAGGCGCAGTGGTCGCCGCCGATGTTGACGTAGTGCCAGCGCGCGGAGCGCCTGCCCAGTTCCGGATCGTTGCCGCGCAGTTCGTCGGCCCAGGTCGCGATGCCGGCCAGGGTGGGTTCGGTTTCGCCCTGCAGCAGGCGGGCCACGCCCGCGCGGGCCTGTGGTGTCAGTCCGTCCTCGGCGAGGCGGGCCACCAGGCGATGGCCGAGCGCGCCCCAGGCGTGGACGGGCAGGGCGATCGCCAGCGCGACCGGAAGGAACAGCAACGCGCCCAGTCGCCGCGTTCGCTGGGTGAAAAGACGCGACGCACGCGTGGGCGAGCGTCGCGCAGGGGATTGCCGGGTGGAAGCGGGGATCGAAGGAGCGGGAGTCGCGTCGGTCATGCCGGCACTCTAACCGACCGGCCGCCGCCACTCCCGCGCCGTCATCAGAACTTCATGACATAAGCGGCGCCGTACACCAGTGGATCGATGTTGGCGGAGCCCACGCGCACGCCGTCGACGCGGACGCTGGTGTCGATGTCGATCCAGCGCACGTCCACGCGGATGGCGGCCTTCTCGCTGACCCGGAAGTCCAGGCCCGCATGCGCGGCCAGGCCCCAGGAATCGCCCAGCTTCAGGTTGGCGCCCTCAAGCGCGCCGCGGGTGTCCTCGCTGAAGAACGTGGTGTAGTTCAGGCCCACGCCCAGCAGCGGCGAGACCACGCCCTTGTCGTTGAAGTGGTACTGCAGGCTGAACGTCGGCGGCAGGTGCTTGGTGCTGCCGACCCGGCCGACGCCCTTGACCGAGATGTCGTGCTGGAACGGCCACGCCGCCAGCACTTCCAGGCCCAGGTTGTCGCGCAGGAAGTATTCGAAGGTCAGGCTCGGCTTGGCGTCGCTGTCGATCGACAGCGGCAGGGTGCCGCCGGCCAGGGTGCCGTTGTCCGACTTCGGGTCGACCTGGTGCACGCCCAAGCCCAGGGTCCAGTCGCCGGCGGACTGGGCGAAGGCCGGGGCGGCCGCGACGGCCAGGCCGGCGGCGAACAGGGCGGGGAGGAGCTTCTGTTTCATGGGTAAGCGCTCATGGCTCGTGGGGGGGGAGCCAGTGTCCGGCCCTGGCGCGTGGCGCGCCTTGATCGCAGTCAAGGCGGCCCCGGCCGATCGAGGGGCCGGTGCTAGAATGGCCGCCTCGTTTCAACCCGCTTCAGTCCTATCCATCACGGCCGCGCGCGCCGCGGCGTCAGGAGTCCTCAGCAATGGCGATCAAGGTTGGCATCAACGGCTTCGGCCGCATCGGCCGCAACGTGCTGCGTTCGGCGGTGCAGAATTTCGGCAAGGACATCGAGATCGTCGCGATCAACGACCTGCTCGAGCCGGAATACCTGGCCTACATGCTGCAGTACGACTCCGTGCACGGCCGCTTCAAGGGCGACGTCAAGGTCGAGGGCAACACCCTGGTCGTCGACGGCAAGAAGATCCGCCTGACCCAGGAGCGCGACCCGTCCAACCTGAAGTGGGACGAGGTCGGCGCCGAGGTCGTGATCGAATCGACCGGCCTGTTCCTGGACAAGGCCACCGCGCAGAAGCACCTGGATGCGGGTGCCAAGAAGGTGCTTTTGTCGGCGCCGTCCAAGGACGACACGCCGATGTTCGTCTACGGCGTCAACCACGACACCTATGCCGGTCAGGCGATCATCTCCAACGCATCCTGCACCACCAACTGCCTGGCGCCGCTGGCCAAGGTGCTCAACGACAAGTGGGGCATCAAGCGCGGCCTGATGACCACCGTGCACGCGGCCACCGCGACGCAGAAGACCGTCGATGGCCCGAGCAACAAGGACTGGCGCGGCGGCCGCGGCATCCTCGAGAACATCATCCCGTCCTCGACCGGCGCGGCCAAGGCCGTCGGCGTGGTGATCCCGGCGCTGAACAAGAAGCTGACCGGCATGAGCTTCCGCGTGCCGACCTCGGACGTGTCGGTCGTCGACCTGACCGCCGAGCTCGAGAACCCGGCCAGCTACGAAGAGATCAAGGCCGAGATCAAGGCGCAGAGCGAAGGCGCGTTGAAGGGCATCCTCGGCTACACCGAGGACAAGGTCGTGGCCACCGATTTCCGCGGCGATACCCGCACCTCGATCTTCGACGCCGATGCCGGCATCGCGCTGGACCCGACCTTCGTCAAGCTGGTCGCCTGGTACGACAACGAATGGGGCTACTCCAACAAGTGCCTGGAAATGGTCCGGGTCATCGCCGCCAAGTAAGCAGCCGGCAGGCCTTCGACACGTTGCAAGGGGAAGGGCGCCATACGGCGCCCTTTCTCGTTTTAACGCTCCCCTTACGGGGCGTGCCGGTCTTGCATTACCGTCGCGCATCGCCGACGCTGCCGACGCCATGACCGGCAGGGATCGCCGGCTACCGCTGCGCGATGCGTACCGATTCGGACGGGGGAGGGATGGACGGCATGGTGGGGATACTCGTGATCGTGGGCCTGGCGTTGCTGGCCATGCCCGTACTGCTGATCGTCGCGCTGGTGTCGCTGTCCTCGCTCAAGGGACGGGTGGCCGGACTGGAGCGCAACCTGGCGGAACTGCAGCTCGCGACCAGTCGCGAGCGCGCGCGCGACAGCGTTGCGGTGCCCGCGCCCGTGCCGTCGCGGACTGCGCCCACGGACGCGGCCGCAGATGCCCCGACGCTGTCGGAGCTGATGCGGCAGGCCCGGGATTCAGGCGCGGCTGCCTCGCCCGGGGTGCTGGCGCAGGCATCGGTGCCACAGCCACCGGAACCGGTGAACGACGCGCCGATCACGCCACCCTCCGCGCCCAGTGCGGTTTCTTCCGCGCCGCCACCGCTGCCGCCGTCGGGCCAGCGCGCCGATGCCGCCGGCGCGACGGTCGACGCCGCGACGCGCGCGCGTGTTGCCGCGGCCTCGACCCGCGTCTCGCATGCGCCCATGGCACCGCCGGAGAACGCGCTGCTGCGCACGATCAAGCGCTGGTTCACCGTGGGCAACGTGCCGGTGAAGATCGGCATGCTGGTGCTGCTGGCCGGCGTGGCCGCGCTGCTCAAGTACGCCAGCGACCAGGGCCTGTTCGTGTTGCCGCTGGAGCTGCGCCTGGCTGGCGTGGCGGCCGTGGCGCTGGCTGCCCTGGGCTTCGCCTGGCGGCGGCGCGAGAGCAACCGCGTCTTCGCGCTGAGCCTGCAGGGCGGGGCGATCGGCGTGCTGCTGCTGACGGTCTTCGCGGCGTTCAAACTCTATGGCGTGATCGACGCCGGACCGGCGTTCGCGATCAGCGTGCTGCTGGTGGCCGGCATGGGCCTGCTGGCGGTGCTGCAGGACGCCAAGGCCCTGGCCGTGTTCGCGCTGCTGGCCGGATTCCTGGCCCCGTTGTGGCTGTCGACCGGCAGTGGCAACCACGTGGCGCTGTTCTCGTACTACGCGCTGCTCAACGCGGCGATCGTGGCCATCGCCTGGTTCCGCTCCTGGCGAATCCTCAACCTGCTCGGCTTCGCCTTCACCTTCGGCATCGGGAGCCTGTGGGGCGCGAGCGGTTACCAGCCGGAGAAATACGGCACCACCCAGCCGTTCCTGGTGTTGTTCTTCGTCTTCTACCTCGTCGTGCCGATCCTGTTCGCGCGGCGCCAACCGGAAGGACGCCGCGACCTGGTCGACGGCTGCCTGGTGTTCGGCACGCCGCTGGTGGCCTTCGCCCTGCAGGCGGGGCTGATGGAAGGACGCTTCGTCGATGGCGCGCGCATGCCGCTGGCGCTGTGTGCCCTCGGCCTGGGCGTGCTGTACGCGGGGCTGGCATGGAGCCTGCTGCGGCGCGCCGGCTACGCGGTGCTCGGCCAGTCGTACGCGATCCTCGCGGTGGGCTTCGCCACGCTCGCGGTGCCGCTGGCGTTGTCGGCGCGTGCCACCGCCAGCGTGTTCGCGCTGGAGGGCGCCGGCCTGGTCTGGCTGGGGCTGCGCCAGCAGAGGTGGCTGCCGCGGTTCACCGGTTCGGCGCTGCAGCTGCTGGCCGCGTGCGCGGTGGTGGTGGGCGTCGACAGCATCGCCGGCGACACCCGCGCGCTGCTCAACCCGACCGCGATGAGCCTGCTGCTGATCGCGCTGGCGGGACTGGCCAGCGCCTGGGCGTCGCGCCTGCACGGGTCGACGCTGGGTGCACTGGTGTTCTACCTGTGGGGCCTGGCCTGGTGGACGGGCAATGGCGTGCACGAGATCCATCGGTTCGTCGATGCGGACGTGCGTCCCGATGCGCTGCTCGTGTTCGTGGTTGGCAGCGCCTGGCTCGCCGCCGAAGTGCACCGCCTGCGCCCGGCGCGCGCCCTGGCGCTGACCGTGTTCGCCGCGTTCGCGCTGTCGATGCCGCTGGCGTTGTGGCAGGACGCGGTGCATGCGCATCCGCTGGGTGGTGGCTGGGGCGGGCTGGCGTGGGGTGTGTTCGCAGTGCTCGGGCTGCGCAGCCTGTGGTGCCTGCGCGATGACGCATCGGGCAGCGCGGGTGCGGTCCAGTTCGCCTGGTGGCTGGCATGGCCGGTGCTGCTCACGCTGGAAGCGGTGTGGTGGACCGGGCAGGCCGGGCTCGCGCAGGGCTGGCTGCTGGCGCTGATGGCGTTGCCCTGGCTGGCGCTGGCCGCGGCCGCGCTGTGGCACTGGGCATGGCTGGCGTTCCCGCGCGGCGACGAAGCGGATGCATTGCGCAACCCGCTGCTGGCCCTGGTCTTCGCGGTGATCGCGATGGGCTGGCTGCTGGCGCTGGCGCAGCCGGCGCCCTCCGCGCCGTTGCCCTGGCTGCCGCTGCTCAACCCGGCCGAACTGGCGCAGTTGCTCGCGCTCGCGCTGGCCGGCGCGTGGCTGTGGTCGGCAAGAGCGTCTTCGGACCTGGGCCGGTTGCGGACCGGCGTGGTCGCGCTGGGCGGTTTCCTGCTGCTGACGGCGACCACGTTGCGTGGCGTGCACCACTGGGGTGGCATTGCGTGGAATGCGGACCTCGTTTCCACCAGCCTTGCCCAGACCAGCCTGACCGTGGTCTGGAGCGTGCTCGGTGTGATCGGCTGGGTCGTCGGCTCGCGCCGCGGCCAGCGCGGGCTGTGGCTGGCCGGCGCAGTGCTGATGGGCGTGGTCCTGGCCAAGCTGCTGCTGGTCGATCGCCAGCACCTTGGTGGCCTGCTGGGCATCGTCTCGTTCATCGCCTACGGCGTGCTGTGCACGATCGTCGGCTACCTGGCGCCCGCGCCACCGCGCACGCATGGCACCTTGCAGGAGGAATCGCAGGCATGAGCACCGCACGGTGGTCGCACGGGTTGTGGCTCGCACTTGCGTTCGTCTCCATGGGCGCCAGCGCCGCCGCGCGCGAGGACTACGCGCGGCAGTGGCCGCTGACCCTGGGCCAGGAGGAGAGCGGTGCCTACCGGGTCGTGCTGGACGAAGCGGTGTACCGCAGCGCGAGCCAGCCTTCGCTGCGCGACATCGACGTGTTCAACGCACAGGGCCAGCCGTTGCCGTCGGCCCTGCTTTCGCCCGCGCAGCCGCTGGCGCAGCCGCCGCGGATGCTGGGGCTGCCCTGGTTCCCGTTGCCGGCGATCGATCCGGCGGCAGGCGGCGGCGACCTGCACCTGGTCGCCGAGCGCGACGAAGAGGGCGGCATCGTCCGCATCGAGGCCGAGGTGCCCGCGCGCGAGGGCGCAGCCCTGGCGCACGGCCAATGGCTGGTGGACGCCAGTCGGCTGCGCGAGCCGCTACGCGCGCTGCTGCTCGAATGGGAGCGGCCGGTGCAGTCGTTGCAGGCGCGCTACCGGATCGAAGGCAGCAACGACCTGCGCCAGTGGCGCACGCTCAACGAGGGCACGACCCTGCTGGACCTGGAGCGCGGAGGCGAACGCCTGCGCCAGGGCCGGATCGTGCTGGACGGCCAGGCCCGCTACCTGCGGCTGCTGCCGTTGCGTCCCGGACCGGTACCGGTGCTGACGGGGGTGACCGCGGAACTGGCACCGCCACCGCCGGAGGCGCGCTGGGAATGGGTCGAGATCGCCGGTGAGCGTCGCAAGGAAGGCGGCCGCGACTATTTCGAGTTCGTCCTGCCCGGGCGTTTCCCGGTCGAGCGCGCCGACGTGCGCCTGCCGGGCAACAGCGCGCTGGAATGGACCCTGCACAGCCGTGAACGCACCGATGCGTCATGGCTGTGGCGGGCGGGGCCGTGGATGGCATTCCAGGTCGGCGCCGGCAGCGGTGAAGCCAACCATTCCGAGCCCAAACCGCTGGCCACGCCGGTGCGCGACCGCCACTGGCGCCTGGGCGCCAGCACGCCGGTCGGCGACGCGGTGCCGGTGCTGCGGCTGGGATACCAGCCCGAGGTGATGGTGTTCCTCGCCCAGGGCGAGCCGCCCTATGCGCTGGCCGCCGGCAGCGCCAATGCCGCGCGTGCCGATGCGCCGATCCCGGGCCTGCTCGATGCGCTGCGTCGCCAGCGCGGTGCCGGCTGGCAACCGGCGCCGGCGTACCTGGCCGATGCGCCCGAAGAACTCGCCGGCGATCGCGCGCTGAAGCCGCGGCGCGACATCGACTGGAAGTCCGGCCTGTTGTGGGCGTTGCTGGTCGGTGGCGCCGTGCTGGTGGCCGCGCTGGGCCTGAGCCTGCTGCGCCAGCGCCCGCCGCGCGACTGACCCGGGTTTGCCGCGCCGGCGCGCGGGCGGGACAATGCGCGTCCGCGCCGGGCCGCATCGCCCGGATCGCGCCTTCCCCCCATCGGATACCGAGAACGCAACGATGACCATCCTGCGGATGACCGACCTCGACCTTGCCGGCAAGCGCGTGCTGATCCGGCAGGACCTCAACGTGCCGATCGAGCATGCCGAGGGACAGCCCGCCCGGATCACCTCCGAGCAGCGCATCACCGCTTCGGTGCCGACCCTCAAGCTGGCGCTGGAGAAGGGTGCGGCGGTCATGGTCACCTCGCACCTGGGCCGACCCAAGGAAGGCGTGTGGAGCGAGGCCGATTCGCTGGCGCCGGTCGCCGCGCGGCTGTCCGAACTGCTGGGCGTGGACGTGCCGCTGGTGCGCGACTGGGTCGACGGCGTGGACGTGAAGCCCGGCCAGGTCGTGCTGCTGGAGAACTGCCGCATGAACGTGGGCGAGGGCAAGGACGACGAAGCCCTGTCGAAGAAGTACGCGGCGCTGTGCGACGTGTTCGTGATGGATGCATTCGGGACCGCGCACCGCGCACAGGCCTCGACCCACGGCGTGATCCGCTTCGCCCCGGTCGCCGCCGGTGGCCCGCTGCTGATGGCCGAACTTGATGCGCTGGACAAGGCGCTGGCCAATCCGGCGCGGCCTTTGCTGGCGATTGTTGCCGGCAGCAAGGTGTCGACCAAGCTCGAACTGCTGACCAGCCTGGTCGGCAAGGTCGACCAGCTGATCGTCGGCGGCGGTATCGCCAACACCTTCATCGCGGCCGAAGGCCACGGCGTGGGCAAGTCGCTGTACGAGGCCGACCTGCTCGACACCGCGCGCAAGATCGATGCCGATGCCAGGGCGCGGGGTGCGGAGATCCCGCTGCCGGTGGACGTCGTGGTGGCGGCCGAGTTCAAGGCCGATTCCCCGGCGTCGGTGAAGGCGGTCGGTGAGGTCGGTGCGGACGACATGGTCCTCGATATCGGCCCGCAGACCGCTCAGCGTTACGCCGAGCTGATCCGTTCCGCAGGCACGGTCGTATGGAACGGGCCGGTGGGCGTGTTCGAGTTCGATGCGTTCGGCAAGGGCACCGAGACGCTGGCGCGCGCGATCGCCACCTCGAAGGCGTTCTCGATCGCCGGAGGTGGCGACACCCTGGCGGCGGTCGACAAGTACGGCATCGCCGGTGATGTCAGCTACATCTCCACCGGCGGCGGCGCGTTCCTCGAGTTCCTCGAGGGCAAGACCCTGCCGGCGGTGGCGGCGCTGGAGGCGCGTGGCGGCTGAGCCCGTATCCCGGCCACATGAAAAAGGCGGCCCGGTGGGCCGCCTTTTTTGTGGGTACGCGCAGGTCTCGGCAGGGGTTTCGAGGCGCCAGGCCGGCACGGGCGCCGTCGCGCATCCGGCTACGGCCTCGCCGCCTGCAGGTACTTCCACCGGGCGTCACGCGGCGCGGCCGCAGATCAACGATGGAAGTTGCCCGCCGCTTCAGGCTGGTAGCGGACCGACATCACCCTGAGTTTCAGGCTGCGGCCACCGGGCGCTTCCCAGTCGATCGACTGGCCGACCGACAGGCCGAGCAGGGCGCTGCCCACCGGTGCCAGCACGGAAACGCGGCCGCGCTCCACGTCGGCTTCATTCGGATAGACCAGGGTGAGCACGTGGCGCTCGCCGCTGGCGATGTCTTCGCATTCGACCTGCGAATGCATGGTCACCACGTCGGCAGGCATCTGCTCGGGTGGCCGCACCTCGGCCCGGTTGAGTTCATCGATCAGGGCGAGCGCGGCCGGATGGCGGCTCAGCACCGGTGAATCGAGCAGGGCTTCGAGCCGGGTAAGGTCGCGGCTGGAAATGATCAGGGATGGCGGCAGGCCACTGGTGGGTTGGGCGGTCATGGAAGTCCTCACGGTGGGTCGCGCGACGGGTGCGCGGGGATGGCGAACATGAGAAAAGGGCGGCGCGTTTCCGCTTCCGCCCCCGGGTCTCTGGGTTGTGGTGAAACCGTAGCCCGGAACGGGCCGTGTTTCAACCGGGCGCCGGCCTTCGCGGAGCGGCCGGGTTCAGCCCCAGTCGCTGCGGGGCGGCGGGGCGGCGGCGGTCGCCTGGCCAGGCCCTGGGGCGTTGTCCACGGGCGAAAGCAGGCCCGGTGGCAGCTCGCGGAAGACCTGCGCCAGGTGCTGTAGGAAACCCGCCATGGCCGAGCTGCGGCGCCAGGCCATGGCGATGCTGCGGCTGGGTTGCGAGTCGGTGAATCGCAAGAGGTGGATGTTCTCGGAGCGGGCCACCGGCGGCTTCACCGCCAGGGTCGGCAGCAGGGTCACGCCGACATTGGCCGCGACCATCTGCCGCAGCGTCTCCAGGCTGGTGGCGCGGAACTCCGTTTTCTCGTGCGCCCCGGACAGGCGGCACACGTCGAGCGCCTGCTCGCGCAGGCAATGGCCATCCTCCAGCAGCAGCAGCCGCTGGTCGGCCAGTTCGTCCAGGGTCAAGGACTGGCGCTGCGACAGGGGATGGTTCTCCGGCACGGCCAGCACGAACGGTTCCTCGAACAGGAACTCGGCATGCAGTTGCTCGTCGTGCACCGGCAGGGCCAGTACCGCCGCGTCCAGCCTTCCGTTGCGCAGGCGAGCCAGCAGTTCGTCGCTCTTCTCTTCCACCAGCAGCAGTTCCAGCTGGGGGAAGCGGGCACGCACGCGCGGGATCACATGCGGCAGCAGGTAGGGCGCCAGGGTCGGGAAAATCCCGAGGCGCACCGTGCCGGCCTCCGGGTCCTGGCTGCGGCGCGCGGCTTCCTTCATCTGCTCGACTTCGGCCACGATCCGGCGCGCGCGCTCGGCCGCTTCGCGCCCTGCCGGCGTCAGCATCACCTTGCGCGGCGCGCGCTCGACCAGCGGAACGCCCAGTTCGTCCTCGAGCTTGCGGATCTGGGTCGACAGCGTCGGCTGGCTGACATGGCAGGCAGCCGCGGCGCGACCGAAATGCTTGTGATCGGCCAGGGCCACCAGGTATTTCAGGTCACGCAGGTTCATTGCCGGCAATCCTCCCGGAACGTGCGTCGATCGTGGCCCGGCGTGGCATGCGGCGGGTGGGCCACGGGGCCCACCCTAGCGTGTTCACGCCGCTTCCGCGACCGGCTCGGCTTTCGGTGCCGAGCTGCGGATCAGGTGGTCGAATGCGGCCAGCGCGGCCTTGGAGCCTTCGCCCATCGCGATCACGATCTGCTTGTACGGGACGGTGGTGCAATCGCCGGCGGCGAACACGCCCGGCACGCTGGTCTGGCCGCGGTCATCGACGATGATCTCGCCGCGCGGCGACAGCTCGACCGTGCCCTTGAGCCATTCGGTATTGGGCAGCAGGCCGATCTGGACGAACACGCCTTCCAGGTCGATACGGTGGGAGTCGTGCCCGACGCGGTCGGTATAGGTCAGGCCGGTGACCTTCTGCCCGTCGCCCAGCACTTCGGTGGTCTGCGCGCTGGTGATGATGCGCACGTTGGGCAGGCTGCGCAGCTTGCGCTGCAGGACCTCGTCGGCGCGCAGCGTGCCGTCGAACTCGATCAGGGTGACATGGGAAACGATGCCGGCCAGGTCGATCGCGGCCTCGACGCCGGAGTTGCCGCCGCCGACCACCGCCACGCGCTTGCCCTTGAACAGCGGGCCGTCGCAGTGCGGGCAGTAGGCCACGCCCTTGTTGCGGTACAGGTCTTCGCCCGGCACGTTCATCTGCCGCCAGCGGGCGCCGGTGGACAGGATCACGCTCTTGGACTTCAGCGAGGCGCCGTTGGCCAGCTTGACCTCGACCAGCCCGTCGTCGCCGGCCGGAACCAGCGCGGTCGCGCGCTGCAGGTTCATCACGTCGACCTCGTACCCGCGCACGTGCTGCTCGAGCGCGGCGGCGAGCTTCGGGCCCTCGGTATGCGGTACCGAGATGAAGTTCTCGATGGCCATGGTGTCCAGCACCTGGCCGCCGAAGCGCTCGGCCGCCACGCCAGTGCGGATGCCCTTGCGCGCGGCATAGACCGCCGCCGCCGCGCCGGCGGGGCCGCCACCGACGACCAGCACGTCGAACGCGGGCTTTTTCGCGATCTTTTCCGCTTCGCGCTTTTCGGCGCCGGTGTCGAGCTTGGCGACGATCTCCTCCAGGCCCATACGGCCGGCGGCGAACATCTGCCCGTTGAGGAAGATGGTCGGCACCGACATCACCTGGCGGCCTTCGACTTCGTCCTGGAACAGCGCACCGTCGATCGCCACGTGCCTGATCTTCGGGTTCAGCACGGCCATCAGGTTCAGCGCCTGGACAACGTCCGGGCAGTTCTGGCAGGACAGCGAGAAATAGGTTTCGAACGCGAATTCGCCGTTCAGCGACTTCACCTGCTCGATCACCTCGGTCGCCGCCTTGGATGGATGGCCGCCCACCTGCAGCAGGGCCAGCACCAGCGAGGTGAACTCGTGGCCCATCGGCAGGCCGGCGAACGCCAGCGAGATGTCGTGGCCGGGGCTGGTCACGGCGAAGGAGGGCTTGCGCTGCGCGTCGTCGCGGCGCACTTCCAGGCTGACCTGCGGCGAGAGCGCTTCGATGTCCTGCAGCAGCGCGAGCATTTCGGCCGAGCTGGCGCCGTCGTCGAGCGAGGCGACCAGGTGCACCGGGCGGGTGAGGCGTTCCAGGTAGGCCTGGAGCTGGGTCTTGAGGCTGGCATCCAACATGGCGCGGCTCCTTGGGGGAGGGGGCTGGCGGGTCGGCGGCGGCAAGCCGCTGCCGTCGCGCCCGCGGGAACGGGCGCTGCAGGCGAAGGAGTGGACCGGAGCCGACGTGACCTGCGTGGCGTAACGCGACGGGCGGCTGCGTGGGAGCGATGGCTCCGGTCCACTCCCGCGATGGATCGCGGGAGCAGGTGCCCGCCCCGCGCGGGCGGGGAGGGCGGGTGCGGCAGTTAGATCTTGCCGACCAGGTCCAGCGACGGAGCGATGGTCTGGGCGCCTTCCTTCCACTTGGCCGGGCACACCTGGCCGGGGTTGGCGGCGGTGAACTGCGCAGCCTTCAGCTTGCGCAGGGTCTCGGACACGTCGCGGGCGATCTCGTTGCTGTGGATTTCCAGCGTCTTGATCACGCCTTCCGGGTTGATGATGAAGGTGCCGCGCAGGGCCAGGCCTTCTTCCTCGATGTGCACGCCGAAGGCGCGGGTCAGCTGGTGGGTCGGGTCGCCGACCAGCGGGAACTGGGCCTTGCCCACGGCCGGGGAGGTCTCGTGCCAGACCTTGTGCGAGAAGTGGGTGTCGGTGGTCACGATGTAGACCTCGGCACCGGCCTTCTGGAACTCGGCGTAGTTGTTGGCGGCGTCCTCGACCTCGGTCGGGCAATTGAAGGTGAAGGCGGCCGGCATGAAGATCAGGACCGACCACTTGCCCTTGAGGCTGGCGTCGGAAACTTCGATGAACTCTCCGTTCTGGAAGGCGGTGGCCTTGAACGGCTTGATCGGGGTGTTGATCAGGGACATGGGGAGGTCCTTTCGGTGGTGGGTGAAGGGAATGATCGCCATGCTAGGGATCTTCGATAGACAGATCAAATCGATTAAAGGAATTAAATAGATAGTCGGTGCCTATCGTAGCCCAGAGATGCTCTTTGGTGCGATGCGGCGATGCGGCGATGCGGCGATGCGGCGCGGACAGGCATTGGCAGGGGCGCGCGCTTGGTCCATCGTTCCGCCGATGAGCCACACCGACACGTCCTGCCGACCCGACTCCCTGCTGCGTGAAGCCGCGCGCCGCATTGCGCGCGAGGACGCGGAACCGCTGCTGGCCCATGCCCTGGGCCGGGACCGCGCCTGGCTGTTCGCGCATGCGACCGACCCGGTGGAGGCCGAACTGGCCGACGGCTTCCGCCAGCTCGTCGAGCGGCGCGCCGCCGGGGAGCCCGTCGCTTACCTGACCGGCCGGCGGGGCTTCTGGACCCTGGACCTCGAAGTCACCCCCGACACCCTGGTCCCCCGCCCGGAAACCGAGTTGCTGGTGGAACTGGCTCTGGCGCGGATCGGGCCGGACGTCCCCGCGCGGGTGGCCGACCTGGGCACAGGCAGCGGTGCCATCGCACTGGCCATCGCCAGCGAGCGGCCAGTGGCGGCGGTGGTGGCCACCGACATAAGCGCGCCGACCCTGGCGGTGGCCGTGCGCAATGCGCAGGCGCACCGGCTCGACAACGTCTGGTTCCGTCGCGGCGACTGGGACGAGGCGCTCGGCCGTGACCGTTTCGACCTGATCGCGAGCAATCCGCCCTACATCGCCGAGGGCGACCCGCATCTGGCGCAGGGCGACCTGCGCCACGAGCCGCCGCGCGCGCTGTCTTCCGGCGCGGACGGGCTCGATGCGATCCGCACGATCGTCGCTGCCGCGTCCCGGCACTTGGTGCCGAATGGCTGGCTGCTGCTGGAGCATGGGCTGGACCAGGGTGGGGCGGTGCGCGCGCTGCTGGAGGCCGCCGGCTTTGCCGAAGTGTCGACCGCGCGTGACCTCGAACAGCGCGATCGGGTCACTCTCGGACGCCTGCCCTCGCAGGTGCGCGGGTAGGCCGCGATGCGGTCCCCGTAGCAGAGGCCTCAGCGTGCCAAGCGCAGCCTCATCGCTGCGCGTATCCCCGGAGCCTGGTTGGCTCGCAAGGGGGCGTCGCGCGGCGTGCGCTAGAATTCCAGGCCTGTCCGAAGCGAGTCACGGCATGCGCACGCTCTATCCCGAGATCGAACCTTTCGACACCGGCACTTTGCGGGTCGACGGCCGCCACGAGCTCTACTACGAGCAATCCGGCAATCCGGACGGCACGCCGGTGGTGCTGCTGCATGGCGGCCCGGGCGGCGGTTCGAGCGGGAAAATGCGCCGCTTCCACGATCCGGCCAGGTACCGGATCGTGCTGTTCGACCAGCGCGGTGCCGGGCGCTCCACGCCGCACGCCGACCTGGTCGACAACACCACCTGGGACCTGGTGGCCGATATCGAGAAGCTGCGCGCCAAGCTGGGGATCGAGGCCTGGCAGGTGTTCGGCGGCAGCTGGGGTTCGACCCTGGCGCTGGCCTATGCGCAGACCCATCCGCAGCGCGTCACCGCGCTGGTGTTGCGTGGCATCTTCATGCTGCGTCGCTGGGAGCTGGAGTGGTTCTACCAGGAGGGCGCGAACCGCCTGTTCCCCGATGCCTGGGAGCACTACATCGCGGCGATTCCGCCGGTGGAGCGCCACGACCTGATTTCCGCGTTCCACCGTCGCCTGACCAGCGAGGACGAGGCGACCCGCCTGGCGGCCGCGCGTGCCTGGAGCGTGTGGGAGGGGGCGACCAGCTTCCTGCACGTGGACCAGGATTTCGTCAGCAGCCACCAGGATCCGCAGTTCGCCCTGGCCTTCGCCCGGATCGAGAACCACTATTTCGTCAACGGCGGCTTCTTCGAGGTGGAAGACCAGCTGCTGCGCGACGTGTATCGCATCGCCGGGATTCCCGGCGTGATCGTGCATGGACGCTACGACGTGGTCTGCCCGCTGCAGAACGCATGGGAGCTGCACAAGGCCTGGCCGAAGTCCAGGCTCGAGATCACGCCGGCTTCGGGACACTCGGCCTTCGAGCCGGAAAATATCGACGCCCTGGTGCGCGCCACCGACGCGTTCGCCTGAAGCCAGGCGCGCCACGCGCCCTGAAGGCGCTCAGCCGCCCGTGGCGGGCGGCGGCACCGGCAGCACTGCGGGAGCGTCCTGCGTCGAAGCGGGTGCCGCCGGCGGCGGCGTGGCGGGCGCTGGCGCGGGCGCCGCCTCCGGCGACAGCTCCGCCGGCAACGGCTGCGGATACATCGGAACCGGGAACAGGGTCGGTTGCGCCTGGGGCGCGGCCGATGCCTTGGCCGGGCGCTCGATTTCCTCGGGCAGGAACCGGTCGAGCACGGCGAAGAACCGCTTGTAGAAGTTAGGGTCCTGCAGCGTCTCGCTGGCGACCTTGACCAGCGAATCGTCGCTGGAGCCGATCGGTAGCGACAACGAGCCCAGTGCGCTCACGCCCACGCTGGCATTGGTGTTGCTCTTGCGCAGCGCGTAGCGGTCCTGGACCGCGTTGACGAAGACCACGGTCTGCTGGTCGCCGCGCATCTGCGGCATGCACACCGCGCGGAACTCGACCTGCTCGTGGCTCTCTTCCTGCTGGAAGTACTTGCGCGCCTCGACCACGTCGGCCTCGGCGCGGCCGACCACGAAACCCTGGCTCAGCAAAGCGCGGCGCACCGCCTCGCAAGCCTGGGCCGGGGAATGGTCGAGGCTGCGCGAGTAGGTATTGGAGGAATCGAACGCCTCGTAGGCGCTCTGCGATGGCTTGGTCCTGCCGCCCATTGCGCAGCCACCCACGAGGGTGGCGAGCATGACGGGGAGCAGGAGCGGCAGAAGGATCGAGCGTGGCGCTGGCATCGTGCAAATCGTGGGAGAAGCGGGCAACCGGCCGAGTATGCCGGATCGCGGGCAGCGTGAACGCATCTCGGTGGGACCGGTTACAGTGCGGCCGGTCACGGATTCACTTGCCACTCAGCGTGCGACGAAGCGGGCTTCGAGCGATGACAGCAATCGCGCCAGTCGACGTGCCCACAGTTGCTGCCCGGCTTCGTCGGCGATCAGGTCCTGGCGGATCTCCAGCTCCACGTGGGCCAGGCCGCGTGCTTCGCCGTGCACCGGGACGGCGTAATCGCTCGTATCGCTGACCGAATACGGCTGGTTGTCGCCGACGACGAGGTCGCCTTCGTCGCGCAACGCATCGCGCAGCGCATGGGCCAGGCGCGCGTCGCGGTGATAGAGCACGCCGCAGTGCCAGGGCCGCGCCACGCCGCCCATCGCCGGGGTGAAACTGTGCAGCATGACCAGCAGGGTGGGTTGGCCGGAAGCCTGGCGCTGGTCCAGCGCCTGCGCGATCCGGGCATGGTAGGGGGCGAAGATCTCGTGCACGCGCGCATCGCGGTCCCCGGCGGTGAGCCGGGCGTTGGCTGGAACCGGCGTGCCGTCGCTGCTGGTGGCGACCAGCGTGGCCGAATCCAGCGGCCGGTTGCAGTCGATGACCAGCCGCGAATAGTTCTGCAGGATCGTCCACGCGCCGAGCAGCGACGCCAGCTGCCGGGCCACGCCTGCGATCCCGATGTCCCAGCCGATGTGCCGGTCGATCTCGCCCGCGGGCAGGCCCAGGTCGCCGAGTGCGTGCGGGATCGCCTGGCCTGCGTGGTCGGCCACGAACAGCCACGGCGTGATGGAACCGGAATGCAGCAGCTCGAAGGGCGGGGGATCGCCCGGACGAAGCAGTCCGCTTCCGCCGCCCGCGTCAGGCCCCACGCGGCGTCCCGTCCAGGTTGTGGTCGATCATCCACAGGCCGGCCCAGAGCTTGGCGTCCAGCTCATAACCTTCGCGCAGCTTTCCGGCCAGCCAGGCGGCGGCCTGGGCGCGCGGCACCGCGTGCACGGTGATGTCTTCGCTGGCGTCGCCGCCGCCGGCGCCGACCTTGCTCAGGCCGGTGGCACGGACGAAGGCGATCTTCTCGCTGCTGGCGCCCGAGGAGGTCGGGCCGATCATCAGCACCTCCGCGTGCGTGGCGGTCCAGCCGGTCTCTTCCTCGAGTTCGCGGATCGAGGACTGCTCGATCGTTTCGCCGGCGTGCACGTCGCCGACCAGGCCTGCGGGCATCTCGATGGTGCGTGCCTGCAGGGGCACGCGGAACTGCTCCACGAACAGCACGTCGTCGGCCGGGGTGACCGCGATGATGATCGCGGCCAGGCCACCGGCGTGGGTCCGCTCGGAGTATTCCCACGTCCCTCGCACCACCATGCGCTGGTAGCGGCCTTCGTAGACGGTGCGCGGCTCGGCGGAACGCTCCGGGCCTGCGATGTCCGGGTTTGCGGGAAGTGAAATGGAAGAGTCGATGTCTTGGGTCATGTACGGATGCTAAGCCGGAACCGGTGACCGGTGTGCGTCGTCGCCGTGTCCATCCAGGCCTGCGGCCGTACGCAGCCGGCGCCGCGTCATCGGTCCGAAGCGCAGCGTGGTGGCCAGCGCGTCGAGCATCTCCGGATCGGCTTCTCCGCGCGATGCGGCAGCGCCGTCGTAATCCAGCGGTGCGTCGCAGGCGATCGTGGTCAGCTGGCGGCACAGCAGGGCCAGTTCGCGTTGCTCGCGCAGCCGGCTGGCGACCTGGGTGGCCCCGCGCAGGCGCAGGAAGGCGACCTCGTCGATCCGTTCCAGCAGCACGTCGAGGCTGCCGAAGTGCGCCAGCAGAATCGCCGCGGTCTTGGCGCCGACGCCGCCGACCCCCGGGATGTTGTCGACGGCATCGCCGGTCAGGGCCAGGTAGTCGGCGATCTGGTGGGCGTGGACGCCGTGCCGTGCCTTGACCCCGGCCGCGCCCCAGCGCTGCGCGCGGGCGTAGTCCCACTGCTCGTCGTGGTCGCCGAGCAGCTGCGACAGGTCCTTGTCGGCGGAAACGATGACGCTGCGGTAGCCGGCCGGGCGCGCGCGATGCACCGCGCTGCCGATCAGGTCGTCGGCTTCATAGTCGTGATGGGCCAGCACCACCAGCCCCAGGGCCACGCACAGGGCCTTGCAGTGGGCGAACTGGCGGCGCAGCTCTTCCGGGGCCGGTTCGCGGTTGGCCTTGTACGCCGCATACAGGCGGTGGCGGAAGCAGCTGTCCAGGGCTTCGTCGAAGGCGATGGCGATGTGCCGCGGCCGTTCGCGCTCGAGCAGGTCGAGCAGGAAGCGGGCGAAGCCATGCACGGCGTTGGTCGGCCAGCCGTGCGCGTCGCGGAATTCGTCGGGCATCGAGTGCCAGGCGCGGAACACGTACAGGCTCGCGTCGACCAGGTGCAGGGTCGGCAGTGCCGCCGGCGAGGCTGCTGCCGCGCCGAAGGCGGGGGAATCCTCGAGGTTCACGGCGTCCAGTCCGTGAGCAGCTGCCGCGGGTCGGGCCGATCGCGCTCGGGGACGTCCTGCAGCGGCGTGCCGATATGGATGAAGCCGGCGATGCGTTCGCCATCGACCAGGCCCAGGACGCGGGCAACTTCCGGGTCGTACGCCATCCATGCGGTCAGCCACTGCGCACCGAAGTCCAGCGCCTGCGCGGCCTGCAACAAGGCGAAGCAGGCGCAGCCCGCGGTCAGCAGCTGCTCCTGTTCGGGCACCTTGTGCCCGGCCTGCAGCCTGGCGATGACCGCAACCACGACCGGCGCATGCGAGAAGCGCTGGCGATCCTTCTCCACCGCGTGCGGCGGTGCGTCCGGATCGCGTTGCACGGCGCGCTCCGCCAGGAACGCGCCGAGTGCATGGCGCGCATCGCCGTGGATGCGCAGAAAGCGGAACGGCACCAGTTTCCCGTGGTCGGGCACCCGCACCGCCGAGGCGAGCATGCGCAGCAGGGTGGCTTCATCGGGGCCCGGTTCACCCAGTTGCATCGAAGGCACCGAGCGTCGCTGGTCCAAGGCTTGCAGGGCTGGAAGTGTGCGCATACTCTCAAATTGCTCAAGTCCGGCCGGAGCGTGCCGAAAGGTGGGAAGTATAGGCGCCCACCCCGCACGCCCCGGGTCAGGGACGGACCGGGCCTGCACACGCGGTTCATGTGCGCGCCTTAAATTCACAGGCCGATGCAGACACCGCCCCTCGTAGACGAATTGCCCAGTCGAAACCTGGACCTGCTCAACCAGGTACGGGAAAGCATCCTGCTGCCGCTGGCCGATGCGTTCGCCGCGGAGCTGGACGGAATCGGGAGTGGCCTGTTCGAGCTGGCGGACAAGGCGCCGCCCGCGCTGCAGAAGGACTATTTCGACGCGATCCAGGAGCTGCGCCGCGAGCGCGAGTCGCTGGTCGCACGCTTCCGTGCGCACCTGGCCAAGGCCTGGCAGGCATTGGAGGCCGGCCGGCCGCTGTCGGTGGAACGCACCCTGTCGCGTGGCAACGACCTGACCCTGGTCGCCGATACCGAGCTGGAGGTGCGGCTGGCGGTGCGCAACCTCGCCGGCGCGATCCAGCAGCAGTGGCGCCCCGAGCTGATGCGTCTGGACCGCTACCTGGGTTTCATCGCGGGCGGTTTCCGACTCGATGGCGACAGCAATCCGATCGGGCCCGAACACCTGGGGGTGGCGGTCTATGCCGCCTTCTCCACCGCCGGCCTGGCCACCCGTGCGCAGCTGGCTTCGGTGCGCCTGTGCGAGCCGGGCATGGTCGAACGGGTCGGCATCCTGTACGAGGGACTGGAGCGGCAGTTGCTTGCCATCGCGCGCAACGTGGACCTGCCCGAAGGGCGTTCGCGTCGACGGGGCATTCCCGGCCAGCCCGCGGCCATGCGCGAATCGCCCGACTGGATCTCGCGCTTCTTCAGCCAGTGGCAGGGGGGGCAGCGCTCAGCTCCGGGCAATCCGATCGACGTGCATGCCCGCGGCGACCATGAGCTTCTGCCCGCGGAGCTGCACCGGCTGCTGCAGGGCGCGCGTACCGACACGGGACCCGATGCGTCGGGAGCCGGGGCGCGGCCGTTGTCGCCACGCGAGCTGGCCTCGGCGCTGTCGTTGCTGCAGACCGCACCGCATGGCGGCTTCGACGAAATCGACGCCGCGGTCGACCTGCGCACGGGGCTGCATCGCGAGGTGCTGGCGCACGCCGTGAAGCTGGGCGTGGACCCGGGCACCGTGCGGATCGACCCAGGCGACGCCGATACCCTGGACCTGGTGGCGATGCTGTTCCAGGCGCTCCTGGCCGAGTCGCAGCTGCGCCCGGAATTGCGGCCGGTCCTGGGGCAGCTGCTTGCGCCCGTGGCCAAGGTCGCGTTGCAGGATCCCCGCCTGTTCGTGCGCGACAGCCATCCGGTGCGGCGCCTGCTGAACATGCTGGCCGACGCCTGCGACGGCAATCCGGCCGAGACCGCGGCCGAGCTGGCGTTGCTGGCGCAGGTGCAGGGCATCACTGCCCGGGTGGTGCGCGATTTCGACGAGCACCTCGGTGTATTCCTGCAGGCCGAGGCCGAATTCGGCGCCTATCACGAGCAGTACCGCCGCCGCGTCGAGATCGCGGAACGGCGTGCGGCCGAACTCCAGCGCGCCGAAGAGCGCCGCCTCGATGCGCGCGCCCGTGCCGGCACGGCGCTCGACGCGCGCCTGCGTGGACGCACCGTGCCGCCGGTGCTGGAAGATTTCCTGCGCCGGCCCTGGTTGCAGCATTTTGAACGGATCGCCCTGCGCGAAGCCGCGGCCGATGGCCCGTTGCAGGCGTCTGCCTTGAAGCTGGCCGACGGCCTGCTGTCGGCCAGCGACGGCCCGGCAGGTCGCGACGATGCCTGGCTGGAGGCGCAGCGGCCGGTGCTGCAACGGATCTATTCCGAGGCCGGGTTGGCGGCCGCCCCTGCCGGGGTCGCGGCTGGTGCCCTGCTGGACGTGCTGCTCGGACTCCAGGCGGCGGACCTGCCCCCGCCGGAGCTGCCGCCGGCGCCAGCGGCCCCGGTCGCGATCGAGGACGCCGCCGACTCGCCGCTGCCCGAGGAGTCGCCCGAGCAGCTGGGCTTCGACATCGACACGGCCGAATACTTCCAGGCGCTGCCGCTGGGCACCTGGCTGGACTTCGTCGACCGCCTGGGCCGGGTGCAGCCGGGCAAGCTGGCCTGGGTCAGCCCGATCTCCGGCCGGCGCATGTTCGTCAACCGGCGCGGGTCGCGCTTCTGCGTCGCCTCGCCGGAGCAGCTGGCAGCCATGGTCCAGTTGGGGCGCTTGCGCCTTCACCGCGAAGAGGACGCTTTCTACAGCGCCATGCAGTCGGTGGTCGATTTCCTGGACATGCCAGCCGTGGCGGCCTGACCGGCATGGGCACAAGTTGCCCCTCGGCGGCAGGAACTGCCCACTGGGTCACGGATGCCGGGGTGCTGGCCCCGTACGATGCACTGGCGGCAATGGGGAGCCGCATCCCCCTGCTCCCATTGCCTGCGCCGGAGCTGCGCGCATGAGTCCTACCCAGCAAGACCCGACCCTCCACCATGCACGAGACCCGCGCCTGCTCGCGATGGTCCGCGATGCGTTCCTGCCGCCATTGGGCGACGCGTTCGCCGCGTCCGTGGCGCGCTACGACGACGTCCTGTTCGACCGCGCCGAGCGTGCCGGTGGATCGCAGCTGCTGTTCCTGGATGGCATGCGCGAGCTGCGCCGGCGCCGCGAAGAGATCGCCGCGCGCTTCCGCGCCCAGCTAGCCCTGTCCTGGCGGTCGCTGGAGGTGGGCACCCCCCTGTCGGCCGAGGCGGCCCTGTCCAGCCAGGCGGGCGCATTGAGCCTGGTGGCCGAACACGAACTGGAATCGCGCCTGGCCGTGCGCAACCTCGCCAGCGTGATGCTGCGCGACTGCAAGCCGGCGCTGGCGCGCCTGGATCGCCGGCTGGGCTGGATTGCCGGTGGCCTGGAGCTGGACAGCGACAGCAACCCGATCAGCCCCGAACACATCGGCGTGGCCGTGCACGAGGCCTTCGCCACCTCTGAGCTGGCGCCGGAAGTGCGCCTGGTCCTTATCAAGCTGTGCGAGCGCGACCTGTCGTCGACGGTGGGCAAGCTGTACGAGGCGCTGGACCTGCGCCTGGTGCGCGAAGGCGTGCTGCCGGGCGCCCCGGCTGCCGGGCGCGGACAGGCTCGACCGGCACGCCAGCCCGATTCGGCCTGGGCCGAACCGGCTGCCGACGAGTACTCCCCGGCCTGGGCCTCGCGCTTCATGCAGCGCTGGCAGGAAACCCGCGGCGCGATGCAGGAGCACGGCATCGATGTGCCCGACTTTGGCGCTGCTGGCCAGGCCGGACCCGGCGGCTCGGGCATGCTGCTCGACGCCCTGCACCAGATGTTGCAGCAGAGCCGCGAACTGCGCGGCGGCCTCGAACAGGCATCCGCCGGCGTGCATGCCGCGCAGGCCGGCCAGCGCCCGCTGAGCCAGCGCGAGATGCTGTCGGTGCTGTCGCTGCTGCAGGCCACGCCCAGCGCCTCGCTCAGCGCGGCGATCGGCGACGAGCAGGAGTCGCTGTCGCAGCGGCTCAAGAGCGAAGTGCTTTCCAACGCCAGCCAGCTGGGCATGGACCCGGCCAGCACCCGCCTGGATCCGAAGGACGAGGACGCGATCGACCTGGTCGGCATGCTGTTCGACGTGCTGCTGGACGAACGCGACCTCGCCGGGCGTCCGCGCGAGCTGATCGGCCGGCTGGTGGTCCCGTTCGTCAAGGTCGCCTTGCTGGACCGGCGCATGTTCGTGCAGAAGACCCATCCGGCGCGGCGCCTGCTCAACGCGCTGGCCGAGGCCTGCGAGGGCAACCAGGGCGAGAGCGCTGCCGAACGCACCTTGCTGGCCAAGGTCGAAGAGGTCATCCACCGCCTCGTGGCCGAGTTCAACGAGAACCTGGCCATCTTCATGACCCTCGAGGAGGAGTTCCGCGACTTCCTCGAACAGCACCGCCGCCGCATCGAGATCACCGAGCGTCGCGCCGCCGAGATCCAGCGCGGCCAGGAACGGCTGGAGCTGGCGCGCAACCGCGCCGAGTTCGAGCTGGCTTCGCGGCTGGAAGGCCGCCAGCTGCCGCAGGCGGTCGCCGAATTCCTGCGCAACCCGTGGCAGCACCACATCACCCTGGCGCTGCTGCGCGAGGGTGAGGTCGGCGACGTGTTCACCGAATCGCTGGAGCTGGCCGACGGGGTCCTGGAAGAAGTGGCCGAGGCCCAGCGCCACATCGTCGGCAAGCTTTGGCTGCAGAACTGGCAGACCGGCCTGCGCCAGGTCTTCTCGAGCGTGGGCCTGCATGGCGATGCTGCCGAAGCGGCCATCGGAGCCCTGCACGACACCCTGCAGGCCGTTGCCGACGCGCGCCCCGAGATGGAACGGCCATTGCCGGAGCTTCCCGCCGTGGCCCTGCCGCAGCCGGTTCCGGTCGAGCGCGGCGCGATCGAGCTGGTTGCCGGTACCGACACCCTGGATTTCGACAACGCCGATGCCGACCGCATCCGTGCGCTGCCGGTCGGCACCTGGCTGGACTTCATCGACAAGGACGGCCGCGTGCAGCCGGGCAAGCTGTCGTGGGTCAGCCCGATCTCCTCGCGACTGCTCTTCGTCAACCGCCGCGGCGTGCGCTTCTGCGTGGCCTCGCCGGAGGAACTGGCGGTGATGGTGCGGATGGAGCGCCTGCGCATGCACGTCGCCGACGACGGTGCGTTCGACAGCGCGATGCAGGGCGTGATCGAACGTCTGGACATGCCGCAGCAGCCGCAGGAAGCGGTCACCCTGCACTGAGCCGCGCGGCGCCGGCCGCGGAAAGCGATCCGGACAAGCGGCCACGCCTGGCAGGCGTGGCCGTTTTCTTTTGCGCCGGCGCGGGTCCGCACCAGCGATTCCGATGAAACCATCAGCCGGGCGCCGGGTCGCGCCCGGGGTTTGCTAGCATCGCCGCTCGGTCCGGATCACGGCGAGGGGACGCATGGCGGTCGAAGTGCTGGTGCTGAAGGAAGGCGCGCGGGGCGAGAAGCGCGTTGCAGCCACGCCGGAAACGGTGAAGAAGCTCCTGGCCGCGGGTGCGCAGGTGCAGGTCGAGTCGGGCGCTGGCCTGGGTGCGGGCATCACCGACCAGGCCTACCTGGATGCCGGAGCAGCCCTTGCCGGGCCCGGTGCGCGTGCCAGCGCCGACCTCGTGCTGTGCGTGCAGGCGCCCACGGCTGACGCGATCGATGGGCTGAAGCGGGGCGCGACGCTGGTCGGCGTGCTGCATCCGCAGGCCGACGAAGCGCGCGCTGCCGCGATCCAGGCGCAGGGGCTGCATGCTTTTCCGCTGGAGCGGCTGCCGCGCACCACGCGTGCGCAGGCGATGGACGTGCTCAGTTCGCAGGCGGGCATGGCCGGTTACAAGGCCGTACTGATCGCCGCGCAGCTGGCGCCGCGCTTCTTCCCGATGCTGACTACCGCGGCGGGCACGATCCGGCCTTCGAAGGTGCTGATCGTCGGCGCCGGCGTGGCCGGCCTGCAGGGCATCGCGACTGCACGGCGCCTCGGCGCGCAGGTCGAGGGTTTCGACGTGCGCCCGGAGACGCGCGAGCAGATCGAATCGCTGGGCGGCAAGTTCCTGGATCTGGGCGTGAGCGCGGCCGGCGAGGGCGGTTACGCGCGCCAGCTCACCGACGAGGAGCGGGCCGAGCAGCAACGGCGCCTGGCCGAGCACCTGCGGGGCATCGACGTGGTGGTCTGCACCGCGGCAGTGCCGGGAAGGCCCGCGCCGAAGATCATCACCGCGGCGATGGTCGCCGGGATGAAGCAGGGCAGCGTGATCGTGGACCTGGCCGCCGAGACCGGCGGCAACTGCGAACTGACGCGCCCGGGCGAAAGCTACGAACACGACGGGGTGACCATCGCCGGGCCGCTCGACCTGGCCAGCATGGGCGCGGTGCACGCCAGCGAGATGTACGCGCGCAACGTCTACAACTTCGTCGCGCTGTTCCTGAAGGACGGCGCGCTGTCGGTCGACTGGAACGACGAGTTGCTGGCGAAGACCGTATGGCCGCAGCGCGAGCCGGCGGCCTGAACGCGTCCGCATGATGCCGGCCCCAGTGTGGTGGCTTACGGGTGCGGCGCTGGGACTGCTCCCGGCATTGGCGATCGGCCAGTCGCCGACCGCAGATCGCCTGGTGAGCGTCGCCTACGGTCGCTTGATCGAAAATCCGGCCGCCTATGCGGGCAGGAAACTGTCGGTTCCCGCGTGCGCCACTACGGCAGCCCATCACGGCGCGTACTTGTACGATTGCCGTGATGCGGATGCGCAGATCCTGACATTGGGTGGCAGTCCCGCAGCGGAGATGGACCTGTTCGGTGCGCGCAGCGTGGTCGAGTCGCGCCGCGTCTCGGCAAAGATGGTGGGCGTGCTGGAATGGCGCCCCAATGCTCTCCCGGCCTGCTGCCTGGACCCTAGATTCATCTTCCATCTGGAGTCGGTGTCGGAGGTCAGGGCGTTGCCGGACGGTCTGTAGCAAAGGTTGCCAGCGGATGGATCAGGGCTTGGTCGGTGCCGGCTGGCTGCGCAACCACTCCTGGCGCTGCTCGGGCGACATCTTCTTCCAGCGCTCGCGGAACGCCTGGCGCTGCTCGGGCGTCATGGTGCGGGTCTGCTCGAAGATCGCACGTGCCCGTTCGCGCTGCTCGGGGCTCATCTCTTCGAAGCGGCGCATTCCGCGGCGTGCGCGTTCGCGCTCCTCCGGAGGCATCGTCTTCCAGCGGCGCGCATGGTCGAGCATGCGCGCGCGTTCCTGCGGCGAATCGTTCCAGCGCTCGCGCACTGGTGCGATCAGGGCTTCGCGCTGATCGGGCGTGAGCTGGTCCCAGGCCGGCAGCGTGGCCGCGGCAGGTTCCGAAGGCGTCCTGGGAGCCTGCGCGGACTGTGCGATCGCGGCGAAAGGCAGCAGCAGGGCGAGCAGGCAGGCGGCGGTGCGAAGCGGCTTCATGGCCTTACTCCATTGCGAGTGCGGTGGCGTCGACCGAGTCGAGCCAGACATAGAAGCCGGGGTCTTCCTGCAGCGACTGGGCCGGGTCGGCGGTGGTGGCGGCATCCTGCACCGCCGGTACGCCAGCCACCTGCGGCGCCCCGGCCGGGCCAGGCTGCGTGCCGGGCAGCAACATGACGGCCATTGCCACCGCGGCAGCCACGGCGCCACCGGCCAGCCAGGGCGCGAACAGCCGTCGCCGCGGGCCTGCGGAGGCAGCGTGGCGTGCCTGGCGCAGCCGGGCGAGGGTTGGCGCGGAAGTATGTGCCAGCGCGGCGGCATGCAGCTGGCGCGCCAGCCGGTCGTCGTCGCCCTGGTCGTGCAGATCGGGTGCGGTCGTCATCGGACGTCCTCCATGTGCGAATTCAATGCCTGGCGCGCGCGCGATAGGTGGGTCTTTACCGAGCCTTCCGAACAGCCCATGGCGCGCGCGGTGGTCGCCACGTCGAGTTCTTCGAAGATGCGCAGGGTGAAAGCCTCGCGTTGCCGTGCCGGCAGCGCGCGCAGCGCTTCCACCAGGCGCGCATAGGCCTCGCGCTGCTCGTGGGCCTGGGCCGGACCGGCGCCGGGGTCGGCCCAGTCGATGCTGGCGTCGTCGGCGTCCGGAGTGTCGCCTGCGGGGCGCAGCCAACGCAGCCGGAAGCGGGCGCGGCGCTGCAGGTCGATGATGCGCCGGCGCAGGATGCTCCAGAACAGCGGGGTCCATTCCGCGGCAGGGCGCTCCCGATAGGCGAGCATCTTCATCATCGCGTCCTGCACGGCGTCCAGTGCGTCGTCGCGGTTGCGCAAACCGGCTTCGGCGAAACGGAAGGCGCGGGTACCGACGTCAGCCAGGAAGGCGTCCAGCGACGCCCAGACGGGCGTCGCCCGCGTTTCCCAACCTGGATCGAGGGGCGTGGTCACCAGCACAGCTTAGCCGCGTGCGCCTGGGCGCTCGAGCCGGTCGGCGGCCAGCGAGGGGCCGGTCAGGCCGAGCGGCAGGAGGGCGGACAGCAGGGGCAAGCAGCGATCCTTCATCGAAGTCCTCCAGTCGCGGTGGTCGGTACACCCTGGAAACGCATGCAGATGCAACCGGTTGACCGGGCTGTGCAGCGTTCAGGCAGCGGTTATCATCCGGGCGGGCGCTGAGCCCGGGGGAGTGGGCGGTGATGAACGACGGTTTCGTTGCGCTGTACATCTTCATGCTGGCGGCCATCGCCGGGCACGTGATCATTTCGCGGGTGCCGGTGATCCTGCACACGCCGCTGATGTCGGGCTCCAACTTCATCCACGGCATCGTGCTGATCGGTGCCATGGTCGTGCTCGGCCATGCCGACACCACCCTGGAGAAGGCGATCGGATTCGTTGCCGTGGTCCTGGGCGCGGGCAATGCGGCGGGCGGCTACGTGGTCACCGAGCGCATGCTCGAGATGTTCAAGAGCAGCAAGAAGCCCTCGTCGAAGGGCGGGTCCAAGTGAGCGCACGGGACCTGGCGGCCGGGGGCTGGCGCAGTCCGCGCAAGCTGTTCCATGCGGCGAGTTACCTGCAGTACCCGTTCATGGCGCTGGCCGTCTTCTACGTGGCCAGGCCGTACTTCAACGGCTTCGATTCGATCTTCGCGGACTTCAACCTCGCCCTGCTGCATGCGGGCGTGGGGATCGGGTTCTCCTCGCTGCAGGACCCGACCACCACGCAGAACGAGATTTCGCGCAAGGTCTGGGAGGATGCGCGCAAGGGCAGCTGGGCGATCGGGCTCATCGCTGCGACCGTGGTGCTGGCCCTCGGCGGCGGCCTGGCCGCGCTCTACATGGCCGGTGATTCGGCCTGGTCGCAGCTGGCGATGGGGATGGTCGGCCTGGGCCTGGGAATGTTCGGCCTGCTGAAGACGGCGATCGAGATGTTCGAGAACCATCGACTGGACAGGAATCCGTCGCGGGTCAAATCCGCGGCAACGCAGGGGGAGGCGGCATGAACATTGGGGAATTCGATTTCCGGACCTGGCTGGTCGGTGCCAGCTACCTGGTGGCTGCCACGCTGTTCCTGCTCGGCCTCCAGCGCATGGCCTCGCCGGCCACGGCGCGCAGCGGCATCCAGTGGGCGGGCATGGGCATGCTGATCGCCACCGCGGCGACCTTCCTGCTGCCGGGCCTGCACAACATGCCGCTGATCGTGACCGCGCTGGTGCTGGGCACGGTGGCGGCATGGATCTCCGGCAAGCGGGTGGCGATCACCGACATGCCGCAGATGGTCGCGCTGTACAACGGCATGGGCGGCGGCTCGGCTGCCGCGATCGGTGCGGTGGAACTGCTGCGTTTTTCGGCGCTGGCGCACGGCGCGCCGGTCGGCGCGGAAGGCGCGGTGACGCACCCCGGCACGGTAGTGCTGACGCTGGCCGTGCTCGGTTCGGCGATCGGCGCGGTGTCGCTGTCCGGTTCGATCATCGCCTGGGCCAAGCTCGATGGCCGGCTCGACCGGCGAGTGGTGTTCCCGGGGCAGCAGGCGTTCAACCTGCTGGTGGCGGTGGCGATGGTGGTGCTCGGCGTGATGGCCGCGGTGACGCTGCAGCCGTGGGCGATCGTGGCCTTCTTCGTCGTCGCGCTGGCGCTGGGCGTGCTGATGACCCTGCCCATCGGCGGCGCCGACATGCCGGTGGTGATCTCGCTCTACAACGCGTTCACCGGCCTGGCAGTGGCCTTCGAGGGCTACGTGCTGGGCAACGAGGCGCTGATCATCGCCGGCATGATGGTCGGCGCGGCCGGCATCCTGCTGACGCGCCTGATGGCCAAGGCGATGAACCGGCCGATCAGCGGCGTGCTGTTTTCCAGCTTCGGACCCGGCAGCGGGGAAATGCAGGAAATCACCGGCGCGCAGAAGCCCATCGAAGCCGGCGACGTCGCGGCGATGATGGCCTTCGCCGAGCGCGTGGTGATCGTGCCCGGCTACGGCCTTGCCGTGGCCCAGGCCCAGCACAAGATCTGGGAGCTGGCGCAGCGGCTGATCGAGCGCGGGGTGAAGGTGAAGTTCGCCATCCACCCGGTCGCCGGGCGCATGCCCGGGCACATGAACGTGCTGCTGGCCGAAGCCGGCGTGCCGTACGATCTGATCGCCGACATGGACGACATCAACCCCGAGTTCCCCAACACCGACGTGTCGCTGGTGATCGGTGCCAACGACGTGGTCAATCCGGTGGCCAAGACCGATCCGGCCAGCCCGATCTACGGCATGCCGATCCTGGACGTGGTCGAGTCGAAGAACACGATCGTGATCAAGCGCGGCAAGGGCACCGGTTTTGCCGGCATCGAGAATGCGCTGTTCTATGCCGACAACACGCGGATGCTCTATGGCGATGGCGCGGAGATGGCCAGCGCCCTGGTCAGCGAACTCAAGGCGCTGGACGGCGGGCACTGAGCCCGCACGCGAGGTCGGGCGCTCAGCGCGCTGCGCGCAGCGCCAGCACGGGGGCCAGCCCGAGGCACAGCAGGTCGAGCCAGCTGTTGGCCAGTCGGGCCAAGGTCCAGACGTAGAAGGCCCCCATCTTCGGCGCGGCCTCCCACGGCGCCAGGCCCATCTGCGCACCGATGTGGCCGGACACCACGAACCATTGCACCAGGACCGCCATCAGCAGCGTCGCCGCGGCGGCGAGCAGGCGGCGTGGCCAGCCCGGGAGCATCCCGCCCAGGCGCAGCATCCAGGCCGCCTCCAGCCCCGCGAGCAGGGCGATCCAGCCATGCTGGCGCCCGGTGGCCAGGGAAAGCGAGCTCCACGCCACGACCATCGTCGCGCTCCCCAGCAGCAGCATGAACGGCCACAACCAGCGTGGAGCGCGCGGCGAGGCAGGAGGCGGGGCGTGCGGCGCAGGCGGCATCGGGACTTCCGTTCGGGGGCGCCAAGGATACGCGCTGGCCGCATCGGCTAGAATGCGTCCTGTATCCAGTGAACTTTTCCTGCGCCGCGGCTTGAGTACGTGGCCCTCCCGCCCCATATCGGCCGCATGTACTCCCGCAGCAGCGAACCCGTCCGTTTCGAACGCGATTGCGCCGCCGTCATGGTGCCGCAGGGCGAAGCCGTGACCCTGCCGGCCGGCAGCGTCGGTTACATCACCCAGGGCCTGGGCGGCAGCTACACGGTGTTCGTCGAGGGCAACCTGTTCCGCATCGCGGGCAAGGATGCCGACGCCATCGGCAAGGAAGTCCCGCCCGAGCTGGACCTGCCAGCCGACGCCGGCGACGACGAAGTCGAGGCCATGATCTGGCGCCAGCTGCGGACCTGCTTCGATCCTGAGATCCCGTTCAACATCGTCGACCTGGGCCTGGTGTACGAAGCCGTCCTCAAGCCGCGCGATGACGGCAAGCGCCTGGTCGAGGTCAAGATGACCCTGACCGCGCCGGGCTGTGGCATGGGCGAGATCCTGGTCGACGACGTGCGCAGCAAGCTCGAGCAGATCCCGACCATCGCCGAGGCGGACGTGGAACTGGTGTTCGACCCGCCGTGGGGCCGGCACATGATGTCGGAGGCCGCGAGGCTGGAAACCGGCATGTTCTGAGCGGCGTTGCCGCCATGCGTTCGAGCGTTGGAGGCGGCGGAACAGGCCGCTCTACGGTTGCCGCGTCAGCGGCTGATCGCGGCGCTCGAAGCCTGAAGCGCACGCATCGCGTCAGCCGGGTCGATCTCCAGCAGCAGCCCGCGCTGGCCGGCGTTGATCCACACGCTGGCCGCCGCCAGCGCGTCGCTTTCGAACCACACCGGTACCGGCCTTGGCTGGCCGAACGGGCTGACCCCGCCGACCTTGTAGCCGCTGCGACGCTCGGCCTCGGCCACGTTCATCATCCGCGCCGCCTTGCCGTCGCCGGCTGCGGCCAGTGCCTTGAGCTGCAGCTGCCGGTCCGATGGGATGACCACGCACAGCGCGCGCGCATCCACCCACGTCATCAACGTCTTCAGCACGCGATCGGGTGCGATGCCCAGCGCCAGGGCCGCCTGCATGCCCTTGCCGGCGACCGCGTCGGCGTCGTAGTCGTACGGATGCAGGCGATAGGCGACACCCACCGCGTCGAGCGCGCGGGTCGCGCGCGTGGCCATCGACACGGCGCGTTCCTCAGGCCGGTTCGAAGCGGTTGGCAGCCACGTTCTTGCGCACCTTCGCCGGGTCCCAGATCAGGCCATTGATGGCGATGTACACGCCGTGCGGCAGCGACTGCACCGCGCCGATCGCGCAGCCGATGTTGAATTCGGCGTCGGAGCCGCGGAACCGCGCCGGGCTCAGTGCGCCAGTCATGACGATGGTCTTGCCCGGGATCGACTTCAGCACCAGACCGGTCTGGACCATGCTGTCGGTGCCATGCGTGACCAGCACGTGCGGCGTGGACTGCGCGGCGATGGTCGCGCGCAGCAGTTCGCGGTCATCGTCGGTGATGTGCAGCGAGTCCTTGCGCAGGATCGGGATCACGCTGAAGCGGAAGGTCACGCCCAGCTCGCGCAGGATCGTGCCGATCTGCGGTTCGCCGATCTGGTAGTCGGACTTGTCGTCGAAGTAGATCTTGTCGATGGTGCCACCGGTGGTGACGATCAGCAGTTCTTCCATGTCGGTGCCCTGGTCCGGCGCGCGCGGCGTCCGGCGCATATGAGGAGGGCGCGGGGCTGGAGCCGCACGCCGCAAGTGGCCGCATTATCGACGATCGCGATGGCGGCCGGTCGCGCCGCCTGCGCGGGGTTCAGGCGCGGCGACCGAAGCGCGCGCGCAGGCCCGACCAGCTGGACGCGCCGATCACCAGCAGCGAGAGGCCGATTTCCAGCCACGCGAACAGCCGCTCGTCCGGACGGGTCCAGGCGACCATGACCCCGTGGCTGAACCAGAACAACGCGAGCACGCCACCCCAGAACGCCGCGCGCCGGCCGCCGCGCCAGGCCGGCACGGCCAGCAGCAGCGGCGGCAGCGCGAACACCAGCAACGCAGCCACCGCGTGGCGGTCGTCGTGGAACCAGGCGCCGAAGAGCGCCGCGAGCGCCAGCAGCGCGGCGCCGGTCAGGTGGTGCGATGTCGTCGTCGCCATCAGCCGGCCAGCCGCGCAGCGATATCGGCCAGGCGCCGACCCAGCGCGCGCGCCAGCGCCGCTTCTTCATCGGTCGGCTGCGGCTCGTCCTGGGTGCCGGCGACATGGCTGGCGCCGTAGGGCGTCCCGCCGCTGCGGGTGCTGCTGAGCAGCGGCTCGGTGAACGGGATGCCGACGATCACGCAGCCGTGGTGCAGCAGCGGCACGTGCATGGTGAGCAGGGTCGATTCCTGGCCGCCGTGCTGGGTAGCGGTGGAGGTGAACACGGCCGCCGGCTTGCCGGCGAGCGTGCCGCTGGCCCACTCGGCGCCCAGGCCGTCGAGGAAATGCTTGACGGGTGCGGCCATGTTGCCGAAACGGGTCGGGCTGCCCAGGGCCAGGCCAACGCATTCGACCAGGTCGCTGGCCTGCACGTAGGGCGCGCCCTCCTCGGGCACCGGCGGCGCGGCCTGCTGGGTCACTGCGGCCACCGGCGGCACGGAGCGCACCCGCGCCTGCATGCCGGGGACTTCCTCCACGCCGCGCGCGATCTGCCGGGCGAGCCGCGCGACCGAACCTCCGCGACTGTAGTACAGGACCAGGATCTCCGGCATCGGGCTTCCATCGGGTACAGGCAGGGCGTCCAGTATCGACGATGCGGCCGGCACCGCGCATCGGGTAGGCTTGCCGCAATGGGCATCGCGCAGATCATCGACCGCTGGCGCGAACGCGTGGGTGACCGCGCGCGCGCTACGACCTTTGCCCGCTTCCTGTGGCGCCGCTTCCTCGACGACAACCTGTTCCAGGCCGCCGGCTCGCTGGCTTACACCACCGCGTTCGCGCTGGTGCCGCTGGCGGTGGTGGTGCTGGGGGTGCTCTCGGCGTTCCCGGCATTCCAGGACCTCAGTGGCAAGCTCGTCGAGTACGTGCTCTCCAATTTCATTCCTGCCGCGGCAGACTCGATCCGGGACCAGCTCGCTACGCTCTCCGAGCACACCCAGAAGCTCACCGCCGCCGGTACGGTGGCCCTGGTGATCTCGCTGCTGGTCACGCTCAACAGCGTGGAGTCGACCTTCAACCGGATCTGGCGCGTGGCGAGCGCGCGGCCGCGCCTGTCGCGCTACCTGGTGTACTGGACGGTGATGACCCTGGGTGCGCTGCTCGCCGCCGCCTCGCTGTCGATCTCGGCGCGCTTCTTCGCCATGAAGCTGTTCGTCGAGACGCCGCAGGGCCAGTGGCTGGCCAACTTCAGCCTGGGCATGGCGCCGATCCTGATCGAGCTGGCGGTGGTGATGCTCGCCTACCGGGTCGTGCCGCATCACACGGTCAAGTGGCGCCATGCCATTGCCGGCGCGGTGCTGGCGGTGGTGTTGCTGGAGAGCGTGAAAGCCGCACTCGGCCTGTACCTGGGCAGCTTCGACGGCTACCAGAACCTGTACGGCGCGATGGCCTTCATCCCGATCCTGATGCTGTGGATCTTCCTTGGCTGGGTGGCGATCCTGCTCGGTGCATCACTGGCGTCCTCGATGGCCGCGTTCCGCTACCAGCCGGCCTCGATGCGCCTGCCGCAGGGTTACGAGGGTTATGCGCTGCTGCGCCTGATCGGTCGTTTCCAGCAGGCCCGCCGCGAGGCGCGAGGGTTGCACACCAACGAGATGCTCGCGCTGGAGCCGATGCTCACCGACTCGCTGCTGCAGGAATTCCTGTGCCGGCTCGATGCGATCAAGCTGGTCCGCCGCGACGAGCGCGGCGAGTGGCTGCTCGCGCGCGACCTGGACAGCATCACCCTGGCCGACCTGTACGAGGCCTGCCAGCTGCGGGTGCCGATCGACGAGGCCTGGCTGCCCTGCCGCGACGACGAGCTGGGCGCGGCGGTTCACGCCGTGCTCGACGACCTGCGACTGCCGCTGCGCGATGCACTCAAGCGCCGCGTCGGCGACCTTTATCCCACGAACCCGGAACGGACCTGAGCATGCGCGTATCCCTTCTCCTGCTGCCCGCGTTGCTGGCGTTGTCCGCCTGCCGCCCGGAACAGACCCCCGCGCCGCCGGCCACGCCACCGGCGAGCGCCGCAGCGCCGGCGGCCGATGCCGCCCTGCCGCCCGTGGCACAGCCCGGCGTGGTCGAGCGCACGGCCGACGTCCCGCGCTTCGCCGCCACCGCGGTGGATGGCGCGCTGTACGACCTGGCCGCGCACCGGGGGCGCTGGGTGGTGGTGAATTTCTGGGCGACCTGGTGCGGGCCGTGCCTGAAGGAAATGCCCGAACTGGCCGCGCTGCATACCATGCGCGAGCAGATCGAAGTGGTGGGCCTGGCCTACGAGGACATCAGCGTGGAGGACATGCGCGCGTTCCTGAAGGAGCATCCGGTGTCCTATCCGATCGTGATCCTCGATCCGATGAGCCCGCCGCAGGATTTCGCCACGCCACGCGGCCTTCCCACCACCTACCTGCTTGCACCCGACGGCAAGGTCGCCCGCCATTTCCTCGGCCCGGTGACCGCGTACGACATCGAAACCGCGGTCGAAGCGGGCGGCGGCAGCCTGGAATGAGCGCGCCGGTCCGGATCGCGCGGCGCTGGCGCGTGTCCGGGCGGGTGCAGGGCGTTTTCTTCCGTGCCTCGACCCGCGTGGAAGCCCTGCGGCTGGGTCTGGATGGCAGCGCGGTCAACCTGGCCGACGGGCAGGTCGAGGTGATCGCCAGCGGCGCGACCGAAGCGCTGGACCAGCTGGAGGCGTGGTTGCGGCGCGGGCCGCCGCAGGCGCGGGTCGACGCACTGCAGGCGTTGCCGGCACCGGAAGCGGCAGTGGTGCCGCCGGGATTCGCGACCGGCTGAGGTCAGTCTTCCGCGCGCGAAGGATACGGCGCGATCGGTTCAAGCACCCCGTAGCGCTCGCGCCGAGCCTTGCCACGCAAAGGTTCCAGCACGGGCAGGTCGCTGGGAACGTCCACGTCGGGCAGCCGGTCGAGCAGGTCGCGCAGCAGGGTCAGGCGGCCCACGCGCTGGTCGTTGAAATCGACCAGCGTCCAGGGCGCATGGGCGGTGTGGGTGGCGGCGAGCATCTCCTCGCGCGCACGGGTGTAGTCGGCATAGCGGTGCCGCGCCTCCAGGTCGACCGGCGACAGCTTCCAGCCCTTGAGCGGGTCGGCATGGCGCTCGGCGAAACGCTGCTCCTGTTCGGCCTGGTCCACGCACAGCCAGTACTTGAACAGCGCGATGCCGTCGTCGACCAGCATCCGTTCGAACTGCGGCGCCTGGCGCAGGAACGCGGCATGCTCGGATTGGCTGCAGTAACCCATGACCCGTTCCACGCCGGCCCGGTTGTACCAGCTGCGATCGAACAGGGTCATCTCGCCGGCAGCGGGCAGGTGCGCGGCATAGCGCTGGAAATACCACTGCGTGGCTTCGCGATCGGTCGGGCGCGGCAGGGCGGCGATCCGGCATTGGCGCGGGTTGAGGTGTTCGGTGAGGGCCTTGATCGCGCCGCCTTTGCCGGCGGTGTCGCGTCCCTCGAACAGCACGACCAGGCGCAGGCCGGTCGCCTGCAGCCATTCGGCCATGTGTACGAGTTCAAGCTGCAAGGGCGCGAGCAGGTCCTTGTACTCGCCCTTGCGCAGCGGTTTTGCCGCCTTGCGCCGGCCCGTCTTGCCGTGGTCGCCCATGCCGGTCTCCGTGTTCTATTCGCGCAATCGCGGCCGCAGGGTCGCCAGGTTGCAGGGCTGGGTCCGCGCGTCGAGCTGGTGGCGGATGATCCGCTCCCACGCCGTGCGGCAGGCCGAAGTCGAACCGGGCAGGGCGAACAGGAACGTCGCGTTGGCCAGTCCGGCGAAGGCGCGCGACTGCAACGAGGACGTTCCGATCTCCTCGACGCTGATCGCGCGGAACAGTTCGCCGAAGCCCGGCATTTCCTTGTCCAGCAGCGGCAGCAGCGCTTCGGGCGTGGAGTCCCGGCCGGTGAAGCCGGTGCCGCCGGTGACCAGGATGCCATCCACCGCCGGGTCGGCGATCCACGCCGAAACCTGCGCGCGCAGGCGATAGCGGTCATCGGGCAGCAGCGTGCGTGCCTGCACGCGGTGCCCGCCGTCAGCCAGGGCCTGGGCGAGGTAGTCGCCGGAGGTGTCGTTGTCGGCGGTGCGCGTGTCCGAGACGGTCAGCACGCATATGTTCAAGGGCAGGAAATCGCGTTCGGCAGTCATGCGCATAGCCTATACCCACGCGGGTCCGTGCTGCGCACCTGCCGCTGGGGCAGGGCACATCGTTGCCGAGTGCCGCCCATGACGGGAATACCGTCTTACTCGGCCGTCAGTCGCGCCAGTTCGTCGGCCTGGTGTTCCTGCTGCAGGCGCACGACCAGGGGGTCGAGCTCGCCTTCGAGGATGTTGGGCAGGTCGTACAGGGTCAGGCCTTCGACGCGATGGTCGGTGATCCGGCCCTGCGGGAAATTGTAGGTGCGGATGCGCTGGCTGCGGTCGCCGCTGCCGACCTGCAGCCGGCGCGATTCGGCCTGTGCGGCCTGCTGGCGGCTGCGCTCGGCGTCGAGCAGCTGCGCCTTGAGCCGCTTCATCGCCTTGTCGCGGTTGGCGTGCTGGCTGCGCTCGGTCTGGCTTTCCACCACCACGCCGGTCGGCAGGTGGGTGATGCGGATCGCCGAATCGGTCTTGTTGACGTGCTGGCCACCGGCGCCGGACGAACGGAAGGTGTCGACCTTCAGGTCGGCCGGGTTGATCGCGATCTCCTCGACCTCGTCGGCCTCCGGGATGATCGCCACCGTCGCGGCCGAGGTGTGGATGCGGCCTTGGGACTCCGTCGCCGGCACGCGCTGCACGCGGGGGGTGCCGGACTCGAACTTCAGCTTGGAATAGGCGCCACGGCCGACCAGGCGCGCGACGATTTCCTTGTGCCCGCCGTGTTCGCCGGGGTTTTCCGATTCCACTTCGACCTTCCAGCCCTGGCGCTCGGCATAGCGGGCGTACATGCGGAACAGGTCGCCGGCGAAGATCGCCGCTTCATCGCCGCCGGTGCCGGCGCGCACTTCCAGGAACAGGTTGCCGTCGTCGCGCGGGTCCTTGGGCACCAGCAGCAGGGCCAGCTCGGCATCCAGCGCCTGCAGCCGCGCGCGCGCGCTGTCGATTTCCTCTTCGGCCAGTTCCGCCAGTTCCGGGTCGCCTCGCATGGCCTCGGCCGCAGCCAGGTCATCCTTGGCGCGCGCCTCGGCCGCCAGGGCCGTGGCGACCGGCTCGAGCTGGGCGAATTCGCGCGACAGGTCGCGGAAGCGCGCGTTGTCGGCCAGCACGCCGGGGTCGGCGAGCAGGCGTTCGAGTTCTTCGCGGCGCTCGGCCAGCGCTTCCAGCTTACGGCGCAGGCTCGGGGTCATCAGGCAGTCGCGGTGCGGCGGGTGAGGGGATCGGGGAATGGGAGTAGAGCGCCTTGTCCGGGAACAGGCGTTCGGCCGCGCGCGCCAGTTCCAGGTCGCCGCTGAGCGCGGCTTCGCGCAAGGCGGCGGTCGGCGGATGCAGCAGCCGGTTGGTCAGGGTATGGGCGAGGAATTGCAGCACCTCGTCGGTATCGCGACCGCCGGCCAGCTGCTGGCGCGCACGGGCCAGCAGTTCGTCGCGGGTACTGTCACCGAGCGAGCGCAGGCGCTTGAGCGTCTCCTGGCGGCCGCCGGCATGCAGGGTCTCCATGTAGCGGGCGACCTGCAGGTCGATGATCGCCTCGGCGGCTTCGGCCGCTTCGTGGCGCCCGCGCCGGTTGTCCTCGACTGCGCGTTCCAGGTCGTCGACGGTGTACAGGTAGGCATCGGCCAGCGCCGCCACGCGTGGCTCGATGTCGCGCGGCACCGCCAGGTCGAACAACAGCACGGGCTTGCGCCGGCGCGCGGCCAGCGCCGCTTCGACCTGGGCCTGGCGCAGCACCGGTTCGCGGCTGGCGGTGGCCGAGAACACCACGTCGGCCTCGGCCAGGTGTCGGTCCAGCTCGGCCAGGGGCAGGGCGTAGCCGCCGTGGCGGCTGGCCAGGTCCTGGGCATGGGCGAGGGTGCGGTTGGCGACGAGCAGGCGGCGCACACCGCCCTTGGCCAGATGCCGGGCCGCCAGTTCGATGGTCTCGCCGGCGCCGATCAGCAACACCGTGGAATCGGGCAGGCTGGCGAAGGAGTCCTGCGCCAGCCGCACTGCGGTGGAGGCGACCGATACCGGATTGACGCCGATGCGGGTGTCGGTGCGCGCACGCTTGGCCACGGCGAAGGTCTGCTGGAACAGGCGATCCAGGCGACCGCCGAGGGCGCCGTGTTCGCGCGCCAGCACCCAGGCGTCCTTCACCTGGCCCAGGATCTGCGGTTCGCCCAGCACCATCGAGTCCAGGCCGGTGGCCACCCGGAACAGGTGGCGCACGGCGTCCGCGTCGCGATGCCTGTAGAGGTAGGCACCCAGGCCCTGTGCCTGGCCATCCAGCCATCCGGCAAGGGCTTCGCCATCGGCGGCCACCGCGTAGACCTCGGTGCGGTTGCAGGTGGAGAGCAGGGCCGCTTCGGAGACTTCGGGCAGGGCGCGCAGCGAAGCCAGGGCCGTTCCCAGCGAATCGCCGGCAAAAGCTACCCGTTCGCGCAGGTCGACCGGCGCGGTCTGGTGGTTGAGGCCGAGGAGCCACAGCGTCATGTTCAGGTGCTTGCGATAATCTGCTGGCTTCTTTGGGCCGCCATTTTACGGCCCGGTGGGTGCCAATGCCCGTATCAGAGATTTCCATCGCCCGATCGGGACGTCCGCGTCCCCTCCAGCGCCTGTCGTGGCTGCTGTCGCTGGCCCTGGTCGCCAGCCCGCTGTGCGCGGCCAGGCCGGCGCCCGACCCGGTTCCGCTGGAGCAGGTGATGGCCGGCGAATACGCCCTGCAGGCCGGGCAGCTGGCCGACGCAGCGCGCTGGTACCTGGAGGCGGCCAAGGCGGCCGAAGGCGACATCCTGCTGGCCGAACGCGCGACCCGCATCGCGATGCTGGCCAACGACGATGTCCGCGCCGGGCAGTCGCTGAAGCTGTGGCGGCAGCGCGCGCCCGATTCGCTGGCGCTGCGCGCGGCAAGTGCCTCGTTGGCCCTGCGCGAAGGCCAGGCCCGCAAGGCGCGCCGTGAGCTGGTCCAGCTGCTGCAGGCGTCCGACCCCAGGGCCTGGCGGTATGCGCTGGTGGCACTGGCCGGCGGACGCGATCCCGACGTCACGGCGAAGGTGATGGGCCAGCTGGTCGGCGATGGCGTCATTCCGGACGAACTGGTGGCCTGGCAGGAATTCGGCCGGCTGTCGCTGCGCCTGGACAAGCCGCAGCTGGCTGCACGCATCGTCGACGAGATGGTCCGGCGCTTCCCGGGCGAGCCGCGGGTGGCGGTGCTGCGCGCAGGCCAGCTGCAGCAGGCGGGGCAGACCGAGCAGGCCCGGGCGATGCTGGGCGTCGCCGAGCCGCGCGCGGAACACGACCCGGAGGTGCGCGCGATGCTCGCCGTCGCCTACGAGGCGCTGGGTGACTTCGATGCCGCCGCCAGGATCATGTCGCGGGGGCCGCAGGACACCCAGACCTACGGGGTCCGGGCGTCGCTGCTGGCCCGCAGCGAGGACAACGAGGCACTGGCGGCAATGTACGGCGAGCTGTCGGCGGGCGACGGCGGCCAGCCCGATCCGGCGCGCCGCATGCTGCTGGGGCGCATCGCCGAGTTCCTCAAGCGCCCGGCCGAGGCCGTGGACTGGTATCGCGGGGTGTCGGGCGGGCCGTTGCGTCCCGAGGCGCGGATCCGCACCGCCGCGGCGCTGTACGAAATGGGGCGTGCCGACGACGCGTACGCCGAGGCCCATGCCCTGCAGAACGATGCCGGCAGCGACGACGAGGCGCGTCGCAACGCCTATCTGCTGGAGGGCGAACTGCGGCAGCGCGCCGGCAGCATCGAGGGCGAGATCGAGGCCCTGGGCCGCGGCCTGGCGGCCTACCCGGACGACGGCGCCCTGCTGTACGCGCGCGCGCTGGCCTGGGAGCGCCAGGATCGGATCGACCGGGCCGAGGCCGACCTGCGCAAGGTGCTGGTCGCCGAGCCGGAGAACGTGGCCGCGCTCAATGCGCTCGGCTACACCCTGGCCGACCGTACCCACCGCTACCAGGAGGCGCTGGAGCTGATCGACCGCGCACGCACCGCCGAACCGGACAACGCCGCCATCGTCGACAGCTACGGCTGGGTGCTGTACCGGCTGGGTCGCAACGAGGAGGCGCTGGTCGAGCTGCGCAGGGCCTGGGGCCTGGCCAAGGATCCCGAGATCGGGGCGCATGTCGGCGAGTTGCTCTGGGTGCTGGGGCGGCGCGAAGAAGCACAGCGCTACTTCGACGAGTCGCGCAAGCTCGATCCGGACAACCGCTCGCTGCTGCGGGCCGTGGAGAAGCTCGGCCTGCCGGCTCCGGTGGCGGTGCCTGTGTCGACGACGGAGCCTGCGCCGTGATCCCGCGCCTCCAGCCGGCCGGCCTTGCGCTGGCCGCGATCCTGCTCGCCGGCTGTACGACCGCGCCGCCGCGCCCTCTCCCGCCCGCGGTCGACGCCGGCCAGGCGCAGGCCATGCAGGAGCAGCGGAGGCAACAACTGGAGGCCATCCCGCAATGGGCGATGCAGGGCCGGATCGCGGTCAATGTGGCCGACAAGGGTGGCAGCGGCCGACTGGAGTGGCAGCAACAGGGGATGGCCTACCGGGTCTCGCTCAGCGCCCCGGTGACCCGCCAGAGCTGGCAGCTGTCGGGTGAGCCTGGCGGTGCAACCCTGGAGGGCCTGGAAGGCGGCCCGCGTTCCGGCCCGGATGCCGGGGTGCTGCTGCGCGAGGCGACCGGCTGGCAGATCCCGCTGGAGTCGATGGCCTGGTGGGTGCGTGGCCTGCCCTCCCCGGGCGCCGGCGAGCTGGACTTCGGCGCCGATGGTCGCCTCCAGCGCGTGGTCGCCGAGGGCTGGACCGTCGAGTACCAGGAGTGGCTTCCGGCCACTGCCGGCTGGCCGGCGATGCCGCGGCGGCTGCAGGCCAGTCGCGAGGGTGCCCGCGTTCGCCTGGTCGTGGATGGCTGGGACGCAGTGCCGTGAACGGCGGCTGGAGTGAATGGCCGGCCCCGGCCAAGCTGAATCTGTTCCTGCGTATCACCGGCCGCCGGAATGACGGCTATCACGAGCTGCAGACCGTCTTCCGGCTGCTCGACTGGGGCGACCGGATCTTTCTGCGCAGCCGCGACGATGGCCGAGTGGTCCGTCATGGAGACCGCCTGCCGGGCGTTGAAGATGCGGCCGATCTGGCGGTCAGGGCAGCCAGCCTGCTTAAAGATGCGGCTAACTGCACGCAAGGTGCCGACATAAGCGTCGAAAAGCATATCCCTGCAGGGGGTGGGTTCGGTGGGGGCTCGTCCGATGCGGCGACTGTCCTATGCGCCCTTGACCGGCTCTGGGGCCTGGACATGGGCGAGGACCGGCTCGCGGCGCTGGGGTTGCAGCTGGGCGCAGATGTCCCGGTCTTCGTCCGGGGGCGCTCGGCCTGGGCCGAGGGGGTCGGTGAAAGGCTGGAATCGATCGCTCTGCCGCCGGCCTGGTATGTGCTGGTGGACCCCGGTATCCACGTGCCCACCGCGGCCCTTTTCCAGTCCCCGGATTTGACGCGGGATTCCCCGCCCGCGAAAATGGCGGACTTCGCTGCCGGAACGGTCCTCGACAATGCGTTCGAGACGGTCCTGCGCCGTCGCGAACCGGCCGTCGAGGCGGTGTTCGCCGAGCTGGCGCGGATCGGACTGCCGCGCCTCACCGGTACTGGCAGCGGTTGTTTCGTCGAGTTCGCCCAACGGGACGCGGCGCAGGACGCACTGGCGCGGTTACCGCGACGGTTGCGCGCCTGGGTCGCTGCCGGCGTGTCGGATTCGCCGCTCCATGGCGCGATGGCGCGCCTGTAGTGGAATGACACAGGGGCGTCGCCAAGTGGTCCAAGGCACCGGGTTTTGATCCCGGCATCCGCAGGTTCGAATCCTGCCGCCCCTGCCATGCTTGCGAGTCATGGACGCGAGTCCCTCGCAATAAACCGCACTTCCAGGTGCGGGGATTGAAAGAACGGAGCGCAGTCCATCGCGCCTCCTCCATGTTCCACACCTTGTTCGAATCGCCGCCGGGATGACCAAGATGCAAGACGAACGCAGCCTGCTTGTCTTCTCCGGAAACGCCAACAAGGCGCTGTCCAACAGCATCTGCCGCGAGCTGGGCGTGCGTCCGGGCAAGGCGCTGGTGTCGACCTTCTCCGACGGCGAAGTGCAGGTGGAGATCGAGGAGAACGTACGCCGGCAGGAAGTGTTCGTGGTCCAGCCGACCTGCGCGCCGACGGCCGAGAACCTGATGGAGTTGCTGGTGCTGATCGACGCGCTCAAGCGCGCCAGCGCCGCCAGCGTCACCGCGGTGGTGCCGTATTTCGGCTATTCGCGCCAGGATCGCCGCCTGCGTTCTTCGCGCGTGCCGATCACGGCCAAGGTCGCCGCCAAGATGTTCAGCGCGGTGGGCACGGACCGGGTCCTGACCGTGGATCTGCATGCCGACCAGATCCAGGGTTTCTTCGACGTGCCGGTCGACAACGTGTACGCATCGCCGCTGCTGCTGGCCGACATCTGGCGCGCCTACGGCACCGAGAACCTGATCGTGGTCTCGCCGGACGTGGGCGGTGTGGTCCGCGCCCGCGCAGTGGCCAAGCGCCTGGATGACGCCGACCTGGCGATCATCGACAAGCGCCGCCCGCGCGCGAACGTGTCCACGGTGATGAACATCATCGGTGACGTGTCCGGCAAGACCTGCGTGCTGGTGGACGACATCGTCGACACCGCCGGGACGCTGTGCGCCGCGGCGGCGGCGCTGAAGGCGCAGGGCGCGACCAAGGTGGCCGCGTACTGCACCCACCCGGTGCTCTCGGGGCCGGCGGTGGACAACATCACCGGCTCGCAGCTCGACGAGCTGGTGGTTACCGACACCATCCCGCTGTCGCCGGCCGCCCGTGCCTGCGGCCGCATCCGCCAGGTCAGCGTGGCAGAGCTGCTGGCCGAGACGATCCGCCGCATCGCGTTCGGCGAATCGGTGAGCTCGCTCTACGTCGACTGAGTCGGCGCAGCCACCCGGCCGGCGACATGCGCCGGCCGCCGGGGGACGGCAATGCGGAACCGGAAAGCCGGTTCCGGATTCCCGATCCCCGGGAACCGCAAGGCTCGTCTGGTCGCGGACGAGTCGCCCGGATCACCGCGAGGTGGTCCCTTGAGTGGAATCGCCACGAGGCGTTCCCTACAACTGAAGAGTGAAGAGAAATGGCAACTCATGTGATCAACGTCGAACGTCGCGAGGACGAGGGCAAGGGTGCGAGCCGCCGCCTGCGTCGCGATGGCAAGATTCCGGCCGTCGTCTACGGTGGCGACCTCAAGCCGGTCAACATCCAGCTGGACCACGAGAAGTTGTGGCTGGCCCAGCAGAACGAGTGGTTCTACTCCTCGATCCTGGACCTGAGCCTCAATGGCGACGTGCAGCGCGTGCTGCTGCGTGACATGCAGCGCCACCCGTACAAGCAGCTGGTCATGCACCTGGACTTCCTGCGCGTGAACGAGAACGAAGTCCTGCGCGCCGCCGTGCAGCTGCACTTCGTCAACGCCGAGAAGTCCACGGCCGGCAAGACCGCCGGCGTGGTGATCATGCACGAGCTGACGGAAGTCAACGTGTCGTGCCTGCCCAGGGACCTGCCGGAAGCCATCGAGGTCGACCTGTCTGAGCTGGCCGTCGGCGACGTGATCCACCTGTCGGCGTTGAAGCTGCCGGCCGGCGTGGAGATCCCGCAACTGAAGCTGGGTGCCGACCATGACGTGGCGGTGGTGATCGCCAAGCACGCCCGCGTCGAGGAAGAGCCGGCTGCCGAAGGCGGCGAAGAGAAGAAGTAAGCCGCTGCGTCCCGCCCGGTGTGCCGGGCGGGACCGCGGTGGGCTCTGCTGCGATGGCGGAACTTCGACTTATCGTCGGGCTGGGCAATCCCGGTCCGGAACACGCGAACACCCGGCACAACGCCGGGTTTCGTTTTGCCGACGCGTTGGCGCAGCAGGCGGGCGTGCGCTTTGGCCTGGAATCGAAGCTGTTCGGCGAGACCGCCAAGGTCGACATCGGCGGTCGCGCGGTGTGGCTGCTCAAGCCGGCGACCTTCATGAACCTGTCGGGCAAGTCGGTGGCCACGGCGTTGCGCTACTGGAAGATCGAGCCGGAACAGGCGCTGCTGGCGCACGACGAACTCGACCTGGCACCAGGCGCGGCGCGGTTGAAGTTCGATGGCGGCCACGGAGGCCAGAATGGCCTGCGCGACACGATGCAGCACCTGGGGCATGGCCGGTTCCATCGCCTGCGGATCGGCATCGGCCATCCGGGGCACAAGGACCGGGTCACGGGCTGGGTGCTGGGCAGGCCGGGCAAGGACGATGCGGTGCTGATCGACCGGGCGATCGATGATGCCCTGGCGGTCCTGCCGCTGGCGGTGGCGGGCGACTTCAACGAGGCGATGAAGCGGTTGCATACCCCGAAGGCCTAGGTGGCTGCGGGCTGGGATCCGGCGTCGACCGGTGCCCAGCCCCCAATCTCCTGCGGTGACAACAGAGAATCATGGGCATCAAATGCGGCATCGTCGGCTTGCCCAACGTCGGCAAGTCGACCCTCTTCAACGCGCTGACAAAGGCGGGTATCGCCGCCGCCAACTTCCCGTTCTGCACGATCGAGCCGAACGTGGGCGTGGTGCCGGTGCCGGACCCGCGGCTGGGCCAGCTGGCCGAGATCGTCAAGCCCGAGAAGGTGATCGCCACCGCGGTCGAGTTCGTCGACATCGCCGGCCTGGTCGCCGGTGCGGCCAGCGGCGAGGGCCTGGGCAACAAGTTCCTGGCGCACATCCGCGAGGTCGACGCGATCTCGCACGTGGTCCGCTGCTTCGAGCACACGGACATCATCCACGTCGCCGGCAAGGTCGATCCGCTCTCGGACATCGATACGATCGATACCGAGCTCGCGCTTGCCGACCTGGACAGCGTCGAGAAGGCGCTCAACCGCGCCGAACGCTCGGCCAAGGCCGGCGAGAAGGACGCCATCGCGCGCAAGCCGGTGCTGCAGAAGCTGCATGCCGGACTGAGCGAGGGCAGGCCCGGCCGCGCCCTGGGCCTGGATGACGAGGAGCGGGCGCTGGTCCGGGACCTGTTCCTGCTGACCCTCAAGCCGGTCATGTACGTGGCCAACGTCCTGGAGGACGGATTCCACGACAACCCGCTGCTGGAGGCCGTGCGGGCCCGTGCCGCGGCCGAAGGCGCCGAAGTGGTGCCCGTGTCGGCGGCGATCGAAGAGGAGCTGGCCCAGCTCGACGACGAGGATCGCGATACCTTCCTGGCCGACCTGGGCCTGGACGAGCCGGGCCTGAACCGCGTGATCCGTGCCGCCTACCGCCTGTTGGGCCTGCAGACCTACTTCACCGCCGGCGTGAAGGAGGTCCGCGCCTGGACGGTCAAGGCCGGCGCCACCGCGCCGCAGGCCGCCGCGGTGATCCACACCGATTTCGAGAAGGGCTTCATCCGCGCCGAGACCATCGCCTTCGACGACTTCCTGCGCTACCGCGGCGAAGCCGGAGCGCGCGAGGCCGGGCGCATGCGCCTGGAGGGCAAGGAGTACCGGGTCCAGGAAGGCGACGTCCTGCATTTCCGCTTCAACGTCTGACCGCGGCACCGGGCGAAATCGATCTCCGGATCCGTTGACAGCGACGGCGGGGATGGTCAGAATTGCGGGCTGTTTCACCCCGGTCGTACGCGGTTGTACCGGTCGCGGTGGCAGATCCCGGAGGGATACCCAAGCGGCCAACGGGGGCAGACTGTAAATCTGCTGGCTTACGCCTTCGGTGGTTCGAATCCACCTCCCTCCACCAGTTTTAGAAGTGCGGTACGGAACATCGAGGCAAGGCCCGGAGCGGTAGGCCGGGTGTGGTTCCCCTCGCGGGAGTAGTTCAATGGTAGAACCTCAGCCTTCCAAGCTGATGGTGCGGGTTCGATTCCCGTCTCCCGCTCCATTGCGCCACCCAGTTGTTCCGAGAAACAGGTTCCAAGCGTTCCATCCGCTCACGTAGCTCAGTCGGTAGAGCACCTCCTTGGTAAGGAGGAGGTCGAAGGTTCGATTCCTTTCGTGAGCACCATATTCGCGGATCCGTCCGCACCGGGTCTGGCCCCAGGGCCAGGCTTTCGACAAACCAGCAGCACCCCATCTACAACCGTCAGCGAGATAGGCAGCCATGGCCAAGGGTAAATTCGAGCGCACCAAGCCGCACGTGAACGTGGGCACGATCGGTCACGTTGACCACGGCAAGACGACGCTGACCGCGGCGCTGACGAAGATCGGCGCAGAGCGTTTTGGCGGCG
>NZ_PDWN01000016.1 GCF_010093205.1 Pseudoxanthomonas daejeonensis
GGCTTAGGCGGACGGCAGCGGCTTTGAACTCATCGCTGTAGCGAGAGATGGTTCTGGGGCCAGGCTTTGGCATTGGGACACTCCTGAGGGTTAGGTCAGGGTGTCCACTGAACCGAAGGAACTACCGCGTCGGCTTGAATGAATTGTTAGGTTGCACCTTTGTGGTTGCGTGCCAGAAACTCACCAATGTCGAATTGCTCACCAAACTCAACTCCCAGCTCGTATGGCTCGACGCCCTCTGCAAATGCTCGGCGAAGCGGCGTGAGATCCATCAAGTCGATTAGGCTTGTCCCGTCCTCAGTTGTTGTTGCGAGGTGCTCATCAACGGAGCCTGCGCCATCTTTGAACTCCTCTAGCCAATCCTCGAATGACTCGTAGCCATGCCCTTGCTCTTTGGTTTGCTCTTGCTCCCTTTGGTACGCTTCAAAGCCAGCCTGAAGGCTCGGGCCAAAGTTATTGGCTTTGGCAATTAGCTCGTTGCGATACCGTGCACGAAAGGCAGAGCCTGTCTCGCCACCAGTAAGCTGGTTGATACGGTCTTTGAGAAAGGTGGCTTTGTCTAACATGCTTTGTTGTTCGGTTGCGGCAACTCCGCCGGGGATAAAGACCGACCCGATGAAGTCAGCCTCCGCGTCCTCGAACTGCTTTTGCGCAGTTGCCAAGTCAAGGCTTTCTGCTGCGCCCTGATGGTAGGCCTGTGTCGTGGCCGTGCGGGCTACCGCCTTGATGATCTTCCAGATGACCCAGATGACTACAGCTATGCCAATGAGCTCAAACATCGCCTTCTCCCCTTGCGACAATGTGTCTAGTGCAACCTAACGCTCAAGTTAAGCCGAATTGCAGCGCGTAGCTGGCAACATGGCAAGCTCTTTCTGCCATGTTGACGGCGTAGCGATGCAATTTCGGCTTGAACGCAATGTTAGGCCTCACCCGCAACTCCGATACAGCTCCTCGAATACGTGCTCAGGCATCCAAGTTTCATACTGATCTGGTGTGCCGAGTTTCCGAACAACGACGTAGCCAGGAAAGATCCTCCCGCAACTTGGCGGCGGCTGCATGGTATGCGCTGAGCCGAGCTTGCCGAAGCGAACCTTATAGTCAACGTTGGAGATGCCGGCTGCCTTGACCTTAGGACCGTACTTGCGCGAGGTATCTGGTCCGATCGCGTCAAAAAGGGCCATATCCTCAACGGCTATGAACGGTCGATCCGGGGTATAAGTGTCCATAACTCGTCCTCCGGTCTGTGGGTTTGGGGCCCTAACGCCAGAATTAAGCCGCGTTGCGGAGCAACGTCGGCTTGAATGAATTGTTAGCCTTCAGCACATGCCGCTTGGGCAGATGCGCGTTAACAGGCCGATTAGAACTGCAATGGCAAGTGATGCGATAGAGACAAATCCATATGCTTTCTTGGCCGCCCGTCTGTGAGCCTCATGGAGCGGAGCAGCCTGAACTAGCAAATAGATGAAACATACGCCAACGATTGCTGCGTATACGATCACGCGGAAAGACGACTCGAATAGCAGTATGGCTAACGTAGGGATAAGAAAAAAAATTGGCTGAAAGGGGCTATGGGCACTCCCGCCAGTGCTTGCCACCAGTACTGTGGTGATTGCGATGTTGATGAGGAAAACAATCAGCGTCGCCGCTCTGTCAGGCACTCCAGAGAATGTGGTGTTCTGGAAGAGACCAACCCATAGAGACGACATTGAGTGAGCTAGAACGAGAGTTGCTACCGACACTAGCAGAAGAGTCAGAATTAACCAGCTGTACTCTGATTGGATGGGCTCTCCTCGAAACATCGCCGTCCGGGATTGATGCGCACGCATGATGCTGGCTGCAACAAACATGAGGACACCGAGCAGGACCTGAGATAGCAAGGCGCCGGTTATGACTGTTGCCGGATTCACGACCTTCTCCCCATGAAGGCTAACGCTGGAGTTAAGCCGCGCCGCGGAGTGGCGTCGGCTTGAACGAGTGGTTAGGCGCCGTACTCATGCTACGGCAGCCTTAACCCGGATTGGACGTAGCAAGTCTTCTGCGTCCTGAAGCAAGTGACAAGCCGGAATTATCTCGGCGGCATTAAACTTGGCATGAGCGTCCTTGAGCAAAGCGCGGACCTGACCAATAACGGCTACCACAGCCGGTCGCGCATCCTCCAACTCTATCCGAGAGAGGGCGTACTCGACGGTCTCAAATGCGAGGGGCAGGGTCATGCCTCCCTCGGGCGGAAAGTCTGGGGCGTGGATCACCATGTAATTGAGCCGGAGCAGAACATCACTCTTGCCTTCACAGCCGTACTTCATGAGCCCCCAAAGGCGCCTAACTACCAGTAGACCCCCAGCGGGGGTGTAGCGCCGAGTTTGTAGGGCGGATCGGTGGGCCGTCAATCGAGAAACTCCTACGCCGATCACGGACTTGGCCGATACCTTCGTCGCCAGGCGACGTCCATGCTGCCTGCAAAGGCGGCATGGAGACCCCGGTATGTCTTATGACGGCGAGCAGGCCCCGGTACCGGGGCGGATCGCGCAGGCGCGGGAACCGCGGTTGCTGGAGCAAGTGAGCGCGCGGATGCGGCTCAAGCATTACAGCCGGCGCACGGAACAGGCGTATCTGTACTGGATACGCCGGTATATCCGGGCCTGGCTGCCGCGACATCCGCGCGAACTTGACGGGGCGGCGGTGGAGGCCTTCCTCACTCGCCTGGCCACGCGCGACAACGTGGCCGCCAGCACCCAGAACCAGGCCTTGTCGGCGCTGCTGTTCCTGTACCGGGAAGTGCTGGGCGTAGACCTGCCATGGATGGAGAACGTGGTCCGGGCCAAGCGGCCGCAGCGCCTGCCGGTGGTGCTCACGCGGGCGCAGGTGGCGCGGCTGCTCGAGCGCCTGGCCGGGCGCGAGGCGCTGATGGCCGGGCTGCTCTACGGCAGCGGCCTGCGGCTGATGGAGTGCGTGCGCCTTCGGGTCAAGGACGTGGGCCTGGAGCGCAACGAACTGGTCGTGCGCGACGGCAAGGGCGGCAAGGACCGCATGACCGTGCTTCCGTCTTCGTTGCGGGAGGCGCTGTCCCGGCAGGTTGCGGAAACACGCGTACTGCACGCGCGCGACCTGGCTTGTGGACTGGGCCGGGTGCACCTGCCGCATGCGCTCGCGCGCAAGTATCCGAATGCGGCGGCGGAACTGGCCTGGCAGTACGTGTTCCCGGCCACGCGCATCTCGGTGGATCCTCGCGACGGGGAGCGTCGGCGCCACCACATCGACGAGAAGGTGCTGCAGAAGGCAGTGCGGCGGGCGGCGCTGGAGTCCGGCTTCGACCGGCCGGTGACGCCGCACACGCTGCGCCACTGCTTCGCCACCCACCTGCTCGAATCGGGCGCCGACATACGCACCGTGCAGGAACTGCTCGGCCACAAGGATGTCGCCACGACGCAGATCTACACCCACGTGCTCAACCGCGGGGCGCTGGGCGTGCTCAGTCCGCTGGACCGCTGAAGCCCGGGCGACGGCGGGCGAGGCAGCGTGGTGCCCGGCTCGCGCTGGCGGCGATCCACGCCGGCACCGGATCGCCGCGGCCAGCGGCGGCCCTGCGCTCAGCCCAGCACCAGGTCCAGCAACAGCACCCCGGCCAGGCCGATCACCGAGATCAGCGACTCCATCACCGTCCACGACTGGAAGGTCTGTTTCATCGACAGGCCGAAGAACTCCTTGAACATCCAGAACGCGGAGTCGTTGACGTGCGAGCCGAACACGCTGCCGGCGCCCACCGCCAGCACCATCAGCTCGGCCGAGGCACCGGTGCTGGCGATCAGCGGCGCAACGATCCCGGCGGCGGTGATCACCGCCACCGTGGCCGAGCCGATCATCACCCGCAGGATGGCGGTGGCCAGCCATGCGAACACCAGCGGCGGCATGTGCCAGGTGGCGCTGAGCGCGGCGATGCGCGCGCCCACCCCGCTGTCCACCAGCACCTGCTTGAACACGCCGCCGGCGGTGATGATCAGCAGGATCACCGCGATGCCGGCGATGGCGGCGTTGAGCCAGCGCGTCTGCACCTCCAGGCCCACGCCGCGGCGATAGCCCAGCCACCAGAACGCGACCAGCGTCGCCAGCAGCAGTGCCACGGTCGGGTTGCCCAGGAACAGCAGCGCGGTGCGCGCAATGCCCTCGGGCAGCAGTGCGTGGGCCAGCACCGAGGCGCTGATCAGCAGCACCGGCGAGAGCGCGATCAGGAACGAACTCCACGTACCGGGCAGTTCCCGCGGCGTGCTGCTGGCGGTGAACAGGTCCGGCAGCGGCGGGTTGATCGCCTGCAGGCGCCTGCCCAGCAGAGGTCCGGCGATCACCACCGCCGGGATCGCCATCGCGATGCCGTACACCAGGGTCAGGCCCATGTCGGCGCCGAACGCGTTGACCAGCACCACCGGGCCCGGGTGCGGCGGCAGGAAGCAGTGGGTGGTGCTGAGCGAGGCCACGGTGGGGATGGCCAGGTACAGGATCGGCAGGCCGGTCCTGCGTGCGAGCGAGAAGATCAGTGGCACCAGGATGATGAAGCCGGCATTGAAGTACAGCGGGATGCCGACCAGGAAGCCGGTGAGCAGCAGCGCCCACTGGATGTTCTGCTCGCCGAAACGGGCGATCAGGGTGATGGCGATCTTCTCCGCCGCCCCACTCTCCTCCAGCACCTTGCCCAGGATCGCGCCGAGCACGATCACCAGCGCCAGCCCGCCCAGGGTGCTGCCGACGCCGGCGTCGATGGTCTTGAGCAGGTCCTGCGGCGACATGCCCAGCAGCAGGCCCATCGGGATCGCCACGATCAGCAGGGACAGGAACGGGCTGAGCTTGCGCGCGGTGAGGAAGATCTGCAGCGCTATTGCTGCGGCGATGATCAGGAACGTGGTCATGCGCTTCGCCCCTTGCCAGCCAGCGCCTCGCGCCCGGCGCGCAGCGTGTCGATGATCGCGTCGACGTCGTACACGCAGCCGGTCCAGGTCCCGCCGCCGGCTTCCTGCAGGGCAGCCCACAGCCGTGTGTCGCCGGGCAGGCGTGGATGCGGCGCGATCGCCGGATGCAGCGTGCGCGTGGCCAGCACCGCGGCGGCGGCGTCCGGATCGAGGGGCCGCTGCGCGTCGTCGCCGACGAAGTCCACGCGCCCTTCCAGGCGCTCGCGGTCGATCTGGATGCGCACGACATCGCCATCGCGCAGCCGGCCGAGCGGGCCGCCGGCGAGTGCCTCCGGGCCGACGTGGCCGATGCATGCGCCGGTGGACACGCCGGAGAAGCGCGCATCGGTCAGCACCGGCACGTGCTTGCCCCACGGCAGGTACTTCAGCGCCGAGGTCAGCTGGTAGGTCTCTTCCATGCCGGTGCCGGCGGGCCCGCAGCCGGCGAGCACGACCACGTCGCCGGCGCGCACCGCGTCGTCGCCGCGTGACTTGATCGCGACGATCGCGTCGCGCTCGGAGGCGAATACGCGCGCCGGGCCGGTGTGGCGGTAGACGTTGCCTTCGTCCACGAGCGAGGGATCGATCGCGGTGGCCTTCATCACCGACCCTTCCGGCGCCAGGTTGCCGACCGGGAACACCATCGTGCTCGACAGCCCGGCCTTGCACGCCGCGTCCGGCCCCATGATCACCACGTCCGGATCGATGCCGTCCAGTTCGCGCAGCCGTGCGCGCGCGGCCGCGCGGGTGGCGCTGTGTTCCCACCAGGCCAGGTTCTCGCCCACGGTCCGGCCGCTCACCGTCGCCGCATCCAGGTGCAGCAGGCCCATGTCGCGCAGGTGCAGCATCACCTCGGGCACGCCGCCGGCCATGAACACCTGCACCGTGGGATGGTGGCGCGGGCCGTTGGGCAGCGCGTCGACCAGCCGCGGCGTGGCGCGGCTGGCGGCGATCCAGTCCTGCACCGTGGGCGGAGAGACGCCGGCGGCATGTGCGATCGCCGGCACGTGCAGCAGCAGGTTGGTCGAGCCGCCGAACGCGGCGTGGACCAGCAGGGCGTTCTCCACCGCGCGCCGGTCCAGGATCGCCGACAGCGGCGTGCCCTGCCCCGCCATGCGCAGCAGCGCCAGCGCCGAACGCCGCGCCATGTCGGTCCACACCGGTTCGCCGGACGGTGCCAGCGCGCTGTGCGGCAATGCGATGCCGAGTGCTTCGGCCACCACCTGCGAGGTCGCCGCGGTGCCGAGGAACTGGCAGCCGCCGCCGGGCGATCCGCAGGCGCGGCAACCCATCGCCGCCGCATGTTCCAGGTCGATGAGCCCATGCGCGAAGCGTGCGCCGATGGTCTGCACCTGGCCGGCATCTTCGGCGCCGCGCGCCGGCAGGGTCACCCCGCCGGGCACGATCACGCCGGGCAGGTCCGAACATCCTGCGAGCGCCAGCATCATCGCCGGCAGGCCCTTGTCGCAGGTGGCGATGCCGAGCACGCCGCGGCGCGTGGGCAGCGAGCGGATCAGCCGCCGCATCGCGATCGCCGCGTCGTTGCGGTACGGCAGGCTGTCGAACATGCCGGTCGTGCCCTGTGTGCGGCCGTCGCACGGATCCGAGCACATCACCGAGAACGGCAGCGCGCCATTGGCGGCGAAGGTTTCGGCCGCGGTGCGCACCAGCCGGTCGATCTCCCAGTGGCCGGTATGCAGGCCCAGTGCGAGCGGGGTGCCGTCGGCGCCGCGCAGTCCGCCCTGGGTGCTGACGATCAGGTACGGATCGCGCGCGACTTCGCTGGCGCGCCAGCCCATGCCCGCGTTCTGGGTCAGGCCGAACAGGTCGCCGCTGGCGGCCTCGCGCAGCATCCGCGCGTCGATCGGCAGGTGCCCGTGCGGGCCTTCGCCCGAGGTGCGCGTGGTGGCGAGCGGCGCACCGTCGCCGAGGATGGCGTCGAGGCCGTCGCCGGTCGCGCTCATCGCGGCGCGCCCGCGGGCGTGGCGTCTTCCACGAAGTTGCGCAGTACCAGGCCGCCGATGTCGATGGTCACCACGTCGCCCGGCTGCAGGGTGAAGTCCTCGCCCGGGACCACGCCGGTACCGGTGAACAGGAACGCGCCCTGCGGGAAGGCCAGTTCGCGGAACAGGTAACCGGCCAGTTCGGGCAGCGCGCGTTTGATCTGCGAGGTGCGTGTCTCGCCACCGAACACCGCCGCGCCTTCGCGGGCGATGCCCAGCGTGATCGGCAGGTCGCGCAGTTCGTCGGCGCCGCACAGGCGGATCGACGGGCCGATCGCGCAGGCGCCGTCGTAGACCTTGGCCTGCGGCAGGTACAGCGGGTTCTCGCCTTCGATGCTGCGCGAGGAGACGTCATTGCCGGCGGTGAACCCGCGGATCGCGCCGGTGGCATCGAGCAGCAGCACCAGTTCCGGTTCGGGCACGTTCCAGTGGCTGTCGGCGCGGATGCGGATGCCGGCGCCGGGACCGCGCACGCGCCAACCCTGGGCCTTGAAGAACAGCTCCGGCCGCGCCGCCGCATAGACCTTCTGGTAGACGTCGGCGCTCTGCGATTCCGCCTCGCGCGCCATGCGGCTGCTCAGGTAGGTCACGCCGCTGGCCCAGGCCTCGTGGGTGTCCTCGATCGGGGCCAGCAGCGGCGCGTCGGCGCGGTCCCCGCGTGGCTGCGCGGCGAGCCTGGCGTCGGCCTGCGCGGCCGGCAATGCGAGCCACGCGGCGAGGGTGAAATCCAGCGGCAGCCAGTGGCCGTCGAGCGCCCAGCGCGGTCCGTCGGGCGTGGTGTGGCGGGTCAGGATCTCGGGCATGCGGGGCTCCACGGGAACGGGTGGGAACGGCTACGTCGGGTGCGAAAACTCCATCGGCACTACGGGCGAACAGGCGAACAGGCGGTGTCGCGATCGATCAATCGGCCAGGGCGCGCGCCACCGCGGCGGGCGTGGCGTCGCCCAGCCGCGCATGGGCGCGGGCCAGTGCATCGACGAAACGCGCGTCGCCAGCCAGCGCACCGAACACGCTGTCCAGGGTGAGGAATGCGTCCACGTCGTGGCTGGCCTCGCCGGTTGTCGCCGCGCCGATCCGCGCCAGTGTGTCGGCCAGCGGATCGACGATCGCCACGCCTTCGCGCGCCTGCCGCCGCACGAACCGCAGCCAGCCGGCCACCGGCAGGCACAGGCGTTCGAGCGGACGGCCGGCGGCCAGCGCATCGGCGATCGTGCCGAGCAGCCGCACCGGGATCTTCTGCGATCCGTCCCATGCGATCTGCGCCAGCAGGTGGCGGATGGCCGGGTTGCGGAAGCGCGCCAGGATCGCGTCGATGTAGGCATCCGGATCGAAACCGCGCGGGAGCTGCAGCGTGGGCACGATGTCTTCGCGCATCAGCCGTTCGACGAAGCCGGCCAGTGCCGGTTCGCGCATCGCGTCGGCCACCGTTTCGATGCGCATGAGCGAACCGAGGTAGGCCAGCGTCGAATGCGGCGCATTGAGCAAACGCAGCTTGGCCCGGTCGTAGCCGGCGATCTCGTTGCTGAGGACCACGCCGGCGCGCTCCAGCGGTGGCCGTCCGTTGCGGAAGTCGTCCTCCACCACCCATTGGGCGTAGGGCTCGCGCTGGATCGGCCAGGCGTCCTCGACGCCCAGCCGCGAAGCGACCTGCGCGCGCAACGCGTCGTCGGTGGCCGGGGTGATGCTGTCGACCATCGAGCGCGGGAAGGCGACTTCGCTTTCGATCCAGTCGGCCAGCCCCTGGTCCGCCCGGTCTCGCTCGAGCTCGCGCGCGAACTGCAGCACCGCGCGACGCAGGCGCCCGCCGTTGTCGGCGAGGTTGTCGCAACTGAGTACGGTGTAAGGCTCGAACCCACGCGCGCGGCGCAGGCGCAATCCGGCGACCAGCCAGCCGATCGTACTGAGCGGCGCACTGAGCGGCGCGCTTGCCGGTGCTTCCGGAGCAGCCAGGTCGTGGACGATGTCAGGGTGCTGCAGGTCGACGCCGTCGGCGGACAGGCAATACCCCTTCTCGGTGATGGTCAGGGTCACCAGGCGCACGTCGCGGTCGGCCAGGCGCGCCAGCACCGCGGCGGCCTCGTCGCGCGCGCACAGCAGCTCGCGGATCGAACCGATCACCCGCAGGCGCGGCGCGCCGTCGGACGCCGATGCATCGGCGCGCGCGTCGCCGGGCAGCGCCAGGGTGTAGAGCCCGTCCTGCGGCCGCAGCGCATCGCGCACGCCGGCGCTGTGCAGCGATACCGCGCTGATCGCCCAGGCCGGGTCGGTCCCGAGCAGGTCGTCGATGTACGCCGCCTGGTGCGCGCGGTGGAACGCACCCGGTCCGAAGTGGACGATGCCGATGCGGGTGGCGTCGCGATCGTAGGCGGGCACCGCCACGCCGTCGCGCACGCGGGCGAGCGTGGCCTGCGACAGGCGGAGGAGCGGGGACGCGGACTGCGGGTTCATCGGGATCCTGTTGCGGAGTACGTGGACGTGGGAGGGGTTGGCGGAACCGGCGACCCTGGGAGTTGCCACCGGTTCCGCCTCGCCTCGCCCGGCCCGCCTGGAGAGATCGGGCGGGCCGGGTGCAACGCGGGTCGAACGGGGCCGACCGATCAGTCGGCCCGGATCGTGAGCGGGGTGCGGGCGCGGATGTCGGCGCTGGACGCGCCCACCTGCACCTCGTAGCCGCCGGGGCTGACGACATAGGCCTGCGCCTTCTCGTCGTAGTGGCGCAGGTCCCTGGCCGGATCGAGCACGAAGCTGACCTCGCGCTCCTCGCCCGGCTGCAGGTGCACGCGCTGGAAGCCGCGCAGGTCCTTCAGCGCACGTCCTTCGCCGGCCTGGCGCGGATGCACGTACAGCTGCACGACTTCGTCGCCGGCGCGCTTGCCGCTGTTGCGCACCTTGACCGTCGCCTTGACCGGCTGCCCGGCGCGCGCGGTGGCGTGGTCGAGCTTCAGGCCCGCGTAGTCGAACGTCGTGTAGGACAGGCCGTGGCCGAACGGATACAGCGGCTCGCCCTCGAAGTAGCGATAGGTGCGACCGGCCATGGTGTAGTCGTCGAACGCCGGCATCTTCTCGCCGGCCTTGTAGAAGGTGACCGGCAGGCGGCCCGCGGGATTGGCATCGCCGAACAGCACGTCGGCCACCGCATTGCCGCCGCGCTGGCCCGGGTACCACGCGACCAGCACGCCGGGCACGTGTTCCTTGGCCCAGTCCACCGCCAGCGCAGAGCCGGTGGTCAGCACCAGCACCACCGGCTTGCCGGTCGCCTGCACCGCTTCCAGCAGCTTCTGCTGGGTCGCCGGCAGGCGCGTGTCGGTGCGGTCGCCACCGGCGAAGCCCGGATAGTTGACCGTCATCTCCTCGCCTTCCACGTCGCCGGTGAGTCCGCCGGCGAAGACCACCACGTCGGCATTGCGCGCCGCTTCCAGCGCTTCCTCGAACGGCGGCTTGGCCCCGGGCATGCGCCAGGCCAGGCGCACGCCGGCATCGCGTTCGCCTTCCTGGTATTCGAGCTTGAGGTCGTAGGCGCGGCCGGCTTCCAGCTGCACGGTCGCGCTGCTGGCGGTGAGCCGGTCGGCCTGCTGCCAGCGGTCGATCACGCGCTTGCCATCCAGGTACACGCGCACGCCATCGTTGGCGGCCGCTTCCAGTTCATAGCTGCCCGACACCGGCGGCAGCAGCTGGCCGCTCCAGCGGATGGAGAAGTTGTCGGCGGGGATGGCCTCGTCCGGACCGGCTTCGCCACGCGCCATCAGGTTGTCGGTCGGCGAGCCGCGGTCCCAGCTGAAGCCGATCACCGGATCGACGCGGACCAGGGCCGGCGTGCCGGACAGGTCGCGGTTGCGGAAGTACTCGCCGCGCAGGCCGCGTTCGTTCGCACCGGGCGACGGGCGCAGGTACTGCGCTTCGACCAGCGGCGTGGCCGCCGGATCGTTGCGGCCCTCGACCAGGTCCACGCCGCGCGCGTAGACCACTTCGGCCTGCGGCGCGGCCTCGCGGATGCCGCGCAGGATCGTCACCGGATCGGCCGGGGTGCCGTAGTAGTTGCCGAGCAGGGCCATGGTGTCGTCGGCGGTGGGGCCGATCACGGCGATGCGCTTGACGTCGCGCGACAGCGGCAGCACGCCGTCGTTCTTCAGCAGCACGATCGACTCCTGCGCCATCTTCCGCGCCAGCGCATCGTGCGCCGGCGACTGGTTGGCCGAGTACGGGATCTGCGCCCACTTCACCTGCGCGGGCGGATCGAACATGCCCAGGCGCATGCGCGCGGTCATCAGCCGGGTGAGCGACTCATCCAACTCGGCTTCGGTGATCAGGCCCTTGCGCACCGCCACCGGCAGGTGCTCGGCGTAGGTGTTGCCGCAGTTGAGCTCGGTGCCCTTCTTCACCCCCAGCGCCGCGGCCTCCTCGGCCGTGGCGACGATGGCATGGGTGGTGTAGATGTCGCGGATCGCCCAGCAGTCCGACATCACGTAGCCCGTGAAGCCCCAGTCGCGGCGCAGGGTGTCCTGCAGCAGGAACTGGCTGGCACTGGCGGACTCGCCGTACACGCGGTTGTAGGCGCCCATCACCGCGTAGACGTCGCCTTCCTTGACCAGGGCCTCGAAGGCCGGCAGGTAGGTGTCGTACAGGTCCTGCCTGGACGGGTGCACGTCGAAGTGGTGACGGTCGGCCTCCGGGCCGCTGTGCACGGCCAGGTGCTTGGCGGTGGCGTCGAGCTTGCGGTACTTCGGGTCCAGCGGCTTGCCGGTGACCGGGTCCATGCCCTGCAGGCCGCGCACGAACGACACGCCCATCCGCGAGGTCAGGTACGGATCCTCGCCGTAGGTCTCCTGCCCCCGGCCCCAGCGCGGGTCGCGGAAGATGTTGATGTTGGGCGACCAGAAGGTCAGGCCCTGGTAGCGGCCGTGCTTGCCCTCGGCCAGGAAGCGGTGGTGCTTGGCCCGTGCCTCGTCGCTGATCGCGCTCGACACCTGGTCCATCAGCGGGATGTCGAACGAGGCGGCCATGCCGATCGCCTGCGGGAACACGGTCGCCCCGCCTGCGCGGGCCACGCCGTGCAGCGCCTCGTTCCACCAGTCGTAGGCCGGCAGGCCCAGGCGCTCGATCGCCGGGGAGTCGTTCTGCATCTGCGCGGCCTTCTCCTCCAGCGTCATCTGCGCGACCAGGGCCGCGGCGCGATCCTCGAAGCTGCGCTGGGTGTCCAGCCAGGGCCGCGCGGGTTCGGCGGCCTGCAATCCGGGCAGGGCCACCAGCAGTGCGACCACGCAGGCGCGCGCGAGCAGGCGCCGGCGCAGCGCGCCGCGCGTCAGGTTGGCGGGCGTGGCGGGCCTGGCCCGTGGGGACTGTCGGTTATGGGCATCCATCGTCGGCTTCTCCTGGCGTTCGGTCCGCGGGTTTTCGTGTGGGTCGGGCAGGCCGCTCAACGCGCGGCTTCCAGGCGGGCGTGCGGTCCGAGCGTGGCGCCGACGAATCCGCCGGCCACATCGGTACTCAGGACCGTGCCGTCGGCGTCGCGCACCAGCCACTGCACGCCCTTGCCGTCGTTGGCGTCGAAGCCGAAGCCGTAGACGCCCTGGTCGCCCTCGACATGCAGGGTCAGCTGACTGGCTCCGGCGATGGCCTGGCGGGCCACGACCTCGACGTCGCCACCGGCCTTCTTCTCCAGGAACACCTCGGCGCCGTCGCCATCGCGGCGCACGCCCAGGAAGTACCAGTGGGTATCGCCCTGGAACGCGGCCAGGCCCGCGGCCACGCCCGGCGCCGGCAGGTCCATGGCGGTGCTCGCCTCGAATACCCGGTGCTGCTGGCGGCGCGCATAGAACGCCGGGTTGACCTTCGAGTCCAGCCGTTCGGCGAGCGGGTGGATCGCCAGCCAGCCCGGGCGCGCGCTGCCGTCGTACCACGGCGTCTTCGGCACGCGCGGGGTCATCCAGCCCTTGCCCAGCTCGACGGTGTCGAACTCGTCGCGCCAGGTGAAGTTGCCGGTCATCGGCGCCTGGTCGACGGGCTTCTTCATGAACGATGGCCCCGGCAACACGTACGGGATCTCCTCGCCGTGCGGCAGGATCACCGGCCAGCCATCCTTCCAGGTGACCGGCAGCACGAACGCCTCGCGACCGGTGTTGTAGTGATCCACGCCGTAGTTGCGGCTGGCCAGGAAAGTCGCCCACCAGGTGCCGTCCGGCCCCTGCACCAGGTCGGCGTGGCCGGCGTTGGTGATCGGCAGTGGGCGGTTCGGGTCCAGGTCGCGCTGGGTCAGGATCGGGTTGTCCGCGTACGGTTCGTACGGACCCCAGACATCACGGCTGCGCAGGATCACCTGCGAATGCTGCGGACCGGTGCCGCCCTCTGCATTGCTGAGGTAGTACCAGCCGTCGACCTTGTAGATGTGCGGGCCTTCGATCCAGATCGGGTTTTCTTCCGGCTTGACCCCGCCATCGATCAGCACCTTGCGCGGGCCGAACGGCTTCTTGCTGGCGATGTCGATCTGCTGCAGCCAGATGGCGCGGTGGCCGTCGTAGCGCACCGGCACTTCCGGTTCGTCGTTGTTGAGGATGTAGACCTTGCCGTCGTCATCGAAGAACAGCGACGGATCGATGCCACCGATGCCCGGCAGCCAGAACGGATCGGACCAGGGGCCGGCCGGATCGGTGGCGGTGACGATGAAGTTGCCGCCGGCATCGACCGAGGTGTTGACCACGTAGAAGGTGCCGTCGTGGTACTCGATGGACGGCGCGAACACGCCGCGCGACACGCCCAGGCCATCGAAATCCAGCTGCTCCGGGCGATGGATCGCGTTGCCCACCTGCGTCCAGTGCACCAGGTCTTGGCTCTCGAACACCGGGATGCCGGGGAAGAAGGTGAAGGTGGACGCCACCAGGTAGAACTTGCCGTTGGCGGCGGTCACCGCCGGGTCGGAATGGAAGCCCGACAGCACCGGGTTGCGGAAGCTGCCCTCCGGCAACGGAGTCTCGAACGCGGCGTCGCGCCCGGTGTACTCGAACCAGTCGAAGTACGCGGGCGCGGCGGCACCGCCGGCGGACGCCGCCGGCGCGGCCGTGCCTGCGTCCTTGTCCGCGCCGCAGGCCACCAGCAGCAATGCCGCCATTCCCGTCGCCAGCAGCCGCGGCATGCGGCCCTTCCCGTCCACCTGCGTCATTCCTGCTCCCCTCCATCCATTCCGGCTACTCCCTGGCTCGTCCTTCCGTCGTGGGCCGCGTTCGGCTCACCAGTCCCACATCGAGCCGTCTTCCAGCCGCGCGACCGGCAGCTGCTTGGGCGCATACGGATACTTCGCCGCCAGCTTCTCGTCGATGTCCACGCCGATGCCCGGCGTATCGCCGACATGCAGGCGGCCGGCGCGCAGCACGTAGTCGTGCGGAAAGACTTCGTCGGTCTCGTCGGTGTGGAACATGTATTCCTGGATGCCGAAGTTGGGCACCCAGGTGTCGAAGTGCAGCGCCGCGCCCATCGTCACCGGCGACAGGTCGGTGGCGCCGTGGAAACCGGTGCGCACCGAATGCAGCGCGGCGAAGTCGGCCAGGCGGCGCACGTGGGTGATGCCACCGCCATGCACGATGGTGGTGCGGATGTAGTCGATCAGCTGGTTCTCGATCAGGTGCTTGCAGTCCCAGATCGAATTGAACACCTCGCCCACCGCCAGCGCGGTGACCGAATGCTTGCGGATCAGCTCGAACGACTTCTGGTTCTCGGCGGGGGTGGCGTCCTCCAGCCAGAACAGGCGGTACGGCTCGAGGTCGCGGGCCAGGCGCGCGGCCTCGATCGGCGTCAGGCGGTGGTGCACGTCGTGCAGCAGTTCGACGTGGTTGCCGTGGTCCTTGCGCAGCTGCTCGAACAGCTGCGGCACCACTTCCAGGTAGCGCGGCGTATTCCACACCGTTTCCAGCGGCAGTTCGCTTTCGGCCGGCTCGTAGCCCTTGGCGTTGGAAACGCCATAGGCCTTCTTCACGCCGGGCACGCCGCACTGCGCGCGCACCGCCAGGAAGCCCTGCTCGATGAACTTGCCGACCGCGTCGGACGCCTCGGCGATGTCGCGGCCGTTGGCGTGGCCGTACACCAGCGCGCCTTCGCGCGAACGGCCGCCGAGCAGCTGGTAAACCGGCAGGTTGGCCATCTTGCCGAGGATGTCCCACAGCGCGACGTCGACCGCGGCGATCGCGCTCATGGTCACCGGGCCGCGCCGCCAGTAGGCACCGCGGTGCAGGAACTGCCACATGTCCTCGATCCGGCCGGCGTCGCGGCCGATCAGGTTCGGCACGACGTGGTCCTGCAGGTACGAGGCCACGGCCAGCTCGCGGCCGTTGAGGGTCGCATCGCCCAGGCCGTACACGCCCGAGCGGGTGGTGATCTTCAGGGTGACGAAGTTGCGGCCCGGGCAGGTGACGATGACTTTCGCATCGACGATCTCGCGATCGTTGCGGGAGCCCGGCTCCGGATGGGTATGGGTACTGGTTTCGGTGGCGGTGCTCATCGTGCGTGGTCGTCGTAGGGGATGGGGGGAATGGAAAGCTCGAACGGGCCGGCTGGCAGGCCGGCGCCGTCGAACAACGTGCAAACAGGGCTGTCGGCCCAGCAGTAGCGGATGCGCGTGGCTTCATGCGCGGCCGGCGCGCGCAGGGTCACGCGGTGGTTCCAGATTTCCGCGCTCGCATAACGACACGAGCCCTTGTCCACGCCGCACAGCTCGAAGCCGATCGGGCCTTCGGCGCCGTAGGCGACCAGGCCATCGGTGACATCGCCGAACTCGACCACCACCGCGTCGCCATTGCGGCTGGCCGACAGCGGCGCCGGGCCGGTGGCCGCCAGCTTCTCGCCATAGACCACATGGCGCGCCGCGCGGGCCAGGCGCCGGGCGAGCTCCTGCTTGTTGCTCGGATGGATGTCGTAGCGGTCGCCCAGGTCGATCGCCACGACCATGCCCGAGCGCGGATCCTCGCCAGCCACCTGCCGTTGCGCGGCGCGCATGGAGGCCCAGTCGCTCTCGCCGGGCCTGGTCGCCGGCGCGCCGTAGTTGGGCAACTGCACGAACAGCATCGGCAGGTCGGCGCCGAACTGCGAACGCCAGTCCTTGCGCAAGGCGCGCAGCAGGTCGGCGTAGCGGTCGTGTTCGAAGGTGTTGGACTCGCCCTGGTACCAGAGCGCGCCGCGCAGGCCGTAGCGGCCCAGCGGGGCGATCATGCCGTTGTACAAGGTCGACAGCCCGGCGGCGGTCTGCCACGGCGCGCGCGGCGGCGTGCCCAGCTCCGGCGGAACGATGCGGTAGCTCCACTGCCCGTCCAGCGGCACGCGGCCGCCATCGGCGAAGTGCAGCGCGTGCACCGAGGCCGGTCCGCCCAGGCCGCCATCGCGGTAGGTGTCGAGCACGTTCACCACCACCGTGTTCGCACCTTCGTGCAGCAGGCCCGGTGGCAACGTGTACTCGCGGCCCGGCCCGGCGCCGTAGGTGCTGCCGACCGCGCGCCCGTTCACCCAGGTCATGTCGATCTCGTCGGCCGGGCCCAGCGCGAGCACCGCGCCCTGCGCCGCCTGCGCGGCGGTCAGCTCGATCGTGGTCCGGTACCAGACCATGCCATTGAAATCGGCCAGCGCCGGAACGCCCCACTTCTCCCATGCGCCCAGCTGCGCCGGCGCCTTGCGCCAGTCTCCGGTGGGCTTGCCTTGCGCATCCCACGGCTCGTCGCCGGCGGCCACGCCGGGCCGGCTCGACCACCAGCGCTGCCACAGCGAACCCCAGTCGCCGACCGCGGCCACCGGATCGCCGGCATAGCGCGCCAGCACGTCCAGTTCGCCGTCGTAGCCCCCGGCCGCGCGCAAAGCGGGCGCGCTGGTCCAGGCCTGGATGCGCGAACCGCCCCATGCCGCGTTGACCAGGCCCATCGGCACGTCGACGGTCTTCTGCAGCTCGCGCGCGAAGAAGTAGCAGGCCGCGGAGAAGTCGCGGACCGACTCGGAATCCACCGGCCGCCACTGCACCGGACTGGAGAACGTCGGCTGCGGCACGACGCTGCCGGCCTGCGGCACGGTCAGCAGGCGGATGCGGTCGTTGCTCGCACTGGCGATCTCCGAGCGGGCATCGAGCGCGCGCCAGACCTGCAGCTCCATGTTCGACTGGCCCGAGCACAGCCACACGTCGCCGACCAGCACGTCGGCGATGGTCTGCTTCGCATCGGCGGTACTGGCGACCAGCGTGTAGGGACCTCCGGCCTTCATCGCCGGCAGTTGCGTTTCCCAGCGGCCGTCATCGCCGGCGCGCGCGCGGGCGCGCTTGCCGGCCAGCTCGACCTTCACCTCCTGCCCCGGCTGCGCCTGGCCCCAGACCCGCACGGGCTGTCCGCGCTGCAGGACGGCGTGGTCCTGGAACATGGCGTGCAGCAGCGGCGTCTTCGCCTCTCCGGCCGCCGCGGGCACTGCCGCCGTCGCGACCATCGCGGCCAGCAGCAGGACCGTGCCACGCAGGCGGCACGCCGCCGCTTCCATCGCAGGGCTCATTTTCCGTCTCCCGGTGCGAACGGGAACTGCAGCGCCTGGTAGTACTCCAGGTCGTGCGCCGGCGGGGCCGCGCCTGCAGGCAGCGGCCGCTTGGAGAAGGTCTGGAAGTAGGCGATGGAGGCATCGCGCCACCACTGCGCTTCCTGTTCCTGGATCGCCAGGAACGCGGCGACCTGCGCATGCCGCTCCGGATCGATCTTCCCGGCCAGCCCGTCCCAGGTGCGGCGCATGCCGGTCACGTAGTCGACGCCGCGGCCGTAGCGCAGCACCAGCTCGTCCCACAGCGTTCTTCCCGACGCCATCCTGTGGTCCCAGGGCACATGGTGGAACCACAGCAGGAATTCCTCCGGCACCGTGGACAGGTCCCCGAACTGCGCGGCCAGTGGCGGTGCGTACTGGGCCACGGCATTGGAACCGGTGGCGCTGCGATCAAAACCAATGCCCTTCGCATCGGCACGGTGGTAGTACACCGAGGTCCAGTCCGCGCGCGGACCCCCGGCCACCCACGGCGCCGGTCCGTAATGGTGGCCCCGGCCCATCAGGTGGTGCAGGCCGAGCGGGGTCATGTAGTCGACCACCGCCTCGCGTGAACCCATCATCATCGCGACCACCGGATCGACCACGGCCGGATCGGTGGAGAAGGTCATCTTTACCCAGTCGCGGGCGATCGCCTCCGCTTCCAGGTACGGATCCCAGGCCAGGCGACCGAACGCGAACCAGTTGGCCTGGTCGAAGTGCGACCCGCTCCAGTTGCGGTCCACGCCGATGTTGGCCACGCCGGCCATGCCGGTCAGGGCGTGTCCGTCCAGCGAACCGTCGACCACCCTGGCCACGGTCGATCCCGGTCCGCTGGCGTGCGTGTCGGCGCGCAGCGCCTCCTCGTACATCGGCGCCAGGTAGGCCAGGTGGGTGGCGAAGCCCAGGTACTCCTTGGTGATCTGGAACTCCATCATCAGCGGCGTCTCCGGCATCGCGCCGAACAGCGGATGGAACGGCTCGCGTGGCTGGAAGTCGATCGCGCCGTTCTTGACCTGCACCAGCACGTTCGGCGCGAACCTGCCGTCGTACGGGACGAACTCGGTGTACGCCTGCTTGGCGCGGTCGTCGGGTTCCTCGTGTGAGTAGACGAACGCGCGCCACATCACGATGCCACCGTGCGGCGCCAGGGCCTCGGCCAGCATGTTGGCGCCGTCGGCGTGCGAGCGACCGTAATCCTGCGGACCGGGCTGGCCTTCGGAGTTGGCCTTGACCAGGAAGCCGCCGAAGCCGGGAATGATGCGATACACCTCGTCGGTCTTGGCCTTCCACCAGCGGCGCACCGCCGGGTCGAGCGGGTCGGCGGTCTTCAGGCCGCCGATCTCGATCGGTGCGCTGAAGCGCGCGCTCAGGTAGACCTTGATGCCGAACGGGCGGAACACCTCGGCCAGCGCCGCCGCCTTCTCCAGGTACATCGGCGTGAGCATCTGCGCGCTGGTGTTGACGTTGTTCAACACCGTGCCGTTGATGCCGATCGAGGCATTGGCACGGGCGTAGTCGGTGTAGCGCGGATCCTTCCAGCCCGGCAGCCTGTGCCAGTCGAAGATCGACTCGCCGGCGTAGCCACGCTCGACGTAGCGGTCCAGGTTGTCCCAGTGGTTGAGCACGCGCACCTTCGTGCGCGGCACCTCGCGGATATCCAGCGCATCCAGCGGCTGCGCGGTCTGGATCAGGCGCAGGAAATGGAAGGCGCCGTACAGCGCGCCGACATCCGTATTGGCAGCGACCACCGTGGCTGCCCGGCCGTCGATGCGCACACTGCGCACCAGGTAGCCCTCCTCGCCCAGTGTCGACAGGTCCAGCTTCAGCGCGCGCAACTGGGGCGAGGACGCCGGCGTGCCGACCAGCAGCGCACCGGCGCGCCCGGCCTTCGGGACTACGGCCGGCGCGGTACCGAGCAGGCCCTGCAGGCCACGCAGCAATTCGTCGCGGGCAACCCGTTGGGTCGGGGTCGCGGTCGCGGCAGCCAGCTCGGTGGCCTGTGCGCGGTAGGCGGCCACCCGGCTTTCCTGCACCGGCAGGTAGCGCAGCCACAGGTCGTGGCCGTCCTCGGCCGCAGCCGGAAGCGTGGGCAGGAACAGGGCCAGGCCCAGGACGGCCATGGCGGTGCGGCCGATGCGGCGCAGCGCCGCCCCGGTCCGGTAAAGGCTGGCGCGTTCGCCTGTGCCGTTTGATAGCGATACCATCAAGTCCTCCGGAGTGCTCTGATCGGGTCGGTTTTCCGTCCCCTGCGTGGTACTGGCGCGGCATGGACCACGACGCACCCGGCGCCATGGCGCTGGCCGTCGCCGCACGATCGAAGGGATACCCGTTGGAAAAGCCAAGGAAATCGGTGCGTCGCAAGGGGCGCGGCGTCACCATCGACGAGGTCGCGGCACTGGCCGGCGTCTCGCCGATGACCGTGTCGCGGGTGGTGAATGGACAGGGCAAGGTCCGCGACACCACGCGCGAGCGGGTGATGCAGGCGGTGCGCGAGCTGGACTACACGCCCAACCTGGCCGCCAGCTCGCTGGCGGCGGCGCAGCACACGCGCATCGCCCTGGTCTACAACAATCCCAGTGGCGCCTACCTGCGCGAGATGCTGGTCGGCCTGCTGCGCGTGGCTTCGCGCACGTCGATCCAGCTGGTGGTCGACTACTGGGACACGTCCGACGCCGATGCCGAACGCAAGGCCGCGCGGGCCATGGCCGGCAAGGTCGACGGGGTGATCCTGCCGCCGCCGGTGTGCGAATCGCATGCGGCGGTCAGCGAATTCGTGCGCGCCGACGTGCCGGTGGTGGCCATTGCCGCCGGCCGTTCCAGCGATGAGATCTCGTGCGTGCGCATCGACGACCTGCGAGCCGGCAAGGACCTGGCCGACTACCTGATCTCGCAGGGCCACAGCCGCATCGGCTTCATCAAGGGCCGCCCCGACCTGAGCGCCAGCGCCCGGCGCTACGAGGGCTTCCAGACGGCGATGTTCGAAGCCGGATTGTCGGTGGACGCGTCCCTGGTCCAGCAGGGCGACTACACCTACCGGTCCGGGCTGAAGGCGGGCGAGAAGATCCTCGCCCACAAGCGGCCGCCCACGGCGATCATCGCCTCCAACGACGACATGGCCGCCGCGGTGATCTCGGTCGCGCACCGGCGCGGCCTGGACGTGCCGCGCGACCTGGCGGTGGTGGGCTTCGACGACAGTTCCTCGGCGACCACGGTCTGGCCGGAGCTGACCACCATCCACCAGCCGATCGCTTCGATGGCCAACGCGGCCATCGACATCCTGTTGCGCACCATCCGCCGCAAGGACCGCAGCACGCGCGTACTGGTGGACCAGGTCGTGCCGCACCGGCTGATCGTGCGCGGCTCGGTCGCCCCGCCCGGCAAGCGCGGCTGAGGGCGCCTGTCGGGCAAGCCCAGCCGCTGAGACCGTGAGAGCGGAACCGGCAGACCCGGCCAACGACGCCGATCGGACAGGTCGGGCAAGCCCGGCCAGCGGCGCCGAACAGGCGGGTCGGGCAAGCCCGACCAGCGGCGCCGAACAGGCGGGTCGGACAAGCCCGGCCCCAATGGCGATGCGGTCGCAGCCGCCCATCGGTCCCCTCCTCTATGGGTGAATCACGCCGCCCCCGCGCCCAGGATGGCCCGCGCTTCCCACGCCTCCCTCAGGCGTGGGCTCCGGCATCGGCGGCGGGGGCGACGTACCGGCTCAACGCAGCAGGTACTGGTTGAGCAGGTTCTCGTAGCGCTCCTGCTTGCCGCTGGTCTGCTTCGGCTCGCCCTGCTTGAGGGCGATGCCGTGCAGGTCGGCGAGGGAGAGCTTGCCGTTCGCGAACGCCTGGCCATCGCCACCGTCGAAGCTGGCGTAGCGCTGCTTGCGCCAGGATTCCCACGGCGAATCGTTGAGCAGCGCGTGGGCCACTTCCAGGCCGCGTGCGAACGCGTCCATGCCGCCGATGTGCGCGATGAACAGGTCTTCCATGTCGGTGGACTCGCGACGCGGCTTGGCGTCGAAGTTCAGGCCGCCGACCAGGCCGCCCTGGCGCAACACCACCATCATCGCGCCGACGGTGTCGTACATGTCGGTCGGGAACTGGTCGGTATCCCAGCCGTTCTGCGGGTTGCCGCGGTTGGCGTCGATGCTGCCCAGCAGGCCGTGGTCGGACGCGACCTGCAGGTCGTGCTCGAAGGTGTGGCCCGACAGGGTCGCGTGGTTGGCCTCGATGTTGAGCGCGAAGTCCTTCTCCAGCCCGTGCTCCTTGAGGAAGCCGGCAACGGTGGCCGAATCGAAGTCGTACTGGTGCTTCATCGGCTCCATCGGCTTGGGCTCGATGAAGAACTTGCCCTTGAAGCCGATGCTGCGCGCGTAGTCGCGGGCGACGGTCAGGAAGCGGCCGAAGTGGGCCAGCTCGCGCTTCATGTCGGTGTTGACCAGCGAGGCGTAGCCTTCGCGGCCGCCCCAGAACACGTAGTTCTCGCCGTCCAGCTCGACGGTGGCGTCCAGCGCGGCCTTGACCTGCACCGCGGCGCGGGCGACGACGGCGAAGTCCGGGTTGGTCGAAGCACCGTTCATGTAGCGCGGGTGCGAGAACAGGTTGGCCGTGCCCCACAGCAGCTTGACGCCGGTCGCCTGCTGGCGCTCCTTGGCCATCGCCACCAGGTGCTTGAGGTTCTTCTCGTACTGGCCGATGTCCTCGGCGTCCGGCGCCAGGTCCACGTCGTGGAAGCAGTAGTACGGCACGCCGATCTTGGTGAAGAACTCGAACGCCGCGTCGACCTTGGCTTCGGCGGTGGCCATCGCCGTTTCCTTCTCCCACGGGAAGTGGCGCGTGCCCGGGCCGAACGGATCGTGGCCGGCGTTGCAGAAGGTGTGCCAGTAGCAGACGCCGAAACGCAGGTGCTCGCGCATGGTCTTGCCGCCGATCACCTTGTTCTCGTCGTAGACCTTGAACGCCAGCGGGTTGTCGGAACCGGGACCCTCGTAGGGGATCGCGCCGATACCGGGGAAATATTCCTTGGCGCCGATGAAGGGCTTGCTGCTCATGTCTGTGCTTCCGTCGGGAGTTGGGGGTGCGTGTCGATAGGGGTGATCAGGCGTACAGCGGCCGGATCGCATCGAGGTGGGAAAGGAAACGCTGGTACTGCGCCGCGTACGCGGCGGTGGCCTCGGCGTGCGGGTGCGCGGACAGGCGCGGATCCAGGCGCACGTGCGCGGCGGCGAGCGCGGCCAGGTCGGTACTGGCGTCACCGGCTCGCCGGGTCGCCCACAGCGCCTGCAGTGCCGCACCGAACGCGGCGCCTTCGGCCTGTTCGGGCACGTCGACCGGCAGGCCGAACACGTCGGCCACCATCTGCCGCCAGATCGCGCTGTGGCTGCCGCCGCCGGTCAGGCGGATCGCCTCGAAGCGCATGCCCGCATCGATGAAGGCGTCGTAGCCGTTCTTCAGGCTGTAGACCGCGCCTTCCATCGCCGCGCGATACAGGTTGGCCGGGGTGAAATTGGTCGCGGTCATGCCGAACAGGCTGCCACGGCCGTTGGGCAGGTTGGGCGTGCGCTCGCCGTTGAGGAACGGCAGCATCAGCAGTCCACCGGCGCCCGGCCGGGTGCTGGCCAGCAACGCGTCGCCGTCGCGGGTGGAGAAGTCGCACAACCCGGCCACCGCTTCGGTGGCCACGGTGCAGTTCATCGTGCAGATCAGCGGCAGCCAGCCGCCGGTGGAATCGCAGAACGCGGCCCAGCGGCCGGCGTCATCGACGATCGGCCGGTCGGCATGCGCGAACAGCGTGCCGGAGGTCCCCAGGCTCATGCTGAGCACGCCAGGCGAGACGTTGCCGGTGCCGATCGCAGCCATCATGTTGTCGCCACCGCCCGCCGACACCTGCACGCCGCGTGGCAGGCCGAGCTCGTCGGCGATGTCCGCGGCGATCGGGAACAGCGCGTCGGCCTCCACCAGCGGCGGCAGGCAGTCGTGCAGGTCGCGGTCGCCGTCGGTCGCGGCGATCATCGCGTCCGACCATTGCCGGGTACGCACGTCCAGCCAGCCCGTGCCGGAGGCGTCGCCGCACTCCATCCAGCGCTCGCCGGTAAGCCAGAAATTCACGTAGTCGTGCGGCAGCATGATCGTCGCCAGCTGTGCGTAGGCCTGCGAGCGGTGCTCGCGGGTCCATGGCAGCTTGGAGGCGGTATAGCCGACCATGATCGGGTTGCCGGCGATATCGATCGCGCGCTGCGCTCCGCCGACCGCATCCATGATCAGGTCGCACTCGGCTGCGGTGCTGGTGTCGCACCACAGCTTGGCCGGGGCCAGCACGTTGCCCGCGCGGTCCAGCGGCACGAAGCCATGCTGCTGTCCGGAGACGCCGATCGCGATGGTCCGCGCACGCAGCGCCGGATCCAGCCGCGAGAAGCACGCGCGGATCGCGTCGATCCACCATTCGGCGCGCTGCTCGCGGCTGCCGTCGTCGCCCGAGGCCAGTTCCAGCGCCTCGCCATGGGTCGCGGCGACCTGCCGCGACTGCGGATCGTAGGCCACGAGCTTGAGGCTCTGGGTGCCCACGTCCAGGCCGATGACGATCGGGTTGTTCCGGTCCATTCCGCTCATTTCGCCCGCTTGTGTTAGCGCTACCATTAAAACCAGGGAAAAACGGGCGCCTCGGCCCGTTGCTGGCCATGGCAGCGTCGCGATGCGAGCGACCATGGGCAGATGCGACTGTACCAGCCCCCCGGAAAATGGCTTGCTGCACTGCGCAACCGGGGCGGAAAGAGGGGTTTCACAGGCCCAGGCAGGTTCAATCCCGGGGCGCGTCGCGTCGCGTGATCCACCCCCGAGCAGGCGGGCATCCGCCCTCCCGGCGACGGCGCCGCTGTCGCGACGCGTTGATCGCCTGCATCAATGCAAAGCCGGTTTTTCGCCCGATTCCGCGCGAAACCGGAGCTGCCGGGCCGGCGCGCACGGGCAGCCGCCGTAAAATCATCGCGACCTCCTCCCATCGCCGCCCCCGCTGCTGTGCGCAGCGGCAGGACGGCCGTCCACGAGCAGCGCCCGCCATGAACACCCAGCACCGCAAGCCCCTGCCCGGCACCTCCCTGGACTGGTTCGACGCCCGCGAAGCGGTCGACGCGATCCGTCCCGGCGCCTGGGCTACCCTGTCCTACACCGCGCGCGTCCATGCCGAGAACCTGGTCCGATGCGCCGAGCCGGCACAGCGCGACGCCTACCTGGCGCAGCTGGTGGAGCGCCGCCGCGACCTGGACTTCCCCTGGTTCCCGGTGCGCGTGGTCTGCCACGACATCCTCGGCCAGACCGCGCTGGTCGACCTGGCCGGCTTGCGCGACGCCATCGCCGAGCAGGGCGGCGACCCGGCACAGGTCAATCCGGTGGTGCCGGTGCAGCTGATCGTCGACCACTCGCTGGCGGTGGAGTGCGGCGGCTACGATCCCGATGCCTTCGCCAAGAACCGCACGATCGAGGACCGCCGCAACGCCGACCGATTCGATTTCATCGAATGGACCCGGCATGCGTTCCGCAACGTGGAAGTCATCCCGCCGGGCAACGGGATCATGCACCAGATCAACCTGGAGAAGATGTCGCCGGTGGTCTACACGCGCGACGGCGTCGCCTTCCCCGACACCTGCGTGGGCACCGACAGCCACACCCCGCACGTGGATGCACTCGGCGTGATCGCGGTGGGCGTCGGCGGCCTGGAAGCGGAGAACGTGATGCTCGGCCGCGCGTCGTGGATGCGCCTGCCCGACATCACCGGCGTCCGCCTCAGCGGCCGGCCGCAGCCGGGCATCACCGCCACCGACGTGGTGCTGGCGCTGACCGAATTCCTGCGCAAGGAAAAGGTCGTCGGCCATTACCTGGAGTTCTTCGGCGAAGGCGCCGCCGCGCTCACGATCGGTGACCGCGCCACCATCTCCAACATGTGCCCGGAGTACGGCGCCACCGCCGCGCTGTTCTACATCGACGACCAGACCCTGGACTACCTGCGCCTCACCGGGCGCGAGGAAAAGCAGGTGCAGCTGGTCGAGACCTACGCGAAAGCCGCCGGCCTGTGGGCCGACGGCCTGGCCGACGTGGAGTACGAGCGCGTGCTGGAGTTCGACCTGTCTTCGGTCGTGCGCAACATGGCCGGTCCGTCCAACCCGCACCGGCGCCTGCCCACCAGCGCGCTGGCCGAACGCGGCATCGCCGACGAGGCCAAGCTGGAGGGCGCCCGCAGCGACGAGGCCAAGGGCCTGATGCCCGACGGGGCGGTGATCATCGCCGCCATCACCAGCTGCACCAACACCAGCAACCCGCGCAACGTGATCGCCGCCGCCCTGCTGGCGCGCAACGCGAACGCGAAGGGCCTGCTGCGCAAGCCGTGGGTGAAGAGCTCGCTGGCGCCGGGCTCCAAGGCCGTGCAGCTGTACCTGGAGGAATCGGGCCTGCTGCCGGACCTGGAGAAGCTCGGCTTCGGCATCGTCGCGTTCGCCTGCACGACCTGCAACGGCATGAGCGGCGCGCTGGACCCGGCGATCCAGCAGGAGATCATCGACCGCGACCTGTATTCCACCGCGGTGCTGTCGGGCAACCGCAACTTCGACGGACGGATCCATCCGTATGCGAAGCAGGCTTTCCTCGCCTCGCCGCCGCTGGTGATCGCCTACGCGATAGCCGGTACCGTGCGCTTCGACATCGAGAAGGACGTGCTCGGCCTGGACGCTGAAGGCAACGAAGTCCGGCTGAAGGACATCTGGCCCAGCGACGCGGAGATCGACGCGGTGGTCAAGGCCAGCGTCAAGCCCGAGCAGTTCCGCAAGGTGTACGGTCCGATGTTCGACGTGCGCGTCGAACATGTCGGCGCGATCGAGCCGCTGTACGACTGGCGCCCGCAGAGCACCTACATCCGTCGGCCGCCGTACTGGGAAGGCGCGCTCGCCGGCGAACGCACGCTGCGCGGCATGCGCCCGCTGGCGGTGCTCGGCGACAACATCACCACCGACCACCTGTCGCCGTCCAACGCGATCCTGGCCAGCAGCGCCGCCGGCGAGTACCTCACGAAGATGGGCGTGCCGGAGGAGGACTTCAATTCCTACGCGACCCATCGCGGCGACCACCTCACCGCGCAGCGCGCGACCTTCGCCAATCCCAAGCTGGTGAACGAGATGGCCGTGGTCGACGGGCAGGTGAAACCCGGTTCGCTGGCGCGCATCGAACCGGAGGGCGAGGTGGTGCGCATGTGGGAGGCGATCGAGACCTACATGGAGCGCAAGCAGCCGTTGCTGATCGTGGCCGGCGCCGACTACGGCCAGGGCAGCTCGCGCGACTGGGCCGCCAAGGGCGTGCGCCTGGCCGGCGTGGAGGCGATCGTCGCCGAGGGCTTCGAACGCATCCATCGCACCAACCTGATCGGCATGGGCGTGCTGCCGCTGGAGTTCAAGCCGGGGCAGAACCGCCAGACCTTCGGCATCGACGGCAGCGAGACCTTCGACGTGATCGGCGAGCGCCGCCCGCGCGCGGACCTGACCCTGGTCATCCACCGCCGCGATGGCGAGCGCGTCGAAGTCCCGGTGACCTGCCGCCTGGACACGGCCGAGGAGGTCTCGATCTACGAAGCCGGCGGCGTGCTGCAGCGCTTCGCCCAGGACTTCCTCGAGGCGGCGAAGGCGGCCTGACTTGGCCAGGCCCGGCGAGCTGTTCGTCATGTCGCGCGTGCCGCAGGCGCTGCGCGACGCGGGGTTGGGCGTACTGCGCGAGGCCGGGCTGGACACGGTGCTGGGCGAGACGCTGTCTCCGCTGCGCAACTGGCACCAGAGCCTGTCGGACCTGCATGCGCGCGAGGCGCGCGAAGCCATGCGGCGGGCCTGCGCCGCCGTGGTGGCCGAAGCCTTCGAGATGCGGCTGGATCGACTGGAGAGCTCGGTGCACCAACGCATCCACTGGCAGTTCGTGCCGTCCGCCGGGCGGCCCGAAGGCCTGGGCAGGCTGATGGCCGCGGTGCGCGGACAGCTGCGCGCGCAGGGCCTGGTCGAAGCACAGGGCCATCGTCCGCATGTCACGGTCAGCTACCGGGCCAACCGGTCGATCGAACCACTTACCTTCGCGCCGCTGATCTGGCAGATCGACACCATCGAACTCGTCGAGGTTGCCGGCCATGGCAACGACTACCGCTACGACGTGGTCGACGCCTGGCAGTTGCGCCCACCGGTCGCACCGCCCGCGCAGCTCGACCTCCTCCAGTAACCCGAGCATTCCGGAACCACCGACCATGACCGCACTTCCGCAGCTCCGCATTCCCGCCACCTACATGCGCGGCGGCACCTCCAAGGGCGTGTTCTTCCGCCTCGAGGACCTGCCACCGGCCGCGCGCGTGCCGGGTCCGGCGCGCGACCGCCTGCTGCAGCGCGTAATCGGCTCACCCGACCCGTACGGCAAGCAGACCGATGGCATGGGCGGGGCGACCTCCAGCACCAGCAAGTGCGTGATCGTTTCGCCCAGCAGCCGTCCCGGCCACGACGTGGACTACCTCTACGGGCAGGTCTCGATCGACGCCGACTTCGTCGACTGGTCGGGCAATTGCGGCAACCTCTCCACCGCCGCCGGTGCGTTCGCGATCCATGCCGGTTACGTCGATCCGGCAAGCGTGGGCGCCGACGGCCTGTGCACGGTGCGGATCTGGCAGGCCAACATCGGCAAGACCATCCTGGCGCACGTGCCGGTGAGTGGCGGCCAGGTGCAGGAGGACGGCGATTTCGAACTGGACGGGGTGACCTTCCCGGCCGCGGAGATCGTGCTGGAGTTCCTCGATCCGGCCGACGATGGAGAAGGCGATGCAGGCGGCGCGATGTTCCCCACCGGCCAGCTGGTCGACACGCTCGAGGTGGCCGGCGTCGGCACGCTGCAGGCGACGCTGATCACCGCCGGCATCCCCACCGTGTTCGTCAACGCCGCCGACCTGGGCTACGACGGCACCGAACTGCAGCCGGCGATCAACGGCGACACCACTGCGCTGGCCCGCCTGGAAGCGGTGCGCGTGGCCGGCGCGCTGCGCATGGGCCTGATCCGTACGGCCGCCGAAGCCGCAACCCGGCAGCACACCCCGAAGGTCGCATTCGTCGCTCCGTCGCGCGCCTACGCCGCTTCCAGCGGCAAGGCCGTCGCCGCGGAGGACATCGACCTCAACGTGCGCGCGATGTCGATGGGCAAGCTGCACCACGCGATGATGGGCACCGCTTCGGTCGCCATTGCCGCCGCCGCCGCGGTGCCGGGAACGCTGGTCAACCTCGCCGCCGGTGGCGGCGTGCGCGACGTGGTCCGCTTCGGCCATCCCTCCGGTACGCTGCGCGTGGGCGCCACCGTGGCGCAGGTGGACGGGCAGTGGACGGTGACCCGCGCGGTGATGAGCCGCAGCGCGCGGATCCTGATGGAAGGCGCCGTGCGGGTGCCTGCCGCCACGTTGTAGGGATCGCCTCGCCAACCGCTGCACGACACGTGCTGCAACCGGCCGCGCGCGCGCGCGCGCAGCGCCGCAGCACGGACGGGTGGCGCCCGCAACTGTAGAATCGCCGCAACCGGCCGTCGGGGTGCAGGGACCGCACTGGGGCAGCGACGACCACGCAGGCACGGAGGAGAATGGATATCCCGCCGTTGAAGCGCAATGGGCTGCAGGCGTTGGCCGTACCGCTGTGCGCGTGTGCGGCGGGACTGATCGCGCAGCTGCTGTCTTTCGCCTTGTGGGTCCGCCCGGTCGGAACCACGGCGCTGTGGTTCCCGGGAGCGTTGGCACTCGCATTCATGGCCGCCCTCCCGCGGCGCCGCTGGCCCGTGGTCCTGGTCGCGCTGGGCGTGGGCGGCACGCTCGCCTTCCAACTCCGCGACGGCCTGTCGGTGCAGGCCGCCTACGGCTACGCCGGGCTGGTCGCGATGCTGCTGCCCACCGGGGTGATGCTGCGCTTCCCGCTGCGCGGCGAGCGCCTTTTCGTGCAGATGGGCGACCTGTTCCGCTACTACCTGGTCGCGGTACTGCTGTTCCCGATGGCCGGAACGGCGTGGGCGGTATACATCATCCTTTCGACCAAGCACCGGCTCGAGCTGTTCGCCGAGATCTGGTTCCTTTCGGTCCCCTGCTTCGCCGCCGCAGCGGCGATGGTGGCACCGCTGCTGATCGAAGGGCGGTCGTTCCTGCGCCTGGATCGTGCGCAGGCCGGACGCGAGGTCCAATGGACCGTGCTGTTCTGCGCGGCCAACCTGCTGCTGGCGGCGTTTCTCTGGAACACGCTTCCCGACAGCACGAACCGGCTGCCGGCGCTGGCGTTCTCCCCCATCCCGCTGCTGGTGCTGTCGGTGTTCCGGCTCGCGCCATTCGGGATATGCGCCACGTTCGTGGTGTCGATGACGCCGGCCACGGTGGCTGCCATCCACATGGACCTGCCGAACCGCAGCGACATCGGCCTGGTCAACACCCAGATCCTGCAGTGGTCGATCATCGCCGTCGGCTTCGTCATCCAGACCCTGTCGCTCATGGTGCAGAGCTCCAGGTCGGCCCAGGCCCGGCTCGCCGAGACCGCGGCGCTGGCCATCAGGCGCCAGGAAGAGGAACGGGCCAGCGTTTCACGCGAGCTGCACGATTCGATCGGCCAGCGCATCGCGCTGGCGGCGTTCACCCTGGGCAACCTGCCGGCACACGCCGCGGACGGCTCCACGCAGTCCATCGAAGACGTCAGGAGCAACCTGCTGGACGTGCTCGACGAAGTCCGCACCATTTCCCGCCAGCTCCACCCGTCGGCGATCTCGCAGGCCGGCCTGCCCGCCGCGCTTGAGGCGCTGGCGGGCGAAATCGGCCGCCACTGGCACGGCCGGGTCGAGCTGGACCTGGCCCCGATCGACACGGTGCCCGGCGAGGACGTCGCCCTGCACCTGTTCCGGATCGCGCAGGAAGCGGCGCGCAACGCCATCGAGCACGGCCAGCCGGCGACCCTGCTGTTCCGGCTGGGCGAGGACCGCTCGGGGCTCTACCTGGAAGTCGGCGACGACGGCCGTGGCTTCGACACGGCAAGCGCCAACCCCGACGCCGGGCTTGGGCTGCTCAACATGCGCGAGCGCTGCAGGCACATCGGCGCGGCGCTGGACATCATTTCCGACGACTCGGCTGGAGGCACACGGATATGCGTGAGACTGGAACGGTTGGCGTGACACGTACCCGGAAGTCCACGGTGCTGATCGCGGACGACCACCGGATGATGGCCGATGCGATCCATGTCTTCATCGGCGGACGTTTCGAGGTGGTCGCGGTGCTCGGCGACGGCCATGCGCTGCTCGATTCGATCCGCAGCCTCCAGCCCGACATCGTCCTGGCGGACATCAGCATGCCCGGGCTCACCGGCATCGAGGTGCTGCGCCGCGTCCGCGGGGAGGGCATGGAAACGGACTTCGTCTTCATGAGCGTCCACGCCGAACCGGTGGTGGTGCGCGAGGCCCTGGCCCAGGGCGCTCGCGGCTACGTGCTCAAGGGCGAAAGCGGCGAGAACCTGATCCACGCGCTGGACGAGGTCCTGGCCGGACGCAGCTGGGTGAGCCGTCCGCTGTGGGACCAGGTGCTCGGCCAGGCGCCGGTGCCGCGCCTGACTCCGCAGCAGTCGCGCATCCTCAGGATGATCGCCGAAGGCCAGCGCTCGCGCGAGATCGCCCAGACGCTGGCCATCTCGGTACGCACCGTGGACACCCATCGCCACTCGATCATGAAGCTCCTTGGCGTCAGCACCAGCATCGCCCTGGTCAACCAGGCGCTCAAGCTCGGCCTGCTGCACGCCCCGCACGGAACCACTTCACCCCCGCACTAGCCCACTCGGGCCGGCCGCGCGCGGCGTCGCTCGGAAGCTGACGCCGGCATTGGGCACGAGTGGCTGTGGCGACGGCCCGGAGCGGGCCGCCGCGAACGGTCCGGGGACCGTCCCTGGCCCCGGATCCGCAGCCCAACGCATTGCCTCGCGCGCTGCTACTGCAGCGGCTCGGCCACCGGGAACGACCAGCTGCCGCCGAGGATCTCCTGGCGTGGCCGGTACAGGCGGACCATGTAGTTCCAGCCTTCGGTGATCGGCAGGCAGTTGGGCGTCTGCGCGGTGCAGTCGCCGAACTGCAGGGTGATCGAACCGTCCGCGCCCTTCTCGCCGGTGACGCTGTTGATCGAGTAGGCGTTCAGGTCGTTGGGCTGGTAGTAGCCCTCGGCGTTGTAGACCGCTACCGACCAGAACGCGTCCACCGGCACGTCGCCGACCACCAGCCGGTACGGCGTCTTGCCGTCGTTCTTTTCCGGGAACACGTTGAGGTAGACCGCGTCCTTGTCCGGGTTCAGGCCCCAGCCCGAGGCCGCCGCGGCAATGCGACGCACCGGGTCGACCGAAGCGGCGTCCGGCCCGGCTGCGTAGCGCAGGTCGGGGATGGTGCCGGACAGGGCCAGCAGCGCGTCGCGGACCTTCTTCTGGCTGGCCGGGTCCCAGTCGGGGATCTCGAAGGTGCCCGGCCCGCCGGGCTGCTCGACCGTGATCGCGTCTTGCAGGGCCTGGGCCTGCCTGAGGTCGTCCGCGTCGGCCGGGTCGGCGAGGGTGCGGATGCCCACCATCGCGTAGCGGGTACCGACGCTCTCGCGGGTCAGCGTGTGCGCGCCGGGCTCGTAGATCACGGCCGGATTGAAGTGGTCCTCGTTGATCACCAGCATCGACATGAAGCGCGAACCCGCATCGGGCAGGGTGACGGTGACCGGGCCGGCGTCCAGGTCGAAGACCGCCGACGAATAGATCGTGTCGCGGTTGAGCCGGATGATGGGCTGGTTGTCGACCGGGGCCGGCTCGCGGGTGTGCTTGAACTTGCCGAACGCACCCTCCTTCAGCTGCGCGCCCATGTACACGTCGGACTCGGCGCGGATGAAGTTGTCGGGAGTGACTACGATCTTGCCGTCGGCCGTCCGGGTCCAGCGCGAGGGGTCGCCGAGGTCGGGCACCGTGGAGGCGGGTGCGACGGGTGCAGCGGCCGATCCGTTCGCCGGCGCGTCGGCTGCGGCAGTGTCAGCCGCCGTCCCGGTGCGCTCGCCACAGGCGGCCAGGCTCGCCAGCAGCGCGGCGGACAGCAGGGTTGCGGCAATTCGATGGGTCTTCATGGGTGCCTCGTGAGGATTGAGTTCGGGGGTCCGGGCATTGCGGGGTGCGCCCGCGGCAATGGTCATTCGGCGGTGCGCACGGCCGGCGGCGCCTTCCAGGAGCCGTCCAGTGCCTCGGGCTTGGGCCAGTACTCGCGCATCACCATGAAGAACGGGCTCGCGGGCGCCGGCAGCCAGTTGGCTTCCTTGCCCTCGCCCGGCGATTCGTGCTGGATGTAGAGGGTGATCCCGCCGTCGGGATCGCGCACCAGGCTTTTCTCCATCGGCGAGTTGATCAGGTAGCGGTTGATCGGATTCTCGGTCAGCAGGCTGGCGGGCAGTTCGTACATGGTCAGCGACCAGAACGAATTGACCGGCGGCAGCTTGCCCGGCTCGAAGTGCACCGTGTAGCGGTTGTTCGCCCCGTCGAGTGGCTTGCCCTCCGAATCCACGAAATAGGCCGGGTAATTGGCTTCCTCCTTGGAGTTTCCGTAGATGCCCAGCAGGGCCGACGCCATCCGGGCCAGGTAGTCGTTGTCGAGGAACTCGCGCGTGCCGAATCCGTCGGCGCTGCTCTTCTTGCCGGTGTCGATCATCCCGGCCTTGTACTGCGCGAACGCGGCCAGCGCGTCGGCCATGCCGGCTTCCACCGCCTGGCGTTGTTCCGGCGACAGCGCGGCCACGTCGAATGTCTTCCCCGCACCGATGCCGGCCTTGGCGAAGCGCTCCATCAGCGCGGTCTCGCTCGGGTGGGTCGGTGCGTACTGCAGCAGGAAGTTGAGCAGCGCGAAGAACTCCGGCGAGGTCTTTTGCGCCTCGGGCGACAACGGCACCGGGAAGTCCACCGGTCGCAGCGGTTCCGGCGCGGCGGCGGCGGCGAACTGCGACAGCGGCTGCACGCGGTAGCCGGCCTGGACCTGCTTGACCGCGTCGATGTCATCCTCGCCGAACAGCTGGGTGCGGTAGAGCACGAAGGCCAGTTCGGTCTCCGAACGGATCACCGACTTGATCCCCTTCGGCACCTCCCCGTCCCAGCCGGGACCGGCCAGCAGGAAGTGGCCCGCGTCATTGCCGGTGGCCCGGCTGCCGACGTAGGCGAAGTTGTGGGTGTACATGTCGATGAACTGCAGCGAGTAGTAGCGGGCCGGATCCATGGCCGGCACGCTGATCACCAGCGGCTCGGCGCGCAGGTCGGCGCCGAGGAAGGAGTACGGCGTGTCCGAGTTGGGTGTCTGGATCGCCTTGTCCTGCGGGGTGAACACGCGCGCCACGTTGTGGACCTGGTTCCACGAGCCCTTGTACTCGGGGTTGGCCGTGTCGACGAAGTAGGAATGCTGGATCCGGTAGCTGTCGACCATCGGGAAGCCGTAGATGTAGGCCTCCCTGGTGATCGCACGCAGTTCGTCCGGCGAGGCCGCCATGCTGGCCGGTACCGGGCCCGCAGCCGCATCGGCCGGGCCCGTAGCCCGGTTGCAGGCCGCCTGGACCAGCGCGAGCATCGCCAGTCCCAGTAGCCAGCGGAGGCGGCGTCCCCGGATGCCGGCGCCCTCCGGACCTGCGTGTTGCACGTGGCCTTGCGCGATCGCTGCAGGCATAACGCTCATCGTGTCCCCTCCCGTCTGGTTCCATCTTCCGTCGATGACTGCACCGGTAGTGCCTGGTGCCGCGTCGTCACCGCCTACCCGGGCGTGGTGGCCCCTGGGTTGCCATCGTTCTGTTGCAGCTGGAGTGAAGATTGCGCGCACGGGCGGCCCGTGGACATCCGCGAATCAACCTACGGGATGATAGGTAAAAATGCGTAACGACCCGCTGCGGCGCAGCGGCGCTCCGCCCGCAGCGGCCGTTCAACGTCCCCGCACGGGTATGCATGGGTGCAGCCGAACCCGGTATGGATCGCGTGGATCAGCGGCGCGGCACGAACGGGAGCCTGGCGTGCGCGTCCAGCGCCGCCACTGCCGCCTGGCCCACCGCCACCGAGATCTGGTTGAGCCCGCTGACGACATCGCCGATCGCATACAGGCCGGGCACGCCGGTGGTCTGGTGGCTGCGATCGACTGGAATTTCGCCGGTGCCGGTGAGCGTGACGCCGGCCTGTTGCGCCAGCCGGGCACTGCTGCGGCTGCCCAGGAAGGGATAGACGGTGTCGAACCAGTCGCGGTCGCCATCGACGGCATAACCGCAGCGCCTGCCATCGAAGACCAGCTGCCCACCCGCGGGCAGTACGCGCGCATCCAGGCCGCCCTCGCCGTCGAGCGTCCCGACTGTGTCGGTCGGCAGCAGGGTCAGGCGCGCGCTGTAGCCGCGCAGGAAACGTGCATGGGAGACGATCGACGCCCATGGGCCATGGATGCCGATATTCCGGTCGGTCACCTCGTAGGCATCGCAGACCGGGCACAGGCGCAAGGCGCCGCAGGCGATGGCGCCCTCGACGTCGTCGACGTCCGGAAGGCGGTCGGCCAGGCCGGTGGCGAGGATCACCGTGGGCGCGCGCCAGCGGTGGCCCTGCGCATCCGCCAGCTGGAATCCGTCGCCGTCGCGCAGCAGGCTGGTCACCGTGGCGCTTTCGAAACGTGCGCCGAAGGAAGTGGCCTGCTCGCGCAGTCGCGCCAGCAGGTCGATCCCGGCGATGCCCTGCGGGAATCCCGGGCAGTTGTTGCTCTCCGGGATCCAGCGGGCGCGACTGGCGCCGGCGTCGAGCACGCGCACCGTGCGCAGCAGGCGGCCCAGGTAGATCGCCGCGGTCAGCCCGGCCGGACCGGCGCCGACCACCACGACGTCGTCGCAGGAACTCCCGGCCATCGCCGCCTCTCGCGCTACTGGACTGGTGCACACGATAGGCATGGCGCGTGAACGGCATGCGCAGGCCGCGATTCCACTCAGCGGCCTACACCTGCAGCGTCACGTCCATGAGCGTCGCGTCGTCCGCGTCCGGGCGGATCCGGAACCCGAGCTGCTGGCACATCGCCAGCATGGTCACGTTCTCGCGCAGGACCTGCCCTTCGACCACTTTCAGTCCAATGGTGCCGGCGTACTCGATCATGATCCGCATCAGCTGCCAGCCGATGCCGTAACCCTTCAGGTCCGAGCGCACGAGGATGCCGTACTCGCCCCGTTCGTAGTTGGCGTCGGCCAGCAGGCGCACCGCGCCGAGCATCTCGCCGTTCTCCGGGTCGATCGCCACCAGCGCGATCGAGCGCGCGTAGTCGAGCTGGGTCAGGCGGGCGATGAATTCGTGGCTGAAATGGCGCACCGCGGAGAAAAAGCGCAGGCGCAGGTCCTCTTCGGTCACCCGCGAGAAGAACTGCAGGAACAGCGCTTCGTCCTCGGGCCGGACGGGGCGCACGAACATGCGCCGGCCGTGGGCCAGCTCGACATGGCGCTCCCATTCCTTCGGATACGGCCGGATCACGAAGCGCGAATGCCACGGCCCCTTCTGCGCCGGGCCCGGGTGCGGTGCCACCGCGACCCTGGCGTCCACCGCGATCACGCCGTCCTTGTCGGCCAGCAGCGGATTGATGTCCAGTTCGCGCACCTGCGGGATGTCGGCCGCCAGCTGCGCGAGCTTGACCAGCACCAGCGCAACCGCGCGCTCGTCGGCGGCCGGCACGTCGCGGTAGGCCTTGAGGATGCGCGACACGCGCGTGCGCGAGATCAGGTCGTGGGCCAGGCGCAGGTCCAGCGGCGGAAGCGCCAGCGCCTTGTCGTCGATCACCTCCACCGCCGTGCCACCGCGACCGAACACCACCACCGGTCCGAACGTGGGATCGTCGGCCAGGCCGGCGATCAGCTCGCGCGCCTTGGGCCGCACGATCATCGGATGCACGGTCACGCCCTCGATCTTCGCGTCCGGCCTGAGTTCGCGCGCGCGGGCGAGGATCGCGGCGGCGGCTTCACGCACCGCAGCCTCGGTGGCCAGGTTCAGGCGCACGCCGTCAACGTCGGATTTGTGCACGATGTCGGGCGAGAGGATCTTCAGCGCGACCTGCTGGCCGGCCACCAGCGAAGGCGCGGCCGCAGCCACTGCGGCGTCAGCGTCGCGCGCCAGGGTCACCGGCGTGATCGGGATGCCGTAGGCCGCCATCAATGCGGTGACTTCCAGCGGGTCCAGCCACTGCCGTCCCTGCGCCAGCGCGCCGGCGACCACGGCCTGCGCGGCGGCGCTGTCGACCACGAAATCCTCGGGCAGGCTCGGGGGCGTCTCCATCAGCGCCTGCTGCGCCTCGCGATGCCGGACCAGGTAGGTGTAGCCGCGCACCGCGCCGGCCTCGGTGGTGTAGGTCGGCACGCCGGCCGCTTCGAGTGACTTCAGCGCTTCGGCTTCGCGGCCCAGCCAGACCCCCAGCACCGGCTTGCCGGCACCGGGTCGCGGCCGCCGCGACAGCACCTGCGTCACCGCGTCGGCGGCCTCGCTCGAGGAGGCCAGGGCGGTAGGCACGTTCATCACCAGCACCGCGTCGTTCTCGCGGTCCGACAACAGGGCTTCGAGCGCTTCCGAGTAGCGCGATGCGTCGGCGTCGCCGACGATGTCCACCGGATTGGAGCGCGACCAGGTCGGCGGCAGCACGCGGTCCAGGCGGCGCACGGTCGCCTCGTCCAGCGCGGCCAGGGTGCCGCCCAGGTCGACCAGCCGGTCCACCGCGAGCACGCCGATGCCGCCGCCGTTGGTCAGGATCGCCAGCCGCCGCCCCGGCGCCTGGCGCAGGTGGCCCAGGGTCTTGGCGGCGGCGAACAGTTCGTCCAGCGCCAGCACCCGCAGCAGGCCGGCGCGGCGGAAAGCGGCGTCGTAGACCGCGTCGGACCCGGCCAGCGCGCCGGTGTGCGTGGCCGCCGCCTTCGCCCCCTGCGCATGGCGGCCGGACTTGACCACCACGACGGGCTTGGCGCGCGCGGCCGCGCGGGCGGCGGACATGAACTTGCGCGCGTCGCGGATCGATTCGATGTAGAGCAGGATCGCGCGGGTCTTGGGGTCCTGCGCGAACCAGTCCAGCAGGTCGCCGAAGTCCACGTCCAGCGCATCGCCCAGCGAGACCACCGCCGAGAACCCGATCGAACGGGCCACGCCCCACTCCACCAGGCCCGAGGCGACCGCGCCGGACTGGGACACCAGCGCCAGGTCGCCCTTGAGCGGGCTGCGCGCGGCGAAGCTGACGTTGAGCCCGGCGTGCGGCGCCATCACCCCCAGGCAGTTGGGTCCGACGATGCGCAGGCCGTGCGGACGGGCGATGTCGCGCAACTGCTCCAGCAGCGACCCGGGCCCCTGGCCCAGGCCGGCGGAGACCACCACAGCCGCCCGGGCGCCGACCGCCACCGCTTCGGCGATCACCCCGGGCACGGTCGCGGCCGGGGTGGAGACCACGACCAGTTCCGGCTTGAACGGCAGGTCGGCCAGCCGAGCCACCGCAGCCAGGCCGTCGATCTGGCGGTGCTTCGGATTGACCAGGCCCACCGGCCCGGCGAAACCGGCCTCCCGGAGGTTGCGTACCACCGCGCGCCCGACCGAACGCTCGCGGGGGCTGGCCCCGACCACGGCGACCGAACGCGGGCGGAATACCGCCTCCAGGGCATAGGTGCTCATCGCGTCGAACCTTCCTCGTCCATGGCGGGAACCATACAACCCGTCCGCCGGCAGGCCCACCCGGACAATGTGTCCGGTCCAATCGCCGCGGCCGGCGCGTATGCTGCCGGCCAGGGCTCACCCACTGCCAGCCGGCAGCCAGGCGGTTCTCCGTTCACGGGGCATGGCGACGGCCAGTTTCTATGGGTAACCCGGATGCCATCCGGCGCGCATTGATCACGATCAATGCCCGGATCACCCCACAGGGGGATGATTGCCCCCGTTCAGACTGAGGATCGGGCCGCATGCAAAGCGTGCAGGGGACATACAACGACAAGGTGGTGCGGCAGTTCGCGGTGATGACCGTGGTCTGGGGCATCGTGGGCATGGCCGTGGGCGTCCTCATCGCCGCCCAGCTGTACTGGCCGGCATTGAACTTCGACCTGCCGTGGCTCAGCTACGGCCGGTTGCGGCCACTGCACACCAATGCGGTGATCTTCGCCTTCGGTGGCAGCGCGCTGTTCGCCACCAGCCTGCACGTGGTCCAGCGCACCTGCCACGTGCGCCTGATCTCCGACCGGCTGGCCGCCTTCGTGTTCTGGGGCTGGCAGCTGGTGATCCTGCTGGCGGCGATCACCCTGCCGCTGGGCCTGACCCAGGGCAAGGAGTACGCCGAGCTGGAGTGGCCGGTCGACCTGCTGATCACGGTCGTCTGGGTGGCCTACGGGGCCCTGTTCTTCGGCACGATCGTCAAGCGCCGGGTCAAGCACATCTACGTGGCCAACTGGTTCTATGGCGCCTACATCATCGCCATCGCCCTGCTGCACATCGTCAACAACCTGGCCATCCCGGTCGGCCTGGGCAAGTCGTATTCGATCTACAGCGGCGCGGTCGATGCGATGGTGCAGTGGTGGTACGGCCACAATGCGGTCGGGTTCCTGCTGACCGCCGGCTTCCTCGGGATGATGTACTACTTCGTGCCCAAGCAGGCCGGGCGGCCGATCTACTCCTACCGCCTGTCGATCGTGCACTTCTGGGCGCTGATCGCCATCTATATGTGGGCCGGCCCGCACCACCTGCTGTACACGGCGCTTCCGGACTGGGCGCAGTCGCTGGGCATGGTGTTCTCGCTGATCCTGCTGGCCCCGTCCTGGGGCGGCGCGATCAATGGCGTGATGACCCTGTCGGGCGTCTGGTACAAGCTGCGCACCGACCCGATCCTGAAGTTCCTGATCGTGGCCATCTCGTTCTACATGATCGCCACCTTCGAGGGGCCGATGATGTCGATCAAGACGGTCAACTCGCTGTCCCACTACACCGACTGGACCGTGGGCCACGTCCACGCCGGCGCGCTGGGCTGGGTTGCGATGATCTCGATCGGCTCGATCTATTCGCTGCTGCCCAGGCTGCTCGGCCGCGAACAGATGTACTCGATCAAGGCGATCGACCTGCACTTCTGGATGCACACCCTGGGCGTGGTGTTCTACATCGCCTCGATGTGGATCGCCGGCGTGATGCAGGGCCTGATGTGGCGCGCCACCAACGACGACGGCACGCTGACCTACAGCTTCGTCGAGGCGCTCGCCGCGACCTATCCGTACTACCTGATCCGGCTGTTCGGCGGCCTGCTGGTCCTGGCCGGCATGTTCGTGATGGCCTGGAACCTGGTGCGCACCTACCGCGCCGCCCCCGCGATCGCCGAACAGCCGCTGCTGCCGGTCGACGCTTCCCAAGTGCGCGCCTGAGGCCCCCATGAGCGAACACAACCAGAATCCGCACGAGAAGATCGAGAAGAACGTCGGCCTGATGGCCGTACTGATCGCGGTCGCCATCTCCTTCGGCGGTCTTGCCCAGATCGTGCCGCTGATGTTCCAGGCCGAAGCGATCAAGCCGCTGGAAGGCGTGGAGCCCTACCCGGCGCTGCAACTGGCCGGCCGCGACGTGTACGTACGCGAGGGCTGCTACAACTGCCACTCGCAGATGGTCCGCACCCTGCGCTTCGAGACCGAACGCTACGGCCACTACTCGCTGGCGGGCGAATCGGTCTACGACCGTCCGTTCCAGTGGGGCAGCAAGCGCACCGGGCCGGACCTGGCCCGGGTCGGTGGCCGCTACTCCGACGACTGGCATCGCGTGCACCTGATCAACCCGCGCGACGTGGTGCCGGAATCGAACATGCCCGGCTTCCCCTGGCTGCAGGAAAACAAGGTCGACGGGAAGACAGTGGCCCGACGCATGTCCGCGCTCAAGACGCTGGGCGATCCCTACACCGACGAGCAGATCGCGCAGGCCGCCGCAGACGTAGAGGGCAAGACCGAACTGGATGCGATGGTCGCCTACCTGCAGGCGCTGGGCCGGCACGCGCCGCGTGGAGGCCAGCCATGATCGCCGGGCTGGTGACGGGGGCGCTGCTGGTGCTGTTCATCGGCGGCTGGATCTGGGCCTGGAGCCCGAAGCGCAAGCGTGCGTTCGACGAGGCGGCGCAGCTGCCGCTGGACGACGGCGACGCCGGCCTGCAAGACAAGGGGAACGTGGCATGACAAGCGGATGGACCTGGTTCGTCATCGTCCTGGTGGCCATCAACATCCTCGGATGCGTGTGGCTGCTGTGGTGGACCGCGCGGCGGCGCCCGGGCGATCCCAAGCCCGAGGACACGTCCCACATCTGGGACGGCGACATCACCGAGTACAACAAGCCGCTGCCGAAGTGGTGGATCAACCTGTTCTACCTGACCATCGTCTTCGCCATCGCCTACCTGTTCTGGTTCGGCGGCCTTGGCGGCGTGCCCAGCTACGGCGGCTGGACCTCGGTGAACGAGCACAGCAAGGAAAAAGCCATCGAGGACGCCAAGCTCGAGCAGACGTTCAAGCCCTTCGCCGGCCAGGCCATCGATGCGCTGGCGCAGGACCCGAAGGCGGTGGCCTTGGGCCGCTCGATCTTCAGCAACACCTGCGCCACCTGCCATGGCTCCTCGGGCCAGGGTGCGATCGGCTATCCGAACCTGACCGACGACATCTGGCACTGGGGCGGTTCGCCGGACCACATCCTGCAGACGGTGCTCGACGGGCGCGAGGGCATGATGCCCGAGTGGGGAACGGTGCTCACCGGCATGGGCGGCCCGGACGCGATCGACTACACCATCGCCTACGTGCGCACGCTGTCGGCGCCGGAAACGCTGCAGAACAACTACATGGCAGCGCGCGGCCGCAAGCTCTACGAGGGCGTGTGCGCGGCCTGCCACGGCATCGACGGCACCGGCAACGCGGACCTGGGCGCACCGGACCTGACCGACGCGTACTGGATGTATGGCAGCAGCCGCGAGAGCCTGTACCAGACCATCGCCCACGGCCGCCACGGCAGCATGCCGGCGCACCGCGAGCTGCTGGGCGAAACCCGTGCACGCCTGGTCGCCGCCTACGTCTGGTCGCTGTCGCATAATGCGACCCAGACAGGGAGCCAGCAGGGCGTGAAGTGACCGATTTCAGCGAGCCGCGCTTCGACCATCCCCCACGCCCGCTCGCGCAGCGCGTGGGGGCCATCGCCTGGCCCAGCTTCTTCGCTGCCGGCGTGGCGACGATGGTGTTCTTCGCCTTCGTCGACCCGCTGGCGCTGCGCGACCTCACCTTCCCGCAGCTGCAGATCACCCGCGAGCTCGGCTATACGCTGGGCTTCTTCATGTTCTGGCTGGCGACCGCGTCGTCCAGCCTGTTCACCTGGATCCTGCTGCGTCCGTCCAGTCGCTTCAACCGGCCGTTGCCGCCGGGATAGCCCGGGCGCGATGCGCGCCCCTGCGGCAATTTGTCGTCTGGCGCACGGCGCGGGTTTGCGGATACTGGGATGGATGCGGAGCCACGATCCGCCAGCCACGCCGCGAGCGGCCAAGCCGACACCATGAACCCGACCCGATTCCCCCGCACCGGCCAGTCCAGCCCGCCCCGCTCCTGCGCACGCGCACGGCCGCAGCCAGGACGGCAACCATGAGCAAGCGCATCCCGCTGGACGTCGTCGACGACCAGGGAAACTCGTTCTACGTCAGCGAGCGCAAGGTCTATCCGCGCGACGTGTCCGGGCGCTTCAACCGCCTGCGCGTGGCCGCCGTAGTGTGGCTGCTGGGCATGTTCTACCTTTTCCCGTGGCTGCACTGGGATGGCCGCCAGGCGGTACTGTTCGACCTGCCGGCGCGCAAGTTCTACGTGTTCGGACTGGTGTTCTGGCCGCAGGACTTCCTGTTCCTGGCCCTGCTGCTGATCATCGCGGCGATGGCGCTGTTCTTCTTCACCGCGCTGGCCGGGCGGCTGTGGTGCGGCTATGCCTGCCCGCAGACGGTGTGGACCGAAGTGTTCCTGTGGATGGAGCGCTGGACCGAGGGCGACCGTGGCAAGCGGATGAAGCTCGATGCCGGTCCGTGGACCGGCGAGAAAGTGCTGCGCAAGGGCGGCAAGCACGCGCTGTGGGCGGTGTTCGCGTTGTGGACCGGTTTCACCTTCGTCGGCTTCTTCACCCCGATCACCGACCTGGGCGCGCGCATCGTCCCGTTCGGCTGGGGTGGCTGGGAGACTTTCTGGGTGCTGTTCTATGCGCTGGCCACCTGGGGCAACGCCGGCTTCCTGCGCGAGCAGGTGTGCAAGTACATGTGCCCGTACGCGCGCTTCCAGAGCGCGATGTTCGATCGCAACACCCTGCTGATCGCCTACGACCCGATGCGCGGCGAGCCGCGCGGCCCGCGCAAGCGTGGCCTGGCCAGCGTGCTGCAGCGCGCCCGCGGGCTGATCGATCCGGTCGCCGCCTACGACTATGTGTTCCGGGCAAGCCGGCATCCTTCGGCGGCCGACAACCGGATCCAGGCGCACGGCACGATCAGCCTGGCCGGCGCCGGTGCGATGGCCGAGCCGCTGCCGAAATTCGCGGCCGAGGAACTGGGCGACTGCATCGACTGCACGATCTGCGTGCAGGTCTGTCCGACCGGCATCGACATCCGCAACGGGCTGCAGTACGAGTGCATCGCCTGCGGCGCCTGCATCGACGCCTGCGACGAGGTGATGGACAAGGTGGGCTACCCGCGTGGCCTGATCCGCTATTCGACCCAGAACGCGATCGACGGCAAGTCCACCCGCGTGCTGCGCCCGCGCATCCTCGTCTACGGGTTGCTGCTGCTGGGCCTGTGCGGCGCCTGGGCCTGGGGCGTGACCCATCGCAGCGAACTGATCGCCGAAGTGTTGCGCGACCGCAATGCGCTGTATCGCGAGGCCGCCGACGGCCACGTCGAGAACGACTACACGCTCAAGCTGATCAACAAGAGCCAGGAAGCGCGCCGCTACCGCATCACCCTGGAGAGCGCCGGAGGGGCCGGCGCCAGCCTGCGCCTGTCCGGCCCATCGATGGTCGAAGCCGGTCCCGAGCAGGTCTTGCCGGTCACCTTGAGCGTCGCCGCCGATCCAGGCATCGGCGGTCGCCACGAGATCCGCTTCGTCGTCGAAAGCGAGGACGGTCGCGAGCGGCGCACCATCGACAGCAGTTTCTTCGGACCCACCCCATGAACGATTCGCCCGAAACCCGAGCCTCCACGTGGCGCAACCCGGTGATGTGGCTGGTGGTCGGCCTGCCGCTGCTGTCGATCGTCGCCGGCGTGGGCCTGCTGGTGATCGCCACGCGCACCGGCGGCGCCGATGCGGTCAACGACCCGGTGCGCCGCGTGGCGCAGATCCAGACCACCGACCTGGGCCCGGACGCGGAGGCGGGCAAGCGCGGCCTCAGCGCGGTGCTGCGGGTGGAGGACGGCATCGTCGAGGTGTTGCCGGCTACCGGTGATTTCGTGCGTGGCCAGCCGCTGCGCCTGGTGCTCGAGCATCCGGCCCGCAAGGCCGAGGACCTGCACCTGGAACTGGTGCCGGAAGGGCCGGGCTGGCGCCTGCAGCAGGCGGTCGATCCACAGCACGACTGGGTGGTGCAGCTGCAGGCCGCCGACGGCAGCTGGCGCCTGCACGGACGCCTGCCCAAACAGCAGCACGCCGCACGCCTGGCGCCCTCGCTGGGCACGCCCTCGCCCGACGCGAGCGGCTGAGCAGCGTGTCCGTCGGCCCGGCCTCGCTGTCGGCAGCAAGCCTGCCCGCGTCCGTCGCGGTCGCCGGTACCTGCCACCACTGCGGAGAGGCGCTGCCCACGCACGCGTGCGTGCAGGAACTCGACGGCCAAGCGCGTGCGTTCTGCTGCCAGGGCTGCGCCGCCGCGGCCGAGTGGATCGCCCGTGCCGAACTGGATGGCTACTACCGCCTGCGCAACGCCAATGCCGGCAGGGTCGGCGACGAGTTGCCGGACCTGTCGGTATGGGACCGGTCCGACGTGCAGGCCGAGCATAGTCGCGTGGTCGAAGGCGGTCGCGAGATCACTGTGCTCACCGACGGCATGCGCTGCGCCGCCTGCGCGTGGCTGATCGACCGGGCGATGGCACGCGAACCGGGCGTGACCGACGCCACCGCGAACGCGGTCACCGGGCGGATCCGCATCACCTGGGATCCGGCGCGCACGACGCTGTCGGCGCCGTTGCAACGCCTGGCCATGCTCGGCTACCGGCCGTACCTGGCCGGCAGCGAGGCGCTGGAGCGCGAACGCGTGCGCGACCGCCGCCGCTGGCTGCTGCGGCTGGGCATCGCCGGCCTCGGCACGCTGCAGGCGATGATGCTGGCCGAGGCGCTGTACCTGGACTTCGACAACACCATGCCGGTGGCCACGCGCGACTTCTTCCGCTGGCTGACCTTCCTGCTGAGCACGCCGGTGGTGTTCTACTCAGGCTGGCCGTTCATCGCCGGGGCGATGCGCGAACTGCGCGAACGCCGCCTGGGCATGGACGTGCTGGTTGCCGGCTCGGCCCTGCTGGCCTATTTCGCCAGCCTGTTCGAGACGATCCGCGGCGGCGAGCATGTCTGGTACGACGCGGCGGTGATGTTCGTGTTCCTGCTGCTGGCCGCGCGCATGCTCGAGCAGCGCGCGCGCAGCGTGGCCAGCGCGCAGGTCGATGCGCTCGCGCGGGCGCGCCCGGCCTTCGCCACGCGCGAACGGGACGATGGCGGGCGCGAGACGGTGCCGCTGTCCGCGCTGCGAGCCGGCGACATCGCCTGCGTGGCGGCCGGCGAATCGGTTCCCGCCGACGGCAGGCTGCTCGGCGAGGAGGCATGGTTCGAGGAAGCCCTGCTCACCGGCGAAGCGGCACCGGTACGCAAGGTGGACGGCGACGCGGTGTACGCCGGAACCGTGTGCCGCGAGCGGCCGGCGCGGCTGCGCGTGACCTGCACCGGCCCGGCGACCCGGATCTCGCAGCTGGCACGGCTGGTCGAACAGGCACAAGCGCACCGCCCTGCCCTGGCGCGCGTCGCCGACCGCCTCGCCAGCCGTTTCGTGCTGTTCCTGTTGCCGGTGGCGCTGCTGGTCTTCATCGGTTGGCGGTACCACGAACCGGCACGCGCGCTGGAAGTGACCTTGGCCCTGCTGGTGATCAGCTGCCCGTGCGCGCTGTCGCTGGCCGTGCCGGCCGCGCTGGCCGCCGCGCACGGCGCACTGGCGCGCATCGGCCTGCTCGCCGTGCGCCCGGACGCGCTGGATACGCTGGGCCGCGCCACCGACATCGTCTTCGACAAGACCGGCACGCTCAGCGATGGCCGGCCGGTGCTTGCTGCCGTGGAGACACCCGGCAACCTGATCCACCCTGACCTCGCTTTGCGCATCGCCGCAGCGCTCGAGCGCGACAGCGGCCATCCGCTGGCCAACGCGTTCGCCCGCGTCGATGCCTCGCCCCTGCCAGCCACCCAGGTCGAAACCGTGCCCGGGCGTGGCGTGCAGGGCCAGGTCGAAGGACGCACCTGGCGACTGGGCCGCGCCGATTTCGCCGGCGCCGGCGAGGACGATGGCGCACTGTGGCTTGGCGATGGCACGAGCGCGTGCGCACGTTTCGTGCTGGAAGAGCGCGCCCGCGACGACGCGCCCGCCGCGCTGGCGCAGTTGCGTGCGCAGGGCCTGCACCTGCACCTGGCCAGTGGCGATGGCGCGGCGGCGGTCGCACGCATGGCCATGTCCCTCCCGCTGGACGAGGCCCACGCCCGGCAGGTGCCGGAAGACAAGCTGGCGCTGGTACGCCGGCTGCAGGCGCAAGGCCGCGTCGTAGCCATGGTCGGCGACGGCCTCAACGATGCGCCCGTACTCGCCGGCGCCGACGTATCGATCGCCATGGGCGAAGGTGCGCCGCTGGCGCACCGCGCCGCCGACATGGTCACCACCGGCGGCACACTGCAGCGCATCCCCGAGGCGATCGTGCTCGCACGGCAGACCCATCGCATCATCCGGCAGAACCTCGCGTGGGCCGGCGGCTACAACCTGCTCGCATTGCCCCTGGCCGCGGCCGGCCTGGTCACGCCATGGCTGGCCGCGCTGGGCATGGCGCTGTCCTCGCTGGCCGTCACCCTCAACGCGCTGCGCCTGGCGCGGCCCACGAAGCCATCGGCGCACACGCTTGTCCCCAGCGCACCGTTGCCGGCGAAGGAAGCCCCATGAACATCCTGCTGCTGCTCATCCCGATCAGCCTCGTATTGATGGGCGTGGCCGTGGCCGCGTTCGTATGGGCGGTCAAGCGCGGCCAGTTCGACGACCTCGATACGCCGGCGCTGGACATCCTCGAGGACGACGACCGTCCCGCGCCGCCGGTGGACCGGCGCGAGCGCTGAGGTGCCGATCGACCTGCCAACCCTGCTCGCTGCGCTGCTGGCCGGACTGCTCGGCGGCGTGCATTGCGCGGTGATGTGCGGCGGCATCGCCGCCGGTTTCCCGGCCATGGCCCCCGGGCGGCCGCTGGCGGTGGCCTGGCAGGCCAACCTCGGACGCATCGGCGGATATGTCATCGCCGGCGCGCTGGCCGGCGGCCTGGGCGGCGGACTGCTGCGCGTGCTGCGGATCGAGGCGCTCACCACCGGCGTGCGCATGGCGGCCGGCGTGGCGCTGATCCTGGTGGCGCTGCGCCTGCTTGATCGCGGCGGGCGCCTGGATTTCTTCGCACGACCGGGCGTTCGCGCCTGGCGCTGGATGCAGCCAGTGCATCGACGCCTGCTGCCGGCCGATCGCCCGTGGCGGCGGATCGCGCTGGGCGCGCTGTGGGGCTGGATGCCGTGCGGCCTGAGCCTGGGCCTGCTTACCGTGGCCTGGCTGCAGGCCAGCGCAGGCGGTGGCGCTCTGGTAATGGCCGCTTTCGGCCTGGGTACGCTTCCGGTGATGCTGCCGCTGACCTGGTCGGGGGCACGCATGAACCGCTGGCTGCAACGCCCCGGCCTGCGCATGGCGCTGGGGGGCGTGGTGCTTTGCGCCGGGCTGCTGACCGTGGCCGCGCCTTGGCTGATGCAGGTACCGGCGCTGCACGGACCGCTGGCGGCGCTGGGCTGCCGACCCCACGCCGGCTGAAGCCCGCGGCCGAGTCGCGGTCAGTCGCAGACGCAGTCGCGCCCGGCGTCCTTGGCCCGGTACAGCGCCTCGTCCGCGGCGCCGGTCCAGTCCTCGATCGATTCCATGCCCTGCCCCAGTTCGGCGACTCCGATGCTCAGGGTGACCGGCTCGCCGCCGACCGCTACCTGGGTGGCCACCGCGCGGCGCAGGCGCTCGGCCACTTCACGGGCGGCCTGGCGCTCGGTTCCGGGCAACAGCACGCCGAATTCGTCGCCACCATAGCGACCGGCCGTATCGGCGCTGCGCAGGCCTTCGCGCAGGATCGCGCAGACCTCGTGGATCACCTGGTCGCCCGCGAGGTGGCCGGCGCTGTCGTTGATCCGCTTGAAGCGGTCGATGTCGACCATCAGCAAAGACGACACCGCGCCGTAGCGCTGGAAACGCCGCAGTTCCGCCCCGACCAGCGCCAGCCATTGCGGGCGCGTGGCCAGGCCGGTCTGCGCATCGATCCGCGAGCCCTGTTCCAGCGCGCGCTTCTGCGCACGCACATTGTCGGCGAACATCCGGGTCGACGCGCCGACCGCCAGCAGGTACAGCATCAGGAACGGCAAGCACCACAGCATGGTGGCGAAGCTGCTGTGTGGCTGGAACGCAAAGCCGTTGAAGGCAGCGGTCACCAGCGCCACCAGCACCATCACTCCCATCGAGCGCCGGGTCAGCGGCCAACCACCGGCGACGGTACGGTCCATCGCCATCACCGACGCCAGCAGCGCACTGGGCAGGAGGTCGAACTGGGCCATCGCGATCCAGAATCCCGCCAGCCCGGTATCGATGGTGAGGTTGCGGAACTCGGCCTTCAGCGGATCGGCCGTGGCATTGGACAGGCGCCAGGCCAGGACGGGCCAGCCCAGGCAGGTGAAGGCGAGCAACAGCAGCAACGTGGCCGACGCATCCTGCCCGAGCAACGCCGAGCCGATCCCGAGCATGCCGGCATAGAAGCCCAGCGCGCGCATGGCGCACGTGTACCGGATGAAATGCCGGATTCCGGATTCGGTCTGGGGTTGCAGCTGGGGCATGACGGACGACTGCGACGGGTGGCCAACATAGACGCAAGTAGCATGCCATGCGGCGCGACGGGACTTTGACCGTGCGCACAGAACTGCGCCTGCAGCGGGATACAAAAAAGCCCGGCCTTGCGGCCGGGCTTTTCCCGAAAATGGCAGCCCCGGAAGGATTCGAACCTCCGAATGCCTGAGTCAGAGTCAGGTGCCTTACCGCTTGGCGACGGGGCTGTAGGCAGGCCGGAATTATAGTCCCGGCGGCGGGTGAATGCATCCCGCCAGTGGCGGAACCGGGCAAGCCTGGGCCTGCCCGATCCACCGCAGCCGCACCTCCCGGAAGGAGATGCGACCGGCCAAACGCATCAGCGCTTGGAGAACTGCGAAGCGCGGCGTGCCTTGTGCAGGCCGACCTTCTTGCGCTCGACCTCGCGCGCGTCGCGGGTCATGAACCCGGCCTTGCGCAGGTCGCTCTTCAGCGACTCGTCGTACTCGACCAGCGCGCGGGCGATGCCCAGGCGGATCGCACCGGCCTGGCCGGTGGTGCCGCCGCCGGCGGCGGTGACGACGATGTCGAACTTGTCCATGCTCTGGGTCAGCTCGAGCGGCTGGCGCACGATCATGCGCGCCGTTTCGCGACCGAAGAACTCGTCCAGCGGACGGCCGTTGACGGTGATGCTGCCATTACCCTTGCGCAGGAACACGCGGGCGGTGGAGGACTTGCGACGGCCGGTGCCGTAATTCTGAGTGGTAGCCATCGTTGTGCCTTAGATGTCCAGCGGCTGCGGCTGCTGCGCCGCGTGCGGGTGTTCGGAACCGGAGTAGACCTTGAGCTTGCGGTACATCGCACGACCCAGCGGACCCTTCGGCAGCATGCCCTTGACGGCGATCTCGAGCACGCGCTCGGGGTGGCGCTCCAGCGCCTGGCCCAATGACTCGCTCTTGAGGTTGCCGATGTACCCGGTGAAGCGGTAGTACATCTTGTCCTGCAGCTTCCTGCCGGTCACCGTGATCTTCTCGGCGTTGATCACGACGAGGTAATCGCCGGTATCGACGTGCGGGGTGTAGACGGGCTTGTGCTTGCCGCGCAGGCGGTGGGCGATTTCGGCGGCGAGGCGGCCGAGGGTCTTGCCGGAGGCGTCGACGAGATACCAGTCGCGCTGGACGGTCTCGGACTTGGCGATGAAAGTCTTCATGGGAACCTGGTGGTTGGTCGGGCGGATTCCGGGTCCGGATTGCCCGGGCGGAACTTTGCCTCGCGTTGTGAAAGGTGCAGCAAAGAGGCGGGATGATACCCGTCCGGGCCGCCCCGTGCAACTTGCCGGAGTGTTGTCCTCCCTGTCCCGCGTCGCGGCTTGGCAGCCCCCGGCCGCCCGGCGGACAATCCTGTGCCGGACCCTCCACTGGCCCGGTCGACGCGTCCTGGAGCCTGCATGTCCGCCGTTCGCCACCTGTCCCCGCTCGATCGCATCCTGGTCGAGGCCCAGCGCGCGCTGGAAACCACCCTGGGCGACCCCCCGGCTTCCCGACCCTGTCCGGCGCAGGCCGCCGACCCGGTCCTGCCGAAGCCGGCCCGGCGCCACGCCGCCGGCCTGATGCGGATCAACCATGTCGGCGAGGTCTGTGCCCAGGGGCTGTACTTCGGCCAGGCCGCCGTTGCCCGGGATCCGGCCACGCGCGGGCACCTGCTGGAAGCGGCGCAGGAGGAGACCGACCACCTCGCATGGTGCGCGCAGCGACTGCGCGAGCTCGACAGCCGTCCCAGCCTGTTCAACCCGCTCTGGTACGCCGGCAGCTATGCGATCGGCACACTGGCCGGGCTGCGCGGGGACGGCTGGAACCTGGGCTTCGTGGTGGAGACCGAACGCCAGGTCGAGGCGCACCTGGACGAGCACCTGGAATCCCTGCCGGCCGCCGATGAGCGCAGCCGGGAAATCATCCGGGTGATGAAGGAAGACGAGGCCCGCCACGCCGACCATGCCGAGCAGGCCGGGGCCAGGGTGCTGCCGGCCCCCATCCCGATGGTGATGGCCGGCGCCTCCCGGCTGATGAAACTGGTCGCCTACCGCCTCTGACCGCGCGCAGTTCTCCGGCCCGCGCAGCAGGGCTTGCCCCGCTGCTCCCATGCGAGGCGGACCAGGCCTGCGGGGCAGATCCCGCCCCGCGATCCAGGCCGGCTCCGTGGCAACCCGCGCGCTGCATGCTCAGGCCGGCGACACCAGCTTCAGGCCCGCCACTCCGGCCACGATCAGGCCGATGCAGGCCAGCCGGGCCGGCGACGCGCTCTCTCCCAGCAGCACGATGCCCATCAGCGCCACCCCGACCGCGCCGATGCCGGTCCATACCGCGTAGGCGGTCCCGACCGGGATCGAGCGCATGGCCAGGGTCATCAGGTACAGGCTCACGGCGGCCGCGGCGGCTGTGCCCAGGCTGGGCCAGAGCCGGGTGAAACCCTCGGTGTGCTTGAGGCCGAGGGCGAACCCGATCTCGAACAGGCCGGCCAGCAGCAGGTAGGTCCACGCCATCGTCATTTCTCCTTCGGTCGCGGGAATCAGAACGCAGGGATAAAAAAAGCGGCCCGGAGCAAGGCTCCGGACCGCCGTCGGTCTTCGTCCGCGGCCTGGGCCGCGCGCGGGACGTCCCGCGAATTCGTGCAGCGATCCTGCCACCGGCAGGCTGAATCCCCCGTCACCCGGCGACGCGGACAGGCCTATTCCGACAGGTTGCGCCCGTGGAACAGTTCTTCGATCTCGCGCTTGAGCAGCGCCTCGATCCGCATCCGCTCCTTGAACGAGAGATTCCGCGCCTTTTCCTCGAACAGGTAGGTGTCGAGGTCGAACTCCTTCAGGTGCGTCTTCGTATGGAAGATGTTTTCCTGGTAGACGTTCACGTCGATCGACTCGTAGCGCGACTTGATGTTCTTCGCCAGGTAGTCCTGGATCGAATTGATCTTGTGGTCGATGTAGTGCTTCTTGCCCTTGATGTCGCGGGTGAAGCCGCGCACGCGGTAGTCCATCACCACGATGTCGGACTCGAAGCTCTCGATCAGGTAGTTCAGCGCCTTCAGCGGCGAGATCACGCCACAGGTGGCCACGTCGATGTCCGCGCGGAAGGTCGCGATCCCGTTCTGCGGGTGCGTTTCCGGGTAGGTATGGACGGTGATGTGGCTCTTGTCCATGTGCGCGACCACGGCCTCGGAGATGACCTCCTTGCCGGCCTGCTTCTTGTCGATCACCGGCTCCTCGGAAATGAGGATGGTCACCGAGGCACCCTGCGGGTCGTAGTCCTGGCGGGCCACGTTCAGGATGTTGGCGCCGATGATCTGGGCCACGTCGGTCAGGATCTGGGTCAGACGGTCGGCGTTGTACGCCTCATCGATGTACTCGATGTAGCGCTGGCGCTCGTCTTCGGAGACCGCATAGCAGACGTCATAGATGTTGAAGCTCAACGCCTTGGTCAGGTTGTTGAAGCCTTGCAGCCTCAGGCGCGGCAGCGGTTTGACCACGGCGGTCATGCCTCTGGGGGTGGAAAACGCGGCATTATGGGCCAAAGCCGGTGACCGCGGTATGTCTGGATGTCACCGGGGTTTGCCGGACGACCCGCGGCCGGCTATCTTCGGGCGCTTCGAATCCCATGAAACACAGGAACCTCGCCGTGACTCCCCTGCGCTTCACCAGCAGCCCGCTCTTGCTGGATCAGGCCGCCATCGAGCGTTTCCTGGCCCATTGCCAGCGCCGGCGCTACCCCAACCGCACCGACGTGTTCCGCCCGGGTGACCCGGCAGGCACGCTCTATTACGTGGTCAACGGCTCGGTCAGCATCATTGCCGAGGAAGAAGACGGCCGCGAACTGGTCCTGGGCTACTACGGCGCGGGCGAGTTCGTCGGCGAAATGGGCCTGTTCATCGAGTCCGACAGCCGCGAGGTCATCCTGCGCACCCGCAGCGCCTGCGAGCTGGCCGAAATCAGCTACGACCGCCTGCAGCAGCTGATGCTGGGCCCGCTGTCCGGCGACGCCCCGCGCCTGCTCTATTCCATCGGCGTGCAGCTCTCGCGCCGCCTGCTGACCACCAGCCGCAAGGCCAGCCGCCTGGCCTTCCTGGACGTCACCGACCGGATCGTGCGCACCCTGCACGACCTGGCCAAGGAGCCGGAGTCGATGAGCCACCCGCAGGGAACCCAGATGCGCGTATCGCGGCAGGAACTGGCGCGCCTGGTCGGGTGCTCGCGCGAGATGGCCGGCCGGGTGCTGAAGAAGCTCCAGATCGACGGCCAGTTGCATGCGCGTGGCAAGACCGTGGTGCTCTACGGCACCCGCTGACGGCCGCGGCGGCCGGGCCGCGCATTGATGGAATTCGGGGAAACTTTCTTCTGGTTCGTCCTGATCGGGCTGTGTGCGCAGCTGATCGACGGGGCGCTGGGCATGGCCTATGGCCTGGTGTCCTCGTCGGTGCTGCTGGGCATGGGCCTGCCCCCAGCCCAGGTCAGTGCCAGCATCCACGCCGCCGAGGTCTTCACCACCGGCGCCTCCGGGGCCTCGCACCTGGCCATGGGCAATGTCGACCGGCGCCTGTTCCTGCGCCTGGCCGTGCCTGGCGTGATCGGCGGCGTCATCGGCGCCTACGTCCTCACCCAGATCCCGGGCGAGATCATCCGACCGTTCGTCTACGCCTACCTGCTGGTCCTGTCCGTGCTGATCCTGGTCCGGGCCAGTGGCCGGCTGGTGCCACGACGCGAAGTCCGCCGGGTGCCCGTGCTGGGCTTCTTCGCCGGGCTGCTCGATGCCAGCGGCGGCGGCGGCTGGGGACCGCTGGCCACCTCGACGCTGCTGGCCGGCGGCGGCCAGGCCCGCACCGTGATCGGCTCGGTCAACGCGGCCGAGTTCGTGGTGACGCTGGCCGTCTCGATCACCTTTTTCCTGTCGATCGGCCTGGAGCACCTGCAGATCGTCGCCGGACTGCTGGTCGGCGGCATGATCGCCGCGCCGGTAGCCGCGGTGCTGGTCAAGCGCGTGCGCGAGCAGTGGGTACTTGTGGCCGTCGGCGTGCTGGTGCTGTGCATCAGCCTTTACCAGATCGGCCACGCGTTGCTGAACCTCTAGGCCGGCGGCCCGCGGTCAGGAGACCGGATCGCCGCCTCGATCGTGGCAACCCCAGTTGAGGATCGGCGTGCCCGCCGGCAACACCCGGCGGAACATCTCCACCCGACCCGGCTTCGGATTGACGACCACAGGCCGGCGCGCAGCCTGCAGCAACGGCAGGTCGGCGCTGCTGTCCGAATAGGCCGCCTCGATATCGATGTAGCCGCGTTCGCGCAGCATCCGCACCTTTTCCTGGTTGTGGCAATGACGCGTGGCCACGACCGCGCCCCAGCGCGGACCCACCGCGGTGCCGATCACCGGAACGTCCTCATGGGCGACGAAGGCCAGGATCGCCCGGGCCAGCTCGGGCGGCGCGCCGGTCGCCACGACCACCCGGTCGCCACGGACCCGGTGCCGGGCGAAGACATCCAGCGCCACCGGCAGCAGGCGCGCGGCGATCCGCTCGCGATGCGTGGCCACGTAGCGGTCGATCACCCGGTCGAACTCGCGCGCCGCGTGCAGGCCGAAGCTGCCGATCCACACGTAGCCGGAGATGCCCCAGCGCCGGGTCGGCAGGAACGCGACCATCGGCCCGAGCACCGGCGTGGCCAGCAGCGCGGCGAGCATGCGCAGCGGATTGCGCCGGATCAGCCAGGCGAACAGGTGGCTGCCCGAATCCCCGTCGTACAGGGTGTGGTCGAAATCGAACACCACCAGCGGCGCACCCTCGCCGGGTGGCGGGTACTGCGCTGCGTCGTTCATGCGCCGGGGCTCATCCATTCGTGCCTACCTGTCGAAGAACAGCTGCCGCAAGGCCTCGCCCGGCTCCTCGGCACGCATGAAGGTCTCGCCGACCAGGAACGCATGCACCCCCGCCGCGCGCATCCGCGCCACGTCCTCGTGCACCAGGATGCCGCTCTCGGTGACCAGCAGGCGATCGCGCGGCACGGCGTTCTTCATCTCCAGGGTCACGTCGAGCGAGACCTCGAACGTACGCAGGTTGCGGTTGTTGATGCCCACCAGCGGTACCGGCACCTGCAGCGCGCGCTCGAGTTCGTCGATGTCGTGGACCTCGACCAGCACGTCCATGCCCAGTTCCAGCGCCAGTCCCGACAGGTCGGCCAGGCGGGTGTCGTCCAGCGCGGCGACGATCAGCAGGATGCAGTCGGCGCCAAGCACGCGCGCTTCGTGCACCTGGTAGGCGTCGACGGTGAAATCCTTGCGCAGGACCGGCAGCGTGCAAGAGGCGCGCGCCTGCTGCAGGTAGTCGTCGCTGCCCTGGAAGAAGTCGACGTCGGTCAGCACCGACAGGCAGGACGCGCCGCCGAATTCGTAGCTGACCGCGATCTCGGACGGCCGGAAGTCCGCGCGGATGACGCCCTTGGAGGGACTGGCCTTCTTCACTTCGGCGATGACGGCCGGATCGCCATGGGCGATCGCCGCCTGTATCGCCGCGGCGAATCCCCGCACCGGGCCGGCATCGCGCGCGCGCGCGGCCACGTCGGCCAGCGGCACGCGCGTGCGGCGCTCGGCGATCTCCTCGGCCTTGCGGGCGAGGATGGTCTGCAGGATGTCGCTCATCGGCGGTCGCGGGCTCTTGCTCGGCGGCGGACCGGCATTCTCGCACGAGCCGGCGCGGGCACGTCTTCCGGCGGGCTCAGCCGCCGGCGGAACCCGAAGCACGCTCCACGCGTGCCACGCGCAGTTCGTAGTGCGCATACCAGTGGGTGCGGCCATGGCGGCGCACTTCCGCATGTTCGGCATGCTGGCGCCACGCGCGGATCGCCGCCTCGCTTTCCCAGTACGACACCGTGATGCCGAAGCCGCCGGCGTCCCGCGCCGACTCCACGCCCAGGAAACCGGGTTGCTGCCGCGCGAGTTCGAGCATGCGGTCGGCCGCCGCTGCGTAGCCTTCCGGATCGGCGTCATTGCGCCGCGAACTGAACACCACCGCGTAATAGGGTGGCGCCGGCAGGCGCGCGAAGCCGGTGTCGCTCATGCCGGCGCAACCTGTCCGGACAGTTCGCGGGTGGTCTCGACGAAGCCGGCCAGTGCCTGCCGCGCCGCGCCGCTGTCGATCGCCGCACGCGCACGCACGAGGCCGTCGGCGATATCCGTCGCCACGCCCGCCACGTACAGCGCGGCAGCGGCATTGATCGCGACGATCTCGCGCGCCGGCCCCGGCACGCCCTCGAGCACGCCCAGCAGCATCGCGCGCGATTCGGCCGCATCGGCCACCTTGAGATTGCGGCTGGCCGACATGGCGATGCCGAAATCCTCCGGGTGGATCTCGTACTCGCGGACCACACCGTCGCGCAGCTCGCCGACCATGGTCGCCGCGCCCAGCGAGATCTCGTCCATGCCATCGCGGCCCCAGACCACCAGTGCGCGCTCGGCGCCCAGTTCGTGCAGCACGCGCGCCTGGATGCCGACCAGGTCCGGATGGAACACGCCCATCAGGATGTTCGGCGCACCGGCCGGGTTGGTCAGCGGGCCGAGGATGTTGAAGATCGTGCGCACGCCCATCTCGCGGCGCACCGGCGCGACGACCTTCATCGCCGGGTGGTGCACGGGCGCGAACATGAAGCCGATGCCGCAGCGTCCGATCGATTGCGCGACCTGGTCCGGCTGCAGATCGATCGACGCCCCCAGCGCCTCGAGCACGTCCGCGCTGCCGGACTTGGAGGAGACGCTGCGGTTGCCGTGCTTGGCCACCCGCGCACCCGCCGCGGCGGCCACGAACATCGAGCAGGTGGAGATGTTGAAGGTATGCGAGCCGTCGCCGCCGGTCCCGACGATGTCGACCAGCCGGCTGCGGTCGGCCACGTCCACGGTCAGCGAGAATTCGCGCATGACGGTGGCGGCTCCGGCGATCTCGCCGACCGTTTCCTTCTTCACCCGCAATCCGGTGAGGATCGCGGCGGTCATGACCGGCGAGACGTCGCCGCGCATCACCTGCCGCATCAACCCGACCATCTCGTCGTGGAAGATCTCGCGGTGTTCGATCGTGCGCTGCAGGGCTTCCTGGGGCGTGATGGTCATGGTGGTGCGGCTGGGTGGACAGTCCATCGCAGTCTACCTGCCCGGCCAGCGCGTGGCGGCCACGGTGGCGCCTGAAACGAAAAACGCCGGCATCGGCCGGCGTCGTTCGCTGCGTCAGCCGGCCGGGGCCGGGCAGTACGCGGATCAGTGCTTGAGGTTGCGGCGCAGGCGCTCGAGCGCCTGCAGCTGGGCGGTGACCTCGGCCAGGCGCTGCTGCGCCTCGGCCACTTCCATCGCTTCGCTGCGGTTGGCCAGCACGCGTTCGGCTTCTTCCTTGGCCTTGCGCACGGCGGCCTCGTCGATGTCCTCGGCGCGGATCGCGGTGTCGGCCAGGATCGTCACCACCTGCGGCTGCACCTCGAGGATGCCGCCGGAAATGGCGAAGTCCAGGTGCGCGCCGTCAGGCAGCGTCACCACGACCTTGCCCGGCTTCAGGCGAGTGATCAGCGGTGCGTGCCGCGGCGCGATGCCCAGCTCGCCCAGCTCGCCGGTGGCCACGACCAGGGTGGCCTCGCCGTGGAAGATCTCCTGCTCGGCGCTGACGATGTCGCAACGGATGGTGCTCATGGGGCCTCGCTGTGCTCAGTTCAGGAAGATCGCGATCAAGCGATCTTCTTGGCCTTCTCGACGGCTTCGTCGATGGTGCCGACCATGTAGAACGCCTGCTCCGGCAGGTGGTCGTACTCGCCGTCGCAGATGCCCTTGAAGCCGCGGATGGTGTCCTTCAGCGACACGTACTTGCCCGGCGAGCCGGTGAACACTTCGGCCACGTGGAACGGCTGGCTGAAGAAGCGCTCGATCTTGCGCGCGCGCGACACCGACAGCTTGTCCTCTTCCGACAGCTCGTCCATGCCCAGGATCGCGATGATGTCCTTCAGCTCCTTGTACTTCTGCAAGGTGGACTGCACGCGGCGGGCGGTGTCGTAGTGCTCGTGGCCGATGACGTTCGGGTCCAGCTGGCGGCTGGTGGAGTCCAGCGGATCCACGGCCGGGTAGATGCCCAGCGAGGCGATGTTTCGCGACAGCACGACGGTGGCGTCGAGGTGGGCGAAGGTGGTCGCCGGCGACGGGTCGGTCAGGTCGTCCGCGGGGACGTACACGGCCTGGATCGAGGTGATCGAACCGGTCTTGGTCGAGGTGATGCGTTCCTGCAGCACGCCCATTTCCTCGGCCAGGGTCGGCTGGTAGCCCACCGCCGACGGCATGCGGCCCAGCAGCGCCGAGACCTCGGTGCCGGCCAGGGTGTAGCGGTAGATGTTGTCGACGAACAGCAGCACGTCCTTGCCCTTGCCCGACGCGTCCTTCTCGTCGCGGAAGTACTCGGCCATGGTCAGGCCGGTCAGCGCGACGCGCAGGCGGTTGCCCGGCGGCTCGTTCATCTGGCCGTAGACCATCGCGACCTTGTCCAGGACGTTGGAGTCCTTCATCTCGTGGTAGAAGTCGTTGCCCTCGCGGGTACGCTCGCCCACGCCGGCGAACACCGACAGGCCCGAGTGCGCCTTGGCGATGTTGTTGATCAGTTCCATCATGTTGACGGTCTTGCCGACGCCGGCGCCGCCGAACAGGCCGACCTTGCCGCCCTTGGCGAACGGGCACATCAGGTCGATGACCTTGATGCCGGTCTCCAGCAGCTCGTTGCCCGAGGACTGGTCCTCGTACGACGGCGCGTTGCGGTGGATTTCCCAATGGTCGGAAGCCTGCACGTCGCCGGCCTCGTCGATCGGGCGGCCGAGCACGTCCATGATCCGGCCCAGGGTGCCGGCGCCGACCGGCACCGAGATCGCCTTGCCGGTGTTGGTTGCGACCAGGTTGCGCTTGAGGCCGTCGGTGGAACCCAGCGCGATGGTGCGGACCACGCCGTCGCCCAGCTGCTGCTGGACTTCGAGGGTGATGGCGGTGTTGTCGACCTTCAGCGCGTCGTACACCTTCGGCACTTCGGCGCGCGGGAACTCGACGTCGACGACGGCGCCGATGATCTGAACGATCTTGCCCTGACTCATGGTGGTTTCCTCAGACTCTTAAGTTTTTCTGCGCGACCGGGTCGCCGATGGTTTTCTTCGAGAAGCCCGCACATGGATGCGCGGACTCCTGCGATGGATTCGAACTAGACCGCTGCCGCGCCGCCCACGATCTCGGAGATTTCCTGGGTGATCGCCGCCTGCCGGGCCTTGTTGTAGACCAGGTTCAGCGTGCCGATCAGCTTGGTCGCGTTGTCGCTGGCCGACTTCATCGCGACCATGCGCGCGGCATGCTCGGACGCGACGTTTTCCAGCACCGACTGGTACACCAGCGACTCCACGTAGCGGGTCAGCACGTGCTCGAGCACGGTGCCGGCGTCGGGTTCGTAGATGTAGTCCCAGTCGTGGCTCGGCACCCCGGCCTGCGCGGCCGGCAACGGCAGCAGCTGGTCGAAGGTGGCCTTCTGGCTCATCGTGTTGACGAAGTGGTTGTAGACCACGAACACGCGGTCGACCTTGCCTTCGGTGTAGGCGTCGAGCATGACCTTGATCACGCCGACCAGGTCGTCCAGGTGCGGGATGTCGCCCAGGTGGGAGACGCTACCGACCATGTTCACCTTGATCCGGCGGAAGAAGGCCTGCGCCTTCTGGCCGACGGTGACCATGTCGACCTCGACGCCCTGCTCGTTGAACTGGCGGACTTCGCCCAGCAGCTTGCGGAACAGGTTGTTGTTCAGGCCGCCGGCCAGGCCGCGGTCGGACGAGATGACGATGTAGCCGACCCGCTTGACCTGCTCGCGCTCCACCAGGAACGGATGCTGGTAGTCGGTATTGGCCTGGGCCAGGTGGCCGATCACCTGCTTCATCGCCTGCGCGTAGGGACGCGAGGTGCGCATCCGCTCCTGCGCCTTGCGGATCTTGGAGGCCGAGACCATTTCCAGCGCGCGCGTCACCTTGCGGGTGTTCTGCACGCTCTTGATCTTGGTTTTGATTTCGCGTCCGCCAGCCATCTCTTCTTCCCGTTTGGCAGGCCGGTCGGCCTGCCGTGGACTTGGTTCCGTCACCGCGCGGGCCGGGGCCCGCCGATGTCGCGGCTTACCAGGTGCCGGTCTGCTTGAACTCGGCGATGCCCTTCTTGAACGCCGACTCGATCTCGTCGTTCCAGCCACCGGTGCTGTTGACCTGCTCGATCAGCGCGCCGGCGGTGTTGGCGAAGTGGGCGTGCAGGCCCTCCTCGAACGCGCCGATCTTGGCCACCGGCACGTCGTCCAGGTAACCCTCGTTGACCGCGTAGATCGACAGCGCCTGGTTGGCGATGGACATCGGCTGGTACTGCTTCTGCTTCATCAGCTCGGTGACGCGCTGGCCGCGCTCGAGCTGCTTGCGGGTGGCTTCGTCCAGGTCCGAGGCGAACTGCGCGAACGCAGCCAGCTCGCGGTACTGGGCCAGCGAGATGCGGATGCCGCCGGACAGCTTCTTGATGACCTTGGTCTGGGCGGCGCCACCGACGCGCGACACCGAGATGCCGGCGTTCACGGCCGGGCGGATGCCGGCGTTGAACAGGTCGGTTTCCAGGAAGATCTGGCCATCGGTGATCGAGATCACGTTGGTCGGCACGAACGCGGACACGTCGCCGGCCTGCGTTTCGATGATCGGCAAAGCGGTCAGCGAGCCGGTCTTGCCCTTCACCGCGCCGTTGGTGAACTTCTCGACGTACTCCTCGGACACGCGCGCGGCGCGCTCGAGCAGGCGGGAGTGCAGGTAGAACACGTCGCCCGGGTAGGCTTCGCGGCCCGGCGGGCGGCGCAGCAGCAGCGAGATCTGGCGGTAGGCCACGGCCTGCTTGGACAGGTCGTCGTAGACGATCAGCGCGTCTTCGCCGCGGTCCATGAAGTACTCGCCCATGGTGCAGCCGGAGTAGGCGCTGATGTACTGCATTGCGGCCGACTCGGAAGCGGTGGCGGCCACGACGATGGTGTGGGCCAGCGCGCCGTTCTCTTCCAGCTTGCGCACGATGTTGGCGACGGTCGAGGCCTTCTGGCCGATCGCCACGTACACGCACTTGATGCCGGTGTTCTTCTGGTTGATCACCGCGTCGATCGCCAGCGCGGTCTTGCCGGTCTGGCGGTCGCCGATGACCAGCTCGCGCTGGCCGCGGCCGATCGGGATCATCGCGTCGACGGTCTTGTAGCCGGTCTGCACCGGCTGGTCGACCGACTTGCGCCAGATCACGCCCGGGGCCACGCGCTCGACCGGAGCGGTCAGGGTCGCGCCCAGCGGGCCCTTGCCGTCGATCGGCTCGCCCAGCGCGTTGACCACGCGGCCCAGCAGCTGCGGACCGACCGGCACTTCGAGGATGCGGCCGGTGGTCTTGGCCACGTCGCCCTCGCGCAGGTGCTCGTAGTCGCCCAGGACCACGGCGCCGACCGAGTCGCGCTCAAGGTTCAGCGCGAGCGCGAACGTGGATTGTCCGTTCTCGGCCTGGGGCAGCTCGATCATTTCGCCCTGCATCACGTCGGCCAGGCCGAAGATGCGCACGATGCCGTCGGACACGCTGGTCACGGTGCCTTCGTTGCGGGCTTCAGCCGACAGCTTGACCTGCTCGATGCGGGTCTTGATCAGGTCGCTGATTTCGGAAGGGTTGAGCGTGGTAGCCATTTGGATTCCTTGGAGTCGCGGGCCGGGGCTTGGCGACCTGAAAAGTGAACTGTCTGGTTGCAGCGTCCGGTCAGCCCGCCAGGGCGGTCCGCAGGCGCGCGAGCTTGCCCTTGAGCGAGCCGTCGATGACCACTTCGCCGGCGTCGATCACCGCGCCGCCGATGAGGCTGGCGTCCACCGCGGCGTCCAGCTCGACCTCGCGGCCGAAGCGGCGCTTGAGCGCGTCGCGCAGCGTGTCCAGTTCCTGCGACGAAAGTTCTGCGGCGGACGTGACGGTGGCGCGCACCACGTGCTGGTCATCGGCGCGCAACTGCTCGTACAGGCCGGTGACTTCGGCCAGCAGCGGCAGCCGCCCGGCGTCGGCCAGCAGGCCCAGGAAGCGCGTGAACGACGCCTCGGCGCCCTGCGGCGAAAGCAGCGCGACCGCCTGCTCGCGGGCCAGCTCCGGATTGAGCAGCAAGCCGGCCACGCGCGGATCGGCGGCGACCTGGGCGGCGAAGCCCAGGGCCTGCGACCACGCGTCCACGCGGCCTTCGTCACGGGCAACCGAATAGGCGGCGCGTGCGTAGGGTCGGGCGAGGGTAAGGGCCTGGCTCATGCTCAGATCTCAGCCGCGAGTTCGTCCAACAGCGCCTTGTGCGCGTTGGCGTCGATCTCGCGACGGAGGAGCTTCTCCGCGCCGCTCACCGCCAGCGTGGACACCTGCTTGCGCAGGTCCTCGCGGGCACGGTTGGCGGACGCGTCGATCTCGGCCAGGGCGATCGACTTCTGCCGGCCGGCCTCGGCCACGGCATCCTCGCGCGCGGCGTCGACGATCTGGTTGGCGCGGGCATGGGCCTGGTCGATGATCTCGTTGGCCTTGCCACGCGCTTCCTTCAGCAGCTCGTTGACCTTGTCCTGCGCCTGCGCCAGGTCCTTCTGGCTGCGGTCGGCCGCGGCCAGGCCCTCGGCGATCTTCTGCTGGCGCTCCTCGATGGCCTTGAGCAGCGGCGGCCAGATCTTGGTGGCGATCAGCCAGATCAGCGCGGCGAAGGCCAGCGCCTGGGCGAAAAGGGTCAGATTGATGCTCATTGTTCCGCTCTGCCTGTGGTGACGGAACCGGCCATACCGGCCGGCTCCTCCATCCTGTCAGCGCCGGCGCGGATGCGCAGGCGCCACTCGACGTTCGATCAACCGCCCAGCTGAGCCAGGAACGGCGCGACGAACGGCGAAGCGAAGGCGAACAGCAGGCCGACGGCGACGCTGATGATGAACGCGGCGTCGATCAGGCCGGCGGTGATGAACATGCGGACCTGCAGCACCGGGATCAGTTCCGGCTGGCGCGCGGCCGACTCCAGGAACTTGCCGGCCATGATGGCCAGACCCAGGCCGGCGCCCAGCGCGGCCAGGCCGATCATGATGCCGATGGCCAGAACGGTCGAAGCCTGGACGGAAGCGAGAGCGGTCAGTGCGATTTCCATGGTTTTCTCCGGAACGGATTGCTAGAAGTGAACGGTGGGAACAAAGGGTGAAGCAAAAGGGGGGAGTGGAGCGTCAGTGACTGTCTTCGGACAGGCTGAGGTACACGATCGACAGCATCATGAAGATGAACGCCTGCAGCGGGATGACCAGCAGGTGGAAGATCATCCAGCCGAAGCCGAAGGCCGCGCCCGCGAAAATGCCGGCGATGCCGGCGCCGCCGAGCACCCAGATCAGCAGGAACACGATCTCGCCGCCGAACATGTTGCCGAACAGTCGCATCGCCAGGGAGATCGGCTTGCTCAGCCACTCGACGATGTTGAGGATCAGGTTGAACGGCATCATCCACTTGCCGAACGGCGCGGTCAGGAATTCCTTGGTGAATCCACCCAGGCCCTTGGAACGCAGCGCGAAGAACAGCATCAGGAAGAACAGGCTGACCGACATGCCCAGCGTGGCGTTCACGTCGGCGGTCGGAACCGGCTTCCAGTAGTGGATGCCTGCCCATCCCAGCGGGATCGCGAAGAAGTCCGCCGGGATCATCTTCAGCAGGTTCATCAGCAGGATCCAGAAGAACAGGGTGATCGCGATCGGCGTCACCAGCTTGCTGGTCCCGTGGTACGTGTCGCGCGCCTGCCGGTCGACGAACTCCAGGCAGATCTCGACGAAGGCCTGCCACTTGCCGGGCACGCCGGCGGTGGCATTGCGCGTGGCCAGCCAGAACATGAAGACCATCAACAGGCCCATCAGCACCGCGGTCACGAAGGTGTCCACGTGCAGCGTCCAGAAGCTGCCCTCGCCCACGTTCGCCGTCAGGTTCTGCAGATGGTGCTGGATGTAGCTGGTAGGGGTCAGTTCCGCCTCGCCCGCCATAAGTCCGATCTTCCTGTTCTAACGACCTGAATTGAAAACCCGAATCCGCCTGGACCGCACCCGCCGGAACCCGCCGCTCAGCGGCCCAGCGTCAGCGCGAACAACTGCGCAACCAGCACCACCACCGCCGCGATCAGCATCGGCAGCGGGGGCAAGCCCAGCGCCAGCACGCCCACCGCCAGCACCACGACCAGGACCAGCCACTTGGCCAGCACCCCGGCCACCAGCCTGGCCAGCGCCGGGACCGCGGCATCGATGCCGCCCCCCAGCGCGATCCGTGCCGAGAACCACCCGGCCAGGACCACCGCACCACCGCCCACCAGCGCCGCCACCGCCGACTGCACGCCCTGCCAGAGGCAGGCCAGCGCGACCAGAAGCGTCGCCCCTGCCTGCCAGGCGATCGCGCGACCGGCCTGTCGCCGGCCAGCGGCAACGGAGTTCAGCACGCGACGGTTACCTGCGGGAGTAAGCGGAAGGCCTGGGCCATGAAAGGCGCCCTGCCGAGCCGCAAAAGTATAGCAGTGAGACATTTTCGGGGACAACCGCCGGAGGTCTCCCCTCGGCGTACGGAACTTCCCGCAAGGGACCGGGTCGATCCCCTACCGGGACGGAGAACCTCGTCGGTCAGTCCCGCCCAGGCCCCGGACCCCCACCCGGGGCCTTTCTTTGTCCAACGCGCACGAAGCCGGCGTGATCGCCGCTTTTCACCTCATATCCATGCGCCCGTCACCGGCCATGGACCGCGACGCAACCAGCATGACGGTCCCCCACTCCCCCCGGACCGCTCATGACCCGCTGCCGCACCCTGCCCGTCTTCCTGCCCCTGATCCTGCTCGCAGCCATCCCCGCAGCCCGCGCCCAGGACGCCGACCGGTTCACGCTGCGCGTGGGGGCGATGAGCGCCTCGGCCGATACCACCCTGTCGGCCTCGACCACGTTCATGGGCGAGCCGTACCGGTTTTCGGAAAACTTCGGTTTCGGCAGCGACGAGTGGGTCCCGCGGATCGACGGCGTGTTCCGTGTCGCCGACCGCCACCGCCTGGTGTTCGACTACTTCAATTACGACAAGAAGCGCCGCGAGACGCTCGGCGAGGACATATCGTTCGACGACGTCACCATTCCGGCCGGCAGCTTCGCCCGCGCAGAACTCGATTTCCAGCTGGCCAGCCTGCTGTACGACTACGCGGTGGTCGAGAACGAGGACTTCAGCCTGGGCCTGCAGATCGGTGCCGAATGGGCCAAGGCCGAAGCCACCCTGCTGGCCGAGGCCGGCGCCGAGCGCTGGACCGACCGCGCCAGCGAGGACGGTTTCGCGCCTGTGGTCGGCGTCCGGCTCACCGCGCGCCCGGGCGATCGCTGGCTGCTCAACCTGCAGGGTCAGTACCTGGACGCCGGCTGGGGTGACTTCGGTGATTACGACGGCAGCATCAGCCGCATCAACGCGCTCGCCGAGTACCGCTTCACCGACAATTTCGGCATGTTCGGCGGCTACGAGTGGTATCGGCTGGACGTCAAGCGCGACGTGCGCGGCGACTTCATCGACGACGGCATCGTCGGCTGGGACCAGCGCTTCAAGGGGCCGGTGGTGGGCGTGACGCTGGCGTTCTGACTGCCTGCACGACGTGCACCATGGGATCGCCGTGTCGGGATCCACCGCGGGTCGCGGATAAAAAAAGCCCCGGCCAGGCCGGGGCTTTCGCTTGCCGCTCGACGCGATGCGCCGTTACTTCTTCTTCGGGATGTAGAGGTCGGTGATCGTGCCCTCGTAGACCTCGGCCGCCATCGCCACCGTCTCGCCCAGGGTCGGATGCGGATGGATGGTCGCGCCGATGTCGCCGGCCTCGGCGCCCATCTCGATCGCCAGGGCGAGCTCGGAGATCAGGTCGCCGGCGTGCACGCCGGTGATGCCCGCGCCGATGATGCGATGGGTGTGCTCGTCGAAGATCAGCTTGGTGAAGCCTTCGCCCCGGCCGATGCCGACCGCGCGCGCCGAAGCGACCCACGGGAACTTGCCCACGCCGATCTTCAGGCCCTTGGCCTTGGCTTCGGTTTCGGTCACGCCGACCCACGCGATCTCCGGGTCGGTGTAGGCCACCGACGGGATCACCCGCGCCACCCACTCCTTCTTTTCACCGGCGGCCACTTCGGCGGCCAGCTTGCCTTCGTGCGTGGCCTTGTGCGCCAGCATCGGCTGCCCGACGAGGTCGCCGATGGCGAAGATGTGCGGCACGTTGGTGCGCATCTGCCGGTCCACCGCGATGAAGCCGCGTTCGCTGACCTGCACGCCGGCCTTGGCCGCATCGAGTTTCCCGCCGTTCGGCGAACGGCCCACCGCGACCAGCACGCGATCCCACGTGCCTGATTCCAGATCCGGCTTCTGGCCCTCGGTGGCGCTCTCGAACGACACGGTGATGCCCTTCTTCGAGGCTTCGACCTTCGCCGCCTTGGTCTTCAGGTGCACGACTACGCCCTGCTTCTTCAGGCGATCGGCCAGCGGCTTGACCATGTCCTTGTCCGCGCCCGGCATCAGCTGGTCCATGAATTCGACCACGGTGACTTCCGCGCCCAGCGCGCGATAGACCGTCGCCATTTCCAGGCCGATGATGCCGCCGCCCACGACCAGCAGCGACTTGGGCACCTCGGCCAGCTGCAGCGCGTCGGTGGAGTCCATCACCCGCGGGTCGTCCCACGGGAAGTTCGGCAGCTTCACCGCCTGCGAGCCGGCAGCGATGACGCACTGCTCGAAACGCAGCAGCTGGGTCTTGCCGTCTTCGCCGGTGATCTCCAGCTCGTTGGGCGAAACGAACTTCGCCACGCCCTGCACGGTGCGTACCTTGCGCTGCTTGGCCATGCCGGCCAGGCCCTTGGTGAACTGGCCGACGACCTTGTCCTGCTTGAAGCCGCGCAGCTTGTCCAGGTCGATCTTCGGCTTGCCGAAGCTGATGCCGATGTCGTCCGAATGCACCGCTTCCTCGATCAGCGCGGCGGCATGCAGCAGCGCCTTGGACGGGATGCAGCCGACGTTGAGGCACACGCCGCCGAGCGCGGCGTAGCGCTCGACCAGCACCGTGTCCAGGCCCAGGTCCGCGGCGCGGAACGCGGCGGTATAACCGCCGGGGCCCGAACCGATCACCACGAAGCGGCACTCGATGTCGGCCTGCCTGCCGGTGCCCAGCGCCGGCTTCGGTGCCGGGGGCTCGGCCGGGGCGCGATGCGAGGGCGCGACCGGCGGCTTGCTGCCCGGAGCCGCCGCGGCGGCAGGAGCGCCACCGGCCGATTCGAGCACCGCGACCACGTCGCCCTGCGACAGCGCATCGCCGAGCTTGACCTTCAGTTCCTTGACCACGCCATCGGCGGTGGACGGCACTTCCAGCGTGGCCTTGTCCGACTCCAGCGTGACCAGGCCCTGGTCCTTCTTGACCGTGTCCCCGACCTTGACCAGCACTTCGATCACCGGCACGCCGCTGTAGTCGCCGATGTCGGGCACCTTGATCGCGAGCGGGCCGGACGAAGCGGCGACGGCAGGCGCGGCCGGGGCCGATGCGGCAGCCGGAGCCGACGCGCTCGGCGCTGCGGCAGGCGCTGCGGGCTTCGGCGCGGCCGGCGCCGCAGCACCGGCGGCTTCCAGCACGACCACCACGCCGCCTTCCGACAGCCGGTCGCCGATCTTGACCTTGATCTCCTTGACCACGCCATCGGCGGTCGACGGCACTTCCAGCGTCGCCTTGTCCGATTCCAGCGTGACCAGGCCCTGGTCCTTCTTCACCGAGTCGCCGACGGCGACCAGCACTTCGATCACCGGCACATCGCTGTAGTCGCCGATGTCCGGAACCTTCACTTCGATCGTGTTCGCCATGTCCGCGTCCCCTTACAGCAGCACGCGGCGCATGTCCGCGAGGACCTGGGCCAGGTAGCTGGTGAAGCGCGCGGCGGCGGCGCCGTCGATCACGCGGTGGTCGTAGCTCAGCGACAGAGGCAGGGTCAGGCGCGGCACGAACTGCTTGCCGTCCCACACCGGCTGCATCGAGGACTTGGACACGCCCAGGATCGCCACTTCGGGTGCATTGATGATCGGGGTGAACGCGGTCCCGCCGATGCCACCCAGCGAGCTGATCGAGAAGCAGCCGCCGCTCATGTCGGCCGGGCCGAGCTTGCCGTCGCGCGCCTTCTTGGCCAGATCGCCCATCTCCTGGGCGATCTGCAGCACGCCCTTCTTGTCGACGTCGCGGATTACCGGCACGACCAGCCCGTTGGGCGTATCGGCGGCGAAGCCGACATGGACGTACTTCTTCAGGGTCAGGTTCTCACCGGCCGCATCGAGCGACGCGTTGAAATCCGGGAACTGCTTCAGTGCAGCGGCGCTGGCCTTGAGCAGGAAGGCGAGCATGGTCAGCTTGATGCCCGACTTGGCCTTTTCCTGCTCGGCATTGAGCTGCACGCGCAGCGCTTCCAGGTCGGTGATGTCGGCCTGGTCGAACTGGGTAACGTGCGGGATGACCGCCCAGTTGCGCGCCAGGTTGGCCCCGGAGATCTTCTTGATCCGCGACAACGGCTGGGTTTCGGTTTCGCCGAACTTGCTGAAGTCCACCTTCGGCCACGGCAGCAGGTTGAGGCCGCCGCCGCCGGCCGCCGGGGCACCGGACGACGCGGATCCGCCTCCGGCCAACGCGGCCTTGACGTAGCGCTGCACGTCTTCTTTCGAGATGCGGCCGGCGCGCTCGCTGCCCTTGACCTGGGCCAGGTCCACGCCCAGTTCGCGCGCGAACAGGCGCACCGAAGGACTGGCGTACGGCACGTTCTCGGGCAGCACGCTGGCCGCCCCGAACTCCACCGGCGGGGTGCGCGGCGGGTTGGCCTGCGCATTGGCCGGACTGGTGGCCTGCACCTGTGCGATCTCGCGCTGGGCGATCTTGTCGGGCTGCGCGGCCACGGCCACCGGCTCGACCCTGGCGCCGGTCTCGGCGGTCTTCACCGGGCCGGGCGCAGCGTCGGCCTTGGCCGGCGCGAGCGACGCGGCGCCGTCAGCGGCCTCGATCAACGCCACCACGCCGCCCTCGGAGAGCGAGTCGCCGAGCTTGACCTTCAGCTCCTTGACCACGCCGGCGAAGGGCGCGGGCACTTCCAGCGTGGCCTTGTCCGACTCCAGCGTGACCAGGCCCTGGTCCTTGGTCACGGTGTCGCCGACGGCGACGAGGATCTCGATGACGGGCACGTCGCTGTAATCCCCGATGTCGGGGACGCGCGCTTCCTTGATTTCGGCCATGCCAGGACTCCGGCGGTTATGCGTGGGGAAAGACCCCTATTGTGTCCGCCCACGCCGCACCCGCCAACCTCCAGCGTGGGCATGTGGTTGTCCCGCCAGGCCTGTCCCGGACAGGTTTCAGCCGACACCAACACGCTGCGAGCACCCGAACCTCAGTACGCCGGCGCATGTGAAACGCGCCACGAGGATCGATCACCACGACCCGTACGGCATCAGGTTCGCGCATTGGCCGGTCCAGCCTTCGTCCGGCTCCTCACGTCGCGATCAGGTGCGTGAATCGTCGGACCGGGGCGCATCACGCAACGACGGGGCTCGCCGGCGATTGGCTGAACCTGCGCCGCCGCGTGCATTCTCGGGCAGGTTTTCGTTCATTGCCGCGCCGATAGGGTCAGCCGCGCCCACTCCAAGGGCACTAAAACAATGAACAGGAGAGTCCCCATGCGTTCCATTCGAATTTTGACCCTGGCCCTGATTCCTGCCCTGGCGTGCGCGCCGGCCTTCGCCCAGGACACGACCGACGCGGGCACCGCATCCGGCAAGCGCTTCGCCGTGGTCGGCAGCTACACCCACCTGGATCCGTCGGGCGACATCGCCCCGGGGCTGGACGTCGACGGCGGCGCCGCGCCGACCATCAGCGCGAGCTGGTTCGCCAACGACAACATGGCCGTCGAGCTGTGGGGCGCGGCCGACAAGTTCAACCATCGCGTGCGTGCCGACGGCGTCGGCAAGATCGGCACGGTCGAGCAGCAGCCGATCGCGCTGAGCGGCCAGTGGCACTTCGGCCAGGCCGACAGCGTCTTCCGTCCGTTCGTGGGCCTGGGCTACTACGAATCCAACTTCAGCAACGAAGACATCTCCGGCGGTGGTGACCACGTCGGCCTGGAGACGGCCAAGGGCGCGATCGGCACGGTCGGCATGGACTTCAACATCAACCCGACCTGGTTCGCCCGCACCGACGTGCGCTACATGCACGCGCGCCCGGAAGTACGCGTGGCTGGCGAAGGAACCGGGCAGGACCTCAAGCTCGATCCGTGGACCGTCGGCATCGGCCTGGGTGCGCGCTTCTGACCCCCGACGCGTCCGCACTCATCGAAAGGGCCCGGAGACGGGCCCTTTCTTTTACTTCCACCCCGTGCATGGAGCACCCGCGTCAGCGTGGGGAACGGTCGTAGCCGCGGTATCGCTCGAAACGTCGCGCACGCCGGTGCAGTCCAAAGGCCTGTGCGGTCGCGTAGCCCAGCAGCAGTGCGGCGACGGCGAGCAGGCCGGCATGGCTCAGCCAGCCGCTTTCCGGCCATTGCGCACCGTGCAACCAGACCCGCGTCGCCTGGACGATACCGGCGCCGATCCGCACTGCGACCAGCAGGGTCAGCGCGAGCACCAGCCAGCGGTTGGACTGGTAGTACAGGCCCTGCGGCGTGGGCTCGAAACGCGTGAGCGCATGACCGAACGCGCCCAGCAGCAGTCCCGCCGGCCAGGCGATGGCGCAGTAGCGCCAGGCGTCGGGCCAGAAGAACCCGGCGATCAGCACCGACACGGCGAACAGCACCGTGGACACCAGCGACGCCCACCATCCCAGGGCCAGCACCCAGCTCCAGGCGCGCCGGCGCGCACTGCCCACGCGATAGCGCTGCCACAGCATCAGCGGCAGCAGCGCGAGCGACAGGACCAGCAACAGCGCCAGCAGGGGCAGCGCCAGCAGCAGCAACACCAGCAGCATTCCGATTCACCTTCAGCCGGATTGCACCCAGCTTACCGCTGCGCAGGTCGCGCGTTCCTACAGCGAATCGATCGGCGGCGCGCGCTGCGCCCTGACAGTGCGCTCGCGACGCAGCAGGTACAGGCCGCTGGCGACGATGATCGCCGCGCCGATCCAGGTCGTGGCATCGGGCCAGGTGCGCCAGAACAGCCAGTCCCAGGCGATCACCCAGACCAGACCGGTGTACTCCAGCGGCGCGATCAGCGAGGCTTCGCCGCGCATGAAGGCATTGGTGAGCGCGATCTGTCCCAGTGCCCCGGCCAGGCCCATGCCGAGGATCAGCGCGGTATGGTCCCAGCGCAGCGGCACCCAGCCGGGAATCGCCGCCAGGCCCGCGCCCACCGCCATGATCGCCAGGAACCAGACCACCATCGCCTGCGGGGTGTCGGTACGGGTCAGCAGGCTGACGGTCACCGCCGCGATGGCGTACGCAGTCGCGGCCAGCAGGACCATCAAACCCGGGAAAGAGATGATCCCGTCCACGCCCGGGCGCAGCACCACGATCACCCCGACCAAACCGATGGCGATCGCCGTCCAGCGCCGTGGCCCCACCTTCTCGCCCAGCAAGGGCACCGACAGCGCCGCCACCAGCAAGGGCGCGACGAAGTAGATCGAGTAGGCCGTGGACAGCGGCATGCGCTTCAGCGCGAACACGAAGCAGCCGATCATCACCATGCCCAGCACCCCGCGCAGCAGGTGCAGGCCCCAGCGCACCGGCACGATCGAGCGCGCCCCGGCGGTGGCCAGCACCCAGACCAGCACGAACGGCAAAGAGGCCGCGCCGCGCAGCAGGGTCACCTGCATGGGCGGATAGTGCGCGGCGAGTTGCTTCATGCCGGCGTCCATCAGCGAGAAAGCGGCGACGGCGGCGAGCATCCAGCCGATGGCGGCCAGCGGGGAACGGGACGGAGACATCGCCCATTATCGCTGTCCGCCGCCGGCGATGCCCGCCCCGGCGCGACCTGGTGGGCGTCGCGCCCTAGAATGGGCGCCATTCTTTCCGCAGGAGCCCTGCCATGCCTTCCTTCGACGTCGTCTCCGAAGTCGATACCCACGAGCTGACCAATGCGGTCGACCAGGCCAGCCGGGAGCTGACCACGCGCTTCGACTTCAAGGGCGTGGATGCGAAGTTCGAGCTCGAGGAAAGCGTGGTCAGCCAGTCCGCGCCCAGCGACTTCCAGCTCAAGCAGATGACCGACATCCTCAAGCAGCGACTCACCGCCCGGGGCATCGACATCCGCTGCCTGGAGTTCGGCGACGTGGAGACCAACCTGGCCGGTGCCCGGCAGAAGGTCACCGTCAAGCAGGGCATCGAGCGCGACATCGCCAAGAAGATCACCACCACGCTCAAGGACGCCAAGCTCAAGGTCGACAGCCAGATCAACGGCGACAAGCTGCGGGTGAACGGCAAGAAGCGCGACGACCTGCAGGACGCCATCGCCGTGCTGCGGAAAGCCGACTTCGGCATCCCGCTGCAGTTCGACAACTTCCGCGACTGAGCCGGGGGAACGACCATGTCCGACGACCAGGATGCGCCGAACGGCCCGGGTGCCGAAGAGGCGATCGCCGCCACCCGCTCATGGCTGGAGAAGGCGGTCATCGGCCTGAACCTGTGCCCGTTCGCCAAGGCGGTGTACGTGAAGGAGCAGGTGCGGTTCGTGTTCAGCGATGCGACCACGCCCGAACAGCTGATCGAGCAGCTCGGCGAGGAGCTTCTGCTGCTGCGCGACACGCCTGCCGAACAGGTCGACACCACCCTGCTGGTGCATCCGTACGTGCTGCAGGACTTCCTCGACTACAACGACTTCCTCGAGCAGGCCGACACGCTGGTCGAGGTCCTCGAGCTGGACGGGGAGCTGCAGGTGGCCAGTTTCCACCCGGACTACCAGTTCGCCGACAGCCGGCCCGACGACATCGAGAACTACAGCAACCGCGCGCCCTACCCGACCCTGCACCTGCTGCGCGAGGACAGCGTCAGCCGTGCGGTCGAGGTGTACCCGGACCCGGATTCGATCGTGGAGCGCAACTACGCCACGCTGCGCGAGCTGGGCCATGAAGGCTGGCGGAGGCTGTTCGACGACACGCCCCGCCACTGACCTGGCCTGCGCGACAGGGCGTCGCGGGGGCCCGTCGGTACCTTCAGCCTGTCACCAGTTGCGCTTCCAGCAGACGCTGCGCGTCTGCCAGCGAAGGGACGATGCGGTGCGCCAGCGCGCGCACGGCTGCATCGGGTTCGAGCATGTCGGGCACCTGTACCGGCGTCATGCCCGCGGCGAGGGCGGCGCGCACGCCGGTCGGCGAATCCTCGAGCACCAGGCAGCGCCCGGGCTCGACCCCGAGGGTCGACGCCGCCAGCAGGTAGACGTCCGGCGCCGGCTTGGGCCTGGGTACGTCGCTGCTGGTGCAGACCGCGTCGAAGTACGGCAGCAGTCCGGCGGCGTCGAGCTTGCGCATCGCCAGCGGACGGCGGGTCGAGGTCGCCACCGCGCGCGGGATGCCGCGCGCGACCAGCCATTCAAGCAACTCGACGATGCCAGGACGATGGTCGATGCCGGCGTCGGCCACCGCGTCGTACAGCGCTTCGGAGCGCAGCAGGAGTTCGTCGGCCGCGACCTCGCCGATCTGTTCGGTCAGCAGGCGACGGCACAGGCCATCGCCGCCGCCGATCATCTTCAACCACAGCGAATCGGGCAGCGCGTGGCCCAGCTCGCGCGCCGCCGATGCCATGCACGTGTTGATCGCGCGCTCGCTGTCGAGCATCAGCCCGTCCATGTCGAAGATCACCGCATCGGGCAGGAACGGCAGCGGGGCGACGGGGGGCACGGGGCTCACGCGGTTTCCGTGTTGAACAGGCGGGCCAGGTCGGCGGCGTCCAGCGCGCGCCACTGGCCCTCGGCCAGGTCGTCCAGCGCCAGCCCGCCGACCTGCGGCCGGTGCAGCGCTTCGACATGGTTGCCGATGGCGGCGAACATGCGCCGCACCTGGTGGTAGCGGCCTTCGTGCAGGGCCAGGCGCACGTGGCGCGGGCCCAGTACCTCGAGTTCCGCCGGCAGCAGCGGCGTGGTTTCCGCTTCGAGCATCAGGGTGCCGCTGGCGAACAGCGCGACCTCGTCGCCGCGCAGGTCGTTGGCCAGCGTCGCCTCGTAGAACTTCGGCAGCTTCGATTTCGGCGAGACGATCCGGTGCAGCAACATGCCGTCGTCGGTCATCAGCAGCAGGCCGGTGGTATCGCGATCCAGGCGCCCGACCGTGGACAGCACCGGATCGCGCTGGATGAAGCGCGGCGGCAGCAGGTCGTAGACCGTGCGGCCCTTGTCCTTGGTCGAACAGGTATGGCCGGCAGGCTTGTGCAGCATGAGCACCAGGCCCGAGGGCGGATCCAGCGGCTCGCCATCCACGCGCACGTTGCCGTGGTCGAGCGGGTCATCGGCGTACAGCACTTCGCCGGCGGCATCGGTGACGCGGCCCTCGCGGAACATCCAGGCCACTTCCTTGCGGCTGCCGTAGCCCAGGTTGGCCAGGTGCTTGACCAGCTTCATCGACTTGCTCATCGACGCCTCTCCCTCGTCGCCTTGACTCTAATTGCCGGACCCTTCGACGGCACGCTCTTCACCGCTTCGATCACCTTGAAACCGCCACCCTCGGCCAGCACCCGTCGCGAAGCGAATGCCTGGGCCAGGGTGTCCTCGTACGGGAGGTGGCGGTTGGCGACCAGCAGCAGGCGACCTCCGGGGCGCAACGCCTGCGCGGCGACCTCGATGAAGCGCTGGCCCAGCTCCGGCCGGTCGCCGCGATCGTGCGCATGGAACGGCGGATTGCTGACGATGAAGTCATAGCCGCCTTCCGCCAGGCCGCGGGTGACGTCATGCCAGTGGAAGGCGAGCGTGGCGCGGTCGGCGTGGGCGAGGTTGTCGCGTGCCAGCTCCAGCGCGCGTGCTTCGGCTTCGAACAGGTCCAGCGCGGTCGCGCCGGGGCAACGTGCCAGCACCTCGGCGGCCAGGTAGCCCCAGCCCGCGCCCAGGTCCGCGCCGCGACCGGCCAGGTCCGTGGGCAGGTGCGCGGCCAGCAGCGCCGACGCCGGATCGATCCGGTCCCAGGCGAACACGCCGGGACGGCTGCGGAAACGCCCGCCCAGGATCGGACGCGGCGCATCGGCCTGGCGCCAGCGCTCCAGCAATGCCGCGTCATGCGCGCCCGACAGCGGGGGCGTCCAGAACACGCGGCAATGGAACTTGGTCAGCGTGCCGCCGAGGCCGGCGAGCTGCTGCAGGTCCTTCTCGCGCGACTTCGCGCCTTCGTCATTGGCTACCGCGGCCACCACGCGCGCACCGGGCGCGGCCATTTCGACCGCGCGCGCCAGCAAAGCCTGGGCTTCGTCGCGCTGCCGCGGCGGCAGGACCAGCACCAGCGATGCGCCGGTTCCCGTATCGAGTTCGGCCTGCACCTGGAGCCCGGCCAGCTCCAGCCCATCGGCCAGCGGCTTGAAGCCCTGCTCGGCGTGCAGGCGATCCAGCGCGAACTGGCGCAGCGGCCAGCCGTCGCGCGCGCGCAGGAACGCGATGTCGCCGTGCCCAGGCCACGGCAGCGCGCCGCTTTCGAACGGCAGCATCAGGGCCTTCAGGGGTTCATCGTGGAGAGTCAAGCGGGAGGCGCCGTACCGGGCGGGCCATTATCCGCTATTGCCGGTGGCGGGCGGCCCACCGCGTCCCTGCACGGTGTCCAGGGGTCGCGCTGCGTTCACGCATCGCGGCCGGCGCGAACCGCCTGCCGCGATCCGGGCCGCACCTGACCCGGGTCAAGGCGCCTGCCGCCCCCTTGCGCGACCCTGCGCCTGCCCCCATGGAGCCTGCTATGGAAACCGCCGCACCCCCGCTGGAGATCGACGCTGACATCGTCGCGCGCGGGATGGGGCTGGACGTGGCCGCGTTCCGGAAACTGATGGACGACGGCAAGATCGCCACACTGTGCGAGCGCGGTACCGGCGAGGATGCCGGCACGTGGCGGGCATCGTTCTACTACGCCGGAAAACGCGCGCGCTTCGTCATCGACGCGCAGGGCAACCTGCTGGACAGTTGATCCGCACAGGCACTCAGCGACGCGCGCGGGGTGGGACGGAGACCCTTTTCGTTGGCGGCTGGCCGGTGAGCGCGGCCTGCCGCACCCGGCTCAGGCTGCCCAGCGCGTACCGGTAAGACCATTCGACCAGTTCGCCCAGCCACGCATCGGGCAGGGTGCGGACATCGACCACGGTCACCCAGCGGTGGCGGCCACGCCAGCGCGCCGGGCGGATGCCGGGAATGTCGGTCAGCTCAAGGAACCGTTCCGGCGATGCCTTGAAGCTGAAGCGCCAGCGCTCCGGTTCGCTGGTCTTGAAGTAGGCGAAGGTCTTCCCGCCGATCGAATACACCAGGATGTTGGCCGGCGGGCCAGCCTCGCGGACCTGGGCACCGGCGAACGCGGCGCAGAACGTCTTGAGTTGCGTGGTGTCCACCCGTCCTCCGTCGCTTGCTGCGCACGTGGGCGCGGCGCCCGTGATGCGAATGAGCCGTCCCGCGATCAGACCGGCGTCGGGTTGCGATAGGCGAAACCGGCCTGGTGCCAGTACGGATAGGGCTTCGTCACCACGCTGGCGGCATCGAGCCTGGCGACCTGCCCGGCATCCAGGTTCCAGCCGACCGCGCCGAGGTTCTGCGTGAGCTGCTCCTCGTTGCGCGCGCCGATGATGACGCTGGAGACGGTCGGCCGCTGCAGCAGCCAGTTCAGCGCAACCTGCGGCACGGTCCTGCCGGTCTCCGCGGCGACCTCGTCGAGCGCGTCGACCACGCGGTACAGGCGCTCTTCTTCAACCTGCGGGCCGGAGTCGACCGCGGTCTGCGACTGCAGCCGGCTGGACTCGGGCAGCGGCTGGCCGCGGCGGATCTTGCCAGTGAGCCGGCCCCAGCCCAGCGGGCTCCATACCACCGTGCCCACACCCTGGTCTTCGGCCAGCGGCATCAGCTCCCACTCGTAGTCGCGGCCGAGCAGCGAGTAATACGCTTGGTGCGCGACGTAGCGGCTCCAGCCGTAGCGATCGGACGTCGCCAGCGACTTCATCAGGTGCCAGCCGGAGAAATTGGACACGCCCAGGTAGCGGATCTTGCCGACCCGCACCAGGTTGTCGAGCGTGGACAGCACCTCTTCCACCGGCGGACGGGCGTCGAAGCCGTGCAGCTGGAACAGGTCGATGTAATCGGTACCCAGCCGCCTCAATGCGGCGTCGACCGCGTTGATCAGGTGGTAGCGCGAGGAGCCGACCTGGTTCTCGCCGTCACCGGAGCGGAAGGTGGCCTTGGTGGAGATGAGAAGGGAATCGCGCGGGCGGCCCTTGATCGCTTCACCCAGGATTTCCTCGGCGGCGCCCTTGGAGTACACATCCGCGCTGTCGAACATGTTCAGACCGGCATCCAGGCAGATGTCGAGCAGACGCCGCGCCTGCGCGACATCGGTGCTGCCCCAGGCGCTGAACAGCGCGCCGCTGCCGCCGAAGGTGCCGGTGCCGAAACTCAGGACGGGAACACGAAGGCCGGAGCGGCCGAGATAACGGTATTCCATGGGGGAAATCCTTGCGGGGAAGCGGAGCGCCATTTCACTCCTGCAGCGTGACCGGCTCAAGGCCAGCGACGGGATGCTGGGTTGCGGCGACTTGGCCAGGCGCGTTCACCCGCATCCCTGGGAACGCGCTGCGCCCGGTCGCAGGAGTATGCTCGATGCATACCGCCGCCACGACAGGAATTCCCCCATGCCGATCACACGTCACCAAGCGCAGGGCTTGCTGAGCACTGCCGAGATGGAGCTCTACGACGAGAGTCGAAGCAATCCGTTGCGCAAGCTCGACGAAGCCGCGCTGCAGAAGCGCATCGACCGCATGCGCCGCGCCCGCGAGCGCGCACGCGACCTGGTGCAGAAGCAGAAGCTGGCCTCGCGCGATGCCACCGGCAGCAAGCGAGGCACCAGTGGCGTGGCCAACCAGCGCAGCAAGGACAAGGCCGCACTGCTGGACGACATCCTCAAGCGCTTCGAAGGCGCGCTGAACCCGGGCGCCAAGGCAGCCGCCAAGCCGGCCGCCGCGACAGCCACAAAAAAGGCCGCCAGGAAGACGACCGCGACCAAGCCGAAGAAGGCATCACCCCGTGTCGTGGCGCGCGAGGCGTTGCGGCAGATGGCCGGCAGCACCGCAGCCCCCGCGAAGGCGCCGGCGCGCAAGATCAGCGCGCGCGACGTGGCGGCCAAGAAGCGCATCCAGGCGACACGGGCCAAGAAGAAAACCCTGGACAGGAATAGCCCGAACGAGCGCGCGCACCGGTCCTGGCAGAGCAGGGACGCGGTCGACGCGTCCTCCAGCGCCGGCCCGGGCTCCATGTCGCCCGGCGCCGCCAACAGGGCCAAGCGCCTGCATGCCGGCCAGAGCCGGACGAAGCCGATCCAGGGCAGCGTCAGCACCCGCGGCAAGCGCAACCAGGCCCGGCGCGACGGCCGCAACAGCGACGGCTGAATCTCGCGCGGGGCCATGGCGGCGACGGACGGAGTCCATGGGACTGGCGGCGTCGCCGCTTCTACCGGGACCTGCGACGACGGTGCGACCGGCTTCCACGCCAGCGCTTGCACGGTACGTAACCGGCTGACGCGCCTGCTCGCAAGAACGGCCGCATGCGCGGACATACACGCGCAGGTGCAGGCGCTATCCTTGCCACATGCAACTGCGCCATATCGCCGCCAACCGGTACGTGACTCCGCTCCGCGAAGGTGGCTCGATGCCGGCCGTGGTCGAGGCCGACGACCAGGGCCTGTACGTACTCAAGTTCCGCGGTGCCGGCCAGGGGCCGAAGGCGCTGGTAGCCGAGGCGATCAGCGGCGGACTGGCCCGCGCGCTGGACCTGCCGATGCCCGAGATCGTGCTGATGGACCTGGATGCCGAACTGGCGCGCACCGAGGGCGACCCGGAGATCCAGGACCTGATCAAGGCCAGCGCCGGGCTCAACCTGGCGATGGACTACCTGCCCGGCGCGATCAACTTCGACCCCGTCGCCGAACAGCCCGATGCCGACCTCGCTTCGCGCATCGTCTGGTTCGATGCGCTCACCAGCAATGTCGACCGCACCGCGCGCAACCCGAACATGCTCATCTGGCACGGGCGCCTGTACCTGATCGACCACGGTGCCTCGCTGTACTTCCACCATGGCTGGGACGGCGACATCTCCCAGGCCGGCAAGCCCTTCCCGCTGATCCGCGACCACGTGCTGCTGCGCTGGGCCAGCAGGCTCGCCGAGGTGGATGCCGACATGGCACGGCGGTTGCCCGACGCGGTCATCCGCGACGTCGTCGCCCAGGTGCCCGATGCGTGGCTGCAGGGTCCGGATGCATTCGCCGATCCCGCCACGCAGCGCGCGGCCTACGTCGATTACCTGGTGCGCCGGCTCGCGCAGCGCGAAGGCTTCGTGCAGGAGGCGATCCGTGCACGTGCATGACACCTACGACTACGCGGTGGTCCGCGTGGTGCCGCGCGTGGAGCGCGAGGAGTTCGTCAACGTCGGCGTGATCCTGTCGTGCGAACGCGCGAAGTTCCTGGAGGCCTGCATCGAAGTGGATGAAGCCCGCCTGCGCGCGCTCGACCCCGCGATCGACCTGGGCATGGTCGGCCGGCATCTCGACGCCATCGCGGCGATCTGTCGCGGCGGCGAGGCGGCGGCGCCGATCGGCCTGCTGCCGCCACGCGCGCGCTTCCACTGGCTCACCGCCAAGCGCAGCGCGATCATCCAGACCTCGCCGGTGCACATGGGCCGCTGCGGCGGCGACCTGGCGGCCACGCTCGACCACCTGATGGAACGGATGGTGCGGTTGACGAAGCCCGCGGGGTGATCGGGCGCCGGTTCACTGCTCCCGCGCAGGCGACGGCGCCGCGGGCGTGTCCGCTGCGTCACCGGCCGGCAGGCGCGCGATCCGCCAACCCGTGAAGCCCAGCAGCAACGTCAGCAGCGGCGCGGCGTAGTTGAACACCGCGAACGGGAGGTAAGCCATCGTGGACACGCCCAGCACCACCGACATGTAGGCGCCGCACGAGTTCCACGGCACCAGCGCCGAAGTGACGATGCCCGCATCGCCCGTCGCCCGCGACAGGTTCTCCGGCGCCAGGCCGCGTCGTGCGAACTCGGAGGCATACAGCCGGGTGGGCAGCAGCAGGGCGATGTACTGGTCCCCCGCTGCGATGTTCAGGCCGATGGACGTGCCCACCACCGAGGCGAACAGCCTGCCGGTGGTCCGTGCCCGGTGCAGCAGCGGCGCCACCAGCTTGCCGAGCAGGCCGAAGTCGTCGACCAGGATGCCGAAGGTGACCGCGCCGATGATCAGCCAGATGGTCAGCAGCATGCTGTCCATGCCGCCGCGCGAAAGCAGCGCGTCCACCTCCGCCATGCCGGTGTCCACGCTGAAGCCGTTGGCCATGGCCAGCCACACGCCCTTGATCGAGACCACGACCACCGACTCGTCCGCCGAGGCGACGAACTGCGCCACCGCCTGCGGCTGCAGCAACGTGGCCATCACCCCGGCCAGCAACGCCGAGCACATGATCGCCAGCGTCGCCGGCACCTTGCGCATCGACATCGCCAGCAGGAGCAGCAGCGGCAGCAGGTTCCAGGCGCTGATGTCGAAGAGCTGGTCGATGTGCGCCAGCTCGGACGATACGACCGCATCGGACAACCCGCCGCGCTGCGAAAACCCCAGCGCCACGAACACGGCCAGCGCGATGAGCCCTGCGGGGACCGCGGTCCAGGCCTGGTAGCGGATGTGGCGGAACAGGTCCACGCCATTGAGCTGTGCGGCCAGCACCGTGGTTTCCGACAGCGGCGACGTCTTGTCGCCGACATAGGCGCCGGCGATCACCGCCCCGGCGGTCATCGCCGGCGACACGCCGATCATGTGCGCCAGCCCCATCAGGCCCACGCCGACCGTGCCGGCGGTGGTCCACGAACTGCCGATGCTCAGCGAGATCGCCGCGCAGACCAGGAACGCCACCGGCAGGAACCACGCCGGGCTGATCAGCTTGATGCCGTAGTACACCAGCGTGGGGATGGTGCCGGACATGTTCCAGGTACCGATCAGCGCACCGACCGCGAGCAGGATGAAGATCGCGCCGACCACGGTGGACAGGCCCTTCTGACCGGACTGCGCGATCGCCTCCCAGCGGTGACCGTTCTTGAGGATGACCGCGACCGCGGACATCGAGGCCAGGATCATCGCGACCTGCATCGGCCCGTCGATCGCGGCCATGCCGAACAGCGCGACCGAGGTGCCGACCAGCACCACCAGCACGACCAGCGGCAGGGCCGCGTCGAGGTAGGACGGCGCCCGGACCGGACGCGGGGTTTCGGGTGCGCGTTCCATGCTCGCTTCCCCAGGGTCGCCGTGGCTTCACGGCTTGCGACGGAGGCCGTCCGCCTCGCACGGCGACTATGCGCCGCGATCGGAAGCGTGTCGAGGCGCCTCCGCGCCACGGTGGATATCCGGACCTCAGGCGTCGTGCGGCTCCACCACTACCGCCGTGCCATAGCACAACACCTCGGTGAGCCCCGCCATGAGATCGGTGGCGTCGTACCGGACCGCGACGATGGCGTTTGCGCCCAGCTGTCGGGCGTGCTTCAGCATGTCGCGATAGGTTTCGTGGCGGGCCTGTTCGCACAGCTCGGTGTAGATGGTTATGTTGCCGCCGAACAGGGTTTGCAGCCCTCCAAGGAGGTTGCCGACGATCGAGCGGGACCTGACGGTGATGCCGCGCACCAGCCCGACGTTGCGGGTGATCCGGTAACCGGGAAGCTCCAGCGCCGTAGTGACCATCGAGTCGTCGAGCGAAGCGATCACCCGTCGGCTTCCCGAGGAGTTGTATGGATCCGTCATTGTTCTTCCAGCTGGGAAATGGATTCGATCCGGTTTGGCAATCCGGCATGGAGGGTCCGCGATGGCGCGTGCCGGGGCACGCTCGACACGCTCACTTCGAAGCGTCGCCCGCCACCACCGGATAGCCCAGGCTCACCCAGCCCTGGATGCCTTCATGGAGGACCGCTGTGTTCTCGAACCCCCCCTCCTCGCGCAGCCACTTGACCACCGAATCGGCGGCCGCGCGCGGGCACTCGCAGTAGGCGACGATCCACGTGCCGTCGCGCGGCAGGCTGGCGATGGCTTCCTCGCGATTGGCGTAATACGGCACCGGCACGGCACCCTCGATGTGCGCCATCTGCCACATCGAGGCCACCCGCGTATCGAGCAGGACCATGCGGCGTTGCGCACGCAGTTCGCGATCCAGCACCGAGGCGCTGACATAGCGCCCGTCCTTGAGTTCGCCGAAGTCCGGGGCCGCCCCTTGCGGGTTGATCACGTACTGGCCCAATGGCGGCGGCGTGCGCAACGCGCGCGTGGCCGTGCTCCAGCCCGTGCTGCGACTGCGCAGGAAGGCGGTGACATTGTCGATGTCGCTCGCGGACAGCACCTTGCCGAAGGCCGGCATCGGCGTTTCCTGGCGCCCCTCGACGATCGCATGGCGCAGGAAATGGTCCGGGGTCAGGGCCAGCATCGCCGCGTTGCCCAGTGCCGTGCCGGTGACGCCTTCACCCTCTGGGCCATGGCAGGTCACGCAGTTCTGGCGGTAGACCTGCGCCCCGCGGGCGACGTCGCCGGCGATCCGGTCGTGCCCCTTCCTGTAGTCCATCTCCAGCGGCTCGACCTTGGCCGTCTCGCGCAGCCACAAGGTCAGGTCGACGATGTCGCGCCGGGTCAGCGGGCCACCCACCTCATCGATGTAACCCCCCATCGGCGTGCCCTGCCGCCCGTAGGCGATGGCCTCGCGGATGGTCATCGGGAATCCGGATTCCAGCAGCGACTTGGAGCGCAGCGATGGTGCATGGTCGTTGGCATGTCCCTCGCGTTCCTTGCCGTGGCACAGGGCGCAGTACTGCTGGTAATTGTGCTCGGCCTTGACCGCGCCCTCCGGGGTCAGCGCCGGTCCCTGCTGGGCAGAGGCCGCGCCGGCGGAAAGGCTGGCGAGCAGGAATACGGCTGTGCGCAGGCGGCGATGCGTCATCTGGTTTCCCCATGGCAATGGCTGAGGCGGTGCGGAGGTTGCGGTGTGCGCACGTAGGCGCACGCAGCACGCCTCCGCCCTTACCAGGGCACCGGCTCATGTCCCGCCGCTGCATGCTGACGTTATACAGGGCTCGGCCAGGCTTCGATCGGCCGCTGCCGCGCTACCGCAGGACCGCGGGCGCGTCGATCGCGGCGGCGGCCTGGACGCCTGCGCGTCACCCCGTGTACTGCAAAGACACCCGCCTGGTCCCGCACAGCAGGCGGTAGCTGATGCGCTGGCTGCACGCCACGACCTGTACGGCCGGAACCTGCCGGCCCCACAGTTCCACCCGGCTGCCGAGGATCGCGACGGTCGCGGCGTCCAGGCCTCAGCGCGCCGCCTGCGCCTGGGCCCGTGCCGCCTCCACCGCCGCACGCGAATGCAGCAGGGGCTGCCCGCCCGCGTTGGGGGTGGCGGTACTTTCGAGCAGTCCGCGCAGCTGGGCGCCGCTGAGCTGCGGCGCCACGGTGAGCATCGCTGCGGCGGCGTTGACGACCAGCGGCACCGCCATCGAGGTACCGGATGGAAACGAGGCGCCGCCCCCTGGCAGGCGCGCCGGCACCCGCTCGCCGTTGGCGAACAGGGTGATCTCCGCGCCGGTGTTGGTCCAGTCGGTCGCCGCGCCGTTGCGGTCCACCGCGCCGACCAGGATGAAGTTGGGCAGGCTGAAGCGGGTGGCCGGGTTCTCGTCCTGCAGGCTGGCCCCGGCATTGCCGGCGGCGCCGACGAAGAGCGCCTGCGGTGCCGCGCGCATGCCCTGCTGCAGGACCCCGCGGATGCGCTCGACCGTGTAGCGTGCCAGCTCCTTGCGCTCGCCTTCCGGCATTTGCGGCGCACAGGCTTTCAGGTTGCCCAGGTAGGCGCGCTCGGATCGGCCCCAGGACATGTTGACCACGCGCGCGCCATTGTCGACCAGGAACGCCAGCAGGTCGCCGATCGATTCGGCCTCGCGGTCGGCCAGCTCGCGCGTCCAGCACGGGACCGGCGGCCGTCCATGCCACCACTGCTGGCGCGCGACCACCAGCTCGGCCGCGGGCAGGCCGCGCAGCGCGATGTCGGCGATCGCTGTGCCATGCACGTAGCCGCTCCAGCGGCCGGTGACGTCGTCGAACGCGTCGGCCTCCTCGGGTGTCTGCGCCTTCATGCGCGCAACGATCTCGCGCGCCTCGGCGCTGTCGACGCCACCGTCGCGATCGTCCAGCGCCCGCAGGATCGCGTTCAACTCGTCCTGCCGTGCCAGCACGGCTTCGGGAAGCACCGCCATCGGCGTGTCCTGGCGCTGCTTGAACGCGTCGTAGCCCCGCACCAGTGGCCGGCCCGCGGCATCGTGCGCGACCTGCCCTGGAAACAGCGCCAGGTCCACCCCGCTGTCCCAGATGCCGATGCGCACCGGCGGTACACCGGGCGTGGCGGCGATCGCCACCTTCCGTGCCTCCCAGAACGGAGCCGCCGTTTCGTCCGCGGCCACCGCAGAGGTGGCCAGTCCCCATATCAGCCACACGACCGACAGTCGCACGCCAGCGCGTTTCATCGTGTCCATGCCCGTCCCCGTCCTGATTCCCCGAATCGCGGCCACACGTGCGCCATGCGCGCCGCGTGTTTCATTGCCTGCACGCTGCCGTGCCCGGCTACACCCACACGTCGTTCGGCGCGGTGTACGCGCCGCCGGCCTCGCCGGTGTTCACCACGCCCTTCGGCTCCACGAGCATGACGCAGCACTCGCGGGCCGCGACCGGCCGGTGCTCCACGCCCAGCGGCACCACGTACATTTCGCCGGCCGAAAGCCGGACCTCCCGGTCGCGGAACTGCAGGGTCATCTCGCCGTCCAGCACGATGAACACTTCATCGGTGTCCGCGTGCGAATGCCAGACGAACTCGCCCTGGATCCTGACCAGCTTGAACTGGTAGTCGTTCATCTCGGCGACCACCCGGGGCGACCAGTGCTCCGAGAAACGGGCGAGCTTGTCGCGCAGGTTGATGGCAGCGTCCGGCATCGCGTACCTGGTGGCAGGCCGTCCCGGTAGAGGGACATTGCGATCGATGTTCCGGCCGATGCGCGAAGGGTGTCAACCGCAGCCGGCGCCGGGCGGTCAGCCCACGTACTGGAGCGGCGCCCGTTTCACCGCGCACAGCAGGCGGTACGCGCTGGTCTGGCTGTGCGCCACCACCTGCGCGGCCGGCACCTGGTTGCCCCACAGCTCCACCCGGCTGCCGACACCGGCCTGCGGATGGTCGGTGAGGTCCACGGTGAGCATGTCCATGGAGACGCGACCGACCAGGCGGCCTGGCCGCTCGTCGATGGCCACCGGCGTGCCGTTGACCGCGAACTGCGGATAGCCGTCGGCATAGCCCATCGCGACCACGCCGATGCGCGTGGGCCGCTCGGTGACGAAGCGCGCGCCATAACCGACCGGCTCGCCGGCAGGCAGTTCGCGCACGGCGATCACCTTCGATTCCAGGGTCATCACCGGGCGTAGTTGCGCGGCGATGTCGTTCGCCTGCGCGAAGGGCGAAACGCCGTACAGCATCAAGCCCGGGCGTGCCCAGTCGGCACGGGCCTGCGGCCAGCCGAGCAGCGCCGGCGAGTTGCACAGGCTGGTTTCACCGGCAAGACCCACGGTGACAGAGGCGAAGTTCGCCAGCTGCTCGGCGGTGCGCACGCAGTCGGGTTCGTCGGCGCGCGCGAAGTGGCTCATCTTCACGATGTCGCCGACGTGCGGCAATGCGCGCAGCCTTTGCCAGGCATCGCGATAGTCCGCGGCGTCCAGGCCGACGCGGTGCATGCCCGAATCCAGCTTCAACCAGACCTGCAGTGGCCTGGGCAGCGGCGTGCGTTCCAGTGCTTCGACCTGCCAGCGCGCGTGGACCACGGTCCACAGGTCGTGCTGGACGACCAGCGCCAGTTCGTCGGCGTCGAAGAAGCCTTCCAGCAGCAGGATCGGCGCGCGGATGCCGGCATCGCGCAACGCCAGCGCCTCTTCGATGCATGCCACCGCGAAGCCGTCGGCCTCATCCTGCAGCGCCAGCGCGCAACGCACGGCGCCGTGGCCGTAGGCGTCGGCCTTGACCACCGCCAGCGCGCGACCGCCACCGAGCTGGCGTGCCAGCCGGTAGTTGTGGCGCAAGGCTTCCAGGTCGATCAGGGCGCGGGCGGGACGCATCGTGGGTTGCGGCAGGCGTGTGCGGGCGGAAGGAGCACGCGCGCGATCAGGCGCGGTGTGCGCCCATTGTCGCCGGAATCGCCTCGCCGCCCACGTCGCTCTCGCGGGCACCGCCCGTGTAACGGGAGATATCCAGGCCTTCGCTGCGGATCCCGGTCGGGCGGTGGGCGATGACATCGGCCAGGAAGCGACCCGAGCCGCAGGCCATGGTCCAACCCAGGGTGCCGTGGCCGGTGTTGAGGAACAGGTTGCGCAGCACGGTTGCGCCCACCACCGGCGTGCCGTCCGGCGTGGCCGGGCGCAGGCCGGTCCAGAACTCGGCGCGGGCCAGGTCGCCACCCTGCGGATACAGGTCGTTGACCACCTTCTCCAGGGTCGCGCGGCGACGCGGATCCAGGTCCAGGTCGAAACCGGATACCTCGGCCATGCCACCGACGCGGATGCGGCGGTCGAAACGGGTGATGGCGATCTTGTAGGTCTCGTCGAGCACGGTCGACGCCGGCGCCATCGCCGCGTCGGTGATCGGGATCGTCAGTGAATAACCCTTGAGCGGATACACCGGCAGGCGCATGCCCAGCGGCTTGAGCAGCTTCGGCGACCAGCTGCCCAGGGCCAGCACGTAGCGGTCGGCGGTCTCGAGCTTGCCGTCGATGCGCACGCCGGTGACGCGATCGCCGTCGGACTCGATCCCTTCGATATTGGCGCCGTAACGGAACTCGACGCCTTTCAGGCGCGCCAGCGCTGCCAGGCGCTCGCAGAACAGCTGGCAGTCGCCGGTCTGGTCGCCCGGCAGGCGCAGGCCACCGACCAGCATGTCGGCGGTCGCGGCCAGCGCCGGTTCGACCCGGGCGACGCCGGCGCGGTCGAGCACTTCATACGGCACGCCGGCCTCGTCCAGCACGGCGATGTCGCGCGCGGCCGCGTCGAGCTGGGCCTGGGTGCGGAACAGCTGGGTGGTGCCCAGGCGACGGCCTTCGTAGGTCAGGCCGGTATCGGCGCGCAGTTCGTCCAGGCAGTCGCGGCTGTACTCGGCCAGGCGGACCATGCGCTCCTTGTTCACCGCGTATCGGTCGGCGGTGCAGTTGCGCAGCATCTGCGCCAGCCACAGGTACTGGTCCGGATCGAGCGTGGGCCTGATCGCCAGCGGCGCGTGCTTCTGGAACAGCCACTTCACCGCCTTCAACGGCACGCCCGGGGCGGCCCACGGCGAGGCATAGCCCGGCGAGATCTGCCCGGCGTTGGCATAGCTGGTCGAACGCGCCGGCCCTGGCTCGCGGTCCACCACGGTCACCTCGAAGCCTGCCTGCGCCAGGTACCACGCGCTGGTCACGCCGATCACGCCACTGCCCAGTACCAGAACCCGCTGCATCGCACCGCCCTCGATTTAGGCGCTTCCACTGGATGAATGGGTAAGCTGCCGGCAAGGCGCGCAGTATATGGACGAATATCCGGTTGTTTTTTCCGTTTTTCTGGCGTGTTAAGGTGGATTCGCCTTAACAACCTGGCACTCCGTGGAGGTTTCCTTGGCCGCTGACCGTCCCGCCCGTCCGCGCCCCCAGCC
>NZ_PDWN01000017.1 GCF_010093205.1 Pseudoxanthomonas daejeonensis
ATAGTTAGTAGATATGTGAGAGTAGTAGTACTTGAATGATTAGAGTCAGTATTTTTTTTTAAAGAAGAAGACGGCAAACGAGTTTGGCTTTGGTCTGGTGGGCTGGGAGTTGGTAATAGAAGACAGGGGCGGGGGTGGGCGGGCTGAGGTCGAAGCGGCTCATGGCGTCTCCATCGGGACCGGGGGCAGGGGAGGGTGGATCGAAGGCCTTGCGGCCTGTCGATGATGCACGACCCGCGTCTCCACCATATGGAGGCGCGGCGCCGTTCGCGCAAGCCGCGACGCGGCTCCCTACGAAATCCTGACGAAGCGTGCGCGGCGCGCTAACACCCGGGTTCCTACTTTCGGGGTGGGTTCCCTCTCGCCGGAAGTTTCCCACCCCCAATTCCAACCCACCTACAAGGAGAAACCATGCGCAGGCTCCCCCGCGAAACCTGGGTGCTGGTCGCCGATGGCGCGTCCGCGCGCCTGTTCCGCAACCTCGGCAGTGAAACCGGCGCGGTCAGGCTGCACCAGGAAGAAGCGCTGGCGCTGGATCCGGCCGAAGGGGTGATGCCCTCGGTCCTTCCGTCGGACACGCCGGCGCGCGAGGCCGACGAGGCGTCCTTCGCCCGCCAGCTGGCTTTGCGGCTCAACCACGACGCGCTGGGCGGGCGCTACACCCACCTGGTCCTGGCCGCCGATCCACAGACCCTGGGCCAGATCCGTTCGCTGCTGCACGAACAGGCGCGCAGCCGGGTGGTGGCCGAACTGCCCAAGAACTACACCAACGCCCCGCGCGAGCAGATCGAGCGCGCGCTGGCGCCGGAGTTCTGAATCAGCCGGCGTCGCCGCGGGCCACCGCCTGCGGCGACGGCAGTTCGCGCCGCAACCAGTCGTCGATCATCCGCTTCTCGTAGCGCAGGTTGTCGGTGTTGATGGTGGAACCGGTCTGCAGGTAGCTCATGTCCGACAGCTTGCGCTCGCCCTCGGCCAGGACCTGTCCATCGGCGCCGGTGATGCGCAGGTTGAGGGTCATCCGTGGCGGATAGATTTCGCGCATCACCCGGATATGGCTGTAGTTGATGCCCGCGCCCGGCTCGTAGCGCCCGGCACGCTGGATGTCGGTGATGGTCACATCCATCCGCTGGCCGGCGGGCAGGCGCGCCTGGGCGCGTTCCTGCAGGTGCCGCGCGAGCTGGGTGACCCAGTCGCCTTGCTGGGCTTCCCAGCGGTTGTTGCTGAAGCGCAGGTCGGAAAACTGCGCCGGGTCGGTCCATTCCACACTGACCGCGCCATCGGCGGGAAGGGCGCGTGGCAGCGATGGATCGGTGACGGTGCGCGCGGCATGCGCCGGGGCGGCCACCAGGGCGGCAATCAGGGTGAGCAGGAAGAGCGGTCGCATCGTGGCGGCCCTCGCATGACCTGGGCCCGATTCTGCGCCGCCCGCTGTTTCCGGTGAAGGCCCCCGCGCCTGCCGTTGCCGCCGCTTCAGGCGCCGGCAGCGACGCGTCGATGCAACGCTGTATCACTGCTGCGCGGGCATTTGCGGCGCGATCGGGCAGGGGCGCTGCATTAGAATCTGCGTCCGTCCCCCGCGGTCTTTCCCCATGTCCGTCTCCGCACAGGCTCCGGCGCGCGCCGCCGGCCTGGCCGTCGTCGTCGCCCTGGCCATCGTCTACGTGGTGTGGGGGTCGACCTACCTGGCGATCCGCTTCGCCCTGGAAGGCGGCTGGCCGCCGCTGCTGGCGGTGTCGGGCGCCCGCTTCGTGGTTGCCGGCGGCGCCATGTACGCCTTCCTGCGCTGGCGCGGTGTCGCCGCGCCCACGCGCGCGCAATGGAAGAACCTGGCGGCGATGGGCGCGATGCTCCTGCTGCTGGGCAATGGCTGCGTGGTCCTGGCCGAACAGCATGTCTCTTCCGGCCTGGCTGCGGTGGCGGTGGCGTCGGTGCCGCTGTGGATGGGCTTCTTCGGCCTGTTCTACGGGGCGCGGCCGAGCCGGATCGAATGGGTCGGTATCGCGATCGGTTTCGCCGGCGTGGTCTGGCTCAACGCCGGCAGCAGCCTCAGCGCCAGCCCGACCGGGCTGGTGATGCTGCTGGTCGCGCCGCTGGGCTGGGCCTTCGGCTCGGTGTGGTCGCGCGGACGCGACCTGCCGTCGCCGTTCATGGCCGCGGCGGCGCAGATGCTGTGCGGCGGCGTCCTGCTGGTGGGCGTGGGCCTGCTGCGCGGCGAAAGCTTCACCGCGGTGCCGACCCTGCACGGCACGCTGGCGCTGCTGTACCTGGCCGTGTTCGGTTCGGTCATCGCCTTCAGCACCTACGTCTGGCTGCTGCACCACGTGCGTCCGGCGCTGGTCAGCAGCTACGCCTACGTGAACCCGGCGATCGCGGTGGCGCTGGGCGCGTGGCTGGCGAGCGAGCGCTTCACCGCGCATGACCTCGGCGCGATGGCGGTGATCCTGGCCGGCGTGGTGATCATCACCCTGGCCAAGGTATTGCGCCGGTGAGCGCGGCCGCCGCGGCGCAGCCGGGCATGGACCGCCGCGGCCTGGCGGTCACCGCCGCCACCTTCGTCATCTGGGGCGTGGTGCCGCTGTACTGGCACCTGCTCAAGGCGGTGCCGGCGCTGCAGATCATGGCCCACCGCGTGGTCTGGAGTGCGCTGCTGGTGGTCGGCTGGCTGCTGCTGCGCGACGGCTGGGGCTGGCTGCGCAGGCTGGCTGCGCAACCGCGGGTGCTGCCAGCCCTGGCGGTGAGCAGCGTGCTGATCGCGGTCAACTGGGGGTTGTACATCTGGGCGGTCAATGCCGGCCACGTGGTCGAGACCAGCCTGGGCTATTTCATCAACCCGCTGGTCAACGTGGTGCTGGGCGTGCTCGTGCTGCACGAGCGCCTGCGCCGGCTGCAATGGATCGCGATCGGTTGCGCCGCCGCGGGCGTGGCCTGGCTGACGGTCAGCGCCGGTTCGCCGCCGTGGATCGCGCTCGGACTGGCCGCGTCGTTCGGCCTGTATGGACTGGTGCGCAAGCTGGTCTCGGTTGATCCGGTGGCCGGGCTCGGGCTGGAGAGCCTGTACCTGTTCCTGCCGTCGCTGGCGTACGTGGTGTGGGCCGAGAGCGGACACGGCGGTGGCTTCACCGGCGACTGGAGCCTGCGCACCGACCTGCTGCTGGTGTTCGGCGGCGTGGTCACCGCGGTGCCGCTGATCGGCTTCGCCTACGGCGTGCGCCGGATCCCGCTCAGCGTGGTCGGCCTGCTGCAGTACATCGCGCCGACGCTGCAGCTGCTGCTGGGCGTGTGGTTCTTCCACGAACCATTCGACGCGGCGCGCGCGCTGGGCTTCGGCGCGATCTGGCTGGGCCTGGCGATCTACGCCGGCGAAGGCCTGTGGCGCAGCCGGCGCAGGGTGCCGGCTGCGGAATAGACGAGCGAGTCGAGACGCATCGCGGCTTCGTGCTTTTGCAGGAGCGGGCACGACCGCGACACCGACATCCTTTGAATCACGACGGCGTCGCCCGTACCCAGGGCGTCGGTGTCGCGGTCATGCCCGCTCCTACGCGACGGGGTATGTGGGCTGTCGGTCCGTACGGCGGAACCAGCGCGCCGTCGCCGCGCCGTACGACAATCATGACGTGCGTGGACCGGCCACCTCGCCCCGTGCACGGAACTGGCGCAGCACGGCGCACCATGACGTGCGAGGGTCACTGCCTTCTACCTGGATCCGGTGACAGTGCGATGCCAGCGCCGGCTCCGTTCATCGGAGCCGACACCGGATGCCGCGGACCGTCAGAGCGCCCGCAACGCCGTCGTGATCGGCAACCGCGCCGCGCGCAGCGCCGGGAACAGGCCGCCGACCAGTCCAATCCCCAGCGCCCACTTGAGCCCCGACCACAGCAGTTCGGGCGTGACCTTGAACTGGAACACCACCGCGCTGAAGTTGCTGCCCATGGTCGAGGCGCTGTAGCCGTTGAAGATCAGCCACGCCAGCAGCCCGCCAAGGATGCCGCCGAGCAGCGCCAGCAGCATCGTCTCCAGCATCACCGCCATCACCACCGGCAGGCCGCGGAAACCAATGGCGCGCATCGTCGCGATCTCGCGCGCCCGGCCCGCGACCGCCGCGTACATGGTGTTGAGCGCACCGAACACCGCGCCCACCGCCATGATCGCGCCGATCACCGTGCCCAGGATCGTCAGCAACTGGTTGAGCTGGCCGCTCTGCTTGGCGTAGTAGGCCTTGGTGGTTTCCACGTCGAGCTTGAGCCGCGGGTCGCCCGCCATCGCCGCCTTGAACTGCTCGAAGCCGGCCTTGCCCTCGGTGCGCACGCTGACCAGCTGCCAGGCGCCGCGGTTGTAGGTGCTGGCCAGGGTCTGCGCGTCGGTCCAGATCTCCGAATCGTGGACGTCGCCGGAGGCGAACTTGCCCACCACCTGCCACTGCTGGTTGCCCAGGGTGAGCGTGCTGCCCACGTCCAGGTCGCGGAACTGCTTCTGCGCGCCCTGGCCGACGACGATTTCGCGCAAGCCGCTGCCGTACTTGCGGCCCTCGACGATCTTGACGCTGTCGTGCACCGCCCAGCCCAGCTCGCCGACGCCGCGGAACTGCGCGTTGACGTCGTTGCCGTCCTCGCGCGAGACCAGGTTCACGACCTGCGACAGTTCCGGCGACACCAGCGGCCGGCCTTCGCCGTCGCGGGCGATGCCGGGCAGGCTGGAGATCAGCGGGACCTGGTCGCGCATGATCACCGAGTTGGTCTCGGCCTGCGAACCGCCACGCAGCACGATCGCGGTGTTCTCGTTGCCGGTGCTGTTCATGGTCGTCTGGAAGCCTCGGCCCATCGACAGCATCGCCACCAGCACCGCGACCACGCCGGCGATGCCCACGACAATTACCGACGAAGCGCCCCAGCGCTGCGGCAGGCTGGCGATGCCGATCCCGGTGGCGGCCAGCGCCAGCCGCCCTTGGCGGGTCAGGAACAGCCACAGCGCAAGCGCCACGGCGACGGCGAGCACGCCCTGCCAGGGCAGCATGATCCACGCGACCAGGCCCACGACGAGCAGCACGATCGTGAGCAGGTTCCAAAGCCATTGCTTGTTCATGATCAGGTTTCCTCAGCGGCCAGCCAGCGCATCGACGATCTTCAGCCGCTTGGCGCGCAGCGCCGGCAGCACGCCCACCACCAGGCCGATCAGCACGATCAGCACGGCGCCCACGATCCAGGTCTGCAGCGGGATGGTCGCCGGCAGCATGCCCTGCGCCTTGCTCGCCAGGCCCGGCAGGATCACCCGCGCCAGGGCCATGCCGATCACGCCGCCCAGTCCCACCAGCAGCACCGATTCCACCAGCACCAGCCACAGCACCGTCCCGTCCTTGAAGCCCAGCGTCTTGAGGATCGCCAGCTCCGGAATGCGCTCGCGCACCGCCTGGGCCATGGTGTTGCCGGTCAGCAGGAGCAGGGTGAAGAACACCGCGCCCATGATCGAGGTGACGATCAGGCCGATGTCGGCGAACTGCTTGGCGAAGGATTGCTGGAACGCCGATTCGGTCTGGCTCTTGGTCTCGCGGTCGGAGTTCATCGACAGCGCATCGATGGCCTGGGCCACGCGCGAGGCGTGCGCCGGGTTGTCGAGGGTCACCGTGTACCAGCTCACCTGGCCCTTGATGTAGTCGTTGGATTCGTCGAAGTACTTCCAGTTCATCACCAGCTGGCGTTCCTCGCCGCTGGCCGCGGCACGGTCCTTGGAACGGAAGATGCCGACCAGCTGCAGCGGCCAGTCGTTGCTGCCCTGGCGCGGGAAGATCGTCGCCTGCAGCGGAATGGTGTCGCCGACCTTCCAGCCGAATTCCTTGGCCAGCGTCTCGCCGACCACCGCGCCGGTGCGCGTGTCCTGGAACGCCTTGAGCTGCTCGGGCGGCAGCTGCAGGTTGGAGTACACCTCGAAGTAGTTCGGCGCCACCGAGAAGCTCGGGAAGAAGTTCTTCGGGTCCTGGTAGATGCCGCCGAACCACATCGCGTAGGTGGCGTCCTTGACCCCGGGCACGGTGCGGATCTGTTCCTGCAGCCGCACCGGCAGGCTCTGGGTGATCGACAGGCGCGAAGTGGTGACCAGGCGGTTGGCGCCATCGACGCTGCCGCCGGAATTGAACGCCACGCGCACCGAGTCGAGCATCCCGAACAGCAGGAACGCGGTGACCACCGAAAGCAGGGTCAGCAGGGTCCGCGTCTTGCTGCGGAACAGCTGCGCCCAGACGAGCGAGAAGTATTTCATCGCTGCACTCCGTCAGTGCGCGGCCGGCGCATCGGCCAGCTCGCCCTTGTCCAGGTGGATGGTATGGGTGGCGTACTCGGCCGCCTTCGGATCGTGCGTGACCATGATGATGGTCTTGCCGTGCTCGCGGTTGAGCATCTGCAGCAGGTCGAGGATCTCCTCGGCCGAATGCCGGTCCAGGTCGCCGGTCGGTTCGTCGCAGATCAGGAAGGTCGGGTCGGAGACGATCGCCCGGGCGATCGCCACGCGCTGCTGCTGGCCGCCGGAAAGTTCGTTGGGGCGGTGGCTGCGGCGGTCGGCCAGGCCGACTAGGGTCAGCGCGATCTGGGCGCGGCGCGCGCGGTCGGCGCTGCCCAGCTTGGTCAGCAGCAGCGGCAGCTCGACGTTCTTCTGCGCGGTGAGCATCGGCATCAGGTTGTAGAACTGGAACACGAAGCCGACGTGGTGGCTGCGCCAGCTCGACAGCTGCCCGGCCGAAAGGCGGTCGATGCGCTCGCCCTCGATCTCGATCTCGCCGCCGCTGGGCGTGTCCAGGCCGCCGATCAGGTTGAGCAGGGTGGTCTTGCCCGAGCCGGACGGGCCCATCAGCGCGACGAAATCCCCCTTGGGGATGTCCAGGTCGATGCCATGCAGCACCTGCACCTGCTCGGGGCCGCGCTGGTAGGTCTTGGTGACGTTGCGAAGGTTAACCAGGGCCGTCATCGCTTTGCTTCCTTGTCGTGGCCGTCGCGGGTGGCGCGTCGGCGGGTTCGGGATGGTGCGGAACAGTTCGGAAGGTGGTTCGTGTGGCGCGGCGCGTTTGTCACGCGCCGCGGGGTTACTGTCCTTCGGCGCCGGCCAGGCGCACGCGGTCGCCGTCGGCCAGGGTCTCGGGAACATCAAGTACCACCGTTTCGCCGGCGGTCAGGCCCGACAGCACCTGGCGGTCCTGGCCCATGGCGATGCCCGGCTTGACCGCGCGCTGTTCGACCGTGTCCTCGTTGCCGAGCACGAAGGCCACGTCGCTTCCGCCGCGCTGCACGATCGCCGCGGCCGGCACGCGCACGCCCTGCGGCTTCTGCTCGCCGGGTTCGGGAGCCTGCTCGAGGAAGCTCACCCGCACGCCCATGTCCGGCACGATGCGCGCGTCCTTTTCCTTCAGGGCGACGCGCACCTTGACCGTGGCCTTGCCGCGGTCGGCGGCCGGAATGATCGCGATCACCTCGCCGGGAATGCGCCAGTCCGGATAGGCGTTGAGCACGATCTCCACCGGCATCTTCGGCTGCACGCGGCCGATGTAGGACTCGCCGACTTCGACTTCGACCTCCAGCGACTCCATGTCGACGATCGTGCCGATGCCGGTGCGGGTGTAGCCGCCGGTGGCCAGCGGCGAGACGATCTCGCCCGGCTGCGCCGCCTTGGAGGTGACGATGCCCGAGAACGGCGCGCGCACGATGGTGTTGTCCACGCCTTGGCCGGCGATGCGCAGCTGGTCGCCGGCGACCTGCGCGTTGCGTTGAGCGGTCACGAGCTGCGCACGCAGCGCGTCGCGCTGGGCCACGGCCTGCTCGTACTGCGCGCGCGACACCAGCTGCTGGCCCACCAGCGAGGACAGGCGTCGCGCGTTGGCCTCGGCATCGACCAGCTGGGCACGCACGCTGTCGGCCTGGCTATGCGCCGCCGACACCTGCGACGCGGCCAGCGCGCGCTGCGCATCGGCGTCGATCGGATCGAGCCGGGCCAGCACCTGGCCTTCCTCCACGCGCATGCCTTCCTCGATCAGCACTTCCTTGACCCGGCCGGTGACCTTGGCCGACACCGTGGCCATGCGTCGCGCGACGATATAGCCGCTGGCATCCAGGACCGAGGCGCTGGCGCCACCGGCGCCGGAAATGGCGACCACCGGCGCGGTGCGCACTTCGGGCGCCTTCTCGCCACCGAGCACCAGCCATGCGACCACGGCGGCGAGCAGCACGGCGGCGGCCACGGCCAGGCCGATCCACAACCCGCGCCGCGACGGCGGCGGCGTGGACGGTGCCTTGCCGCGTTCGATGCGGAGTTCCTTGAGCAGTTCAGCGGAAGCGTTCATCAGGTTCTCGTTGCGATCCCGGTCCAGTGTCGGCGGCAAGGGTACACGGCGGCCAGCTGCCGGAAGTCACTTTCTGGCGGAGGGCCACCACGCGGGATGGAATACCTCCATGCCAGGACGGACGACGGTGGTGCGGTTCGACACGCCGCCCGGGCACCGGTGCATCCTGCCGATGCGCGGACGCACGGCGTAGTGACAGCTGTCATGCGCTTGGCATGGCATCGACGACTGCCGCCGCCGGCGCGTGCGGCGGACACTGCGGCCACCTGCACGGAGACCGCCAATGGATACCGCCACCCGCGTCGTCGCCCCTGTCGCCGTCCCCATCGCCACGGGCGACACCCGGAAGCCGGCGGCGCGCCTGCCGCTGGCGCGCCTGCACCAGGCCAGCAAGCGCTTCGGCGATGTCCAAGCGCTGGACGGACTGGACCTGGAGCTGCATGCCGGCCAAGTGCTGGCCCTGCTCGGGCCCAACGGCGCCGGCAAGACCACCGCCATCGGCCTGCTGCTGGGCCTGCACGCGCCCGACGCCGGCCGCGCCGAACTGTTCGGCCTGCCGCCGCAGGCACTGGAAGCGCGCCGCGGTATCGGCGTGATGCTGCAGACCGCCGGCATCCCCGACACCTTGAAGGTGCGTGAGCTGGTCGACCTGACCCGCAGCTACTATCCGCAGCCGCGCGACATCGACGCGTGCCTGGCGCTGGCCGGTCTGCAGGACCTGCAGAAGCGTCGCTACGGCCAGTTGTCCGGCGGCCAGCAGCGACGCGTGCAGTTCGCGATGGCGCTGTGCGGCAATCCACGGCTGCTGTTCCTGGACGAGCCGACCACCGGCCTGGACATCGACGCGCGGCAGGCGCTATGGCGCGCGATCCGCGAACTGGCCGCGCAAGGCTGCGCGGTGCTGCTGACCACGCACTACCTGGAAGAGGCCGAGGCGCTGGCCGACCGGGTGGTGGTGGTCGACCACGGTCGCCTGCTGGCGCAGGGAAGCGTCGAACAGATTCGCGCCCGCGTCGCCCAGTGCCGGATCGGCTGCGCCTCCATTCTGTCGGCCGCGGCGGTGGCCGCCTGGCCGGGCGTGCAGGAAGCGGTCGTTCGCGATGGCCGCCTCCAGGTCGTGGCGGCGGACGCGGAAGCGGTCGTGCGCCGGCTGCTGGCCGAAGATCCGTCGCTGTCCGGTCTGGAAGTTCATCGCGCGGGCCTGGCCGACGCCTTTCTCGCCCTCACCGCGCACTCTGGCGCGAAGCAAGCACAGCCCGAAGAGGAGGTCGCCTGATGGACGCCATCGACCGTTCCACGCCCGTGCGTTTCTCCGCCTCGCGCGCCTACATGCAGGAGGCCCGCTACGAATTCCTGCGGCTTTGGCGAACGCCGTCGTTCTCGCTGCCGTGCCTGCTGTTCCCGGCGGTGTTCTACCTGCTGTTCGGCGTGCTGCTGGGTGGCCGCGGCGGGCCGGACGCGGCGCGTTACATGCTGGCCGGCTACAGCGTGTTCGGGATCATGGGCGTGGCCCTGTTCGGTTTCGGCGTCACCGTGGCGATGGACCGCGAGCAGGGACTGCTGACCCTCAAGCGCGCCCAGCCGATGCCGCCGGGCGCGTACCTGGCGGCGAAGGTGGCGATGGCGATGCTGTTCTCCACCGTCATCCTCGCGCTGCTGGCCGCACTGGCCATTGGCGTGGCCGGCGTGCGCCTGGCACCGGCGCAATGGCTGGGCCTGGTCGTGGCCTGCCTGCTCGGCGTATTGCCGTTCAGTGCGCTGGGCCTGTGGCTGGGCACGCTGGTCGGCGGGCGTGGCGCACCGGCGCTGATCAACCTGGTCTACCTGCCGATGGCGTTCCTGTCGGGGCTGTGGGTACCGCTGTCGATGCTGCCCGGGCTGCTGCAGGAACTGGCACCGGCGTGGCCGGCGTACCATCTGTCCCGGATCGCGCAGGCGCAGGTGGGGTTTGGCGACGGCGCGCCGCTGGGGCTGCACGTGCTGGTGCTGCTCGGCGTGACCCTCCTGTTCCTGGCCCTGGCGCGTCGTCGCCTCGCTACCCCCTGATCCGAGTCCCCGCCATGCGCGCTGTCCCGCCCAATCGCTTCGTCCCCGGATGGATCAAGGTCGCGCCCGATTCGCTGCTGGCCGCCAGCCAGTCGCGTGGACAGCCCGCATGGATGGAGTTCATCCACGTGCTGTGGACGATGTGGGTGTTCGTGGTGCCGGTGTTCACCCCGCAGGGCTACAACGCGTTGTGGTGGGCGTTGACCGCGCTGTCCTATCCGCTGTTCCTGGCCCTGTACGCGGGCACGCTGGTGCTGCCGTCGCGCTGGGTCGCGGCGTGCGCCACCGGCATGCTGGTGCTGTGCCTGGCGCTGCTGCGCTGGTACCCGTCGGGCATGAGCTACTTCGTGTTCGGCTGCGTGATGCTCGGCGCGCACCGCTGGCGCAGCGGCTGGCACTACGCGGCGGTCCTGCTGCTGGCCAACGTGTGCCTGGTAGTGCTCGCGCGCTCGATCGGTTATCCGTGGTCGGCGCTGGTGTGGCTGCCGGTGACCACGCTGGTGGTCGGCCTGATCGTGCACGTCGAGCGCCAGCGCCACCACAAGGACGCCGCGCTGCGCCTATCGCAGGACGAGGTCCGGCGCCTGGCCGCCACCGCCGAGCGCGAGCGCATCGGCCGCGACCTGCACGACCTGCTCGGCCATACCCTGTCGCTGGTGGCGTTGAAGGCCGACCTCGCCGGGCGCCTGCTGCAGCGCGACCCGGAGGCGGCGCAGCGCGAGATCGGCGAACTGGGCCAGGTCGCGCGCGATGCGCTGGGCCAGGTCCGGCGCGCGGTCACCGGCATCCGCGCCGCGGGCCTGGCCGCGGAACTGGCGGCGGCCAAGGTGCTGCTGCAGGGCGAGGGCATCGGCTTGCAGGTCGACGTGCCCGCGGTCGCGATGCCGCCGGAACAGGAAACGGTGCTGGCGTTGTGCCTGCGCGAAGCGGTGACCAACGTCCATCGCCATGCGCGCGCCAGCCGGGTACGGGTATCGCTGACGGGCGATGCGCGGCAGTGGCGGCTGTGCGTGGAGGACGACGGCCGTGGCGGCGTGGTCCGGCCGGGCAATGGCCTGGACGGCATGCGCGAACGCCTGCAGGTGCTCGGCGGCGCCCTGCGGATCGAGCCGGCGCCCGGGCGCGGCACGCGCCTGCTGGCCGACCTGCCGCACTGGCAGGCCGGTGCGACCACGCCACCGGCGCATGCCACGCGCACCGACGCCCCGCTGTCGTAGGAGCGGGCAAGACCGCGACACCGACGCCGTAGCGCAGGCGACGCCCCCGCGATTCCGGCGGCGTCGGTGTCGCGGCCTGAAGTCCGCTCCTACAAGGGCGCGTGGTCTCCGCTGTCGTAGGAGCGGGCACGACCGCGACACCGACGCCGTAGCGCAGGCGACGCCCCCGCGATTCCGACAGCGTCGCGTCGCGGCCTGAAGTCCGCCCTTGCAAGGGCGCGTGGTCCCCGCTGTCGTAGGAGCGGGCACGACCGCGACACCGGCGCCATCGCGCAGGCGACGCCCCCGCGATTCCGGCGGCGTCGGTGTCGCGGCCTGAAGTCCGCTCCTACAGGGGCGCGTGGTCTCCGCTGTCGTAGGAGCGGGCACGACCGCGACACCGACGCCATCGCGCAGGCGACGCCCCCGCGATTCCGGCGGCGTCGGTGTCGCGGCCTGAAGTCCGCTCCTACAAGGGCGCGTGGTCCCCGCTGTCGTAGGAGCGGGCACGACCGCGACACCGACGCCATCGCGCAGGCGACGCCCCCGCGATTCCGACCACGCCACCCGTGCGCCTCTGGCGGCCAGCAACCAGGACAGGCACCGCGAGTACGACTTTTGCTACCGTCGCCCCATGCCTGCACTGACCCCATCCCGATGATCCGCGTGCTCCTGGCCGAAGACCAGGCGATGGTCCGCGGCGCGCTGGCCGCGTTGCTGGGCATGGAATCCGATATCGAGGTCGTCGGCGCCGTGGCCGATGGCGAGAGCGCCTGGCGCGAAGTGCAGCGCCTGCAGCCCGAGGTGCTGGTCACCGACATCGAGATGCCCGGCCTGACCGGACTGGAACTGGCGCAGCGCATCCAGCGCCACGAGCTTCCGATCAAGGTGGTGATCGTCACCACCTTCGCCCGCGCCGGATTCCTGCGCCGCGCGCTGGAGGCCGGCGTGGTCGGCTACCTGCTCAAGGATGCGCCGGCCGAACGCCTGGCCGAAGCGCTGCGCAAGGTCCGCCACGGCGGTCGTGCGATTGATCCGGAACTGGCGGTGGAAGCCTGGGGCGAAGCCGATCCGCTCAACGAGCGCGAGCGCCAGGTGCTGCGCCTGGCCGGCGAGGGCAGGTCTTCCGGCGAGATCGCCATCCAGCTGAACCTCTCGCAGGGCACCGTGCGCAACTACCTGTCCGAGGCGATCGGCAAGCTCGGCGTCGGCAACCGCATCGAGGCCGCGCGCCTGGCGCGGCAGAAGGGCTGGCTGTAATCCGGGCGCCTCAGCCGATGCCGAGCAGGCGTCGGCCCAGCTCCGGCCAGGCCTGGCCCTGGCCGATCGCCACCGCCAGCAGTTGCATGCCCACCAGGACCGGGATCGCGACGCGATGGACCGGGTGCACGCTGCCGCGCGTGGCCAGGTCGTAGCCCATCGCGGCGGCGAACAAGACGAGCACCCCGGCGTAGTTGGACAGCCACTCGGCCATGAAGCCCGGTGGCAATGCCGAGGCGATCGCGCCACCCCACCAGCGCGCGAATGCGGCGACGAGGATCACCGTGGTGGCCAGGCACACCAGACGCTTGTGGTACGGCGGCGAGCGCCGCATCAGGAACGCCGCCACCGCGCAGCCGACGAAACCCAGCACGCTGTTCATCGCGATCGGCAGGAAGCGGATGTTCTCCGGGTCGCCCGGCGCATAGAAGCGCTGGCTGTAGAACTCCGCGGCGACCGCCGACCAGGCCATCACCGGCACCAGCAGCATGCCCAGCGTGCCGACCCTGCGGTGCCAGTGCAGGCGGCCGCTGCTGGCCAGCGCCACCTGCAAGGCCAGCAGCACCAGCCAGGCCGAGAACGCCCAGACATGCACTTCCAGCGCGACCGGGGCCGGGTAGTCGGCCTGGCCGGTGAAGCGCGCCGTGACCTGGCTGGCGAACCCGATCACGACCGCGGTCCAGGCGAGCAGGACGAATGCCCAGCCGGAGGCGGTATCCAGCCGATGGCGTCGGGTGAAGCCGGTCCCCATGCGTCCCCCGGTGCGTGCACCGCGCCGCCACGGACGTGGCCGGGCCATCCTAGCGCGCGGAATCGCGGGACGCTCCGGCGGTACGGACCTTGCATGGGGGCTGCCGTTTCACGTCCCGTCCCGCACACTTCCCGCCATGCCCCGCCGCCTGCACCTCGCCAACCGTATCGGCCTGCCCGCCGCCGCACTGATCTTCGCCGGGATCGGCGTGGGCGTGCTGCTGGGCGCGCAGCGCTTCATCGCCGACGCCAACCAGGTGGCGCATACCAACGAGGTGATCGCCAGCGTCGATGCGGTCGAGGCGCGCCTGCGCGACGCCGAGGCGGCCCAGCGTGGCTACCTCCTGACCGGCGACGTCGATTACCTGGCGATCTACCAGGTCAGCCGCGAGCAGACCGCTCCGCAGCTGGACCGGCTGGAACGGCTGGTCCGCGACAACCCGCAGCAGCTGCAGCGGGTCCGGAGCCTGCGCGACCTGCGCGACCGCCGCATCGCCCAGATCGAGGCCAACCTGGGCCGTTACCGACAGGGCGGACTGGCCGCCGCGCAGGCGGGCATCGACCGCGACGTGCTGCAGGTGTCCTCGGCGATCCGCAGCGAGGCCCAGCAGCTGCTCGAGCGCGAGCGCGAACTGCTCGCCGCCCGCGACCTCTCCAGCCGGCGCAGCGCCGACGTGCTGCGCCTGCTGGCCCTGCTCGGCATCCCGCTGGGGATTGCCGTGGTCGGCGCGGTGTACTGGCTGCTCGTGCGCGAGATCCGCCGCCGCGGCCGCGCCGAGCGCTCCGGCGCCGAAGCCAACCTGCGCCTGCGCGAGTCGGTCGGGCAGCTGGAACGGCATACCAGCGACCTGGCCGAACTCAACCGCTACGGCAGCCTGTTGCAGAACTGCCTCAAGCCCGAGGAGGCGGTGGCACTGACCACCCAGCTGCTGTCGCGGCTGCTGCCCGGCACCGGCGGCACGCTGTACCGCATCCGCGCCTCGCAGGACTACGCCGAGGAACTGGCGCACTGGGGCGAACACGTGGCGGCCAGCGCCGCCTTGCTGCCGCCGGAACATTGCTGGGCGCTGCGTCGCGGCCAGCCGCACCTGCTGCGCGCGCATGGCGAGACCCTGCACTGCGCGCACATCGAGCCGCCGGCCATCGACGTCGAGCTCAACACCGCCTGCATCCCGCTGGTGGCGCAGGGCAACCAGCTGGGCTTCCTGTACCTGTCGTCGGCGTCGCCGGCGATGCTGGCGCGGATGGACCTGGTGCAGGCGGCCACCGAGCAGCTGTCGATGGCGCTGCACAACCTGGCCCTGCAGGAACGCCTGCGCATCCAGTCGATCCGCGATCCACTCACCGGCCTGTTCAACCGCCGCTACCTGGAAGAGTCGCTGGCCCGTGAGCTGGCGCGCTGCGAGCGTCGCGCGATGCCGCTGAGCCTGCTCATGCTCGACCTGGACCACTTCAAGGCGTTCAACGACCTGCATGGCCATCCCGGTGGCGACGCACTGCTGGCCGGCTTCGGCCACCTGCTCGGGTCCATCGCGCGCGGCGAGGACATCGCCTGCCGCTATGGCGGCGAGGAGTTCACCCTGATCCTGCCCGAGACCACGCTGGAGCAGGCCGGCCGCCGCGCCCTGGAGATCGGCGACGCGGTGCGGGCGATGCGCGTGGAGCACCTGGGCAGCGAACTGCCGGCGGTCACCGTGTCGATCGGCATCGCCGGCTTCGAAGGCGCTGGCGACGGCGCCGAGATGCTGATGCGACGCGCCGATCGCGCGCTGTACCGGGCCAAGCGCGCCGGTCGCGACCGTTTCGAATGCGAGGCCGCGACCGCATCGTCGGCCTGAGCGCCGAGGGTGCGGGAAGGGCGCCGTGGCCGGTTCGAGCGTGGCCGCGACGCCAGGTTCGTCAGCCGCCGTAGCGCGCCTTCAGCAGCGCCCAGGCCGAACGCAGGCCCAGCGCTTCGCCGCCGGCGGGGCGGCCGGCGCGGCTGCTGTCGTTCCAGGCGTAGGTGTCCAGGTGCGCCCAGGGCGTGCCGCCGGGCACGAAGCGCTCCAGGTACAGCGCCGCGGTGACCGCGCCGGCCATGCGCGAACCGGCATTGGCCAGGTCGGCGACATTGCTGGTCAGGTAGCGCAGGTACGGGCGCCACAGCGGCATGCGCCACACCGGGTCGCGGGTCTGCTCGCCGGCCGCCAGCCAGGCCGCGGCCAGCGCGTCGTCATTGGCGAACAGCGCCGGCAGGTCCGGCCCCAGGGCGATGCGCGCCGCGCCGGTGAGCGTGGCGAAATCCACGATCAGCGCCGGCTTCTGCTCGCCCGCATAGGTCAGCGCGTCGCACAGGATCACCCGGCCCTCGGCATCGGTGTTGTCGATCTCCACGCTGACCCCGGCGCGGGTGGCGATCACCTCGCCCGGCCGGAACGCGTCCGGACCGATCGCGTTCTCCACCGCCGGCACCAGCAGGCTCAGCCGCACCGGCAGCTTGCGCGACATCACCAGCGCGGCCAGCGCCAGCGCGTGCGCGGCGCCGCCCATGTCCTTCTTCATGTTGCGCATGCCGTCGGCCGGCTTGATGTCCAGGCCGCCGGTGTCGAAGCACACGCCCTTGCCGACCAGCACCACGTGCGGATCGGCGCGGCTCTCGGGAGATTCGAAGCCCCAGCGCAGCTCGATCAGCCGCGGCGCGCGGTGCGAGGCGCGGCCGACCGCGTGGATCGCCGGGAAGTTGTGCGCCAGCAGCGATTCGCCGGTCACCACCTCGATGTGCGCGCCGTGTTCGGCAGCCAGCTCGCGGGCGATGGCTTCCAGCTGCGCCGGGCCCATGTCCTGGGTTGGCGTGTTGACCCAGTCGCGCACGCGCATGGTCGCCAGCAGCACGTCCAGCGCTTCGTCGTCGAGCTGCGGCAGGCGCAGCCTCGCCGGCGCGCGCGGCGGAGTCTTGTAACGGTCGAAGCGGTAGCTGCCCAGGCCCCAGCCCAGCTGCAAGGCGACCCGCTGCGCGGCCGGCAGGTCGGTGGCCGGCGCCCATGCACCCGGCGGCAATGCGGTCGGCGCGTGCGCGTAGCTGCACGGATCCAGCGGATCGCCGATCCCGACCACCGCGCCGCCGATCCCGCCTTCGCCCGGAAGCAGCGCCACCGAACCGGCGCCGGGCTGGAATTCCTGCGCATCGAGCCACGCCGCCACGGCGGCCGGCTGCGTCGCGCGCCAGGCACCGTAGCCGTCGCGGTCGAGCAGGTGCATGGGAAGCGCGGAAGCGCCGGTATCGGCGTAATGGGACTGGGGGTTCATGCGGCGTGGTCCGTGGCGATGTCGCGTTCGGGGAGGTGCGCTTCCAGCCAGTCGGCGAGCGCGGTGAGGGTCGTGTACTGCAGGTCGGGCACGATCTCCGCGTGCGCCCATTCGCGCGCCTCGCGGTTGATCCAGCAGCTGCGCAGCCCGGCGCGCGCGGCGCCGGCGACGTCCATCTCGACGTGGTCGCCCACGTGCAGGACATGTGCCGGGGCGCACTCCAGGCGTGCGCACGCGGCCAGGAAGATGCTGGCCTCGGGCTTGGCCGCGCCGTGTTCGCGCGCGCCCAGCTGGAAGGCGAAGTGGTGGGCGATGCCGACTCGCTCCAGGTCCGCATTGCCGTTGCTCAGCGCCGCCACCGGCACCCGCGCCGCGATCCGGGCCAGTGCGTCGAGTGCGTCGGGGTAGTACTCGACCTGGTTGCGCGCGGCGTAGAACGCCTCGTACGCCGGCTCGAGCAGGTCCAGGCTGGCGCCGCTGCGTTCCAGCGCTTCGGCCAGGGTCAGCCGGCGCAGTGCGGACAGGTCATGGTGCAGGTGCGGGTTGTCGCGGAACGAACGCTCGCGCAGTTCGCGCATCGCCGCGACCGGGTACATCGCCGCCGTCGCCGGGCTGTGCACGCCCATCCAGTCGTGCAGCACCTGGTCGATGCGCGCGCCGATCGGCGCGAACGGCCACAGGGTGTCGTCGAGGTCGAGGGTGATGGCGCGGACGATGAAGCTCACGGCGCCATTCTACCGCGCACCGCCGGGCCCGGCCGCCCGCCGCCCTTCGTAGGAGCGGGCACGACCGCGACACCGACGCCGCCCCCGATCGAGGTTGCCGGCATTCCGTCTCACCCCCAACCTGGCCCCGTGTCATGGCCATCAGCCCTGCACGAATGGAACTGCAGACGGATGCAGGGATCATGGCGTCATCGCCGCCGCCACCCGCCCAGGTGTCGCGGTCATGCCCGCTCCTACAGGACATATCCGCCGCCACGCTCCGTACCCCTCCACCGGCTGCGCATTGCAGGAGCGGGCACGACCACAACTCCGGCGCGCCCCCGACCGACGCCCTGGAAATCCCCCTCGCCGCCGTAGGAGCGGGCATGACCGCGACACCGACGCCGCAAAATGACCGACGCCCCAGGATTCCGTCTCACCCCCGACCAGGAATGTCCGCCGCCGCGGCTCCCGTCATGCACGAGCGGACATGCGGCAGGATGGATGCGCGAATCATGGCGGCATCGCGGCCGCCGGCCACCTCGGTGTCGCGGTCATGCCCGCTCCTACAAGAGCTGCGACGGGGCATGCCCTTCAGGCCGCGAAGCGACACCGCCGGAACCGAGGGGGCGTCGCCTGTGCCTTTACTCCAGCAGCTTGGCCCAGCCGCCCATGCCGTCCAGCTGCGCCAGGACCAGCTTCACGCAGACCAGCAAAGGCACCGCCAGCAGCAGGCCGATCAGGCCCCACAGCCAGCCGAACAGCATCAGCGCCAGGATCAGCACCAGCGGCGACAGCGCCATGCGCCGGCCCAGGACAATAGGCGTGATCACCTGGCCCTCCACCGTGTGCAGCAGCAGGTACAGCGCCGCCGGCAGCAGCGAGTGCCAGGTGTCGTCGAAGGCGATGAAGCCGACCAGCAGCATCATGCACATGCCGATCAGCGGCCCCACGTAGGGCGCGTAGTTGAGCAGCATCACCATCGTGCCCCACAGCAGCGCTTCCTGTGCCGGGAAATCCAGCACGTAGAGGATGCCGGCGAAGGCCAGGCCGACCACCGCGTTGATCACGCTGATGGTCAGCACGTAGCGCGAGACCTCGCGCTCGATCGATTGCAGGATCTCGACGGTGAACTTCTTCTGCTGGCGCCCGGGCATCAGCGCGATCGCGTTGCGCTGCAGGTTCTCGCCGTAGACCATGAAGAAGAAGGTGAGCAGCACCACCGCCAGCATCGAAGCGGCCACGCGCGGGGTCCGGGTCAATACCGCATAGGGGTCATCGACGCGGGTGCGCACCACCTGCACCTTGCGGTTCGGATCGCCGGCCGCCGCGCGGGCCATGTCTTCGGCGATGCGGTTGGCCTCGTGCATCGGCCGGGTCAGGTCCTGCAGCTGGCGGCCGAGCTTGCGCGCCTCGCGCGGCGCCTGCTCGGCCCAGGTGGTGGCCGGCGCGGCCAGTTGCACGGCCAGCGTGCCGGCCAGCGCCAGGCCGGCGCACAGCACCAGCAGCGCAGCCAGGAAGCGCGGCACCCAGAGCCGGCGCAGGCCGCGGATCAGCGGATTGCCGATCAGGGCGAAGAACGCGGCCAGCAGCACCGGCAGCAGGATTTCCTGCGCCGCCCACAGCGTGTAGCAGACCGCCAGCGTGGCCAGCACCAGCACGGCCGACGAAGCCCGCGGCCGCGCGAGCGGCCCCTGCGGATCGGCCGCTTCGGGCAGCGGCGGGAGGGGATCGGCGTGCGGCGGCGGGATGGCGGACATGCGGACCCTGGGCGACAGGCCGGAGGCCGGCCGCGGAAGAAGAAGGAAAGGGAGGTCAGCGTTCGGAAACGTCGGTGGCCGCTTCGGCCGGTGCCGGCGCGCGCGTCCGCAACGGGTCGCTGGCCGCGGGCACGGGGGCCACCGGCGCGACCGGCGCCTGCCCGGTCGCCTCGGCCACGTTCTGGTTCGCGGCGGCGGCCTCCTGCGCGGCCACGTCGGCGGCTTCGCCGGCTTCATGCGAAGCGGCGGCCGCCTGCAGCGAGGCGAGCATGCTCGAGACCGTGCCCAGCATCTGCAGCCAGCGCGTACCACCGACCTTGGACAGCGGTTCGGCGCGGCCGACCAGGAACCCCGACAACAGTCCGGCGATCACGATCCGTCCCGGCGACCAGCCGCGGCGCCAGGCCTGGCCAAACTCCTGCCGGTGCACCTGCGCGCGGTCCATGCACGATTCCACGCGCCGCTCCGCGCGCTCGACCCGCTGCCGCAGCAGCTCGAACCTCATCGCGGCCGCTCCTGTGAAAGCGGGTCCTGCGAGGGCGTGGCCGCCGTGGTCAGCGACGCGGCGACCGCATCGGCGCGCGGCGCCTCGCCGTTTCCGTCGTCGTCATCCTCGCCGTGTTCGTCGTGTTCGTCGAACACGCCCATGCGGCTGAGCTGCCGGCGCGTGGCGTGCAGGCCCATGTAGTCGAAGAAGCGCGAGGTGCGCCACGCGGCCAGGCCGGTGATGGCCAGGTTGAACAGCGCCGCGATGCTCAGCGACGCCAGCCAGGACAGGCCGAAGCGCTGCATCAGCGCCACCCCCGCGGCGGTGGCCAGCAGCCACGCCGAGGCGCCGAACACCACGGCGACGCCGGCCCAGGCGATGCCGCGGCCCAGCGCGCTGCGGGCCAGCGCCAGGTCGGCAGAAAGCAGCGCGCGCAGCGAACGCAGCGAGTCCTTCGTCGCGCCCAGCGTCGCCTTGCCGGCTTCGCTGACCGCACGCAGGCTCTCGTCCAGCGGCGGCGGGGGAGTCGCGTCCCCTGCCTGTTCCGTGCGCTCCCCTTCGCTCATCGCCGCGGCGATCCGCTCAGCGGTCGCGACGGGTCAGCGCGGCGACCAGCCAGCCGGCGGCGAAGGCCACGCCGAAGGAGGCCAGCGGGCGCTCGCGGATCAGCTCCGAGGCGCTGTCGATCAGGTCACGGCCCTTGTCCATCAGCGCGTCCATCTGCTCGCGCGCGGCGTCGCCCCCCAGCTCGGCCGCGGCCAGCCCGGCCAGCGCGCTGTCGGCCAGTTCGGCCTTGACGTTGGCACGGCCCAGGCGCAGCTCGTCGGTGGCGGCACCGGCCGCCCCGCGCAGCGCCTCACCGGCGGCACCGGCGGCGGTCTTCAGGTGGGAGCCGGCTTCGCTCAGGTTGTCCTTCATGTTCTCGGTGGAGGTGGGGCTCATCGTGGGTCTCCTTGGCCGGGTAGGGCCTGCTGCAGTGGGTGGCAACGCCATGACGGCGGGACGTGGCCATGGAAGCATGGGCCCGGTGTAGGCCCTGTCATGGAAACTTTGCACGCGACATGCGGAACGCCAGGCCGCGCTCAGCGCATCGGCAGCCTGCCCTGCACGTTACCGCGAGTGACCAGCAGCACCAACTGCGCCGGCGGCTGCGCCAGGCTGCTGCGCAGCGCGGCCAGGTCGTCGACCGCGCCGGCGCTGGTGGCGCCGATCACGTCGCCCGCGCGCAGGCCGTTCTGGGCGGCGCGGCTGCCGGCCTGCACCTCTTCGACCAGCACGCCGCGGCCGCGGGCCTGGCGCTGCGCCTCGGGCAGCTCGGCCAGGCGCGCGCCGGCCAGGCGCGCGTCGACCGAAGCGCCATCCAGCGCACGCGGCTGTTCGCGCAGGGTCGCGTCGAGCTTCAGCGTCTTGCCGTCGCGCAGCACCTGCAGGGGCACCTTCGCCCCGACCGGCTGCAGGCCTTCGAAGTTGTGCAGCGACAGCGGGTCGGCGATGCGCTGGCCGCCGGCCGACACGATCACGTCGCCCGGCTTGAGCCCGGCCGCCGCCGCGCCGGAGTCGGCGTACACCTGGGTCACCAAAGCACCCTGCTGGCCCTCGGCCAGCCCCAGGCTGCGGGCCAGGCGCGGGTCCAGCGCCTGCGTGTCCAGGCCCAGCGTGCCGCGCCGGACCTCGCCGGTGGTGACCAGCTGGTGGACCACGTCGCGGGCGAGGTTGGAGGGAATGGCCAGGCCCAGGCCGATGTTGCCGGCCATCGAGCCGCGCGGGTTGAGGCTGGCGGTATTGATGCCGACCAGTTCGCCGCGCAGGTTGACCAGCGCGCCGCCGGAGTTGCCCGGGTTGATCGACGCGTCGGTCTGGATGAAGTTCTGGTAGCCCAGGCCGCGGATGCCGCTGCGCCCGACCGCCGAAACAATTCCCGAGGTCACCGTCTGGCTCAGCCCGAACGGGTTGCCGATCGCCACCACGTAGTCGCCCACCCGCAGCTGCCCGCTGTCGCCCAGCGGCAGGCCCTTGAGGTCCTGCGCCGGGATCCGGATCAGGGCCACGTCGGTGTCGGCGTCCGAGCCGAGGAACTCGGCCTTGAGCGTGCGCCCGTCGGCCAGGGTCACCGAGACGTTGTCGGCGCCCACGACCACGTGGTGGTTGGTCATCACGTAGCCGCGCTGCGCGTCGATGATCACCCCCGAGCCCAGCGATTCGTTGATCCGCTCCTGCGGCACCTGCGGGAACAGGCGGCGGAACATCGGGTCGTCGAAGAACGGGTTGCGCACCGCCACCCTCTGCTGGGTGTGCACGCTGACCACCGCCGGCATCACCCGCTCCAGCATCGGCGCCAGCGACGGCATCGCCTGGCCCTCGACCAGCGGCGGCAGGCTGGCCGGCTGGGCGACCGGCAGCAGCGGCGCAGGCGCGGGCACCGGCGCGGTGGCCGGGGCGGCTTCGGCGCGGTTCTCCAGCAGTTCGTTCATCGCGGTGGCGGCAAAGCCACCGAACGCGGCGGCGGCAGTCAGGGCGATCAGCAGGGGGGTGCGGCGCATCGGACCGGGTTCCTCGGCAGGGTCGGGGGGTGTCGGGCCGGCCGGGTGCGCGAACGTGCGTGCCGGTGGCCGGTCGATCATGAAGCTGAACGAGTCTGCTGCGCGCGAATTTAACGGCTGGTGAAGTGGGTTTCGGGCACCGGCGGCCGGGGCCGTTTCAACCTCCGCCGACGGCGCCCGCGGCAGGGTCTGGAACACCGTGAGGAGCGTCACGCAAGTGGTTGACACTGCCGGGGACCGGGGGTAGCTTGACGGCCTGTTGCGCCACTAGATGTTGCGGTGCGACGGAATCCAGGCCCAAGCGATGGTGTTTTCCTGAACACGCCTCGCCAAGCCCAATCGCCGGGGGGTGGCGAGCGGATGCAGCAGGAAAACACAGTCGGAAACGGCCTTTCAGGCCATAAGGAACCCACCGTCTGACCCGGCGAGCGGCGCGTACCCACGCGACCCGCCGGCCTTGCCGTCCCCGTTCCATCCGTCCCTCCGGGCTATGAGATCCAGCTGCGGTAAAGGAGAAACCAACAGCATGAGCACGGTGCGCCTCGAAGTGGTCCAGGACAACACCAAAGCCAGCGGCGAAATTCCGCTGCAGCCCGCCTCCCAGGACATCTGGGACAAGAAGTACCGCCTGAAGACCAAGCAGGGCGTTCCGCTGGATGCCGACATCGACGGCACCTACCAGCGCGTGGCCCGGGCCCTGGCCGACGCCGAGGGTACCGACGAGAAGAAGGCCTACTGGTACGAGCGATTCGTCTGGGCGCTGCGCCGCGGCGCGATCCCGGCCGGCCGCATCACCTCCAACGCCGGCGCGCTCGAGCACAAGCCGGCGACCAGCACGATCAACTGCACCGTGTCGGGCACGATCACCGACTCGATGGACGGCATCCTGGAGAAGGTCCACGAGGCCGGCCTGACCCTGAAGGCCGGTTGCGGCATCGGCTACGAATTCTCGACGCTGCGTCCGCGCGGCGCGTTCGTCGCCGGCGCCGGCGCGTACACCTCCGGCCCGATGTCCTTCATGGATATCTACGACAAGATGTGTTTTACCGTCTCCAGCGCCGGCGGCCGCCGTGGCGCGCAGATGGGCACGTTCGACGTCAGCCACCCGGACGTGAAGGACTTCATCCGCGCCAAGCGCGAAGACGGCCGCCTGCGCCAGTTCAACCTGTCCCTGCTGATCACCGACGGCTTCATGAAGGCCGTGGCCGACGATGACGACTGGCCGCTGGTGTTCCCGGTCAGCGCCAAGGAGCAGGGCGACTTCGACCTGGCCGACGCCGACAAGGTGGTCTGGCGCGACTGGCCGACCCACGTCAACTACGTCACCCGCGACGACGGCCTGGTGGCCTGCAAGGTGTACGGGCACATCCGCGCCCGCCACCTGTGGGACATGATCATGGTCTCCACCTACGACTTCGCCGAGCCGGGGTTCATCCTGATCGACAAGGTCAACGAGATGAACAACAACTGGTGGTGCGAGAACATCCGCGCGACCAACCCGTGCGGCGAGCAGCCGCTGCCGCCGTACGGCGCCTGCCTGCTGGGCTCGGTCAACCTGACCACCTTCGTGCGCGACCCGTTCACCGACAAGGCGCGCTTCGACTGGGAGGAATACAAGGAAGTCGTGCGCGTGTTCACCCGCATGCTCGACAACGTAGTCGAAGTGAACGGCCTGCCCCTGCAGCAGCAGCGCGACGAGATCATGCGCAAGCGCCGCCACGGCATGGGCTTCCTGGGCCTGGGCAGCACCCTGACCATGCTCAAGATGAAGTACGGCTCGCCGGAAAGCCTGGAGTTCACCGAGCAGGTGTCGCGCGACATGGCCGTGGCCGGCTGGGAAGTGGGCCTGTCGCTGGCCATCGAGAAGGGCGCCGCCCCGATCATGGAAGAGCGCTTCGAGGTCACCGCGCAGATGCTGCGCCAGCGCCCGGAAATGGCGAAGGACGGCTGGCGCCTGGGCCAGGAAATCCCCGGCAAGGTGCTGCACGCCCGCTACAGCCGCTACATGCAGCGCATCGCGTCGGTGGCGCCGGAGCTGGTGGACGAGCTGGCCGAAGTCGGTTCGCGCTTCACCCACCACAGCTCGATCGCCCCGACCGGCACCATCTCCCTGTCGCTGGCCAACAACGCCTCCAACGGCATCGAGCCGTCGTTCGCGCACCACTACAGCCGCAATGTGATCCGCGAAGGCAAGAAGTCCAAGGAAAAGGTCGACGTCTACAGCTACGAGCTGCTGGCCTACCGCCACCTGGTCAACGCCAAGGCGATGCCGTTCTCCGAAGCTGCCGACGCGCAGCTGCCGGAGTACTTCATCTCCGCCGACGACATCCATCCCAAGGAGCACGTCGACGTGCAGGCCGCCGCCCAGAAGTGGGTGGACAGCTCGATCTCCAAGACCGCGAACGTCCCGACCGACTACCCGTACGAGGACTTCAAGGACATCTACCGCTACGCCTACGAGCAGGGCCTGAAGGGTTGCACCACGTTCCGCTTCAACCCGGCCGCCTTCCAGGGCGTGCTGGTCAAGGAGAAGGACCTGGAGAACACCACCTACCGCTTCGAGCTGGAAGACGGCTCGGTGATGGAGGTCAAGGGCAACGAAGAGATCGAGTACGACGGCGAGACCCACACCGCCGCCAACCTCTTCGATGCGCTCAAGGAAGGGTATTACGGCAAGTTCTGATGCTTGCCAGGGTCGCGGCGCGCGCTTCTTCCGGGCGCCCGCCGCGGCCGGTTCCTCGCAGCACGGCGCCCGGAATGCAGGTGAAGTTGTCCCGATTACCACACAGAGAGCGCCCCCAGGAGGGCTCCCCATGAGCAATGGCAATGGTGTGACGGCGACCCTCTCCGAGGCCGCCGAGTCCGTGAAAGAGAAAGCGGCCGAAGTCGGCCACGCGATCAGTGCCACCGCCAGTGGCGCGGTCGCCAGCGCCGGCAAGAGCGTGACCAAGGCGAAGAAGGCCGCCAAGAAGACCGTGACCAAGGCCAGGAAGGCGGCCAAGAAGACCGTCGCCAAGGCCACCAAGGCGGTGAAGAAGGAAAGCGCCAAGGTGACCAAGGCGGTGACCAAGACGATGTCCAAGGCCAAGAAGAAGCTGACCGCCGCCAAGGACAAGGCCACCGCCGAAGCCGACGCGCTGCGCAAGAAGCTGGGCAAGAAGAAGCCGGCCAAGAAGGCAGCTGCCAAGAAGGGTGCAGCCAAGAAGACCGCGAAGAAGGCTGCCGCCAAGAAGGCTGCACCGAAGAAGGCCGCGGCCAAGAAGGCGGCAGTGAAGAAGGCGCCGGCCAAGAAGGTCGCTGCGAAGAAGGCTGCGCCGAAGAAGGCCGCCGCCAAGAAGGCCGCCGCCAAGAAGGCAGTGAAGAAGGCCGCGCCGAAGAAGGCCGTCGCCAGGAAGGCCCCGGCGAAGAAGGCTGCGCCGAAGAAGGCCGCCGCCAGGAAGGCAGTGAAGAAGGCCGCGCCGAAGAAGGCCGTGGCCAAGAAGGCGCCGGCGAAGAAGGCCGCCCCGAAGAAGGCTGCCGCCAAGCGCGCGCCGGCCAGGAAGGCGCCGGCCAAGAAGGCCGCCAAGAAGAAGTAAGCAGTACCCGTCGCACCACCTTCCCTCCCCAGCCGGGGAGGGAAGGCGGCGGCGTCCCCGCCGCTCCCACGCAACGCTCACAGGACACGCAAGATGGCCGTCAAGATCGACAAGAAAATCAAGGGTTACGCCGTGCTTACCGCCGAAGACAAGGCGCGCGAATCCGCGCCGCCGGTGGTCGCCGCGCCGGTGGACCGGGCCGTGATGGAGGCCGAGGCCGCCAAGGACAACATCATCCACATGCACGAGCGCATCGAGCGCCCGGAAGTGCTGATCGGCAGCACCTACAAGATCAAGTCGCCGATGGTCGAGCACGCCATGTACGTGACCATCAACGACATCGTCCTCAACGCCGGCACCGAGCACGAGCTGCGCCGCCCGTTCGAGGTGTTCATCAATTCCAAGTCGATGGAACACTTCCAGTGGATCGTCGGCCTGACCCGGATCATGTCGGCCGTGTTCCGCAAGGGCGGCGACGTCACCTTCCTGGTGGAAGAGATGAAGGCCGTGTTCGACCCGCGCGGCGGCTACTTCAAGGCCGGCGGCGTGTACATGCCCTCGCTGGTCGCCGAGATCGGCGCGGTGGTCGAGGAGCACATGAAGTCGATCGGCCTGATCATCGACCCGGAGATGAGCGCGCACCAGAAGGCGCTGATCGCCGAGAAGCGCAAGCAGTTCGAAGACCGCTCAAAAAAAAAGAGTGACCTGATCCCGGCGGGCGTTGCTGCCCAAGCGGGCGCCGCGAGCGCCGGCACCGAAGACATCGCCGTCACCGGCGACGGCACCAGCTTCCCGCCCAGCGCCACCATGTGCCACAAGTGCAGCACCAAGGCGCTGGTGATCATGGACGGGTGCGCGACTTGCTTGAATTGTGGGTATAGCAAGTGCGGGTGAGCGTCTGATAAATCGCTAATCGGAAACGAGGGCCAGAAGTTCATCAGTGAACCTGGCCCTTTTTCTTGCCGGATAAAAGAGGGGGTGGCTGATGTCGTATATAAAGCTCTTGTCGAACCTGGGCTTCGATAGCGATCCGTTCGCGAAGACCAATGCGGACGAAGAAGATCGCCTCGTGAGGTACTTCATCTCACCTCCGTTCTTTAACGCGGTCTATGGTGATCCCTCTAGCCCGAAATCTGCTGTGGTGTTTGCGCCGCGTGGCGGAGGCAAGACTGCGCTCAAGCGGCGCATAGAGATAGCGTCTTTGGAATCAAATTTTCTATGTGTGACCTACAACGATTTCAACGTCGCGGGTCTTAAGTTGGCGCAGATTGATGCTAACTATCATCTGCGGAATATCGCTCGCCTCGTCCTCGTGGCTGTCATCACGGCTGCATCCAGTAGGGGGGCCGCACTGACGAATGGGCAGAAGCACATCCTCTTCCTTCTCACGAAGGAGCATCTGTCTGAGATTGACAGGACGACTCTCAACTCCGCGATCTCGTCGATCAAGAATTTTGGCGACAAAGCCAAGGAGGCGTGGAATATGCTCACAGGTCCGATCGGAGTTGTGATCAACGCCGTTCTTGCGAAGGTTGGGGTGGGGGCCGCCGAGATTAGGAGGTTTGAGGGGGAGGGCGGAACGGTAGGTTCGTATCTAGATCAACTTAAAGCGCTTTACTCCATTTCGTCGTCTATTGGTTATCAGTCGATCTACGTTCTGATAGATAAAGTGGACGAGACTGCGATAACAGGAAAGGCATCGAAATCCTATGAATTTATTGCGTCCATTGTTTCCGACCTTCAGCTGTTGGAATTGCCAGGGTTTGCCTTCAAGTTTTTCTTGTGGGATCTGTTGCTGGACGACTACAGGAAGCTAGCTAGGCCGGACAGGGTTAAGTACTACCAGCTTAAGTGGAGCGATGCTCAGTTGACGGCGATGCTTTCCGAGCGACTGAAAGCTTTCAGTTCGGATGCCATCACTTCCTTTGACGAAATTATCGAAGATTCGGGTAAAACCTCGGATCCAGATCAGGTTGTTTCGATGTTTGCGCAGGGATCCCCTCGCAAGATGATCAGGATATGCAAGGAAATTCTCGACCAGCAGAGTGAGCTTTCTTCAGCCGTATCTCAGATCTCGCATGAGGCGTTTGTTGGCGGCATCGACAGTATTGCCGCAAGTCTTTCAACTGAAGAGTTCGATCCTCAACAGTTGCGCGATATGAAGCGAAATCGCCGCGTCGACTTTACGATCAGGCATGTCTATCTGAACGTATTCAAGTTCACTCAGCAGGCGGGGATGAACAAGGTCAAATCCTGGGAGGATTCGGGCGCGGTCGAGTTCCTTGGCACCATCAAAGACACGCAGGGTGCGAAGGCGAGCAACCACTACGGAATTTCTAACTATCTTCTGGCCAAGCATGTTTGCGCAGATCTTCCTGTTTTCGATTTCATTGAGAGGAAGATTCGCCGGTGTCCAAAGTGTGAAGTTGTAGTAATGCGTGACTGGGATCTGTTGAATGAACACCTTTGCCAGTCTTGTCAGGCCGATGTACTGGCATAGGAGGCGGATAACGGGGTCAGGTTCACTTCTTGCAGTTGGGGCAAGCAGGGGTCTGAGTGCACTTCCTGTTCTCCAGAGTTCAGCGTGACTGAGGCATTCCGAATTTCGCATGGCGATTCATATCGATAGCGACGAGTACAAGGCCTGGCATGAAGTCGGTCACGCGACCGTCTGCTTGCATCTGGGCGGTAATCTCCGTGGCATCGAATTCCTTGAGGGGGACGATCGGGGTTTCGCGGTTGCTCGCGGCTGCGACGTCGCGCCAGATAGAGAGCGGAGCGTCGCATGCGGCGGGTTCGCCGCCGAGGTCTACTTGCTACGAGCTGGTTGCGTCGAAGGGGTTGACCCGAATGCCCCCGAAGCGACTGCTGAAGTGAGTGCTCGTGTTTTCAGTAATGCTTGGAGGGATCAACAAGCCTTTTTCCGGCGCACTGTCACCGAAAACAACGACTTCACGAAGGAAGAGTGCGAGGAGTTCATGCGCTACGCGACAGAGCGCGTCGCCCCAATTTTCGATATCTACTTCCCAAGAATGAAGCTCGTCGTGCGCGAGCTTCTTGCCGCGCGGAGGATCGATGGTGCGCGAGTGAGGGACATTCTTCAGATCGGCGTTTACCAGCGGTAACGGGGTCAGGTTCACTTCTGGACGTGAGGACAGGGACAGCACTATGCGGGCTTGGGCATATCTCTTCTTCGTCACGAATCCGCCTTCGGGAAATGAGCCTGGCCTGATAAGTCGCAATCGGTGGATGGCGCGGATTGTCGTGGCGATGCTGGGCATGGCGCTCACGCTGGTCGCGCATGCGACTCCTCTATTGCCTGCGGCGGGCGCTGCGCCGGAGAGCGATGTCCACGCTCGGACCGTGGTCTTCATCGGCCAGAAACTTTCCATCGAGCCGCTTCCGGATCCCTGCGCCGAGAAGGCCAAACAGACCGGCGTGCTGGACTGCATCTCCATGGACAGCCTGTACCGGGCGACCTACCGCGTGGTGCAACCGGTGGTCGGCGAAACAGTGGGCGAGGCGATGACGTTCTCGGTGGCCGACCACTACGGCTTTCCGTATTTCGCCCACTTCACCCATGCGCTGCTGTTCGTGGAGGTCGGCAAGGACGGGGCCTGGCTGCACAAGTACCAGGCCATCCCGATGTTCCGCACTGCCGACGGCCAATGGGCCGCATGCGGTGACATGGACTATCGCAGCGACCAAAAGCCACTTGTCGCACAGGCGCGTCCGATGGCATTCGCCGAGCCGATGCTGACCGTCGGCACGCTGGACGCAGATGCGCGCGAGCGACTGGCCTCCCGATGGAAGCAGGCGCCCGATACCTATCGGGTAACCCGCGGGCAGCTGCATTGCCTGAAGGGTGTCCCGGTCGGGGAGGCCTACGAGATCGTGCGCCAGGGCGTCATGGACGCGCGCGAGGTGCCATTGCCGGCGTGGCCAGCGGGAACCTGAGGCTGTCGAATGCACCGACCATGACGGGGTCGGGTTCACTCCCTGTCTGCGAAGCGGGTCGTTGAGTAGAGTGCGCGCGATAGGGAGAGCAGCATGGACATGGAACACAGACCACCACTGACCTTCGCCGTCCTGGAAGCAAAGATCGAAGCATTGCCCGAGGGGCCGGTCTCGGCGCTCAACACGCCGCGTTGGGCCCGGCATCTCGCGTTGGCCGGCGTGGTCGGGATGATTGCCGCCTTCGTGCCTTCGCTTCTGGTGAAGTGGCTGCCGCCACAACCCTGGATGGTCTTGCTTGCCCAGGCAGGTCTCGTGGTGACGGTTGCAGGCTTCCTGCCCGGTTTACTGCGCAACCTGTGGGTGCTGGTACAGGATCTCCGCCACCATCGCGCCGGTTTGATCGCGCAGTTCGACCATGACGTTGACCAGTTCAAGGCTCTCGCGACTTGGCTTGCCGGCTACCCGCGCGAGACGCTGGAATCGAGCCTGCGCTATGCGCGCATGGGCCATGAGCGCCTGCATTCGCGCCTGGGCATGCTGTTGGGTGGAATCGACCGGCTCGGCTTGCTGCCCGTCCTGGTCTCCCTGTTCGTACTCCTGCGCAACTGGCAGGACCTGCTGCACCTGCCGGGCTGGCTGGCGGTCCTGGGCCTGTTGGCCCCGTTCCTGTGGCTGATCGCCTGGCGCGGCGCCGAGTTCAGCCGTCGCCTCCAGCTGTATGCCTTCCTGCTCGACGAGGCGCTGCGGGCCGAGGGTGCGGCGGACTGATCGCAAAAGCGCAGGCCAGGCAAGTGGAGACGGACACGTTGATCGGGACCGGCGTCAGGGCGCACCTTCGGAGGCTGCAGTCGACAGGGATCGAAGCGATGACCTACCGCAGGCGCGGCATGCAGGGATGGGTGGCACTGTTGTTCGCGCTGTTCGCAGCGCCCTTTGCGGTTGCGGCCGCCCAAGCGGCGACGCAGGAGGATGCGGCGCCCGCGGAGTTGCCCGGCCAGTTCCTCGCACATCCCCTGTTCGCCTCGTCCTATGCCTGCTCCGAGCACGCCTGGGGCGAGCTGCCCTACCTGGGCGACGACCTCGGGCAGGACTGCGTGCCGCAGGAGTTCGTCGACGAGGGCGGCCGGGCCTTCATGAAGTCCTACCGCACCGACGGGCTGGCCAATGTCGACTGGTTCGGCTGGAACCAGCCGGTGCTGTCGCCGTGCGACTGCACGGTGCTGAAGATCAGCCTCAATGCCGTCGACAACGTGCCGGGCGTGCTCGGCAAGCCGCCCGCGTCGCTGATCCTGCTCGAGGCGGCCGACGGAACGAAGGTCGTGCTGGCGCACATCCAGTCGCCGGGCGTGGAGGAAGGCCAGCGCGTGGCGGCCGGCGAGGCCATCGCCCGGGTCGGCAACAATGGCTATTCGCGCAACCCGCACATCCATGTCGGCGCCTGGCTCGAGAAGAGGGCGCTGCAGATCCGCTGGGACCAGCGTCATATTCCCATTCTGTAGGAACGCAGCGCTGGCCCGGGCGGCGTGCATGTTCGCCAGGCACAGGCCGCTCCGCCAGAATGGCGACCCAACCCGATAGTCAGACAACCTCGACCACTGCGAAGGACGCACGATGAAAGCTTTCTCCCGGGTCATGCTGGTGCTGATGGTGGTGTTCAGCGTCGTCCATGCGATCGACTTCATCGTCTATGGACAGAAGCTGCAGAGCGCACTGGCGTGCGTCGGCTTCGGCCTGATGGCCTACGGCGCGTGGCGTAATCCGTGGAACCAGGCGGTCGCCGCCGGCGCCGGGGTGCGCAACCGGACCGCCCAGGTGCTCAGCACGATCGGCATCGTCCTGGTCCTGGTTTCGTTCGTGCTGCGGTACGTTGCCTAGGGACCCGCTGTCCAGCTGCCGCGAACGCGGCAGCCACCAAGGAGACGCCATGTACTTCGTCGAGATCACCCTGTTCGTCGCTGGCCTGGTGCTGTTGTTCACCGGCTACCGCAAGAACCATCGCAACCTGCTGCTGTGCGCGGCGATCACGCTGTTCCTGTCCGCCGGGCTTGGCTCGATGGTGGACGGATTCAGCGAGGGCTACCGGGAGTCGCGCGCGTCCCGCTGAGCGCGGTGGCGTCGCCGCAGAAAACTTCTCCATCGCCGGAGCTTTTTTCCCGGACCGCCGAGCTCAGAACTCCGACGTCGATGAAAATTTCACCGACGCCGCAGCTTTTTGCTCCGGCCGCCGAGCTCCGGGCTCCGACGTTGATGAAATTTTGTCCGACGTCGGAGCTTTTTTCTCCGACCGCCGAGCCCGCAACTCCGACGATGGTGAAAATTTGTCCGACGCCCGAGCTTTTTGCTCCGCGTGTGAGGCAAAAAGCCCCGATTCTGTGGATAACCCGGGCGTGCGGGCCGTTCCACACGACGCCCGGGCAAGGTTCCACGAGTTCCGGAGAACGCGTCCCCTTTACCGCGCCGCCTGCAGCCGCAGGTCGATGCACTGGTAGTACAGGTCGTCGGCGTCCTCGGCGGACGGGTCGTACGGCGACTTGGCCAGCTCGGTCATCACCTGGATGATCTGCAGCGTGCAGTTCTCGCATTCCACGTCCGGCAGTTTGACCTGCGCCGAGTAGCGCTTGCCGTGTGGGCTGTCGTCGTGCCGGCCGAAGTCGTCGACCAGGACGGTTTCGTTGTTGTAGAAATCGCCGTCGCCGCAGTTCGGTTCGCCTGCGGCGCAGGCGCGGCCGGCAGGAGCAATGCTCGCCGGATTGCGGAAGTCGTCGTGGCCATCGCGGTCGAAGGCGATGCGGTAATAGCCCGGATGCCCGACGTACTCGATCCACGACACGTCGATCGTCTGGCCCGGCGCGTAGGCATGGACGTTCTCGCCGCGCTCGCTGTCCGGGCGGCCGCACGGTGCGTTCTTGATTTCGCCCGGCCCATGGCGGGACACATGGGTATCGCCCATGTCCACGGCGAAGTGGGCATGGGCGCTGCCGGCGCACAGGCCGAACGCGACCAGCAGGCAGGCGGAAAGGCGCAGGTGCATGGACGGTTCCTTGGGTGGGGGTGCGATCCGGACATTACACAGCGGGCGACACGAGGGGAACGGGGCTGGCCATCCCCGGCGAGCAGGGAGCGGGGTGAACGGCAGGCCCGTCCGGGCTTTCGCCTGCGGACGGCCGTGCCGCGTGTCGTCACTCGGAGCGCACGCGCCCGGCCTGCTGCTGCGCCAGCGGCCTTGCCCGCTGCACCAGCGTCAGCAGCAGCTTGCCCGGCTCTTCGGCGAAGATCTCGTGGGCGGAGTTCTCGAACCACTCGAAGTGCTTGTACGGCGCGTCCACCGTGTCGAACCACTCGTGCGCGACGTAGGGATTGACGCTGCGGTCGTGGCGGCCGGCAAGCACGATCAGCGGGCAAGCGAGCCGGGTCTGCGCGCTCATGTCCACGCCGATGACGTCGCTGAAGAGGAACTCCTGCGAGAACCCGTTGCCGTCGTACGCGCGCGCGGCTTCGTCGTCGGAGTACTCGGGCGAGAGGCGAACGGCGATGCCGTCGACCTGGCGTTCGCGGTAGGCCATGACGCCGCCGAAATGGTCCGACCAGCGCCGCTCCAGCGCGATGTCCGCCAGCGGGATCGCCGCGCCGGCCTGGGCATAGGGGGCGATGGATTCCAGGTCGGCGATGGCCTGCCGGTTCCCGGTCCGGCGTGCCTGTGCCAGCGCATGCGCGTACCCGCGCCGTTCGCTTTCCGGGCTGTCGATCGCCTGGCCCATGCCGATGTAGGCATGCAGCCACTCGGGGCGGCGCAGGGCGAACTGCAGCCCCACGTAGCTGCCCCACGAGGTGCCCAGCAGGAAGACCTTCTCCTGCGCGAACTCGCTGCGCAGCCACGCGACCAGTTCCTCGGTGTCGTCGACGAAACGCCCCGGGGTCATGGTCGGGCCTACCGTGGCGGGGTCGTTGGCCAGGTGGGTCTTGCCGGCGCCGCGCTGGTCCCAGTGGACGACGGTGAAGTACTCCTCCAGCGGACGCGTGGCCCACCAGGCGATGCCGGACGTGGGGAAGCCCGGTCCGCCGTGGACGACCAGCAGCACCGGGTTGCCGCGGTCCTGGCCGCGGATGCTGACGAACTGGTCGATGCCACCGACCGGCACGTACTCGTACCGCTCCACGCCTGCGGGCGCCACGATCCGCCGCAGTTCGCGGATGACCTCGACCGCCTCGGCGCGACTGGCCGGCCTGGCCGGTTCGGCGGCAGGCGCGAGCGCCGGCGCCAGCAGGGCGATGAGTGCAGCGGCGAGTGCGGCGTGGATCCGGGTCATGGTGCGTTTCCTTCGGCGATCAACGGGTAAGGGGAGTGGGGAAAGGGTAAGCGGGAATGGTGTGAGACCAGGTGCAGGGCACCGTGTCGATGAGGTCCTGCACTCCCCGCGGGCCGTCCACGCTGCGCGCCGCTAGACTGGGCGCCCTTCCACGCATCCACGAGGATCCGCCCATGGCTTTCACCACCACCGCTTCCGGCCTGCAGTACGAAGACACCGTCGTGGGCACCGGCGCCGAAGCCGCGCCCGGCCGCAACGTCACCGTGCATTACACCGGCTGGCTCTACGAGGGCGGCGCGCAGGGCGCCAAATTCGATTCCAGCAAGGACCGCGACGAGCCCTTCATCTTCCCGCTCGGCGGCGGCATGGTCATCAAGGGCTGGGACGAAGGCGTGCAGGGCATGAAGGTCGGCGGCACCCGCGTGCTGGTGATCCCGTCCACCCTCGGTTACGGCGCACGCGGCGCCGGCGGCGTGATCCCGCCCAACGCCACGCTCAAGTTCGAAGTGGAGCTGCTGGGTACCTGAGGCCGTTCCCGCGATGAGCCGGTCGTTCCACATCGACGTCAACGGCCAGTGCGTCGTCGACCGCTTCGTCGTGCCCTGGAAGATCGACTGCGGCACCTGAGCGGCACGGGATCGATTCGCATCGCAGCACAGGGCTGACCGGGGCCCGGCCGGGTCCCGGCAGCCAGCCGCGGAAGCGGGTACGCTCTGCCCGCCAGCCGCAGGTATCGAGGGGAACGACGATGCCCGCGTCCGGCGACAGGGATGCAGGGTGTTCGGGGTGCGACTTCCGGCGCGCGACCGCGCCATCGACCAGGAGCAACGCCATGAGGGGTTTCCTCGTTGTCGTAGGGTTCGTGCTGTCGCTGTACTGCGCCGCGGCGCAGGCCAATCCGCTGAAGGAACTGGTGTCTTCGCGCGGCACCTCCACGATCAAGTACGAACGTGCCGTCGGCAAGCGCGCCGAGTTCGCGCAGTTGTCCGCCGACGGCCCGGCGGCCGGGGTGGCGGTGACGGTGGTGGATGACGGCGGTACCGGCGCCGGCGAGAAGGTCGCCGCTGCCTATCTCGAAGGGCTGCGCAAGGTGCTGCCGCAGTCCGGTCCGTTGGCCGCCGGGGACGGCACCTCGCCGCAGTTCGTGGCGCGCATCGCCCTGTCCGCACACGAGGGCCGGGCCGGCGAGGCGACGAAGCTGATCGTGGGCGCCCAGGGCACCACCTGCATGCAGGTGAGCAAGGACAAGATGCAGTGCCAGGAGATCGGCCCCGCACCCAACGCGATGGGCAAGACCGCGGCCACCTGGATCAACCCGGAACTGACCGTGATGATCCGCCTGTACCGGTTCGATCCCCGGGACAGTTCGGTGGCGCCGGTGGTGGTGTTCGAAGACCTGTATTCGCTGTCCTATGTCCAGACCGAATGCACCGATCCGGGTGCGGCCGCGGCCGCGGTGGCGCGCCTGCTCGGCGAGACGGCCCTGTCCAGCCGGGCGGTCAACATCGACTTCCCTACCACCCCGCGCGCGCTGGGCTGCAACGCCAAGACCTGACCGCCGCGGGTGCGGGCAGGCACGCGGGAAAACCGATGAAGGAAGCTCCATGAGGTCGAACGTCGCGCTGTGCCTGGCCGCGCTGCTGCTCCCGGGTGCAGCGCTGGCCTGCGATCCCGCGGGCGCCTACGGCATCGCGTTCGGCGACAAGCCCGGCCGCGATGCACGCAAGCAGCCGGGCAGCGGCACGGTGACGATCTGGTACCAGGTCACGCCGCCGCAGCCCGACACGCGCTTCGACCGCTACCTGGTGCGCACCGACGCGGCCACCGGCAGGATCTACCAGGTCGATGGCGTCAGGACGATCATCCCGCTGGAGCGTTCGGAGGGCCTCACCGATGCACAACGCGCGGCCGGCGTGCAGCAGGCCGAGGCGTTCGCGCAGGATTACTTCGCATCGCTGCCACCCGATATCCGGTCGCGACTGGTCGACGAATACGGCACCTCGCACCGGGAAGGCGCGATCGCCGACGGCACGTGGATGACAGTGGACGTCAATTTTTCCTGGGACGTCACCGTGTCGTGCCGCGACCTGGCCGGCGAACGGGTGATGGGAGAGCGGGTGCTGCCGGAAATGTTCAGGTAGCGGGTCCGATCCAGGCAACAGTGGAACTAGAACCCGTTCAACAGCGAGGACGCCATGGCCAAGTACCTGATCTCCTTTCCCGGCGCGGCGATGGTCGCGCGCGGCGACGAACTGGAGGCTGCGGGCCGCGACTCGCGCGCGGTGATCGAAGCGGCGAAGGCCGCCGGGGTGTACGTGTTCGCCGGCGGCCTCGACGAATCCGTGCGGCCGGTGCTGGTCTCGGCGGACGGGACGATCCGCGAAGGCGGCTATCCGTGGGGACCGTCGCTCGATGGCGGCTTCACCGTGCTGGAACTGCCCACGCGCGAGGACGCCATCGCCTGGGCCGCGCGCATCGCCAAGGCCTGCCGCTGCGCGCAGGAGCTGCGGGTGTTCATGTTCGACCCGGCGTCCTGACGGCCGCGTGCACACCGTCGACCGAACAGTGCGCAACACCACGCAGGAAGAAGGACCGATATGGCACGAAGCACCTGCATTTCGCCGCTGGCCTGGATGCTGGCCACCCTGGTGGCTATCGCGTTGTGCATTGCCGACGTCGCCGCCCAGCCGGGCGCCAGGCAACCCGGCGACTATCCGCTGACTGCCGACTCGCGGGTCCAGGCCGGCGTGCCGCATGGCCGGCTGGAGGGGCCGTTCGAGTTCCACAGCCGCGTCTTCGCCGGCACCGTGCGCCGCTACTGGATCTACGTGCCGGTGCAGTACGACGGCAGCCGGCCGGCGAGCCTGCTGGTGTTCCAGGATGGCCAGCGCGCGACCAATCCGCAGGGGTCGCTGCGCGTGCAGAACGTGCTGGACAACCTGATCCATCGCGGCGAGATCCCGGTGACCATCGGACTGTTCATCACCCCCGGCAATCGCTCCGCGCACTATCCCGACGACCTGGGCATGTCCAACCCGGACCATCGCGCAGAAGAGTACGACGCGCTCGACGACCGCTATGCGCGCATGCTCGTCGAGGAGGTGCTGCCGCTGCTCGACGCCCGCTTCCGGCTCGCCGACGATCCGGCGCAGCGGGCGATCGGTGGCACCAGCAGCGGCGCGATCTGCGCGTTCACCGTCGCCTGGCATCGGCCCGACGTGTTCGGCAAGGTCATCAGCATGATCGGCAGCTACACCTCGATCGGTTACCGGCCCGCGCAGGACGGCAAGCCCATGGTGCCTGGTGGCGACCTGTATCCGGGGCTGGTCCGCAAGAGTCCGATCCGGCCGCTGCGGATCTTCCTGCAGGACGGTGCGAACGACCTCGACAACGAGCACGGCCACTGGTTCCTGGCCAACCAGCAGATGCTCGCCGCGCTGCACTGGGCCAACGCCCATGCGGACAGCGAAGGTGATCGCGGCCCGCGCTACGACGTCGCCCATGCCTGGGGCGACGGCGGCCACTCCGACGCGCATGGCGGCGCGCTGCTGCCGGACATCCTGCGCTGGCTGTGGCGGGATGCGCCGACGGCCGCGGAGCCGCCCGCAGGTTGAGGCCGTCGCGTCCGGGACACCGCGTCCGGCGATGCGCGCACCCCTGCCATGCACGCTGCGTCGCCCGCCGCTGGCCCGACCGCGGGCCGCACCCGGGTCGCACCGGCGCGCTGGCAGTCACCGCGCGCTTTAGGCGGATGCCCTGATGCCGCAGTGGCGCGGTCGATCGGGAACACGCAGATGAAGACGCAGGTCATGTGGGGGCTGGCGATGCTGTCGCTGGCCACGTCTACCGGTGCCTGGGCCCAGGACGCCATCGTCGGCGAGAAGGGAACGGCCGCGGACGAGGGCATCGTCGGCGAGAAGCGACCGGCCAATGAGCAGGGCGTCATCGGCGAGAAGCGCCCAGCCAACGAACAGGGCGTCATCGGCGACAAGACCCAGCGTGGCAATGGCGTCGTGGGCGAGAAGGGGCGCGCCACGCAGAGCGGCGCCACGTCGGTCCCGATGCTGTTGCCGGAGGCCAGCCGGCTGCTGCGGCAACCGACGACCGCGGTGCGCTATCGGCCGCCCGCAGTGAAGTTGCAGCAGCTGCCCGCCGAGGTCAGGACCACGCAGTTGCAGACCAGCGACCTGGGCACGCCGTTCCGGATCGAACCGGCAAGCCCGCCCGGTACCGACCGGCAGTGGTATGCCAGCCAGATCTCAAGCCTTACCAGCGCGATGGACGTGATGGAACTGGTCAGCAGCGGTGGCCGCAATGGCGGCGGCTTCGGCGTGGCGTTCCCTGTGCAGGCCGGCTACCGCTACCTGGTCGACTGCGCGATGGCGCGTGCCACCGATTTCGAGTTCAGCCATTCCGGCCTGGGCCCGGTCTGGAGCGCGGGCCGCGTCACCGCCAACGACGGGATCGTGACCCTGGTGTCCGCGCCGGTGACCGGCGCTGGACGGGCGCGGGTGGAGTTCGAGGCGCTCAGTGCACCGGGTGCGACCTGGCAGTGGCGCGGCTGCGAGATCACGCCACTGCGGGTGCGTTGAGGGGACGGGGCCGGCGCGGCAGCGCGGTCTTCGCGCTGCCCGCCGCGCCACGTTGCGCAACCCTGTCGATCCGCAGGCCGAAGCTGTCGGCGATGCGGAAGGCCAGCCGCTGAGCCGCCCGTACGGCGAACTCCCGGCTGAACGGGACGGCCGTTTGCCAACCAATGGCAGGGTGGAAGCGCCGCGGCTCGCCTCTAGCCTGAGCGTCACTTCCGACGGATGGCCGCCTCCATGCGCACGACTGCCCTTGCTGCGACTGCCTTGCTGCTGGTCGCCCCGCTGTCGGCCTGCACCCCGGCGCAGCTGCGCATGCCCGAAGGCTTCGGTGCGGACACAGTGGCGTACGAGGTGAGCGGGCATTCGCCGCGGCGGTTCAACGAGCCGGTGCGCTTCGGACCCTACAGCGCGCTGGAAATGGAGGAAGGTTCGACCTTCGCCTGGGCGGTGCCGCTGCCGGGATTCGACGTGGGCCGCACGAGCAAGCCGTACGCCTACACACTGGTGGCGCGCGACCTGCCGCCGGTGCAGGTGCAGTGCCTGACGCGTGCGTGGACGGCCGGCGCCGGACGCGAATCGCGACGCGCCACGGTCGACCTGACCCCGCTGTCCGGGCCCCTGCTGGCCTGTGGCCTGCAGCTGGATGGCGAGGCGGCGCAACCGCTGGAGGTCGCCCGCGAGGGCCGCCACCTGCAGGGGCGGCTGCTGGCGCCGTGGGGCCACGAGTACGCCGTGCACGGCTTGAACGGCTACGAGGGAACGCCGATCACCGCGGCCGAGCCGACCGGCTACGCCATCGTCGATGGCGCCACCACGCTGGCCGTGGTCGACGTGCTCAACGGCGGCCGCGTGCACCTGGCGCGCACGCTCGACGACGAGCAGCGCGTGTACTTCGCCGCCACCGCGGCCGCGCTGCTGCTGCTCGATCCGGCGCTCGGCGAGGGCTGAGGGCGAAACGACCGGGCATGGTTCGGGTGCGGAAAAGGATCGCTGCCACTATCCTGACCCGGTCCTTTCCAGGTGCCGCCCAACGATGAAGTTGCCGATCGCGTCCAAGGTCCTGCTCGCCTGCCTGCTCGCCTTTGCCATCGCCGGCTGCAGCAAGGCGCCACCGGAGGCCACCGCTGAAGCCGCGGCCCCGCTGGCGCAGATCGTGCCGTTGCCGCAGTCGGTGGAGATGAAGTCCGGCGCGTTGGAGTTCTCCGATGCGGTGGCGCTGGATCTGCCGGTCACCGCACCCAACGCACGACGCGCACTGGAAGAGCTGCTGGCCGGCCTGGGCATCAGGCAGGACGATGCGGCGCCGGTGCGCATCCGCCTGCAGCAGGTGGACGAACCGGCGCTGGGCGCCGAAGGCTACCGGCTGGTGGTGGGCGAGGGCATCGACCTGGTCGCCAACAACGACACCGGCCTGCTGCATGCGGTGCAGAGCCTGCGCCAGCTGCTGCCCGCGCAGGCGCAACCCGGATACCGGCTGCCACGCATGGCGGTCACCGATGCGCCGGCGTACCCGTGGCGCGGCGTGTCGCTGGACGTGGCCCGCAGCTTCCTGCCGGTGGCGTACCTGGAAAAGCACATCGACCGCATGGCGATGTTCAAGATGAACCGGCTGCACCTGCACCTGACCGACGACCAGGGCTGGCGCATGGAGATCAAGCGCTATCCGAAGCTGGTGGAGATCGGCGGTGCCAGCGCGGTCAAGGGCGGGCGCAGCGGCTGGTACACGCAGGACCAGCTGCGCCACCTGGTCGCCTACGCGCAGGCGCGCGGCATCACCATCGTGCCGGAGATCGACATGCCCGGCCACGTGCAGGCTTTGCTGGCCTCGTACAACGAACTGGCCTGCGACGACGAGGACAACCTGTCGACCTACGACGGCCTGGAAGTGGGCTTCAGCGTGCTGTGCCTGGATAAGCCCGAGGTGGTCTATCCGTTCGTGCGCAACGTGCTGGAGGAAGTGCTGGCGGTGTTCCCCTCGCAGGAGATCCACATCGGCGGCGACGAGATCAAGCACCCGCTGTACGCGCAGTTCGTCGCCCGCACCGCGGCGATGGTGCAGGAGATGGGGCGCACGCCGATCGCGTGGGAAGAGGGTTCGGTGGCCGACACCACGCCCGAGGTGATGCTGCAGCTGTGGAACGACGGCTACGCCATCGACGCGGCGGTGGAGAAGGGCCACCCGCTGATCCTGTCGCCGTGCACGTACTTCTACGTCGACCACGGCAACTACGCCGGCCAGCCGCAGACCTACGACTGGTGCCGCAAGGAAGGCGTGCCGATGGCGCGGATCTACAGCTTCGATCCGTCGAAGTTCAAGACCGCGGTGGGCGTGGAAGCGGCGCTGTGGACCGAGCTGGTCCACGACGATGCGGCCGCCGACAACCGGCTGTGGCCGCGACTGGCCGCCGTGTCCGAAGTGGCGTGGACGCCGGTCGCACGGCGCGACTACGCCGGCTTCGTCCAGCGCATGGGCGCGCTGCGCCCGCACCTGGACGCGCAGGGCATCGGTTACCACGCCGAACCGGACCTGGGCTGGGACAAGGCGCAAGGCGCACGCTGATCCGACCGTGCATTTCCCCGTCCGCACCGGCAGGGTTTACCTGCCGGCGTGCGGCGGATCACCAGGCCGCACGGCACACCTCGATCTCCAGAGGCGCGCCTGCATCGGCGACGACCTCGCTTGAGGGCTCTTGCCGCCGCCCGGGATGACGGCCGCCGGATGGCCGGTCAGATCCAGTGCACCACCCACCGCCAGGAGCACCGATGCAGATCGCTTTCATCGAAGACGCCGCCGGCATCGACCGCAGCTTCGAGCTGATGTCGCGGTTGCGGCCGCGCCTGTCGCGCGAGGACTATCTCGCCGCGGTGCCGCGGCTGATGGCCACCAGCGGTTACCGGCTGGTGGGGCTGGAGGACGGGGGCCTGCGCGCGCTGGCCGGCATCCGCATCGGCGAGTGGCTGCACGGCGGCCGCTACCTGGAAATCGAGGAACTGGTCACCGCCGAGGCCGACCGTTCGCGCGGTTACGGCCACGCGCTGCTGGCCTGGATCGCCGCGTACGCACGCACGCAGGAGTGCCGCCAGCTGCGCCTGGTTTCCGGCGTGCAACGCAGCGACGCGCACCGCTTCTACGCGCGCGAAGGCATGGCCTGGGAAGCCAAATATTTTTCGATGGACCTGGCCTGACCCAAGCCATCGCCGGTCCGGCCGTCATTTCCATCCACTGATGCTTCGATCCATTGATGCAAGGAGTCGTCCATGTCCTTCCTGGCCCTCGTTCTCGCCGCCGCATCGACCGCTGCCGCGCCTGTCGCGATCGAACCTGCCACCCGTGCCGCGCTCGAGGCGACCTGCCTGGACTATGTCGACGGCCAGCTCGAGGGTGATCCGGCGCGCGTGGCGCGCGCGCTGCATCCGGACCTGGCCAAGCGGCGCGTGCTCGGCGAAACGCCCGACGAACGCCTGGGCCTGCGCCGGATGGGCAGGGAGGAGCTGGTCGAACTGACCCGGCAGGGCGCGCTGAAGACGCCGCGGGAACAATGGAACCGCAGTTGCACCGTGCTCGACGTCGCTGGCGATGCGGCGGTGGTGCGCGCCGAGACGCCGTGGTTCGTGGACTTCTTCCACGTGGGCCGTTTCGGCGAGCGCTGGATCATCGTCAACGCGCTCTGGTACCAGAAGCCGCGCGACAAGTGACCGGCCACCCTGGCAGCGCCGCGTCGATGTCGCCCGCCCTGCCGGAACGCATCGCCAGGAACGCCTGATCGGGCGTGCTCGACGCCGGCCTGCGCCGCGGCCTAGGTGGCGGACACGGCTCCGCCCTGCACATCGTGCAACCGAACCCCAAGCCGCGCTGAACCGCTTTCCTTCCTTTGCAACCGACCGCCGACGTGCGACGCGCGTTTCACGTGCTGCCGTCCACGTTGTCCGCACCTGCACGCTGCAGGGACGCCCGGACACGGGCGACTCGACAGAAAACGACAGAAGGAAATGCATCGTGGACAACAACAAGAATGAAACCCGCGACCTCAATCGCGATCCGATCAGTGGCACGCCGGGCTCGCATCCGGTCGGCGTCGGCGTGGGTGGCGTGGGCGGGGCGGCGGCGGGCATGGTGGTCGGCGCGCTGGCCGGGCCGCTGGGCATGCTCATCGGCGGCGGCATCGGCACGCTGGTCGGCGCGGCCGCCGGCAAGGGCGTGGCCGAGCGCATCGATCCCACCGGCGAGGAAGCGTTCTGGCGCGAGACCTACACCTCGCGTCCGTACCATGACGCGAACTTCGACTACGAGAACGATTACGCACCGGCTTACAGCTATGGCGTGGACGCGCGCAGCCGCATGACCGGGCGCCAGTGGGACGACAGCCTCGAGCGGGAGCTGGGCACCGGCTGGGGCCAGGTCCGCGGCCAGTCCAAGCTGGAATGGGACCACGCCCGCGACGCGGTGCGCGACGCCTGGGATCGCAGCGACCGCACCTATCGCGCCTACGATGCCAGCGACCGGCATTACGCCAGCCAGTTTGATGGGGTCGATTACCGTGACGGCGAAGCGTCCTACGAGGACTATCGCCCGGCGTACCGCTACGGCACCCAGGCCCGCGCCCGGTACGCGGACCGGCAGTGGGACGATCGCCTGGAGAGCGAGCTCGGCCAGGGCTGGGACAAGGTCAAGGGCAACTCGCGCCTGGGCTGGGAGAAGGCCAAGGCTGCGACCCGCGATGCCTGGCACGGCGTTGAGCGCGTGCTGCCGGGTGATGCCGACGGCGACGGCCGCTGAGTCGCGGCGACCTGGCGTGATGACGAAGAAGGCACCGTTCGCGGTGCCTTCTTTCCTTGTCCGGGCGAGGGTGACCGCAGCGGGGCGGTGCCGGTGCCTCGGTCAGCGACTGCCCGGTACCTCGCCGAACGCCCACAGCACCATGCCCACGATCACCGCGCAGGCGAGGATCAGGCCGATCATCAGTCCCAGTGCCAGGCGCGGCGGCTTGTCTTCGGTGGGATGGCGCGCTTCGGGTGGCGCACCCAGGCGGGTGTCGTTTTCGGGTGCCATGGCTGTCTCCGGTGGGGGGCGCGCGAGGACGCGGCGCGCGTCCGTCGATAGTGCGCCGCACCGGCGTCACGGGGGCGTGCAGCGCGCATGCGCGACCGGCGCAGGCACGCAGGCACGCATCCAGGCGCTGCACCCGCTCAGGCGGAGGCGTTCCATCCCTCGTCCGCGCGCGGTTCGCGCAGCGGGCAGTGGTTGAACCGGCTGCGGAACTCGCGCGAAGTCGCCATCACCACGCGGCGTGCACGGTTGAGCGCGCCCAGCGGGCGGTGCGCGGCCAGGGCATGCCACGGCGAGAACGCCAAGGCGTCCTCGGCATGCGGGCTGACGCTCGAATCCCAGGCCAGCTGCGAAGACACGGACAGGCGCGCCACCGGTTGCCACGGACTGTCGGCCTCGTCCCATTCCACCGAGGCATCTTCGATCGGCATGCGCTCGAGGTCACGGCACAGCTGCGCCCGCAGGATCCATTCCACCGGTGCATCGAGGTGGTTGAAGAAGGTGCAGATCGCCTCGCGCTGCGCGTCCTCGTCCGGCTCCAGCGGCTGGCCACGCAGTGCGACCAGTGCCGGCGAGGCCGGCTCCAGCGAGAACTTGGCCATGTACGGTCCGAGGAGGAACGGCACCTGGGTGAAGTAGGTCTCGCCGAGGGGATGGTGCTGCGGTTCGCCGCCCAGGCCGCGCAGGCGCGTGCCGTCGGCGCCGGCGGCCTCGAGCACCGCCTCCACGCCGCGCAGCGTGGCCGAGATGACTTCCTTGGTCCGCGGCATGCGCTCGGTGGTGGCGGCCAGCAGGCGTGCCGCGCGCAGGAAACCGTCGAGGCCCGGGCTGGAGAACGTGGGTCCGTTGACCATCAGGAAATCCTGCGAGTGCTGCTCGCCGCCGCCGTCCACGCGTGGTCCGTCGACGCCCGACACCTTGATCGCCAGCGCGCGCGGCGTGGACACGGTGTCGGGCAGCTGCTCGGCCGGGGGCGAGGACATCCGCACCAGCGCCGGATAGTTGGCCGGATACGCGAACAGGCCGTGGCTGAAATCCGGGGGCAACGCATCGAGTACCTGCAGGCGCGCGCGCAACAATGCATGGCCCTTCGCATGCACCGCACGGTGCGCATGCTGCTCGTGCCCGGCCACCGTCCGTGCCATGCCCTCGAACAGGCGCGCCAGTTCTTCGATGGTCCGGGCTTCCTCGCCGTCGGCATGTTCCAGGTCCGGCCGGTAGCGGACCGGAGGGAGGGGCTCGGCCATGGTCATCTCCTCGCGCATCTGACCGCCGAGCAGACACCGGGGGCGGTTAAGCCGACGCAAACGGAACCTGCATTCCGGGGCCCGCCGCTGCGCGGACGCGATGCGTCGCATGCGGCGGCTGCGGACGTTGCGCCCCTCGGCGCGCACGCCACGCGTGCCGGGCCCCTCACGCGGCAGTGGGTCCTGCGACGCTAGGCTGGATCCGATTTCCCTCCGCAGGTGCCACGCATGGCCGGCAAACGCAGATCGCGCAGGACGTCCAGCGTGGGACAGATGCTGGAACTGGGCATGGCCGCGCCGCAGGTGGTCGCCCATCGGCTGGCGCGGATGGCCGCCGCCGGGGCCGCGCCGTCGGCACGCGACCGCAAGGAGTTCGTCGGCATGGTCCTGGAGAAGCAGGCCGCCTTCGCCCAGGGCTGGACGGCGATGTGGATCGAGGGCTGGCTGGCGCAGCAGAAGTTCGCGCTGGCGTGGATGAGCGGCAAGCCCTGGACCTCGCGCGACACCGCGCGCGCAAGCGCCGCCCTGGAGCGCATCGCCACGCGCGGCATCGCGCCGGTGCATCGCAAGGCGGTAGCCAATGCACGGCGCCTGGCGCGCAGCCGGCAGGATTGATCGCGCGACTGCAGGCGACGGCGGCAGGAGCGCCTGCCGCCCCAGTTCCCGGGCCGGAAACGGCGCGCCTCCGAGCAGGCCGGCGCCGGGCCGTCGGCGAGGTTCCCGACTGCGCCGTGGTTCCGGATGCCAGTGCGTCGACCGGGCCTGGGCCGCTGACGGCCTGTCGATTCCCCGGGTGCTGGCCCGTCATGGCAGTGACATCGCACGGAACCGCCACCCATGCCTGCTGCCCCCCCACCCGCCGCACCCGCCATGGACCGCAACTGGGCGCTGGTGGCCGCCGGCGCGGTGCTGGGCTGCGTCGGCGTTGGTGCACTGTTCTCGCTTGCGGTGCTGCTGCAGCCGATGGGCACGGACACCGGCTGGTCGCGCACGGGCCTGTCGGCGGCGATGACCCTGGCGTTCCTGGCCAGCGGCTTCGCCGGCTTCGGCTGGGGCGCGCTGAGCGATCGCATCGGGCCGCGCCCGGTGGTGACCGCAGGCGCGCTGCTGCTCGGCCTTGCGCTGGTGCTGGCCAGCCGCGCGACGACGTTGCTGCAGTTCCAGCTGGCGTTCGGCGGATTGTTGGGCGTGGCGGTCGCCAGTTTCTTCGCGCCGGTGATGGCGGCCACCGCGGCTGCGTTCGATCGCCGGCGCAACCTGGCCGTGTCACTGGTGTCGGCCGGTGTGGGCGTGGCGCCGATGACGATGTCGCCGCTGGTGGCGTGGCTGCTCGCGCATTACGGCTGGCGCGAAACCTTGCTTGTGATCGGCGTGCTGGCGTGGGCCCTGACCTTGCCGGCCACGTGGTTCGTGCGCACGGCGCCCATCGCGGGCGACGGCACCGCGGCCGCGGATGCACCGGCCGCGGGCATGACCCTGAGGCAGGCGCTGCGTTCGAAGGCATTCCTGGTGCTGGGCCTGGCGTTCTTCGCCTGCTGCGCCGCGCACTCCGGGCCGATCTTCCACACGGTGAGCTACGCGGTCGGCTGCGGGCTGTCGGTCACCACGGCGGTGACGATCTACAGCATGGAGGGCGCGGCCGGGCTCGGCGGGCGCCTGCTGTTCGGCGTGCTCGGCGACCGCTTCGGCGCCAAGCCCGTGCTGGTCGCCGGCCTGGCCACGCAGGCGGTGGCGGCGGTGTCGTACCTGGCGGTCAGCCAGGTCGGGGGCTTCTACGCGGTGGCGCTGGTGTTCGGCCTGGCCTACGGCGGCACGATGCCGCTGTACGCCTCGCTGGCGCGCGACGCGTTCCCGCCGCGCATCCTCGGCAGCGTCATCGGCGCGATGACGCTGCTGTCGGGCCTGGGCATGGCCCTGGGTCCGCTGCTGGGTGGCTGGCTGTTCGACCGCCATGGCAGCTACGCGTGGATGTACATCGGCGCGCTCATGCTGGGCCTGGCCGCCGCGGGGATCGTCTCCCAGTTTCCGGGCCGGCGCGCGGGGCGGGCGGGACCGGGCGGTAACGACCTCGGCCTGGCATCCGGCTAGCGGCGCGGGCGGCGTGCATTACCGCTTCGACACGCCGATACGGTAGCGTTCCCGCACCGCATTCCGCGGTCCGGAGATTTCGCCATGCGCCTGATCGGTCCGACGTCCGTCCTTGTTATTGCACTGGTGGCGCTCGCCGCCTGCAGCAGCTCGCCTTCCTCGAAGTCCACCGCGCCGGTCACGCTCGCGTCCGAGCAGGTGACGCTCGAAGGTTCGATCACGCGCGTCGACCGTACCCAGCGCATGGTGACCATCCGCGGTGCCGACGGCGGCGAGGTGGACTTCTTCGCCGGCGAGCAGGTCCGCAACTTCGAACGGCTCCAGGTCGGTGACCGGGTCGCCCTCGACTACACCACCGCGGTTGCCCTGGAGATCCAGCCGGCCGGCAGCGCCGAGGTGGGCGCGACGATCGAGCAGGGCCGGTCGATCCCGGCGGCGGGCGCACGGCCGGGCGGCGCGGTGTCGGAGACCGTCACCGTGGTGGCCGAGGTCGTCGCCGTCGATGCGGCGGCCAACACCGTCACCGTGCGCGGCCCGCGCGGCAACGTCGTCACCCTGGATGTGGTCCGCGAAGACCTGCGCGCCGGCTTGCGGCGGCTCAAGGCCGGCGACCTGTTGCGCGTGACCTTCAGCGAGGCGGTCGCGGTGGATATCCGTCCCCGTCCGCAATGACCGGCGTGGTGGTGCGTGCGGCCAAGGATGTCCTGGTGGCACGCACCATGCGCAGTGCGGCACCGGTCCGGATTCGCCGTCGGCGAAAGCGCGCCGGGCGGCAGCGGGGCTGAACCTCGCGATGCGCCGGTACTCGTCCGGCGCATCATCCGCGAGTGCTCAGCTCACTCGGCGGGAGCCGGCTCGCCGGTGCGGAAGCGCAGGGTCAGGCCCTTGAGGAAGTTGCGCAGGATCTGGTCGCCGCAGGGGCGGTAGTGCTTGTGCCCGGGCTGGCGGAACAGTGCGGTCAATTCCGGCTTGGTGATCGGGAAGCCGGCGGCATTGAAGGTGTCGTGCATGTCCACGTCCTTCAGCTGGAAGGCCACGCGCAGCTTCTTCAGCACCAGGTTGTTGGTGATCCGGCCTTCGACCGGGCGCGGCGGCAGGCTCTCGTCGCGGCCGCGGTAGTAGACCACCAGCCCGTCGAGGAAGCGGGCCAGCAGGGCATCGCTGCATATCACCGCGCCGTCCTCGTCCTCCTTCTTCACCAGCGCCGGGATGTCGGCCTTGTCGAGCGCGAATTCCGGGTCGGCCAGGTGCGTGACCTCCACGACCTTGGCGTCGCTGAAGTCCAGCATGTAACGGATGCTGCGGAGGACGTCGTTGTTGATCATCGCGAGGGCTCGGGGCGGCAGGCGTCCGGGGCGCGCAGTCTAGCGCCTGGCGGGGGCGCGGCGCGTCGCCGTGCTGCCCGCGGGAGCCCCGTGGGTCCATCGGGGGGATTACCACCAGCACATCGCTGGCCGCTGCATGCGGTGCTGTAATCGCCGTACAGGCCGGCCATCCGCCGGACCGTCAACCACGGGCAGGAGAGCGAAAATGAAGCATCCGAGGCGCGTGGTCTCCGGTACGCGGGCACTGCCGTGGCATGGCTGGATGGCCGGTGGCCTGCTGCTGCTGTTCGGCATCGCGGCCGCCTTCGACCATGGAATGAGCCTGGCGCTGGGCGAGGAGTTCTACCGCGCGTCCGGGATGAGCGAGGCGCAGGTCGGTTACTTCGCCGCGGTCCCGGCCTGGGCGATCGCGGGCTGGACGCTCTCGGTCTGGGGCGGGCTGCTCGGGGCCGCGGCGCTGCTGCTGCGCCGGCGCCAGGCGGGATGGCTGTTCGCCGCCTCCCTGCTGGGCGGGCTGGTCTACATCCTGTACGTGCTGGTGCTCTCGGAAGGGCGCCAGGCGATGGGCGTGCTCTGGATGATGCCGCCGGTCATGGCGGCCATCACCGCGCTGATGGTGCGCTACTGCCAACGGCTGGTGCGTCGCGGCGTGCTGCGCTGAGGCAGCCCGTGGCCCGGCGCCGGCCGGGGTGGGGGCTGCCGGCCGGGTCTACACTGCGTCCGTAGCAGCGGACGGGGAAAACCGTGAACGACCAGTTCCAGCACGTCATGGTGCTGATCTCGATCATCATCGGCCTGGCGATCACCCACCTGCTGTCGGGCGTGGTCGATGCGGTGGATCGCGCCAACGACGAGGACGATCCGGAGATCTACAGCCTGCTCGGCGCGCTCTGGGCGACCACCGTGTTCTTCTGGATGGTCAACTTCTGGTGGTTCCAGTTCCGGCTGCTGGCGATGGAGGGCGCATGGACGCTGTGGCGCTACCTTTTCATCATCCTGTACTCGGTGGCGCTCTACACCCTCGCGGTCATCCTGGTGCCGCGCAACTGGGATGCGATCAAGCGCTACACCGAGTACTTCATGCGCAACCGGCGCTGGTTCTTCGCCGCGCTGCTGCTGGCGAGCGTGGCCGACGTGGCCGATGCCTGGCTCAAGGGCGGATGGGATTACGTACTGGGCATGGGTCCATTCAACAACCTCGTGGCGGTGTTGACGGTTCCCGTGGTCGCCATCGGCATCGCGTCGAAGAAGATCCGCACGCAGACGGTCGTGGCGGCGATCTATTCGGTGCTGTTCCTGATCGCAGTGTTCGAGTACACGCCGGTGCTGGTTTCGCCCGGGCACACCATCTAGGCAGCCGTTCGAACCATGGATGCCGGCTGGACCGCCGGGGCAGCGGCGTCAGCCCATCGCCGTCTGCTGGGTGATCCGGAAGATCATGAACTCGGCGGGCTGGATCGCGGCCACGCCGACCAGGCACACCACGCGACCGTGGTCGAGATCGTCCTGGGTCATGGTGCTGCGGTCGCAGCGCACGAAGTACGCCTGCTCGGACCGCGTTCCGAGGAGCGCGCCATTGCGCCACTCGTTGTGGAGGAAGGCATCGATGGTCGTGCGCAGCTCCGCCCACAGCGGCTCGCCGTTGGGCTCGAGCGCCGCCCATCGCGTGCCGCGGTCGAGCGAGGCTTCCAGGTAATTGAAGTAGCGCCGCATCGGCACGTACTTCCACTCCGGATCGGAGGACAGCGTGCGTGCCCCCCAGACGCGATTGCCGCGTCCCGGGAACGTGCGCAGGCAGTTCACTCCTTCTGGATTGAGCAGGTCCTGTTGCGCGGCGGTGACCGGTGCGTCGAAGCGCAGGGCCGAGCGCACCACCTCGTTCGCCGGCGCCTTGTGCACGCCGCGCTGGACGTCGTTGCGCGCGAAGATGCCGCAGATGAAGCCGGCGGGCGGAAGCGCCAGCTCGGCGGGGATGTCGGCGCGGCGCGGCGCGGCGGCGGGATTGGCCACGACCACCCAGGGGTAGTACAGGGCGGCATGCTTCGAATCGAGCGTGCGACGCAGCGCGCGAACCGATGCGACGTCCAGCCCCGGCGGCGTTTCCAGTACCGCCATGCGCCAGGCGCGCGCGTGGCTGGCGTGGTCGATCTGCAGTTGCAGGACGCGGGCGGCGTTCCCGGCATCGCCCAGAGCCGTGGCACCGGGTGCGGCGAACGTGGACACGTCTTCCAGCGCGTCGATCGCCGCCAGTGCGTCCACGTAATCGGCGGCCTGAGGCGCGGGGCCATCGCCACCTCCGGACAGGTCGTCGCCCTGCGCTCGGCCGGCGGCCACGCGCGCGGCATACAGCCGGACGCCACCTTCTTCGAAGTAGGCGCGCACTGCGTGGGCCAGGTAGTTCGGGACGACCCTGTCGCCGAACCGCAGGTCGGCGGCACTGCCATAGATGCGCTCGAACTCGGCGACGCTGGTGAGCAGTTCCGGCGCTTCGTTGCCGGCGACCGGCCCGCTGCGGGTCGGGCCGACGAAGGCGCAGGTGGTCGTGGAGACAGCCTGGATCGCGCGGCTGCGGTAGGCGGTCTCCTCGACATAGACGCCGGGGGCGAGGTACTCGGGCATGGCGCCGTCCTGTGGCCAGCAAAGTCCGGTGTATACACGGGATTGCGTGTGAACAGGAGACACGGACCGGTTCGCGGTCGCTCCAGGGAGGAGAAATGGGCATCAGCTGCCACCTGTCGTTCGATGGCGAATGCGCGGTGGCGTTCCGCCGCTACCAGCGCATCCTCGGTGGCGAGTTCACCACGCTGTTGACCTACGGCGAGTCGCCGCTGGCGCGCCAGGTCCCACGCGAATGGCAGTCGCGGATCCTGCACGCCACGCTCATGGTCGACGACCAGGAGCTGCTGGGCTCCGACGCGTTTCCCGGCACCTACGTGAAATTGCAGGGTTTCTCGGTCACCTTGCACGTACCCGTGCACGAGGCCGCGCGCGTGTTCGTGTCGCTTTCGGAAGGCGGCAGCATCCGCATGCCGTTCGAGCCGACGTTCTGGTCGCCGGGCTTTGGGATGCTGGTCGACCGTTACGGCATCCCGTGGGAAATCAACGGCGAGCGCGTGCACCGCGCGTAGTCATTTCGCTGTCCTGTTCAGGTTTCCGCCTGTTCGCCCAACGGCGCTGTCCGTTGCGCGCAAGGCGCCGCGTTGCAAACGAGGCGAGCCGCGGCAATCCGTCGCGGCGGGTACAAGGGACTGCACCCGGGGGAGCTTCCGGAGCAGCGACATGAGCGACACGCAAACCACCCTCGACCACGACCGCCTCAACCAGTTCCTCGGTGCCGCGGTGGTCGACCTCGGCGCGGCGATCAGCGCCAGCCTGGTGCTGGTCGGTGACCGGCTGGGCTTCTACAAGGCGCTGGCGCAGGCGCCGGCCACGCCGGCGGAGCTGGCCGCGCGCACCGGTACCCACGAACGCTACGTGCGCGAATGGCTCGGCAACCAGGCCGCCGGCGGCTACGTGCAGTACGACCCCGCCGATGGCCGCTACCGCCTGGACCAGGCGCAGGCGCTGTGCCTGGCCGATCCGGGTGGACCGGTCGACCTGCCCGGCGCCTATTACCTGATCGAGGCGACCTTCCATGCGCTGGACCGCACCGTGGAAAATTTCCGCAGCGGGCGCGGCATGGAGTGGGGAGAGCACCATGCCTGCCTGTTCCACGGCACCGAGCGCTTTTTCCGTGCCGGCTACAACGCACACCTGCTCGGCGAATGGCTGCCGGCGCTGGAGGGCGTGACCGCCAAGCTCGAGCAGGGTGCGAAGGTGGCCGACATCGGTTGCGGCCATGGCGCCAGCACCGTGCTGATGGCGCACGCCTATCCGCGTTCGGAATTCATCGGCTACGACTACCACGCCGAATCGATCCGCATCGCCAACGAGCGCGCCGCCGCGGCCGGGCTCGGCAATGCGCGCTTCGAGGTGGCCGATGCGACCGGTTACGCGGCGCGCGGCTTCGACCTGATCGCCTTCTTCGATTGCCTGCACGACATGGGCGACCCGGTCGGCGCGGCGCGGCATGCACGCCAGGCCCTGGCCGACGATGGCACCTGCCTGCTGGTGGAGCCGTTCGCCGGCGACCGCGTCGAGGACAACCTCAATCCGGTCGGCAGGGTCTACTACGGTGCGTCCTCGCAGATCTGCGTGCCGGTGTCGCTGGCCCGCAACGGCCCGGCGCTGGGCGCGCAAGCCGGCGAGGCGCGCCTGCGCCAGGTGATGACCGAAGCGGGTTTCAGCCGCTTCCGTCGCGCGACTGAAACACCCTTCAACCTGGTGCTCGAAGCGAGGCCGTAGCGGCTTGAAGTCGTGCGGACCCATCGCGCCGGGCGATTGCGAGGCATAACCGCCTCGGCCTGCAGGTGGGTGCGGGCGCGAGGGCCTTCCCGAAGGCCGTCGCCGACCCGCGCCGCGGATAGGCCCGGTTGCTGGTCCGCCGCGACTTCTTCCGTCGACGCTACTGCGGCGAGAGCCGCAGTACCACCACGCCGTGCGCGGGAAGGGTCGCCGTGTACACCGTGCCGGTCGAACCGGAGCCGCCGTTCCACACGTCGCGCCAGGCGAAGCGCTGCTTGTTGAAGTCGATCGCGCGCCCGCTGATGTCGTCCTTCATGCCGTTGAACGCCCAGTCCAGGGTGTAGTCGCGTGGTACATCATCGCGGTTGAGGAACAGCACCGCATACCCGCCGCGATCCAGCGGCTTGATGTAGACCTCCACGTCGCCTTCGTCGAGCCATTTCATCGCCTGGATGCCGAGGCGGTCCTGGTTGATCGCGATCATGCCGGGGTGGGTGAGGATGCGCCGGGTGGCATCACTCATGCTGCGCAGGTCGTTGCCGGCGATCAACGGCGAGGCGAGCATCGCCCACAGCGAGAAGTGCGAACGGTCCTCCTCCTCGCTCATGCCGTTGCCCACTTCCATCATGTCCATGTCGTTCCAGCGACCGGGGCCGGCGTACTTGCGCAGGCCCGCCTGCTTGTCGAGGATCGGCAGCACGCCCAGCGAGGACCATGAGCCGTGGCTGTGCTCGCAGCGCCAGCACGGGAAGATGTCGCCGGTGGTGCGCCAGGAATGGCCCAGGTCGGCGGCCCACTCCCAGGGCTTGTTGTCGCCCCATTCGCAGATGCTGAAGAGCATCGGCCGGCCGGTGGCGCGGATCGCGTCGCGCATGGTGGTGTAGGCCGACGCCGGGTCGATGCCCTTGGTGTCGCACCAGTCGTACTTCACGTAGTCGATGCCCCAGCGCGCGTAGGTCAAAGCGTCCTGGTACTCGTGGCCGCGGCTGCCGGGCCTGCCGGCGCAGGTGGTGTTGCCGGCATCGGAATAGATCCCCAGCTTCAGCCCGCGCGCATGCACGTAGTCGACCAGTGCCTTCATGCCGGACGGGAAGGTCTTCGGGTCGGCCTGGATGTTGCCGTCGGCATCGCGCGTGCCGTGCCAGCAGTCGTCGATGTTGAGGTACTCGTAGCCGGCGGCCTTCATCCCGCTGGCGACCATGGCATCGGCCATCTGCCGGATCATCTTCTCGTCGACGTTGCAGCCGAAGCTGTTCCAGCTGTTCCAGCCCATCTGCGGCGTATGCGCGAGCTGCTCGAATTTCTGCGCCGCCGCCGGCGTGCACAGCAAGGCCAGGATGCTGGCCAGGCCCAGGCGAACGATCGGGTGGCAGGTCATCGGGATCCGTCGCGAGATGTCGAAGGAGGGCGAGCATAGCGGCTGGAGGATGCCGCGGGTCTGGTTTCGTCCGATGTTTCTTGCCGTATGAAGCATGGCGATAGCTCGCCTCGGTTTTCGGAATAAGCACCGCCAGCCGTGCGCGGTTACCCTCGCGGCGGGGACTCACATGGAGATGGGGAATGAAGCCTGTGTCGATGCTGGCCTGTGCCGCACTGCTGTGCGCGTCGAGCGCGCATGCGGCCAATCCACTGAAGGAATTGCAGTCCGTGCGTGGTGGCGTGGTCGTGGAGTACGAACGCGCGGTGGCGGGCGACGACGAGTTCGCCAGGCTCCCCGGCACGGATGCGGTGGTGGTGGCGCTGGCCGAAGGAACGCCCGATGCGGCCGGTCGCGTGGTCGCCACGGCCTATGCCGATGCCCTGCGTACGCTGCTGCCACAGGCCACGCTGGCGGCCGGTCACGCGCAGCCTCCGGCACCGGGCTACCTGGTCGAGGTAGGCCTCAGCAGCGGGAGCAAGACCGTGGAGGGCAGCGAGGAGGTCTATGCCAGCCGCCAGGCCGGCACCACCTGCAAGGCGCAGCCCGATGGAAGCGTGGTGTGCAACGACGTGGGCAGCGCGCCGATCTCGGTCGGCACGCGCCCGACCGCGGAGACCCAGAACACCATCAGGACGGTGATCCGTTCCTATCGCATCGACGCGGGCGGAGCGCGCACGGTGGTGTTCGAGGATGCGTACTCGGTGAACTACCTGGGAGAACTGTGCCGCAACGAAGTCGCCGCGGCGGCCACCGTCGCCAAGGCGCTGGGCAAGGATGCGCTGTCGGCCAAGCCGCTCAACATCCGCCTGCACAGCACGCCCAAGCTGATGCAGTGCGACCACAAGTGAGCTGGCCTCGCACCGGCCTGGTGGCCGGTGCGGCGCCGGATTTCGACGCCGGGCGGACCCGGGGAGCCAGCCCCCGTTCAATCCGCTGCTGCTAGCGTGTGCCCATGCCGCCCGCGGGGCGGCCCGGGAACCTTCGCCATGCGCCTGATCGCCGCTGTCCTTGCCTGCCTGTGCGCGACCGCCTCCGCGGCGGCGTTCGCCGACGAACTGGAGGCGCTGGACCTGGTGCTGCCCAAGGCCCCCGTCTCCACTTTCAACAGCGACCCGCCCGGGACCTGGTACGGCGACCGCAGCGGCGTGCCGGCAGCCGCCGCGAGCACCACCACCCGGACGCGCGCGCGCTGGGGCTGTCCCACCAGCCCCGATGGCGGGGAGCGCGCGGTCACCGGCAGCTTCACCACCGGCGTGGGCTATTCCTCGGACCTGGGCAGCAGCACCTACAACGGCGCAAACCTGGGCTACTGCAAGACCTACGTCGACGACGACGGCGGCGAACGCACGATCAACCTGCAGATGCATGTCGACCGCTACGACGGCCCCGACATGCGCCAGGGTCCCTACCGCGGATCGCGCGGTCCGCGGTAGTCGATGCGCCATCGCCGTCGCGCCCGTGCGTCCATCGAGGCACTGTCGAACGCCGGTGGGACCCTGTAGCGACGCGCCGACGCTCGAACGTGCGGTCTAGCCCTGGCCCAGGCGGATCGCGTATTCGTCGCGCAACCGTGCCCAGTGGTCCCAGAACGGCTCGGGCTGGGTGCCGCGCAGGCGCGCGTCGAGCACGTCGAGGTGGCTGTGCCAGCCCGCACCGATCCTGAGCATGTTCGCGTGGTCGGAGATGCCGCGATGGGACACGGTGAGCAGTACCTGGGCACCGCGTGGCTCCAGGGCGAAGGTCACTTCGCCGCCACCCCAGGTGAACGAGAGGCGCCGTGGTGGATCGACCTCGGTGAGCTGGCTCTGCATGCGGTTCTCGACGTTGAAGCCCTCCGGGCGATGGCCCGGCGGCTGCGTGAGTTCGTCGTTGCGCCACACCAGTTCGAACGGTGCGCCGACAGCCAGTTCCATCTCGCCGGCGGCAAGCCACTGGCGGCGCAGCTCGCCTTCGGTGAGGTAACTCCAGGCCCGTTCGATCGGGCCCGGCAGCAGGCGTTCGATGCGCACCGCATTGGCGGCGGTCGCGGTGGCGTAGGCGGATGGGGATGCGGCGAGGTTCATGGCTTCTTCCTCCGGGATGCGCGCTTGCGCGGCGCGGGCGTGGCGGCGGCCTTGCGTGCGTCGTCGGCCCTGAGCAGGGCTTCCAGCGCGTCGAGGCGACCGGTCCAGAATTGTTCGTAGTGGCGGATCCATTCGGCACCGGCGTGCAGCGGGCGGGCATCGAGCCGGCACACGTGCACGCGGCCCTGGATCTCGCGTTCGATCAGGCCGGCCCGCTCCAGCGCCTGCACGTGCTTGGAGGCGCCGGCCAGCGAGATCTCGAACGGCGCGGCGAGTTCGCCGACCGTGCGCGGTCCGGCGGCGAGCTCGTGCAGCATCGCGCGGCGGGTGGGGTCGGCCAGGGCACGGAAGACCGAATCGAGGCGTTGGGAGTTTTTGTCAACCATGAGGTTGAATATACGCCGGGCCGGACTATTGTCAACCATTAGGTTGAATTAATTCCGGCGCTGCGACCTTGCGCGCGCGCGGGTAGGGCCAAGGGCCAATTGCCCGCTGCCGGCGCGCGGGGCGACGGTACCGGCGCCGATCACGGCGGGCCCGGGGAATCGATCGATGAAATGGCTGCTGGTACTCGTGCCGCTGGCGATCGTGCTGGAGCACTTCGCGCCGGGCAACGCCTTGCTGATCTTCGCGGTCGCCGCGCTGGGCATCGTGCCGCTGGCGGCGATCATGGCCCAGGCGACCGGTTCGCTGGCCACGCGTCTGGGCGCCGGCCTCGGCGGGCTGCTCAACGCGACCTTCGGCAATGCCGCCGAACTGATCATCGCCCTGGCCGCGCTGCGCGCCGGCCTGCACGACATGGTCAAGGCGTCGCTGGCCGGCACCATCATCGGCAACATCCTGTTCGTGCTCGGCGTGGCGATGGTGGTCGGTGGCATCCGCCATGGCGACCAGACCTACGATGCGCGCGCCGCGCGCACCCAGGCGACCATGCTGACCCTGGCGGTGATCGCGCTGATCCTCCCCGCCGCGTACCTGGGCCTGGTGCCGAAGGCCGAGGCGCAGATGGGTTCGCTGAGCGCGCTGATCGCCTGCATCATGCTCGCGGTGTACGTCGCCAACGTCGCGTTCACCCTAGTCCGCAGCCGCGCCGACGCCAGCGCGAATCACGCGCAGGCCGGCCATGGCGACCTGCATCACGGCCCGCAATGGAGCCCGCGCAAGGCGCTGGCGGTGCTGTTCGCGGTGACCATCGGCATCGTCTGGCTCAGCGAGATCCTGGTGGGCACGGTCGAGGCCGCGAGCGAGGCGATGGGCTTCTCCGACGCGTTCACGGGCGTGTTCGTACTGGCGGTGATCGGCGGCGCGGCCGAGCAGGCCACCGCGATCGTGGCCGCGCGGCAGAACCGCATGGACCTGTCGATGTCGATCACCCTGGGCGCCAGCGTGCAGCTGGCCCTGCTGGTGGCGCCGCTGCTGGTGCTGCTGAGCTTCTTCATGGGGCCGCAGCCGATGGACCTGGTGTTCGGCCCGGGCCTGGTGCTGACCATCCTGTTCTCGGTGATCATCGCCGGCCAGGTCGCCAGCGACGGTCGCACCGACTGGTTGCGCGGCATCCAGCTGCTGGCCGTCTACGTGATCCTGGCCTCGGTGTTCTTCTTCGTGCCCGACGTCGTGGCGTGATCCATGAGGCGGTCGCCGGCCCTGCAGCAGATCACGCGTCACCGGTACGCGATCCTGTTCTGCGTACTGCTGGCCACGATCGCCGTGGGTCCGTTGCTCGAAGCGCTGGACTTCGGGCGGGTGGCGGTTGAAGCCCTGCTGACCTTCAGCCTGATCGCCGCGGTGTTCCCCATCGGCGTGATGGAGAAGCGCCGCACGATGCTGGCGATCGTCGGCACGGCGCTGCTCATGCGCGGGCTCGCCTCGCACCTGGATTCGGCCGCCGTCTCGGCGCTCGGCGCGGTGTTGTGGGGCGCGGTGGCGGTGGTGGCCGCGTTCGGCGCGATCCGCTACTCCCTGTCCAGCGTGCGGGTGGATGCCGAGCACCTGTATGCGGCGCTGAGCGCTTACCTGCTGATCGGCGTGTGCTGGGGCGTGGTCTACGTGGCCGTGGTCCGCGTGGATCCGCTGGCGATGCTCCATGGTGGCACGCCATTGCCGGATGGATTGAGCATGGGCGATGCGATCTATTTCAGCTTCGTCACCCTGGCCACGCTGGGCTACGGCGACTTCACCCCGGCGACCCCGGTGATGCGCGGGCTTTCGGTGTTCGAAGCGATCATCGGCCAGCTGTACCTGGCGATCATGGTCGCGCGCCTGGTCAGCCTGCGCGTGTCGGACCAGTCCTCGCGGTAGGCATCGAAGGCGGGCGCGGGCATGCGCACTGGCCCAATGCAGTGGCGCGTACCCTCGCGAAACCGGGGTCCTGGAACCTGCGTTACATCGCTGCTGCGGATGCTTTGGGTCGCGGCAAGCCTTGGCCGGGTGGACCCGGATCGACTCAGCCGGTCCGGCGCGGAAAGCGGTAGAACACGCTGCCCACCGCCATCGCCAGCGCGACCGCCAGCAGGTGCATCGGGCTGGCGCTCAGCAGCATCGCCAGCGACAGCACCAGCGCGGCCACCGGAACCAGCGTACCTCCGGGCAGGCCGAACGATCCGGGCGGATCGCCATGGCGCCGGCGCAACACCAGCACGCTGGCCGAGGTGCTGATGTAGGCCAGCAGGCGCGTGACCATCGACAGAAGCGCCAGCTGCACGAACGATCCGCTCAGCGCCAATGCGAGCGCCAGCGCGCACTGGAAAGCGATCGCCACCGCCGGCGTGTGCAGGCGCGGGTGCACATGGGCGAACACGCGCGGGCCATAGCCGTCGCTGGCCAGCGTATGCAGGAAGCGCGGACCCAGCAGCATGGTCGCGTTGCTGGTGCCCAGGATAGAAAGCGCCGCGCCGAGGGTGAGCAGCAGTGCCAGCGTCTCGCCACCGAACATGGCCGCGGCGTCGGCCAGCGGCGTGGTGGAGGCGGCCAGTCCCGGCAGCGTGCCCTGGGCCACCAGCTGCACCGCCGCGTACAGCGCCGTGACCAGCACGATCATCGCCACCAGCGCGAAGGGCACGTTGCGGCGCGGGTTGTGGTATTCGCCCGCGGCCACCGACAGGTTCTCGAACCCGGCGTACGCGAACAGCAACAGCAGCGCGGCCTGTCCGGTCTGCCGCCAATCCAGCGCCGACGGTGCCGCCGCGCCGAAGGCCATGCTCCAGTCGACATGGAACAGGCCGATGCACACGAACAGCGCCAGCGGCAGGAGCTTGCCGACCACCAGCGCCATCGACACGTTCGCCGCCCAGCGAACGCCGATGATGTTGATGCCGGCCAGCAGCAGCAACGAGCCGGCGATGACCAGGATGCGTCCGCCGCCGTCGCCGGCGGGCGCCCAGAAGCGCGCGATCGCCGCGGCCAGGCCATTGGCCAGCGAGGCGGCCGTGGCGATGCGGGTGAGCCAGATCATCCAGCCGACCTGGAAGCCGGCGAACGGCCCGAACGCTTCGCGTGCGTAGAGCACGCTGCCGCCCTGCACGTCGAAATAGCTGGCGGCCTTGGCGTAGCACAGCACCAGCAGGCTGACGGTCAATCCCGCCAGCAGCACGCCCCACACGCTGTACGGGCCAAGCAGGGCGAAGGCCGTGGCCGGCAGCAGGTAGACGCCGCTGCCGACCACGCTGTTGATCGACAGCCCGAGGATCTGCCAGCGGCCGACCGCGCGCAGCAGGCCCTGCGCGGAATGCGGACCCGGGGGTGGACCACCGGGTCGCGGCCGCTGCGTCATTCCGCGTCGGCCCCGGGTGCCCAGCGGTAGGCGCGCATCACGTCGTCGAACAGGAAGGGAATCACCAGCAGTTGCTCGTCGGGCAGGTAGAGGTGGTCGGCGTTGCCCTTGACCAGGGTCAGCAGCCGCGTCGGCGTGCCGTCGGCATCGACGTGCAGCAGCGTGCCAGGGGTGAAGTCGGTCACCGTCCAGCCACCGCGTCCATCCGGCTCGATGCCGTCGATATGGCCGATGGGCTGCTGGCCGATGCGACCGATCGTCCCCGTGGCCAGGTCGATCGTGGTGAGGTGGCCGAGCTGCTCCCCGTCCGGGCCGGCGACCTGCCAGCTGCCGAGCAGCAGGCGGTCGCCGTCCGCGCGCAGGCCATTGAACTTGCCGGTGACGTTCGTATCCACCTTCACCCACGGCGCGAACGTACCGTCGGACAGGCGGAACACGGTATCGAGCCGTCGACTGAAGGCGTAGACATTTCCCGCCGCGTCGGCAGTGGTGTCGTTGAACTGGGCCGGGCCACCATCGGCCGGCGCGTGGCGCGCGACGATGGCCGCGGCGTCCAGGTCCATCTCCACCAGCGCGTCGTCATCGCCGGCGTAGAGCCGGCCGTTGGCCAGGGACAGCCCCTTGGGGTTCTGCAGGCCGGTGATCCACTTCAGTTCGGTGATGTTGCCGCGGCCATCCAGCTGGCTGATGAAGCCGTCACCCGGCGTGGCGCCCTCGCCGCGCGTGGCCATGTTGGAGACATAGAACCGGTCGCGCGCGCGGTCGTAGACCACCGATTCTGGCGTGGAGAATCCGCCGACGGTCCACAGCAGCTCTGGCGCCGGTTGCGCCGCATGGACGGGCGCGGCAAACGCGGCGAGCGCGAGGCCCACCGAAGCGGTGCGTACGTGGGAAAGCAGGTCCATCGGAACATCCCCTCTCGAATCGAAAACCGTTTCTAGCATAGGGGGGGCGGTGCCCGCCCTGCGAACTCGCGCGCGCGCCGGCTTCCAGCGCGGGCGCCGCTCGTCGAAGATAGCGGCATACCCCGATGGACTCCTGGCAGCACATGGCCCCCCACCGCATCGCGATCGTCGGCTACGGCAGCGCCGGGCAGGCCGCAGCCCTGCTGCTCGGCCGCGACGGCCATGCGGTCACCGTGTACGAGCGCGTCGCCCGGCCCGGCCCGGTGGGCGCGGGCTTCCTGTTGCAACCCAGTGGCCTGCAGGTGCTGTGGAAGATGGGCCTGCTCGAGCCGGTGCTGCGCCACGGGGCGCGCGTGGACCGCCTGTTCGGCGACACGCCCTGCGGCCGCGCGGTGATGGACATGCGCTATGCGGGGCTGGAGTCGCGCCTGTACGGCGTAGGGCTGCAGCGCGGCGCCCTGTTCTCGATCCTCGAAGCGGCCTGGCCCGATCGCCGTCGCGCGCTGCAGGCCGGCCACGACATCGTTTCGGTCGACCCCGAGCGCGGCGTGCTGCGCGATGCGCTGGGTGGCGAACATGGTCCGTACGACCTGGTCGTCGTCGCCGATGGCGCCGCATCGCGGCTGCGCGATGCCGTCGCCGCGCCGCGCATCGACCGGCCGTATCCCTGGGGCGCGCTGTGGTGCCTGCTGCCGGCCGGCGAGTGGCCGTGGCTGGCCGAGCTGCGCCAGCGCTACGTCGCCGCGCGCCGGATGATCGGGCTGCTGCCGGTCGGCAGTTGCCCCGGTGATGCGACCCGGCGCTTGAGCTTCTTCTGGAGCCTGCGTACCGATGCCTTCGAGGCCTGGGAAGGGCAAGGCCTTGCCGCCTGGCAGGACGAGCTGCAGCGGTTGTGGCCCGAGGCCGCGGGCGTGTTCGCGGGCATCACCGACGCCGGCCAGCTGGCGCGGGCGCGCTATCGCGACACGACCGTGAGGCACTGGCATCGCGGCCGCGTGGTGCTGCTCGGCGATGCGGCCCATTCGATGAGCCCGCAGCTGGGGCAGGGCGTCAACATGGCGCTGATGGACGCGCACGCACTGGCGCGCTCGCTGCAGGGCGAGGCATCGCTGCCGGAGGCACTGGCCGCCTATCAGCGCGAACGCCGCGCGCACGTGTGGATCTACCAGCTGTGGAGCCGATGGCTCACCCCGCTGTTCCAGTCCGAGCAGGATGTCGCGGCGAAGCTGCGCGACGCCGCGCTGTTGCCGCTGGGGCGCATGCCGGGCGGGCGTGGCCAGATGCTGCGGGTGCTGACCGGCACGCGTCGGGGACTGTTCGGCACGCTGGGGCTGGAGGACGGCTTCATCGACGCGCTCGAGCAGCCGATGCCTGCGGCCGGCTGCATCGCAGCGACGGAACAGGCGCGCGCATGATCGCCAGCGGCATGGTCTACGGTGGCTTGTTCCTCGCCGCCTTCCTGGCCGCCACGTTGCTGCCGATGCAGTCCGAGGCGGCGCTGGTCGCGCTGCTGCTGGCCGACTATCCGCCGTGGTTGCTGGTGGCGGTGGCCAGCACCGGCAACGTGCTGGGCTCCACGCTGAACTGGTGGCTGGGGCGCGAGCTGCTGCGCTTCCAGGGGCGTCGCTGGTTTCCGGTATCGCCGGCTGCACTGACGCGCGCGCAGCACGGATATGGGCGCTGGGGCCGCTGGTCGCTGCTGCTGAGCTGGATGCCCGTGATCGGCGATCCATTGACCCTGGTCGCCGGCGTCATGCGCGAACCGCTGCGGGTATTCCTGCCGCTGGTGGTCGTGGCCAAGGCCGGGCGCTACCTCGTGCTGGCCTGGGCCACGCTGCGCTATCTCGGCTGACGCGACGATCGTGTCGCCGGCGTCCGCGTCCTGAAGACGGAACGGCCCGGTCCCGCAACGGCGGAACCGGGCCGTGCGCGTGCCGTATCAGCCGAGGGCCTTGGCCTTCAGCTTGGCGAACTCTTCGGCGTTGATGGTGCCGGCATCCAGCAGCGCCTTGGCTTCGGCGATCTGCCCGGCCGCCGACTTGCCGCCGGCGATGTTGCGGATGTAGGCATCGGTCTCCGCGCGTGCCTCATGGACCGCGGCGGCCTGGCGTTCGGACATGCCGCGACCGCGGGCGATGATGTAGAGCAGCGCGGTGAGGAACGGCAGGAAGATCAGGCCGATGAACCAGATCGCCTTGGAGAACCCGCCCAGGTTCTTGTCGCGGAACAGGTCGACGATGATCTGGAACAGGACCAGCAGGTACGCGACCAGGACGAAGGTCATCAGGATCAGCCACACGGTATCCCAGAAATTGCTCATCTTTTCGGTCCTCCCCTTGCAGTGACTACGATGGTGGACGCCTGACCATGCCCCCCATGAAAGGCGCTGTGTGTCGCCGGTCACACTAGCACCGGTGCCATGACAAGTCATTGGCAGGGCATCTGGGGCGTGTTTGCGATGCGCGATGCCGTGGATGCGCGGCGTCGCGGTGCGCAACGCGCAGGCCACGGAGTCGCGGTACGCTTTGGCTCCTGGGCCAGGGGAATGGCGATGTCGGGGGGCGCGATGATCATGCGAATGGGGTGGGCCGCGATGTGCGCGGGCCTGTTGGTTTCACCCGTGGCGGACGCGGCGCGGGATTTCGCCTGGCCCGATGGCAGGAGGGCCGCGGTCAGCCTGTCCTACGACGACGCGCTGGATTCGCAGCTGGACAACGCGATCCCCGCGCTGGACCGGCATGGACTGAAGGGCACGTTCTACCTGGTGCCCGCGAACGAGCCGGTGCGACTGCGCATGGAGGGCTGGCGTGCCGCGGCGCGCAACGGCCACGAACTGGGCAACCACAGCCTGTTCCACCAGTGCTCGGCGCAGGGCGCGGGCCGCGAATGGGTGCAGCCCGAACGCGACCTCGATGGCGTCAGCGTCGCGCAGATGCGCGAACAGGTGGTGCTGGCCAACACGTTCCTGCAGGCGCTCGACGGACGCAGCGACGGGCGTACCTTCACCGCGCCCTGCGGCGACCGCCAGGCGAAGGACGGCAACTACATCGATGCGATCAGCGACCAGTTCGTGGGCATCAAGCTGGTCGGCGGCACCGTGGTCCCGGACATGGCCGCGCTCGATACGCAGGCCGTGCCGGTGCACGTGCCGGTCGACGCCACGGGCACGCAGCTGATCGCACTGGTGGAGGAGGCCGGACGCCAGGGCACCATGGTCAACTTCACCTTCCACGGCATCGGAGGCGACCACCTGAGCGTGTCGGTGCAGGCGCACGAGGAACTGCTGGACTACCTCGACCGGCACCGCGACACCTACTGGACCGCGACCTTCCTCGAACAGATGCGCTGGGTCCGCCAGCAACAGTCGGCGGCGAAGGCGAAGGGTCGCTAGCGCGCGATTCCCGTGGCGCGCCGGCGAGGCGGCGTCGCGCTCAGGTGCGTGGCGGCTCGGCCAGGGTGATCCGGTTGCCATCCGGATCGTCGAGTTGCGCGATCGCGCCGAACGGGCCACGCACGGTCTCGCCGGACTCGATGCCCGCCGTGGCCAGGCGCGCGCGCTCGGCTTCGATGTCGGACACCACCAGCGTGGCCATGCCGCCGCCGGCCCGCCGAGGTTCGCGCATCACCTGGAAGCCGAAGCCGTCCAGGTACCACTGCGCGAGATCCGGGATCGGGCGGTCGTCCGCCGGACGACCGAACAGCTTTGCATACCAGTCCAGTGCGGCCGCCAGGTCCTGGACCGGCGAAACGGCGAACAGTCCGATGCAGCGCATGGCGGCGTCTCCGTGGGCGTGCCGCGATTAGAGCATGCGCGCATGGCGCCGCCGTGGGGCCCGGATGCATTTCCTGAATGCGATGCATCGATGGTTCCCGCCGTTCGCGGCTGCGTGGGGCCAAAGGCCAATTGAGGCGTTTCCGTCGCCGCGCGTAGCGTCAGCCCGGTCCGGTGCCCCCCGCGAAGACGCCCGCCGCGCCCTCGCCATATCCAGGCCGGCGCCCCGCGGATGATCCCGGATGCGGCGGGGCCGGTTCTCCCTTCACCGCTGGAGGAACAATGAATACTCCCTCGCATCCCCGGCGCCTGTTGCGCGCCGCGGCACTGGCGACCCTGCTGGTCGCGCTGCCGTCGTTTGCCGCCGACGGCGAGAAGATCAAGATCAAGGGCCTGGTCACCGCCGTCCAGGGCGACACGATCACGGTCAAGGACGCCAACAACGCGACCCAGACCATCACCGTCAACGCCGATACGACCTACAAGAAGACCAAGGGCCTGACCGGCGCCATCCACGAGAAGGTCGGGCAGGGTGCGCTGATGCCGGGCCTGCCGGTCACCGTCGAGGCCGTGCCTGCCGGTGCGGGTTTCAGCGCGACCGAGGTCAGCTTCAAGTCCGAGGATTTCAAGGTCGCCCAGCAGGTCGAGGCCGGGCTTGCGCCGACCACCGCGCGCATGGACGACTTCGGCAAGTACGAAGCGCTGGCCACGGCCGAGGTGCTGTTCGCCAGCGGGAGCACGGCGATCTCCGCCGCCGGCAAGGCCGACCTCGACGCCTTGGCCACCAAGGCCAAGGACACCGCCGACTACCAGGTCGTGCTGCAGGGCTTCACCGATTCCACCGGCGACGCGGCGGCCAACCAGCGCCTGAGCGAGCGCCGTGCCACCGCGGTCACCGACTACCTGCAACAGCATGCCGGGCTGGCCCCCGGGCGGGTCCGTGCCGGCGATGGCATGGGCGTGGCGCCCGATGCCGGCAACGGCAGCAACGCCGGGGCCCGCAAGGTCGTGGTGAAGCTGGTGGTCGACAAGGGCGTGCAGGCCGGCAAGGCCAAGTAGCCGATCGCGGCTACCGGCCGCGTCCCGTACAGGCGGGTCCCGATGGGGCCCGCCTCCGCGTTCCAGGAGGATCCCATGCGCATTTCCGCGCCCCAATTGCTGGCTACCGCGCTGCTGCTCGCGGTGGCGGACGGACCCGGCGTGGCGACGGCCTGGGCCGCGCCGCAGTCCGCTGCGTCCAGTGCCAAGCCGGCCGCATCGTCGACGTTCAGCGTCGAGCAACTCGACCAGATGATGGCGCCGATCGCGCTGTATCCGGATTCGCTGCTCGCGCAGGTGCTGATGGCCTCGACCTATCCTGGCGACGTTGCCGACGCGGTGAAATGGTCGGCCGCGCACAAGGACGCCAAGGGCGAGGCGGCGGTGAAGCAGGTCGCCAGCCAGCCCTGGGATCCGAGCGTGCAATCGCTGGTCGCGTTCCCGCAGCTGCTGGCCGTGCTCGGGCAGGACCCGGCGTGGGTGCAGAAAATGGGCGATGCGTTCCTGGGCCAGCCCGATGCGGTGATGGCCTCGGTGCAGCGCCTGCGCCACCAGGCCGAAGCGGCTGGCAACCTGAAGTCCAACGAGCAGCAGAAGGTGAGCACGCAGGCTGCCGCGCCCGCCGCCGCTGCCGCGCCGCAGACCATCATCATCGAATCGGCCGACCCCGAAGTGGTGTACGTGCCCAGCTACAACCCCAGCGTCGTCTACGGCGGCTGGGCCTATCCGTCCTATCCCCCGTACTACTACCCGCCACCGCCGTACTACTACCCGGGCGGCGCGCTGCTCAGCTTCGGCATCGGCGTCGCGGTGGGGGGCGCGTTGTGGGGCGACTTCAACTGGGGCGGCAACGACATCGACATCGACATCGACCGCTACAACGAGTTCAACAGCAACCGCCAGATCGATCGCGGCGGCGACGGCAAGTGGAACCACAACGCCGCCAATCGCGATGGCGTGCCGTATCGCGACAACGCGAGCCGCGAGAAGTACGGGCGGCAGAAGGATGGCGCGGCCAATCGCGACGCGTATCGCGGTCGTGACCAGTCGCAGGCGCGCAATGCCGACCGCGACCGTGCCCGCCAGTCGATGGAGCGCAGTGGCATCCAGCCGCCGGCCACGAGCAACATGGAAGCGCGCGATCGCGCCGGCCAGGCTTCGCGCGACATCAGCCAGCGCGATGCCGGCCAGCGCAACACAGGCCAGCGTGATGCAGGCCAGCGTGGCAACGCCGGACAGGGCGCCGGGGCCTCCAACAGCAACGTCCGGGCGCAGGCCGACGCGCGCCAGCGCGCATCGACCGGGCAGGCCGGGCACAACAACAACGCCTTCTCCGGCGCAGGCAACCCGGGGCAGTCGCGCGCGGCCTCCAGCCGCGGGCACAGCAGCTACTCCGCTTCGCAGCGTCCCTCGGGCGCGCGCAGCGGTGGGGCACCCATGCACCGTTCGTCGCCGCCACGGGGTGGTGGCGGTGGCCGCCGCCGTTGACCAGGAGACCTGCCATGACTGTTTCCCTTCGCCTGCTCCCGGTCCTGTGCCTCTCGCTGCTCGCATTGCCGGCCGTGGCGCAGCGGGCCTATCCCACGCCCGAGGCGACCGCCGAGGCCCTGGTCGCCGCGCTGGGCACCGAGCGTGCCGACGCTGCCCGCCTGGTCGAACTGTTCGGCCCCGACTGGGCGCAGTACGTCCCGCTGGACAACGTCGACCGGGGTGATGTCGACGCCTTCCTCGCCCGCTACCGCGAACACCACGTGCTGCAGAAGCGCGACGCCACCCACGCGACGCTCGCCGTCGGCAAGGAGGGCTGGACCCTGCCGGTGCCGCTGGTGAAGGGCGCCGCGGGCTGGGCCTTCGACCTGGAGGCCGGCGCGCCGGAACTGCGCGCGCGCCGGATCGGCCGCAACGAACTTGACGCCATGCAGGCGTCGCTGGCCTACGTGGATGCGCAGGAGGAGTACGCCAGCGAGGACCGCGATGGCGACGGCGTGCTCGAGTACGCGCAGAAGTTCGTCAGCACCGATGGCAAGCGCGATGGCCTGTTCTGGCAAGCCGACGGCGGTGCGGAAAGTCCGCTCGGTCCGCTGTTCGGCGACGACACGCCCGATGGCGCCTGGCACGGTTACCACTACCGGATACTCCAGGCGCAGGGGCAGTCGGCGCCGCGGGGCGCCTATCCCTACACGCTGGGCGACAACATGAGCCGCGGTTTCGCCCTGGTGGCCTGGCCGGCGCGGTATGGCGACACCGGGGTAATGACCTTCCTCGTCAGCCACGACGGCCAGGTGTTCGAGAAGGACCTGGGGCCGGAGAGCCCGAAGCTGGCCCAGGCGATGGCGGCGTTCGATCCCGACAGCAGCTGGCAGGAAGTGACGGGCACCGCCACCGCCGCAGCCAGGCCCTGAGTCGCGAAGGACTACCCGGCGAACGTCACCGTCACCGAGCTGGCGCTGCGTTCGGCCGGGCCGTGGTACACGGCCTCGATGTTGTTGCCGTCCGGATCGAGCACGAAGGCGGCGTAGTAGCCGGGATGGTAGGGACGTTCGCCCGGGGTGCCGTTGTCGCTCCCGCCGTGGGCCAGTGCCGCGGCGTGGAACGCATCCACCGTCGCCCGGTCACGGGCCTGGAAAGCGAGATGGTGGCGACCGGTCAACTCGCCGGCCGCCGCTTCGCTGTCGGCCGTGGAGACGAACAGCTCGTCCGCCCAGAAATAGCCCTCGCCCGTGCCACCCAGGGGCACGCCGAGCACCTCGAAGATGGCGCTGTAGAAGGCCTGGCTGGCCGGCAGGTCGCGCACCACCAGCTGGAGGTGGTCGATCAGGCGGCCGCGATGCAGCTGCTGGGTTTCCATGGGCGCACTCCTGTGTGGGCGCGCCAGTCTGCCGCGATCGGGTAAAGCGCGCGTGAGCGTGGTCCCGGTCAGGCTCGCGTGGCCGCATCGTGATCCGGGCCGTCGGATCGGCACGCGCGGAAGGCCGCAGGGCGGCAGCGCAAGGGCTGGCTGTCCGGGGATGCCAGCAGCGGAGCGTCCTCCGGCCATCGGACCGCATGGCCGCCCCGTACAGCAGGCGCGGGCCGGGCGATTGGCTATGCTTGGCCCTGGCCGCCCATTTCCGGACCCCAGGAGTCGACCCTTGAACATTCCCCGTTCCCGCATTGCCAGGATCGCCGCACCCTTGCTGGCGTGCGGCCTGCTTGTCGCCGCCGCGGGCTGCTCCTTCTCGCCCACGGCCGCGCGCAACACACCGGCCGGGCAGGTGACCGTGGTGTTGCCGGCGACCGCCATGCCGGGGCACGGTTATGCCTTCGTGCCCATGCCCTCCATCACCGCGCCCGAGCAGGATGCGCGCGTCCAGGACGAGCAGCTCCGCGCACGCCTGCAGAAGGCGCTGGACAGCGCGCTGCAGGCCAAGGGCTATCGCCCGGTGGACGTGGCGCGTGCGGACTTCCTGGTCGCATGGCGGGTGGGCGTTCGCGATATCCACGACGTGCAGGCGGTGCAGACCGAAGTGGGGAACACCACGCCGATGGCGGGGATCAAGTGCAGCGGCGGCAGCTGCTCGCAGCTGGTGGTGCGCAACGAGGATGGCGCGCCCGTGGTCCGCTACAACACCAGCGACCGCACCGAGGGTGGCCTGCTGGTGGAGATGGTGGAGCCCGGCTCGATCCGCGTGGTCTGGCGCGCACTCAACACCGGTACGGTAAGGCCGGGCGTAGGCGAACAGGCGAACCTGGATGCGATCGCCGCGCATACGCTGGCGCAGCTGCCCGCGCCCGCCCACTGACCGCAAGCCGGTCGCGACGCCGCAAGAAGAACGCCCGGCCAATGGCCGGGCGTTGCACATGTGGCCGCTAGAGCGGGGCCGTTACGGCGTGGGCTCGGGCGACTTCGGGTTGGTGGTCGGCACCGGCCGCGCCTTGGCGCGGACGTCCTTCTTCTCGCCCGGAGTCATGCCGCGTTCCTGGCCGGCGTCGATCTCCTCGTCGGTGACGTAGCCGTCGCCATTGATGTCGTACTTGGCGAAATCGTCACTGGTCTTGTGGCCACCGGCGGTGAACTCGGCCAGGGACAGGCGGCTGTCGCCGTCGGCGTCCATCTTCTTGACCTTGTCGGTGCTGGACAGGTTGCCGTCGCCGGCGATGGCGGCACCGGCGAATGCGAACGCGGCCGAGGCGAGGATGATGCGGATCGTCTTCATGGGTATCTCCTGTGGGGGCGGTTCGCCGCCCTGTGTGCGGATCATTGGCGATGCCGCGTTGACCGGATGCGAACGCAACGGCTGCGCGGCGTGAAATGCCCGCGGCGTGGACGTACTGCGCGGGGATGCATTCAGGCGACGCAGTCGACCGGGACCGGATCCCGCGCGATATCGAGCGCGGCATGGGGGGTCTCTTCGGTCACGATGTCGAAGCGTTCAAGCGTGTTCGGGCCGAACGTGCTGCTGATCGCCACGTCCGCCGCGTCGCGTCCGCGTGCGATCAGGACGCGGCCGATGCGTGGCACGTTGTGGCGCGCGTCGAAGGTGTACCAGTCGCCATCCAGCCAGACCTCGAACCAGGCCGAGAAGTCCATCGGTGCATCCACCGGCGGCACGCCGATGTCGCCCAGGTAGCCGGTGCAGTAGCGCGCGGGAATGTTCATGCAGCGGCACAGGGCCACCGCCGCGTGTGCGAAGTCACGGCACACGCCGCGGCCTTCTTCCAGCGCACGCAGGGCGCCGCGCGTCGGATCGGCATGGTGGTAGCCGAACTGGATCGCCGCGTGCACGTGGTCGCAGATCGCCTGGACCCGCGTCCAGCCGGGTTCGACATGGCCGAAGCGGTCCCACGCGTACTGCATCAGTGTATCGGACTCGCAATAGCGGCTGCCCAGCAGGAACGGCAGGGTCTCGTCGGGCAGTGCTTCCACCGGCACCTGCATGGCGTCGGGCTGTTGCCGGTCGGGCAGGCCGCTGTCGCGCACGATCGCGGCAGCGCTCAGCAGCAGCAGGCCCGCTGGTGCATGCAGGCGCGTACAGGTATTGCCGAAACCGTCGCGGTACTTGCGCAGCGGCACCGAGGGCAGCGTCGACAGCGGCTCGCAGTCGGTGATGTCGCCGCTGCGCGAGCCGTGGATGTCCAGCATCACCACCATGGGCGTGGGCTGGACGAAGCGGTAGGCGATCTCGAAGCCGAGATGGAGCAGCATGGGAGGTCCTGTCGTCGGCGGCGTGTGGACAGCCACTTGAGCGCGTTGCCGAGGAAGGACGCGTGAAACAGTGCGCGGTGCAGCTGTCCCGTTCAACCTGCGCATCCGGTGTTCACGAACGGTGCCGCACTGTCGCGGTTCCCGCCGCGGAGAAACCCATGCAGCACCGTCGCTTGCGCTTCGGCCAGGGATTCCGCGTGCTGTTCGAATGCCGCGGTGTCCAGGCGGCACAGATGGTGATCGCACCCGGAGGCCGCGAGGGCGACGCGGACAACCGCCATGGCGGTGCCGAGCAATGGCTCTACGTGGTCTCGGGCACCGGCGTGGCGATCGTGGACGGCAAACGTCGCGCGCTGGCGGCGGGGAGCCTGTTGCTGGTCGAGCGCGGCGAGGCGCACGAGATCCGCAACAGCGGCCGGACTCCGCTGAAGACGCTCAATTTCTACTCGCCGCCGGCGTATACGGCGACAGGCAACGAGCGGCCGCCGGGGCGTCCGCCACGCGGCAGCTGAACCGCCGGAGCGGCGTCAGTGGGCGACGACCACGCGGTTGCGCCCGTCGCGCTTGGCCTGGTACATCGCGCGGTCGGCGCGGTGGACGAGGTGCTCGCGGTCTTCGCCAAGCTGGCGCATCGCCACTCCCGCGCTGAAGGTGAACGTGATGCGCCGCCCTTCATGCATCGCCGGCTGCGCGGCAAGCGCGCGCTGCATCCGCTGCACGACGGACTGGGCCTCGGCCAGCGGCGTTCCCGGCAGCAGCAGCACGAATTCCTCGCCGCCATGGCGGCAGACCGCGTCGACCGCACGCAGGCCGCCGCGCAGGATCGCCACGAAGTGGCGCAGCGCCGCGTCGCCCCCGGGATGGCCATGGCGTGCGTTGAGCCGGCTGAATTCGTCCAGGTCCAGCACCGCCAGCGTCAGCGGGCGAGCATCGCGCTCGGCGTGCGCGGCCTCGCGCTCGTAGAGTTCCTCGAAGCCGCGCCGGTTCAACGCGCCGGTCAGCGGATCGCTGCGGACCAGGTCGCCCACGTCGCGCAACTGCGTCTCCAGCTCGCGGATGCGCGCCTCGGCCGCGTCGACCTCGGCGCGCGCGGCGACCATCTGTTCGCGCGAGCGCAGCGCCTGCGCCTGCAGCTGGATGGTGTCCTCGAGCACGTCGTCCATGCGCTTGCCCAACTCGGCAATGCTGCGGGCCTCGCGGATGACCTGCAGGTGGCTTTCGATCCGGGTCTGGAACTGGCCGGTGCTGGCGGTCATGCCATCGAGCCGCTCGACGAAGGTCACCATCATCGTGCGCATCGCGTCCTTGGAATCGACGATGCCCTGCTTGAGCAGGCCCTGCTGGTAGACCAGCTCGCGCAGGCCGTTGCGGGTGGCCTCCAGGGTCTGCCGGTCCGGATCGCCGGCGAGCAGCTCGCGGACCACGGCGACCTGGCCATGCAGCCAGCTGCCGTCGTCGAGCAGCTCGACCAGGTTCTCCAGCAGCAGGTCGAACAGGCCCAGCATCAGCGTGTGCTGTTCGGTGGTCTCGCCGGCATGCACGCCGACCTGGTGGCACAGCTCGCGGACCCGGCGTGCCAGCGGGGCCAGGTCGCTGCCCGGACGCCACTGCCGCAGCTCGGTGCCCAGCGCGCTGGACTCGTCGGCCAGTGCCGGCAAGGGCTGCAGCAGCGAGGCCAGGGCCACGCCCACCGCCTGCCGCAGCAGGTCGCGCAGCTGGTCGGACTCGGCCAGCGCGCCACCGGCCTCCAGGCTTTCGGCGAACTCGCGCAGGTACTTGTCCAGGAACTGGTGCAGGAGGCGGTGGCAGGTGCGCCAGTCCTCCTCGCGCAGCGCCGACTGCAGGCGGCGGCCCAGGCTGCCCAGCTCGCCGGGCAGGGCGGCCATGCCGTCGGCGAAATCGGGCAGGACCGACCGCGCACCGGCCGCCACGACCGCGTCGACCGCGGGTTCACGGACGGAGACGGAAGGACCGCGGTCGATCGGCATGGCATGAGCTCCGGTATCGCCGGCACGCAAGGACGCGCACGGCCGGCAAGCGTGCGCTGGGAGTTCAGGGATTAGCGGCCGCAACGGGCGCGGGTTTAGCCCGGTTGCGGTCCGCACTGCCGGGCCGGCGGGCAAAGGCGTACGCTCAGGCCGCGGCACTGGCGCCGCGACGGGAGGACGCATGCAGACGACGTCCGGGCCGGTCAGGCCCAAGGCTTACTGGTGGGTGGCGATCCTGGCCCTGGTGTGGAACCTGCTGGGCCTGGCGATGTTCTTCGTCCAGGTGACCATGGATGAAGCGCGCCTGGCCACCCTGGCCGAGGCCGAACGGCAGGTCTTCCTGGCCACCCCGCCATGGGTGAACGTGGCTTTTGCCTTCGCGGTGATCGGCGGCGTGCTCGGTGCGCTGTGCCTGCTGCTGCGCAGGCGCTGGGCGGTGCCGATGTTCGGCGTCTCGCTGCTGGCGCTGCTGGTCCAGTTCGCTGGCGCCTACCTGGTCACCCCCGCCTGGCAGGCTTACGGCGTCGCCGGCCTGGCCATGCCCGTGCTGTTGCTGGTGATCTCGCTGGCCTTGCTGGCCTATGCGCGGCGCTGCCGGGCCCGCGGCTGGTTGCGTTGAGCACCCTGGCGCCGGCCGCAGGGCCGGCGCTCCCTTCTCCTGTACGGGATATCCGATGACTGCACCGATCTCGATGTACGCCGCTTCCGTTCCGGCCTTCATGCGCGCGCTGCGCAACCTGCGCGAGGTGCTCCAGCGCGGCGAAGCGCATGCCATCGAACGCGGCTTCGAGCCGGCCGTGCTGCTGCAGGCGCGGCTCGCACCTGACATGCGACCGCTGCTCAACCAGGTGCAGATGGCCACCGACACCGCCAAGAACGGCGCCGCGCGCCTGGCAGGCGTGGAGGCCCCGGTGTTCGTCGACGACGAGAGCGATTTCGCCGGTCTATACGCGCGCATCGACCGTGCGATCGCGTACCTCCGGGAATTCGCGCCGGCCCAGATCGATGGCAGCGAGACGCGACCGGTCCTGCTCAGGACCCCGCGCGGCGAGCATTCCTTCGAAGGCCTGGGTTACCTCACCGGCTTCGCCCTGCCCAACCTCTATTTCCACGTCACCACCGCCTACGCCGTGCTGCGCCACAACGGCGTGCCGCTGGGCAAGCTGGATTACCTCGGGCGGGGCTGAGCTCCCGGGTTGCATGATCCGCAGGGCGACGACGTACGTGCCTTCGCCGCCGTCCACGCCACGGTGACCCCTCGGCTTCTGCAGGAACGCCATGGACCTGATGCGACTGCTGCGCTCGCTGGAAGAATTCCTCTACGAGCTCGTGGGTTGGCTGGTGTTCTATCCGCGCACGTTCTGGCGGGTGCTGCGGCATCCGGGTGCGATGGCGCGCTATACCCGGCTGGAGCTCGCCCAGCCGCCGGAGCGGCAGTTCGAGGAAACCATCAGCCCGGTGCTGATGCTGATCCTCTCGGTGGTGCTGGCGCACGTGGCGGAGATGGCGTTGAAGGTATCGCTGCCGACGATGTCCACGCCGGTGGGGAAGCTGCTGTTCGGCAGCGAGCAGTTCCTGCTGCTCACGCGCTCGGCCGTGTTCTGCATCTACGCCCTCGGCGCGGCGCTGGGCACGTTGCGCCAGGACGGCAGCAAGGTCACCCGCGCAACGCTGCGCGAGCCATTCTCCATCCAGGCCTTCCTCGCATGCCCGTTCGTGGTGATGTTCTCCATCGGAGAGCAGCTCGCCCGCACTGCGGAAGCCCGCGAAGCCGGCGTGGTCCTGGCCTGCGCGGCCGTGGTCTGGTACATCGTGGCCCGCGCGATCGCCTACCGCGCGCTGTACCGGTCCGGCTGGCTCAAGGCGCTGGCGCTGGTCATCGCGTCGTTCAGCCTCACCACGATCCTGGTCTTGGCCGCATTCGCGCTGCTGCTGGTGTGAGATCGCACGCGGACGCCCGCGCGCATTAAGGCCATGGCGGGGTGGGCGCGGCTCCAGGCTGCACGGAACAGCCGCCTGCTGGCGTGCGAGGTACGTCGCTTGTCCCGCTGTCGAACCACGATTCGTGGACGTGCATTGGCGCCCGCCGGTGCCGCATGCGAGGCTCTGCCCTACACACGAAGGGAGGTCGCATGGACATCGGCATGATCGGGCTGGGCCGGATGGGCGCGAACATGGCGGCGCGGTTGAAGCGTGGCGGGCACCGGGTGGCCGGCTTCGATCCCGGCGCGGCGGCGCGCCAGGCGGCGAGCGAGGCGCACGGGCTGGAGACGTTCGACTCGCTGGCGGCGCTGGTGGCCGCGCAGCCGGCGCCGCGCACGCTGTGGCTGATGGTGCCGGCCGGCGCGGTGGTGGATGCGACGCTGGAGGCGCTGGGTCCGCTGCTGCAGGCCGGCGACGTGGTCGTGGATGGCGGGAACTCCAATTACCAGGACAGCCAGCGCCGCGCGACGCGATGCCGGGAAGCGGGCGTCCACTTCCTCGATTGCGGCACCAGTGGCGGGGTGTGGGGCCTGGCCGAGGGCTACAGCCTGATGGTCGGCGGCGACGCGCAGGCCTGCGAACGGCTGCGGCCGCTGTTCGAAACGCTCGCGCCGGCGCCCGAGCGCGGCTGGGGCCGGGTCGGCCCCAGTGGTGCAGGGCACTTCGCCAAGATGATCCACAACGGCATCGAGTACGGAATGATGCAGGCCTATGCCGAGGGCTTCGCGATCATGCAGCGCAAGGAGTCGCTCGCGCTGGATCTGCCGCAGGTCGCGGAAATATGGCGGCACGGCAGCGTGGTCAGGTCCTGGCTGCTGGACCTGGCCGCCGATGCGCTGCAGGACAATCCTGCGCTGGACGGCATCGCGCCGTTCGTGGCCGATTCGGGCGAGGGGCGCTGGACCGTGGCCGAGGCGATCGAGCTGGACGTGGCCGCGCCGGTGATCACGCTCTCGCTGCTGGAGCGGCTGCGTTCGCGCGAGAAGGACTCCTTCGCCGACAAGATGCTCGCGGCGCTGCGCGACCGGTTCGGCGGGCACGGCGTGAAGCGCGAGTAGCGCGGCCGCTCAGTCGAAGGCGACCTCGCGCCGTTGCGCGTCGCTGAGCAGTCCGGCCTCGATGACCCGCATCACCTGCAGGGCTTCGCCGGCACCCACCGGCGGCGGCGTACCGTCGTTGATCGCATCGCGCAACGCGGCGTAGTAGGCCGGGTAGTTGCCGTGCGGAGAGGGCGAACGCGCCTCGTGCACGCTGCCATCGGCCTGCACCTGCAGCAGCGTGCCCGGCCGTGGATCGCGTCCCCAGCCGGCGTCGGTGGGCAGCGCACCGCCGCGCAGGGCGTCCTCCTGCGGATCGAGGCCGTGCTTGATCCAGCTTCCACCCGTGCCATGCACGGCGAAGCGCAGTCCGTGCCCGGGCACCAGCGCGCCGGCATGCAGGACCGCGCGCAGTCGCGGGTAGCGCAGCTGTACGTGGAAGTAGTCGGTCGCCTGCGCGCCTTGGCGCTGTTGCGCCAGGTCGGCGCACACCGCCAGGGGCGGGCCGAACAGCTTCAGCACCTGGTCGACCAGGTGCGGGCCCAGGTCGTACCACAGGCCGCTGCCCGCGCCCGCGCGGTCGCGCCACCGGTCCGGCACCTGCGGACGGAAGCGGTCGAAGTGCGAATGCAGTTCGACCACCTCGCCCAGCGCGCCGGCCTCCAGCAGGGCACCCAGGGCGAGGAAATCCGCGTCCCAGCGCCGGTTGTGGAACGCGCCCAGCACGCGCCCGGCCTGCTCCGCAGCGGCGATCATCGACCGGGCCTGGCCGATGTCCAGGGCGAACGGCTTGTCCACCACGACGTGCTTGCCCGCGGCCAGTGCGGCCAGTGCCAGCGGCGCATGGGTGTCGTTGGGCGTGGCCACCACCACCAGGTCGATGGCGGCATCGGCGAAGGCCTGCGCGGGGTCGGCGAGCACGCGCGCCTGCGGATGGCCCGCGTGCACCTTGCCGGCATCGCGCGATACCACGGTATGCAGGCGCAAGCCCGGCGTGCATGCCACCAGCGGTGCATGGAAGACGCTTCCGGCCAGGCCGAAGCCGAGCAGCGCCACGTTGAGGTCGTTGGACATGTGGATGGTCTGGACAGGGCACGCGCATTACACGCGTCGGCGACAGGTTGCTGCAAGCGCACTCAGGGTGCTGAACGCAGCACAACCTTCACATCTGATTTCACCGGCGCTGTACGGCGATCTGCAGAGACTTGCCCCACACCCGGCGACACCGCCGGCAATGAATGAGGTCACACATGCGCAAGAGCACCACGATCCTCGCCGCCACCCTTGCCGCGGTCCTGTTCTCCGGTGCGGCGATGGCCAACGATGACAAGCCGGCCAAGAAGCCTGCCGCCGAAGCGGCTTCGGCGCAGCCGGTCGACGACACCTGGATCACCACCAAGGTCAAGTCGAGCCTGCTCGCCGATACCGAGGTGGCGGGTACCAAGATCGACGTCGATACGGTCAATGGCGTGGTCTTCCTGACCGGCACCGCCCATACCCAGGCACAGGCGGACCAGGCCAAGAAGGTCGCCGCCGGCATCCAGGGCGTATCCAAGGTCGACACGACCAAACTGAAGGTCGTGCCCGCCGGCGGCTGATTACGCCGGGATGTTTGCTGGCGCACCGGAGTGACGACGGCGCGCCACGGCGGCGCGGAGCTTCACGCTCCGCGCCGCTTTCTTTTGCGCTTGCGGATGCCGTTTGCCGATGCGACGGGTTCGCCCGGCTGTTTCGAGCGTTACATTCCATTACATGAGCCGTGGACGGCGCCGCGGCTGGTGATGGCGCGGGGCTCCGTTAGAATCCAGCCTTCGTCCCCGACCTACACGCACAACCGATGCCGATCGCCCCCAAGCCCGCCGACGCGAGAGTCGAGTCCCTGCTCGCGCGCATGACCCTCGAGGAGAAGGTCGGGCAGCTGGGCATGTTCGCCGACATGGTGCGGCCGTTCGCGCCCGACGTGAATCCTGAAGCCAACGTGCGCAACGCCGCCGAGGTCCTCGACCAGGTGCGGGCG
>NZ_PDWN01000018.1 GCF_010093205.1 Pseudoxanthomonas daejeonensis
CCCCAGATCCATCCCCGCCCCCGTGCACCCGCGACTGCTTGCTGGGCGACTTCACACTCGCGAAGCCACCCTCCCCTTGTGTGCGAATCCGGGCACTGCGTCCCTTGATTGCGGCGACAGGATATGGCCGGGCAGCACCGGCCAGCAATACGGCGCTGACGGACGGACTCGCCGCATGTGAAGGGGCCAGCTTCAGGCGCAAGCCACGGCGCTGGACGTGCTGACCGCGACCTCGGCCCCCTGCCCGGCGGATCCCGCAACGGCGTGGAATCAGGGTTGCCGGGCGGAACTGGACCGCCCGGCAACCGCTCCGTTCAGGGCGCCTGGGCGCCCAGCGTGTCCTTGTAGATCCGCCCGTCCTTCATGATGACCTTGAAGGCCTGTTCCGGGCGCGCGACCAGGCTGATGTCCACGGTCGGATCGCCGTCGACCAGCAGCAGGTCGGCGAACGCGCCTTCCTGCACCACGCCGACCTTCCCCGGATAAGGATTTCGCTTGCCGCTCAGCTGCAGCAGTTCGCCATTGGTGCCGGTGGCCATGACCAGGGTTTCGGCCGGCGTGTACCAGCGGGTGAGGCTGGCGAGGATCGCGCCCTGCCGCCCGGCGAGTGCGGCGGAAAACAGCACGTCGGTGCCCCACGCAGTCTTGAGCCGGTACTTCTTGGCCAGGTCGTAGGCGTGGTTGTTGCCCGCGAACACTTCCTCGGCCTTTTTCCGCTCGAACGAACCCGGCGGGAACGCCTCGGCCAGTTCATCGGGGAACGGCTGGATGCTCAGCCAGATCCCCCGCTGCGCCATCAGCCGGGCAGTGGCATCGTCCATCAGGCTGCCGTGCTCGATGACCTTGACCCCGGCCTCGATCGCCTGGCGCACCGCTTCGGCCGTATAGGCATGCACGGTGACGTAGGTGCCCCAGTTGCCGGCCGCCTCGGTCGCCGCGCGCAGCTCCGCCGGCGTGAAGGTGATCGCATCCAACGGACTATGCGGCGAGGACACGCCGCCTCCGGCGGTCAGCTTGATCTGCGCGGCGCCACGCATGAGCTGCTCGCGCACGCGCATGCGCACCTCGTCGGGGCTGTCGGCGATGGCGGTGTCGCCCTCCAGGTCGGTCGGGCCGGGGGCGCCCATCGTCCGCGGCAGGTCGCCGGCCTGGCGGAAGTCGCCGTGGCCGCTGGTCACGCTGATCATCGCCCCGGACGCGTAGATGCGCGGGCCCGGCAGCACGCCCTCGTCCACCGCCTGCTTCAGGCCGAAGGAATTGCCGCCCACGTCGCGCACGCTGGTGAAGCCGCGCATCAGGGTCCGGGTGGATTCGGCGGCCGCGATCGCGGTCAGGTAGCGATGGTCGCCACTGAGGATCGCGCCCAGCGAGGGAGCGGCCATCATGCTGTGCCAGTGCGCGTCGATCAGGCCGGGCATGAGTACCCGTCCGCCACCGTCGATCACCTTCGTCGCCGGCTCGGGGACCAGCCCCGGCGAGATGCGTTCGATCAGGTTGCCACGGACCAGCACGTCGCTCGGGCCGGAGACGCGGCCGGACGTGCCATCGAAGATCCGCACGTTGCGGAACAGCACCGACCCCGCGTTTGGCGCGGATGCCTGGCTGGCGGCGGCTTGCGCGGCGGCCATGGCGAGCGAGTCGTCGTGCGCGCCGGCGCTGCCGGTGGCCAGACCTGAAACGAGGAAAGCCACCGCAACGACCAGCTGACGCGAACCGGTTCCCATGACATCCCCCGAAGCCTTGAAGGTCGGGCCGATCATGTCACAACTTTCCGCCCCCCAAGCCCTGCTACTTGATGAAGTCGTACTTCAACGAGGTCTGCAGCCGGAACGCATCGCCATCGGTGCCGTCCTGCTGCTGCAACTTGCCATAGACCAGTTCAAGGCCCCAGCTCCAGCTGGGCACCGGTGCGTAGATCACGTTGGCCGCCGCATAGTCGCTGCGCCGGAATGCGTCCGGCGCGAGCGAATCGTTCCGGTCCAGGTACAACCGGCCCCAGGTCAGGGTCGAACGCCAGTGTTCGTTCCAGGGATGGCCATAGCCGATCCAGCCGCCCCATTCGTCGAGCACCTCGAGCGCGCCGGTGTCATCGACCACCGCATCCAGTCCGATGCCTCCCAGATCGCCGACGTAGGTGGCGATGCCGCGGCCGCCGACCGCGCCCCAGGTCACGTAATTGCCCGCCTCGGCACCCCATGCACCACTGACGGTGATGCCGCCCGCCATCGCCTCGTCGCTGCCCGCATCGTCGCGGTAAGCCAGCTGGCGCAGCAGCGTACCGACCTGCATGTGGCCGCTTTCTCCTTCATGTCGGGCGACGAAGACCAGGTTGGGCGCGGTCGTGCGCGCCGACCCCGATGAGGATGTGATCTCCGGCGGCGCGTGTTCGGCGGCGAAGACCAGCTGGTTGCCGTTGGACAGCGGCACGTACTGGCGGACACTGGCCAGGCGCGCGAACGGGACCGCGCCGGGTCCGGCGAAGTCGAGCGTATCGGGCCCGGAATCCAGGTCGAGGAACGCCGAGAAGCCGTAGCCGACATAGGTATTGCCCAACTGGCCCCAGGCATGGCGCAGGTTGTATCCGTACGAACCACCGGAACCATAGAAGTCGTTCTGCAGAACGAAACGCAGCCAGCCGTAGTCCGTCTGCCGGCGCGCCTCGATGGTGAACCGGGTCTGGCGCGCGTGCATGTTGAAACTGCCATCACCGGCCTGGTCGCCGGCCGGGATCGTCGAGGTGATGAACTGGTCGCTGACGCCGGCGTCATCAGTGTCGTACATCGCATCGAGCTTGGCGTAGCCACTCAGGCGCAGCCAGGTGGAGGTCCCGCGGACCGGGAAGAATCCCTCCTGCCCGTCCTCGCCCGGCGCCAGCTCGTTGTCCACGCGCGCGCCGCCGAGCTCGTCCTCGCTGAAGGACGGATGCGCGGGCAGCGGCGATTCGTCGGGAACGGGAACCGGCATGGACGCCACCGCAGGATCGATGACGACGGCCGCCGGCGCAGGCGTGGTGGTTGCTGGCGGAACAGGCCCCGTCGCGACCGCCGCCGGTGCAGGCAAACCAGGACCCGCCGCAACTGGCGCCTGCCCCCGCTCCGATTCCAGCACCTCGATGCGCTGGACCAGCCGATCCACGGTCTCCCGCAGGTGGGCGATCTCCGCATCGCGCTCGTCATCGGTCTTCTGCGCAAGCGCCGGCAAGGGCGAAAGTGCGGCGACCAGGACCAGGAACCGCAGGGTTGCTCCATTCATGTCCGGACTCCGGGTGGATCAGGCATCCATCGCGCCGAATGCCGGCTGCGAGGATGCGATCGGGAACGGCACGTCCTGCCTTCCAGCCGTGCCCTGGCTGCCCCTGTATCCCGCACCCGACCGCGCGGCTCAGCCCTGCGGCACGCCCGCCATGTTCGGCAGCTGGTGGGCGACACCCTTGTGGCAGTCGATGCAGGTGCGCTCGCCACTGCGCAGCCACAGGCCATGGATCTGCGCCGCTCGCGGACTCTGCCGGGTCAGGTCCATCGAATCAAAGTCGTGGCAGTTACGGCACTCCAGCGAGTCGTTGGCCTTCAGTCGCGTCCATTCGTGGGTGGCCAGGACCAGGCGTTCGTCGAGGAACTTCTCGCGGGTGTTGATCGTGCCGAAGATCTTTCCCCAGACCTCCTTGGAGGCCTGCATCTTGCGCGCGATCTTGTCGGTCCAGTTGTGCGGCACGTGGCAGTCCGGGCAGGTGGCCCGGACCCCGGAACGGTTGGTGTAGTGGATCGTGCCCTTCAGCTCCTGGAAGACGTTGTCGCGCATCTCGTGGCAGCTGGTGCAGAACTGCTCGGTGTTGGTCGCCTCCAGCGCAGTGTTGAAACCACCCCAGAACATCACACCGGCGATGAACCCGGCCACGGTCAGGAAACCCAGGCTGTAGTAGCGGCTCGGCGAACGCAGCGTCCGCCAGAAGCCCTGCGCATGCCGCTTGGTCCATGCCCACATGGCTCAATGTCCTCCCGGCGGCGGCGCGGCCATCAGGCTGTCGATGTCGCGGAAGCCGTTGGCCACCAGCGTCGGCGCGTCGGTCTGGACCACGTGGCACTGGCTGCAGAAGTAGCGTCGCGGCGAGATCGTCGCCAGGAACTGGTCGTCGCGGTCCATGTAGTGGGTCACGCTGACCGGCGGGGCCTGGAAAGTGGCCGCATTGGCGCGCGCATGACACAGCATGCAACGGTTGCTGTTCTTGTCGACCTGGTAGCCGTCGATCGCGTGCGGGATGGTCGGCGGCTGCATCGGATAGTTGCGCACCCGGCGGATGTCGGTGTTCTCCACCCGCGCCATCGGTGGCGGATGGCCTTCCTTGTCGACCGGGACGCCGCGGCGGAGGGCGTCGATCTGGCCATCGCCCGGGACGAAGATGGCACGCGCGCCCACCGGGGTCGAAGCAGTCGCGGCGGGCTGGGCGTCGTCGGGCCGCTTCAGGCTGCCGAACATCCAGCCGGCGGCGAACACCAGCACCGACAGGAGCAGGACGAGGCCGGCGACGATAAGCAGGGGTTTGTTCCGCATGACATGCCTCCTAGGCGATCACGACCTTGCAGGCGCACTTCTTGTAATCGGTCTGCTTGGAGATCGGGTCGGTCGCATCAAGCGTGACCTTGTTGATCAGCTGGCCGGCATCGAACCACGGAACGAACACCATGCCCGGCGGCATCCGGTTGCGCCCGCGTGTCTCCACCCGCGAGCGCATCTCCCCGCGTCGCGACACCACCCGGATCTCGTCACCGCGCTTGAGCCCGCGCGCGCGCGCATCGTCGGGATTCATGAACACCACCGCCGCCGGGAACGACCGGTACAGCTCGGGGATGCGCATGGTCATCGAACCGGAATGCCAGTGCTCGAGCACGCGCCCGGTCACCAGCCACAGGTCGTACTCGGCATCCGGCGATTCTGCGGGCGGCTCGTAGGGCAGCGCCCACACCACGGCGCGGTTGTCCGGGAACCCGTAGAACTTGTGGCCCTCGCCAGGCTTGACGTACGGATCGGCGCCTTCGATGTAGCGGCGGCGCGTCTCCTTCCCGTCCACGACCGGCCAGCGCAGGCCGTGCGCTTGGTGGTACATGTCGAACGGGGCCAGGTCGTGGCCGTGGCCGCGACCGAACGCGGCGTATTCCTCGAACAGGCCCTTCTGCACGTAGAAGCCGAAGTCTTCCGACTCATGGTTCGCGAACCCCTCCTCGATGTCCGACACCGGGTAGCGATCCACGTTGCCGTTGGCGAACAGCACCTCGAACAGGGTCTTGCCCTTGAACTCCGGATTGGCCGCCAGCAGTTCGGCCGGCCAGCACTCGTCGGTGGTGAAGCGTTTGGAGAATTCCATCAGCTGCCACAGGTCGGACTTCGCTTCGCCGGGGGCGTTGACCAGCTGGTGCCAGAACTGGGTACGACGCTCGGCGTTGCCGTAGGCACCCTCCTTCTCCACCCACATTGCCGCCGGCAGGATCAGGTCGGCCGCCTGCCCGGTGACGGTCGGATAGGCATCGGACACCACGATGAAATTGTCGGGGTTGCGGTAGCCCGGCCAGGCCTCCTCCATGATGTTGGCCGCGGCCTGCATGTTGTTGTTGACCTGCACCCAGTAGGCATTGAGCTTGCCGTCGCGCAGCATCCGGTTCTGCTGCACCGCGTGGTAGCCGGGCTTGGGATTGATCAACCCGTGCGGGACCTTCCAGATCTCCTCGGCATGCTTGCGGTGCTCGGGATTGGCCACCAGCATGTCCGCCGGCAGGCGGTGGCTGAAGGTGCCGACCTCGCGCGCGGTGCCGCAGGCCGAGGGCTGGCCGGTCAGCGAGAACGGGCTGTTGCCCGGGGTGGAGATCTTCCCGGTCAGCAGGTGGATGTTGTAGACCATGTTGTTGGCCCACACGCCACGGGTGTGCTGGTTGAAGCCCATGGTCCAGAACGAGGTGACCTTCACCTCGGGGTCCGCGTACAGCTCGGCCAGCTGCTGCAGCCAGCCGCGCTCCACGCCGCTCATCTCGACGGCCTTCTCGAGCGTGTAGGGTTTCACGAACTCGGCAAACTGCTCGAAGGTGATCGGCTCGCCGCCATTGGGGTCGTCGGCGTTCTCGGCGGCCAGCTCCAGCGGATGGTCCGGGCGCAGGCCGTAGCCGATGTCCTGGTTGCCACGCTTGAAGTTCAGGCGGGAATCGACGAAGGCCTTGTTGACCCGCCCGCTCTGGATGATGTGGTTGGCGATGTAGTTGAGGATGACCAGGTCGGTCTGCGGCTTGAACACGATCGGGATGTCGGCCAGTTCGAAGCTGCGATGCTCGAAGGTCGACATCACCGCGACCTTTACGTGCGGGTGCGACAGCCGGCGATCGGTCACCCGCGTCCACAGGATCGGGTGCATCTCGGCCATGTTCGAGCCCCACAGCACGAACGCGTCGGCGGCCTCGATGTCGTCGTAGCAGCCCATCGGCTCGTCCATGCCGAAGGTGCGCATGAAGCCCATCACCGCCGACGCCATGCAGTGCCGCGCGTTGGGGTCGATGTGGTTGCTACGGAAGCCGGCTTTCATCAGCTTGTTGGCCGCGTAGCCCTCCCAGATCGTCCACTGGCCCGAGCCGAACATGCCGATCGCATCGCCGCCCTTGGCCTTGAGCACCTTCTTGAACTGTTCGGCCATCACGTCGAAGGCCTCATCCCATTCCACCGGGGTGAAGTCGCCATCCTTCGCGTACAGCCCACCCTTCTTGCGCAGCAAGGGCTTGGTCAGGCGGTCGGTGCCGTACAGCACCTTGGACAGGAAGTAGCCCTTGACGCAGTTGATGCCGCGGTTGACCTCGGAATGGACGTCGCCATGGGTGGCGACGACGTGGCCGTCGCGCACCGCCACGTTCACCCCGCAGCCGGTGCCGCAGTAGCGACAGGGCGCCTTGCTCCACTTGAGCGAAGTGAGGTCGCCTTCGGTGATGACGTTGCTGCTGCCACCCGGAAGCGGCAGGCCGGCAGCGGCCGCCGCGGTGGCGACGGCGCTGTTGCGGATGAAATCGCGGCGTGTGGTGCTCATGCGGGGGCTCCGCTCACGTTGGCGTTGGACAGGGGTTCGTCGAGCGCCTGGCGCGACTCGGCGTGATGGTGGACCAGCAGCACGTTCAGTACACCGGCGACTTCCTTGAGCTGGTCGACGCGATCCATCACCGCATGGCGGTCGGCCGATTCGCACAGCAGGACGCTGCGCGTGGGGCCGGGTATCGCCAGCTCCAGGTCGTCATGACCGGCGACCATCGCCGCCAGCGCCGGACCCGAACCTTCGCGGTGCTGGACCACGAAACTGGCGATGTGGATTTCGTCGTCGGGCGCGGTCGCGGTCATGCGGGGACTTCCAGCGGCAGGTGGGCCAGGGTGATCGCCTGGGCCGGGCAGATGCCCACGCACGCACCACAGCCGCTGCAACGCTCCGCATCGACCATGGCCGCGCCGCGCCCGCCAGGTGGCACGCGGATCGCCGACTCCGGGCAGACTTCGCGGCAGCTGGCACAGACGACACCATGCGCCGGCAGGCAGCTGTCCTGGACCTGCGCACGCAATTCCCACGGTGGCGAAACCGTCGCCTGCAACGCACCGCTCCCGCAGGCCTGCACGCAATCGCCGCAGAACGTGCATTCCCCACGCGCCGGATCGAAGCGCGGCAGGCCGTCGGCATCGCGCAGCAGGACCTGCTCCGGACAGGCGCGCACGCATGCGTCGCACCGCGTGCAGCGCGCGGCGAACAGGTCGGCATCGATCGCCCACGGCGGGCGCAGCGGGGAATCAGCGGTCGCGTTGCGACCGAACAGCAGCATGCGGCGGGAAAGCGGCGTGGCGGCCATGGCTCAACCCGTCGGCGGCCCGGCGAAGAACATCTGCCAACCCCACACCAGGAAGCCGTAACCGGCCACGATCAGGACCGCCATCAACGGAAAGATCACCGCCGTCACCAGCAGGAACGCGAGGCGCTCCTGGTTCCGCGTGGCCGGGACATCCGGGTCGTGATTCCGCTCCATGGGCCTACCTTCGCAGGATGGGGACGCAGCGAGACTTCAGGCATGAGGCTATCACCACGGCCCGGGAGCGGCAAACGCGGGACGCCGTGGAACGGTAATGTGCGAGCGCTATGCGTCGCTGCTCGCGAGTCGCGCCGCGTCGATTCAGGCGATGGCGCGGGCCTGCTCCTGGATGGCGGGATCGAACGCCGCGACGCATTGCGGCAAGGCTTCCGCCAACGCCCGGCCGACCAGGATCACCCCGGGCTGCCCGGCTTCCAGCGACATGGCCGACGTGGCCAGGTCCTGCAGCGTGGCGACCACGTAGCGTTCGCAGGACTGGCTGGCCGCCTGCACGATCGCCGCGGGCGTGTCGGCCGGCAGGTGCCGCTGCAGTGCACCGACGATCGAAGGAATCCGGCCCATGCCCATGTAGATCGCCAGCGTGGCTCCGCTGCGCGCCAGTGCTTCCCAGTCCGGCTCGCCATGGTCGGCGGTGTGCGCGGTGACGAAGGTGATCCCGTGGCAATGTTCGCGATGGGTGAGCGACACGCCCAGCGAAGCGGCCGCGGCGAAGGCGGCGCTGATCCCGTTGACGATCCGCACCGGAACTCCGGCCTGGCGCAGGAACGCGATCTCCTCGCCGGCACGGCCGAACATCAGCGCATCGCCGCCCTTGACCCGGACCACGCGCAAGCCCTGCAGGGCGTAGCGGCGCATCAGCCGGCAGATGAAGGCCTGCGGCGTGGAACGGCATCCGCCGCGCTTGCCGACACGCACCACCCGGGCATGCGGTGCAAGGTCGACGATCCCCGGATTGACCAGGTCGTCGAGCAGCAATACTTCAGCCACCTCCAGCGCGCGCACAGCCTTCAGGGTCAGCAGCTCCAGGTCGCCAGGCCCCGCGGAGAGCAGGACGACCTCGGCCGGGATGCGTCGGCCGGAATTTGCATCGTGCAGGGACTTGGTCATCGGGGCTCCTGGCGATTCATGCGCTGGCGGTCTCGCGGGCCAGGCGGTTCAGCTGCGGGACGCACGAGCCGCAGACCGTGCCGCATCCCAGTCGCTGCTTGAGTGCGGGTACGTCGGCGCCATTGCGCACCTCGGCGCGGATCGCCGATTCGGTGACCTGGCGGCACACGCAGACCAGCGGGTCGCGCTCGACCTCGGCCAGCACCGAGAATGCGGCCAGGCGTGGCCTGCGCCACGCATCGCCGGCGATCGCGTTGCGCAGAAGCGATTCGCCGGCCGGATGGACATCGGTCCAGAGCACGCCGTCGATGAAGTTTTCGCCATCGGCCTCGCGCCAGGCCACGCGCTTGAGCAGGCCGCGCCGCGCATCGCGGTACTCGAGCGTATCGGTGCCGGCAGCCAGTCCGAGGGCGTGGTCGAGCGCCGCCAGCCAGTCCGCCGGCATCGCCTCCACCGAAGCGGCGCGCAGCACCAGCCAGGCGACATCGATCGCCGCACCCGGCTCGGCCTGCAACGAGAGGGCGGCATACCCGCAGTCCTTCAGCAGCGGCTGCACCGCCGCATGCAGCGGCAGTGCGTTGCCGCGGCGGGCAGCCAGCAGGTGCCAGCCGAATTCCACCTTTTCCACCCGCACCGCGGCGTGCTTGAGTTCGGGCTGGCGAGACCGTGCGTCCGTCGCCGGCTGGCTCACTTCGTTGATGCCGCCGCTGGACAGGTGCTGGCCGCTCCAGTGCATCGCCGCGAACACCGTGCCCGACGCGACTTCGTCGGAGGGTTCCAGCGGCAACACCAGCTCCCCGCGCTTGCTGGACACACGCACCAGGTCGCCTGAACGGAGGCCGCGACGCGACGCATCGTCCGGATGCATGCGCAGGCCCGGCTCCGGGTTGTGCGCGAACAACCCCGCGACCCGGCCGGTACGCGACATGCCATGCCACTGGTCGCGCAGGCGACCGGTGATCAGGCGCAGCGGATAGCGTGCGGAGGTCTGCTCGGCCACCGGCCGATAGGCCGTCGCATGGAAGCGCGCGCGACCGTCGGCGGTGGGAAACACGCCATCCCCGTAGCGGCGCGGCTGGCCCTGCACCTGGCCGGCGGGAAACGGCCACTGCTGCGGACCGTGTTCGTCGAGGCGCGCATGATCCAGCCCGCCGATGTCCAGGTCGCGGCCGACCGTCATCGCCCGATGCTCGTCGAAGATCGCCGCCGGCGCATCGGCCTGGAACAGCGGCGCGGCGCCGGGCGCGGCCAGCCGCGCCTCGATCCGCCGGGCCACCTCGCGCACGATCCACCAGTCCGGCCTCGCCTGCCCCGGGGCTGCCACCGCGGCACGCACCCGCGAGATGCGCCGCTCGGAGTTGGTGACCGTGCCGTCCTTCTCGCCCCAGGTCGTGGCCGGCAGCAACGCATCGGCGTAGGGGACGGTATCGGTGTCGGCGAACGCCTCCTGCACGACCACGTACTCGGCGCGCTGCAAGGCCTCGCGCACGCGGCCGATGTCGGGCATCGAATGGACCGGGTTGGTGCATGCGATCCAGACCGCCTTGACCTTGCCACTGTGCAGGGCTTCGAACAGCTCGACTGCCGCCAGGCCCGGGCGCGGCGACAGACTGCCTGGTGCCAGCCTCCACAGCGCCTCCACTTCGGCGCGATGCGTGTCGTCCGTGATCTCGCGGTGCGCGGCGAGCATGGTCGCCATGCCACCAACCTCGCGGCCGCCCATCGCATTGGGCTGCCCGGTCAGAGAGAACGGTCCGGCGCCGGGCCGGCCCAGCTGGCGCGTGGCCAGGTGCAGCTGGATCAGCGCCAGGTTCTTGTCGGTGCCGTGCGCGGACTGGTTCAGGCCCATGCAGTACAGCGACAGCGCCGCCGGGCTGCGGCCGAACCACTCGGCGGCGGTGACCAGATCCTCCGCCGGGATGCCGCAGATTTCGGCGGACATCCTCGGCGTGTACTCGCGCAGCAGCTGCTTGAGTTCGCCGAAGCCGGTCGTGTGCGCGTCGATGAATGCCTGGTCGAGCAATCCCTCCCATACCAGGTGGTGGAGCATGCCGTTGAACAGCGCCACGTCGGTGCCCGGCTGGATCTGCAGGTGCAGGTCGGCCATCGCCGCGGTATCGGTGCGGCGTGGATCGACCACAATCCAGCGGATGTCCCGATCGCGCTCCTTCGCGTCCTCCAGCCGGCGGAACAGCACCGGATGCGCGTAGGCCGCGTTGCTGCCGGCGAACAACACGGTCTTCGCGTGCTCCAGGTCGTCATAGCAGGTCGGCGGACCGTCGGCACCGAACGCCAGCTTGTAGCCGGTCACCGCGCTGGACATGCACAGGCGCGAATTGGTGTCGATGTTGTTGGTGCCCAGCAGGCCTTTGGCCAGCTTGTTGAAGACGTAGTAGTCCTCGGTCAGAAGCTGCCCGGAGATGTAGAACGCGACGGCGTCCGGGCCATGCCGCTCGACGATCCCGGCCAGGCGTTCGGCCACGGTATCCAGCGCCAAGCCCCAGTCCACCGCGCGACGGGCCTCCTGGCGGCGACCACGCAGCTGCGGCGCGAGCACGCGTCCTTCCAGGCTGCGCGCACTCTCGGCCAGCGCGAGGCCCTTGCTGCACAGGCGGCCGAAGTTGGCCGGATGGTCCGGGTCGCCCTCCACGCCGGTGATGCGCTCGCCCGCGGCCGTGCGCTCACCGTGGATCAGCACGCCACAACCGACGCCGCAGTAACAGCAGGTCGAGCGCGTGGTGCGGCGCTCACCCGGCAGCAGCGGGCCGGTGCCGTCCATCAGGCGGCGGCCACCGCGGCCACGCCCGCATTCGCCGCAATGCCGTCCGCATGCTGCGAAAGCGACAGCCACACTTCGCCATCGCGCACCTGCACGGGGTAACGGCGCGCGCAGCCCACGTCCGGCGCGCAGGCCTGGCCGCTATCGAGCTGGATGTTCCAGCCGTGGAGCGGGCAGGTCACCGTGTCGCCGGACACAATGCCCTGCGACAGCGGCCCGCCCTTGTGCGGGCAACGGTCGGCCAGCGCGAATACCCGTTCTGGCGCCGGTCGGAACAGGGCGATGTTGTCGCCCTCCCCGCATTCGAGCACCCGCGCGCCCAGCAGCGGGATGTCTTCGAGCGCGCAGATGCGCACCCAGGCTTCGGTTGCCGTGGCCATGCTCAATCCTCCAGGGTCACGGCGATCTGCCTTTGCGGCTTGGGTGGCTCAAGCTTCAGCGGAACGAATTCGGGGGCCTGCGTGCCGGCGATGCGCGCCGCCCACGGATCGGGCAGGCCTTCGAGCGCGAACAGCAGCCGCTCGAACAGCGCGCGCCGACTGGCCGGGTCCTCTACGACCTTCTGCTTCACGTACTCCAGGCCGACCCGTTCGATGTAGTGCACGGTGCGGTCGAGGTAGTAGGCCTCCTCGCGGTACAACTGCAGGAACGCGCCGGTGTACTCCTTCACCTCGTCGGCGGTCCTGACCTTGCACAGGAAGCGGGCGACCTCGGTCTTGATCCCGCCGTTGCCGCCGACGTGGATCTCCCAGCCCGAGTCCACCGCGATGATCCCCACGTCCTTGATCCCCGATTCGGCGCAGTTGCGCGGACAGCCGGACACGGCGAGCTTGACCTTGTGCGGGCTCCACATGTTGGCCAGCATCGTTTCCAGGTCGATGCCCATCTGCGTGCTGTTCTGGGTGCCGAAGCGGCAGAACTCGCTGCCTACGCAGGTCTTCACCGTGCGGATCGACTTGCCGTAGGCGTGACCGGAGTTCATGCCCAGGTCCTTCCACACCCCGACCAGGTCCTCCTTCCGGATCCCGAGCAGGTCGATGCGCTGGCCGCCGGTCACCTTGACCATCGGTACGGCGTACTTGTCGGCCACGTCGGCAATGCGGCGCAGCTCGCTCGCGTTGGTGACCCCACCCTTCATCTGCGGGATCACCGAGAAGGTGCCGTCCTTCTGGATGTTGGCGTGCGCGCGCTCGTTGATGAAGCGGCTCTGCGGATCGTCCACCGCCTCGCGCGGCCAGGTCGAAAGCATGTAGTAGTTGATCGCCGGCCGGCAGGTCGCGCAGCCGTTGGGCGTGCGCCACTCCATGAACGCGTAGGCCTGCGCGTGGCTGACCAGGTGGTGATCGCGGATCGCCTGGCGCACCTCGCCGTGGGTCAGCGACGTGCAGCCGCACACCGCCTTGGTCTTGGGCGTCTCCTGGAAGTTGGAGCCCAGGCAGTTCATCAGGATCTGCTCGACCAGGCCGGTGCACGAACCGCACGAACTCGCCGCCTTGGTGTTCTTCTTGACCTCGTCGACGGTGAACAGGCCCTGCTCGCGCACCGCCTTGACGATCGTCCCCTTGCACACGCCATTGCAGCCGCAGACCTCGTCGCTATCGGCCATGGCGGCGGCGCGATCCTGTCCGCCGGTTCCGGCATCGCCCAGTGCGGTCTCGCCGAACACCAGGGTGTCGCGGCGCTCGTCGATCGATGCGCCATCCTTGATCTGCTTGAAGTACCAGGCGCCGTCGCCGGTATCCCCGTACAGGCAGGCACCCACCAGCCTGTCGTCGCGGATCACCAGCTTCTTGTACAACCCGCCGGCCGGATCGGAGAGCACGATCTCCTCGGTCCCCTCCCCGCCCATGAAGTCGCCGGCCGAGAACAGGTCGATGCCGGTGACCTTGAGCTTGGTCGAGGCCACCGAACCCTTGTAGATGCCGATGCCGTAGGTGGCCAGGTGGTTGGCGCAGATCTTGGCCTGCTCGAACAGCGGCGCGACCAGGCCGTAGGCGATGCCGCGGTGGCTGGCGCATTCGCCGACGGCATAGACGCGCGGGTCGTAGGTCTGCAGCGTATCGTTGACCACGATGCCGCGGTTGCAGTGGATCCCGGCGGCCTGCGCCAGCGTCGTGTTGGGGCGGATGCCGGCCGCCATCACCACCAGGTCGGCCTGCACTTCCTCGCCATCGGAGAAGCGCACCGCGGCGACCTCGCCGGCGGCATTGCCGACGATCTCGGTGGTGGAGGTGTTGAGGCGGAAATCCAGGCCACGCCCGGCCAGGGACTTCTCAAGCAACGCCCCGGCGACCGGATCGAGCTGGCGCTCCAGCAACCAGCCGGCCAGGTGGACCACGGTCACCTGCATGCCGCGCAGTTTCAGGCCGTTCGCCGCTTCCAGGCCGAGCAGCCCGCCACCGATGACCACCGCGTGCTTCTTCACCTTCGCGGTGTCGATCATCGTCTGCGTGTCGTGGATGTCGCGGTAGCCGATGACGCCTTTCAGGTCCTTGCCGGGCACCGGCAGGATGAACGGCACCGAGCCGGTGGCCAGCAGCAGGCGGTCGTACTCGGCCTCGGTGCCGTCGCTGGCGACCACCTTGCGGCGCACGCGGTCGATCGTGGTGACTTCCTTGCCCAGGTGCAGGGTGATGCCGTGGTCGGCATACCAGGACAGCGGGTTGAGCACGATCTCGTCGAAGGCCTGCTCGCCGGCCAGCACCGGCGAGAGCAGGATGCGGTTGTAGTTGGGATGCGGCTCGGCGCCGAACACGGTGATGTCGTACATGTCCGGCACCAGCTTCAGCAGCTCCTCCAGCGTGCGGATGCCGGCCATCCCGTTGCCCACCACCACCAGCCTTGGCTTTTTCATTGCAGGTTCTCGTTGGACACGGGAGGCAGCGCGCGGGTCATGAACGCGCTGCAGGGGTCTTCTCTGTAACTTCCGAACGGCGCGCAATACTGGAAGCCGAAGCGCGCGTACAGCGCGCGCGCCGGCGCGAACTGCGGCTGGGTGCCGGTCTCCAGGCTCAGCCGGCGGTAACCGCGCTGCACGGCTTCGTCGATGACCTGCCGCAGCAGCGCCTCGGCCACGCCGCGGCGGCGGTGCGCGGCGGCGGTGCGCATCGACTTGATCTCGCCATGCCAGCCATCGATTTCGCGCAGCGCAGCGCACCCGACCAGTGCGCCGCCCTCGCGCGCGCTCCAGAAGGTGATGTCCGACGCGCGCAACCGGGCCAGGTCCAGCGCATGCACGCTTTCGGGCGGCGAGATGCGGCGCATCTCCTCCAGGTGCTCGCGCAGCAGGGCGACGATCTCCGTGCCGTCGAGTGGATCGATGGCGATCTGCATGGGCATGCCTCAGACCCGCGCCGCGCCCAGCGGGGCCCAGTGCAGGCGCCAGCGCTGCTTGACCCCGACCAGGCACAGCGAAGCGGCCAGGGTCACCGCCGCGAACAGCCACAGGCCGACCGCATAGCTGCCCAGCTGCTGCTTGACCACGCCCAGTCCGGCGGCGAGCAGGAAACCACCGACGCCACCGGCCATGCCGATCAGTCCGGTCATCAGCCCGATCTCGGCGCCGAAACGCTGCGGCACCAGCTGGAATACCGCGCCATTGCCGGCACCCAGGCACAGCAGGGTGAGCACGAACAAGGCCACCGTCGCGCCGGCGCCGCCGATGCCCAATGCCGCGGTCGCGACCAGCACTGTGACGGCGAGGTAGACCATCTGCAGCGAGCGGGTGCCGCCGATGCGGTCAGCGACCACGCCGCCAAGCGGACGCATCACCGAGCCGGCCAGCACGCAGGCCGCGGTCGCCCAGCCGGCGATCTTGGGCTCGAAGCCGAACTGGTCGTGGAAGTAGCCCGGCAGCGCGCTGGCGAAACCGGCGAAGCCGCCGAAGGTGATGGCGTAGAAGAACATGAACCACCACGAGTCGCGGTTGCCGACCAGCACGCGCCCGTAATCGCCCAGGCTCTTGCGCGCCACCGGCGCCGGCGCGTCCTTCGCGCAGGCGGCGAAGATCGCCAGCACCACCAGCAGCGGGATCACGGCCAACCCGAACACGTTCTGGAAGCCGAACGCGGTGGCCAGCACCGGCGCGAACAGCGCGGCGAACACCGTACCGGAGTTGCCGGCGCCAGCAATGCCCATCGCCGTGCCCTGGTGCTCGGCCGGATACCAGCGCGAAGCCAGCGGCAGCGCCACCGCGAACGAGGCCCCGGCCACGCCGAGCATCGCACCCAGCAGCAGTACCTGGCCAAAGCTGTGCACGCCCAGCCGCCATGCCACCAGCAGCGAAGCGATCACCACCACCTGCGCCAGCACGCCGGTGCGCTTGGCGCCGATGCGGTCGGCGAGCAGGCCCAGGAACAGGCGCAGCACCGCCCCGCACAGGATCGGCACGGCGACCATCAATGCACGCTGCTGCGTGTCCAGTGCCAGTGCCTGCGCGATCTGCACCTGCAGGGGACCGAGCAGGTACCAGACCATGAAGCTGACATCGAAGTAGAGGAAGGCCGACAGCAGCGTGGGGGCGTGTCCGGCGTTCCAGAAGGATCGGTTCATGCGTCGCCATCTCCGGGTTTGGGCACGCCGTGGGGGCGGCTGGATCGCAAAAAAAAAGGCGTCCCCGGTTCGCACCGGGAAGACGCCGTTGTCTGGGTGGCCGGACCGCCGTTGGCCGGGCTACCTGATCAGGTTGTGGACGGCCACGCCGTTGTGTCCGCACCCATGGCTACGCAATGGCCATGCCAAGTCGTGTCGCAGCGCAGCATCACCAGCGCACGCGAGGAAAAACATGGAGTTGGGTGCGCGATGGACGCCATGGCGCGATCCGCGCGCGCAGGCTCACGAACCCACTTGCACCGGGCTGGTGCGCTTTGCACTGCGTACGTGCGCCATGCACCACGAGTGCGCACGCGGAGCGGCCGCGAGGTTCAGTCCGTCGCGTCCGTCCGCAGGCCGGGGGCCGTGTCCCCCGCAGGTACGGCGACACCCAGTTGCCCGGCGGCTTGCCGGTAGGTGTCGATCCGGTACACATCGGCCAGCCAGGCGTCGCGCGCGTCGTCTTCGGTGGCCGGCGGCAGCCAGCGCCAGCGGCGGAACTGCTGCAGGAACCAGCGCCCGTTGCCGGCGCGCGGCACGTTCGCCTCGCCCTGCGCGTGGAACTGCAGCGCTTCTCCGGGAACGTCGCCATCGCGTGGGAGCAGGCCTTCCGCCAGCCGCGCGACCGGCAGGCCGATGGCCTCGGGCGCCGACAGCCATTGCGCGGCCTGCATGCGATTGCTTGGATCGGCATCCAGCCAGCGGCACGCTTCCAGCGCCATCGTGGTGAGCGCGAGCGCTAGCTCGGGCTGCAGCGCGGCGAAGTCGCGCCGGCACGCGAGCACCTTCTCCGGATGACCCGGCCAGGCCTGGCCGCTGCGCACCACCCGGCGGCCGGCACCAGTCGCTTCGGCCTGCTCGCCCCAGGGCTCGCCCGCGCAGAAGCCGTCCAGTTCGCCCTCGGCCAGCGCCTGCGGCATCTGCGGCGGGGGCAGGGTCAGCACCTCGATGTCGCAGGTGGGATCCACGCCCTGGCGTGCCAGCCAGTCGTACAGCCACAACGCATGCGTGCCGGTGGGAAAAGTCTGCGCGAACACGGCGCGGCGCGGCAACGCGCGCAGCGCATCGCGCACCGTCCGTCCCTGGTCCAGTGCAGTGGCCAGCGCGGGCGAGACGGTGATCGCCTGCCCGTTGCGGTTCAGGCCAAGCAGGATCGCCAGGTCCGCGCGCGGGCCACCGATGCCGGTCTGCACGCCCAGCACCATCGCCTCCATCGCGTGCGCCGCATCCAGCTCGCTCGACAGCAGGCGGCCGCGCAGCGCGGCCCAGGACGCCTGCCGGTGCAGGCGCAGCGCCACGCCATGCTGCCGGTCCAGGCCCAGCCGCGCGGCCACCAGCAACGGGGCGGCGTCCAGCAAAGGCATGAAGCCCACGTCCAGCGCGTGCGGATCGTTGCGTCCGGCATTCGTCATCGCTTGCCCATCCCGTGCGTCATTGCGGCTTGCCCCGTTGCATGTCTTCGCTTCGTTTCATCCCAGCAGGTCGGACATCGAGAGGATCCGGCGCGCCACGTCGGCCAGCTTCAGGCCGTGCTTCATCGCCTGCTGGCGCAGCGCCGCGTAGGCCTGCGCCTCGCTCATGCCACGCCGCTCCATGAGCAGCCCCTTGGCCCGGTCGATGTCCTTGCGGTCGCCCAGCTTGTGCTCGAGTTCGTCCAGGCGCAGGCGCACGTTCGCCTGCTGCTCGAAACGCGCCATCGCCACGCGCAGGATCGGCGCCAGCCGGCCGGGAGCCAGGCCGTCGACCACGTAGGCGGCCACGCCGGCGCCCAGGACATCGCGGATCAGCCCTTCGTCGCCATCGGCCGAGAACATCACCACCGGCCGCGGCGCGTGCCGGTCGAGCATGGCCAGCTGCTCGAGCGTATCGCGCGAGGGCGAGTCCACGTCGAGGATGACCACGTCCGGCGCGGCGGCCTCCACCGCGCGCAGCAGGCCGCTGCCGGACACATGCGGCAGCACCTCGTAGCCGGCATCGCGCAGGGCATCCTGCAGGTCGGCGATGGGCTTTTCCGTGTCGTTGACCAGCAGGACGCGCAGCATCGGGCACAGGGCGGGGACGTGGGGTCGCCTCGATGTTGCCATGCAACATGAGGCGCCGGCGAGCCCTGCCTCGCGCGGCTCAGAGGTGGAACATCAGCTTGGCCAGGACGGCGATCGCCAGCACGTGGACCAGCACGCTGCGGTGCAGGCGCTGCGAGCGGGGGCCGTCGAGGCGGCCCTGCCGCTGCCAGGCCATCGCCCGCAGGAAGTGGCCGAAGACGCTGGCCGCCAGGACCATCTTGGCCCACAGCAGCATGGCGAAATGACTGCCCAGCGGCTGCGCCAGCGCCCCCCTGTGGTGCCAGGCCAGCCCCAGCCCCGCCAGGTAGAGCACGGCCAGGACCCAGGGCATCACCACGCGGGCCTGCGCGGCGAACGCCGCTTCCAGCCGGCGCGCGGTCGCCGCCGGCAGACGCCGGCGCACCCCGGGCAGGAACAGCACCTCGACCACGACCGTGCCGATGAACACGATCGCGGCCAGCAGGTGCAGCAGCAGGAACAGCAGATACGTCGACATGCCGACAGCGTGGCGCCCGCCACGGCCGGACGCCTTGACCACGATCAGGCGCGCGCCACCCCGCATCGGCCAGGCCCGACCGTTACCAGCCTGAAGCGGTCGCAATGACGCGTCGCGGATTGACCTGCATCAAGGACAGGTTCGGCGTATGGTTCTAGCCTGTCGCCATGGCTACCCTGTCCGCCCTCTTCGACCCGCAGCTGCTCCAGCGCTACGACGTGCCGGGGCCGCGCTATACCTCGTATCCGACCGCGCCGCAGTTCACCCCCGGCTTCGGCGAAGCGGAGCTGCGCCAGGTCGCGACGGCCAGCAACGGCGACCCCATCCCGCGCCCGATCTCCCTGTACCTGCACATCCCGTTCTGCACCAGCCCGTGCTTCTACTGCGGCTGCAACCGGATCATCACCCGCGATGCGAGCCGCGGCGCGGCCTACCTGACCCGCCTGTATCGCGAGATCGCGATGGCCTCGTCCATGTTCGATCGCGACCGCGACGTCGAACAGGTGCATTTCGGTGGTGGCACGCCCAATTTCCTGACCCCGGACCAGATCACCGAAGTGGTGGACGTGCTGCGGCGGCAATTCCATTTCGCCGCGGACGCCAAGCTGGACTGCTCGATCGAGCTGGACCCGCGCTTCATCACCCCCGGCGAGATCGGCCAGCTGGCGTCGGCCGGCTTCAACCGCGCCAGCCTGGGCGTGCAGGACTTCGACCCGGTCGTGCAGCAGGCGGTCAACCGCGTGCAAGGCGTCGAGCAGACCCTGGGCATCATCGATGCCTGCCGGCAGCATGGCTTCCGCTCGGTCAACGTCGACCTGATCTACGGCCTGCCCAAGCAGACCCTGGAAGGTTTCTCGCGCACCCTGGACATCACCCTGCAGGCGCGCCCGGACCGGCTGGCGATCTACGGCTACGCACACATGCCGCAGCTGTTCCGCCCGCAGCAGCGGATCAATGCCGAGGAACTGCCCAGCGCTGAGACCAAGCTGGACCTGCTGCGCCTGGCGATCGACAAGCTCGGCCAGGCCGGCTACGAATACATCGGCATGGACCACTTCGCCCTGCCCGACGACGAACTGGCGCGCGCCCAGCGCGAAGGCGGGTTGCACCGCAACTTCATGGGCTACACCACGCACGCCGAAAGCGACCTGGTCGGCCTGGGGGTGAGCGCGATCAGCCACATCGGCGCGAGCTTCAGCCAGAACCCGCGCGACATCACCAGCTGGGAGCAGGCCATCGACGACGGCCGCCTGCCGGTGTGGCGCGGCATGCGCCTGGACGAGGACGACGTGATCCGTGCCGACGTGATCCAGTCGCTGATGTGCCACGGCGAGCTCGATTTCGAGGCGCTGGGCAGGCGCCATGTGATCGATTTCCGCGACTATTTCCGCGATGCCATCGAGCGGTTGACGCCGCTCCAGGACGATGGACTGGTCGAAGTGGACGGCCGCGGCCTGCACGCGACCTCGCGCGGAAGGCTCCTGCTGCGTATCATCGCGATGTGCTTCGATCGATATCTACCCCCGGCCGCGGATGCGACGGCCACACCCCGGTACTCGCGCACCGTCTGAGTGTGACGGGAGTCATTGCATGACCTCACCGACCGTCTTCCCGCGGACCAGCCCGACCGTGCTGGCCGACGACGGCGATGCCCTCTCCTTCTGCTCGACCTGTGCCTTCTCCCAGGCCTGCCTGTCCGAAGGCATGGACAAGCGCGCACTGATGGACCTGCACGTGCTGGTCGAGCACGTCGGCCCGCTGCACCCGGGCGAGCATGTGTTCCGCGAAGGCGATCCGTTCGGCGCGATCGCCGCGGTGCGCGCCGGCACGGTCAAGACCTACCAGATCGACCGCAACGGGCACGAGCAGGTCCTGGGCTTCCACCTGCCGGGCGAGGTGATCGGCCTCAACGCGATCCACGGCGACCGCTATCCGTGCAATGCCATCGCGCTGGACACGGTCATGCTGTGCCGGTTCTCGTTCCCGAAGATCGCGCTGCTGGCCCAGCGCCTGCCCAACCTGCAGCAGCACCTGTTCCGGCTGATGAGCCGCGACATCGGCGTGGCCTCGCTGTTCGCGCGCGACAACACCGCCGACGAGCGCATGGCCGCGTTCCTGATCGGCCTGTCGCGGCGCCTGGCCGCGCGCGGCTTCTCGCCGCGCCGCTTCCAACTGACCATGTCGCGCACCGACATCGCCAACTACCTGCGCCAGGCGCCGGAGACCGTCAGCCGGGTGCTGCGCCGGTTCGAGGTCGAAGGCCTGCTGCACATCAAGCAGCGCGACGTCGAGATCGTGGACCTGCCGCGCCTGGAAGCGCTGGCGATGACGGTGCTGCGCCAGTAACGGGGGCCGGCTGCGCGCGTCGACGCGTGCGGCCTGTCGGGCCGGGAAGACGCTGCGGGAAAAGCCCGTCACCAGGGCCGCGTGCGCACGTCGCTCGAAGGCGTGGGCCCGCCCGGTTCGGCCGCACCGGGCCCATGCCACGCCCTTTGCCGCGGTCGGGAAGCCCTCCACACCCCTAACGCCGGTCGCCGTCGTCGGCCCGCCGTGCACGGCGAAGATCGGCGCCGAGGGCATTCCGCGGCCAGCCAGACGGCCGAATCGGCACGGCTTGACCTGCGTCATGGAGGCCGCGGCCCCCGGCGCCGAACATGCGGCCATTCCCCGCAGGAGAGAGCCGCGTCATGAATTCCACCCGCAAGCTTTGGACAGGCCTGGTGGTCCTGCTCATCGCCTCGTTTGCCGTCCTGCTCTGGGTCGGCAGCGAGATCCACCGCCAAGCCCCCCCATTGCCCGAACAGGTGGTCAGCACCGACGGCCAAGTGGTCTACACCCGCAAGGACATCGAGACCGGACGCCAGGTATGGCAGTCGATCGGTGGCCAGCAGCTGGGCTCGATCTGGGGCCACGGCGGCTATGTCGCCCCGGACTGGGGCGCTGACTGGCTGCATCGCGAGGCCGAAGCGGTCCTGGACCTGTGGGCCGCGCGCGAGCATGGCCTGGACAGCTACAAGAAGCTCGATGCCGCCACCCAGGCCGCCTACGCCCAGCGCGTGCAGGCCCTGCTGCGGCCGAACACGTACGAGGCGGCCACCGGCACGATCCACATCGATGCCGATCGCGCCGCCGCCATGGCCACGGTCGCCACGCATTACCAGACCCTGTTCGGCAACGACCCGTCGATGACAGGACTGCGCGAGGCCTATGCCATGCGCAACGGCACCGTGCCCGATGCCGAGCACCGCCGCCAGCTGACGGCGTTCTACTGGTGGGCGGCATGGTCGTCGGTGACCGAGCGTCCCGGCGCGGACATCACCTACACCGCCAACTGGCCGCATGACGAGCTGGTCGGCAACACGCCGCCGTCGAACCTGTTCATGTGGACCGTGTTCAGCGTGCTGTTCCTGATCGCCGGCATCGGCCTGCTCGGCTGGCACTACGCGGTCAGCCACGGCGAGGAGATGGTGCCGGTACTGCCGAAGTCCGATCCACTGGCCGCGATCAAGGTCACCCCGTCGATGCGCGCCACCGCCAAGTACTTCTGGGTGGTGATCGCGCTGTTCCTGGTGCAGATCCTGCTCGGCGCGATCACCGCGCACTACCAGGTCGAAGGCCAGGAGGCCTACGGTTTCGCCCTGGCCGACGTTCTGCCGTACTCACTCACCCGCACCTGGCACACGCAGCTGGCGGTGCTGTGGATCGCCACCGCGTGGCTGGGCATGGGCCTTTACATCGGTCCGGCCATCTCCGGTCATGAGCCGAAGTTCCAGCGCCTGGGCGTGAACGTGCTCTGGACCTGCCTCCTGGTCATTGTCGTTGGCTCGTTCGCAGGCCAGTGGTTCGCAGTGATGCAGAAGCTGGGCCTGGCCAACAACTTCTGGTTCGGCCACCAGGGCTGGGAATACGTGGACCTGGGCCGCTTCTGGCAGTGGTTCCTGTTCATCGGCCTGCTGCTGTGGCTGACCCTGGTCGGTCGCGCGCTGTGGCCGGCCATGCGCAAGGGCACCGAGTCTCGCTCCATCGTCAGCCTGCTGTTCCTGTCGGTGGTGGCGATCGGCATCTTCTACTCGGCCGGCCTGATGTGGGGCGAACACACCCACCTGTCGATGGTCGAGTACTGGCGCTGGTGGGTCGTGCACCTGTGGGTCGAGGGCTTCTTCGAGGTGTTCGCGGTGGCGGTGATCGCCTTCCTGTTCACCCGCCTGGGCCTGCTGCAGGTGAAGTCGGCCACAATCGCGGTGCTGTTCGCCACGATCGTGTTCATGGCCGGCGGCGTGCTCGGCACCCTGCACCACCTGTACTTCACCGGCACGCCGACGGCGGTGATCGCCCTGGGCGCGAGCTTCTCGGCGCTGGAAGTGGTGCCGCTGGCCTACGTCGGCTTCGAGGCCTACCACAACTACAAGCTGGGCAAGGCCACGCCGTGGATGGCCAAGTACAAGTGGCCGATCATGTTCTTCCTGGCGGTGTCGTTCTGGAACCTGGTGGGCGCGGGCCTGTTCGGCTTCCTGATCAACCCGCCGCTGCCGCTGTACTACATGCAGGGCCTGAACCTGACCGCCAACCACGGCCACACCGCGATGTTCGGCGTGTACGGCATGCTGGGCATCGGCCTGATGCTGTTCTGCCTGCGCGGCCTCAAGCCGGACGTGAAGTGGAACGAAAAGCTGCTGGCCACCTCGTTCTGGTCGCTCAACATCGGCCTGGCTGGCATGTCGCTGTTCACCCTGCTGCCGCTGGGCATCCTCCAGCTCAACGCGGCGATCGACAAGGGCTACTGGTACGCGCGCTCGGCCGACTTCATGCAGCAGCCGATCGTGGACCTGCTGGTGTGGATGCGGGTGCCGTCGGACACGCTGTTCAGCGTCGGCGCCGCAGCCCTGGCATGGTTCGTGTTCCGGCTCTGGGTGGCACCCAAGCGTGAATCGCCGGTGCCGTCGGCTACCGCGGTGGCCGCTGCGGCGATCACGCCCAAGCACTGATCCTCGCTGCATCGCTGCATCCATCGGGGCCGCCTTCGTGCGGCCCCGATGTTTTTCCGGCCGGGACTGCGCGCCGGGGGCCGGGCAGTCCACCCGCCAGCACGCTGCCCGCCGCGTCGACCCTGGATCGTCTGCGGCCGATGACCGATATCACTGCCTTGCCCGAAATTGTGTAACCCGACCGGCGCGGCCTATCCTGCCCGCCATGTCCCGCGTCTTCGGCCCCCGCCGGCTCTCCTTCCTGCGCACCAGCGTCATGCTGGCGTTCGCGCTGGGGCTGTTCTGGCAATCGATGCTGGGTTCGCTCGGCGAGATCCACGAAGCCGTCGAGCACGCGAGCACGGCAGCGACCCACGAGGCCGGCGTCGAATCGCACGAGGCCCCGGCGCACGGGAATCCCGCCGACGATGGGCTGCATTTGGCGCTCCACTACGCGCACTGCTGTGGCCAGGCGGCCGGCCTGGCCGATCCGGGCATCACCTGTGCCGCCGTCGCACCGCAATCCGTGCAGCCGCGGACCTTGGCCTCGGTGCGGACGCCTGCGTCACACCTTTCCGGTCCGTTCCGCCCTCCGATCCGGGCCTGACGCTCGACTGGCGATAAGCCAGCGTTCCGTCACTGCACCCTTTCCGGAGTATCCCCATGCCTGTGCGACTCGCGGCCCTGGCCGCGTGGATCGTCGGCTGTGCCCTGGCCTGGCCGGCCGTGGCCGCCGATCCCGCCCCACCCGCCCTCACCCTGGATGACGCGTTCGTACGCGTCGCCCGTGCCCACCCGGACCTGCGCCTGTTCGGTGCGCAGACCGACCTCCTACTCGCCGAGCGTGACCAGGCCAGCCTGAAACCCGCGCTGCGCGCCGGCCTGGACATCGAGAACGTGCTCGGCACCGGCGCGACGCGCGGCTTCGACCAGGCCGAAGTGACGCTGACGCTGGCCGGCGTGCTGGAACGCGGCGGCAAGCTCGACGCGCGTCGCGCGCTGGCGCAGAGCCGCATCGATGCATTGTCCGTGCAGCGCGAGGCACAGCGCCTGGACCTTCTGGCCGAGACCGCGCGACACTACCTGGCCGTGGCCGCGGCACAGGCGCAGGCGGACATCGGCCGCCTCGACATGGAACAGCGCCGGCGCACGGTCGCGGCGGCCCGTCATCGCCTGCAGGCCGGTGCATCGCCCGAGTCCGTCGTGCTGACCGCCGAAGCCGCGCTGGCGCGTGCGGAAATGAGCGTGGATCGCGCCACCCAGCAGGAGCACGCTGCGCGCCAGCACCTGGCCGCACTGTGGGGCGAACGTGATCCGGCCTTCCTGCTCGCCGCGGCCGATCCGCTGCTGACGCCCGCCGTGCCCGAACTCGAAGAGCTCGCCGCCTGGCTCGAGCGCACGCCGGAGCTGGCCGGTTTCGTCGGCGAGCAGCGCATCCGCGAAGCGCGGCTGCAGCTCGCGCGCAGCGCCGCCACGCCCGACCTGGACTGGCAACTGGGCATCCGCCGCCTGCAGGAAAGCGACGACACCGCGCTGGTGGGCAGCCTCTCCATGCCACTGGGGGGCACGCGCCGGGCGCAGCCGGAAATCCGCGCCGCCGAAGCGGAGCTGGCGTCGCTCGGGCTGGAACGCGAATCCCGCGACGTGTCGCTCTACAGCACGCTGGTCCAGGCACACGGTCGCTACCGCGTCGCCCAGCAGGAGGTGCGGCGCACCGCGCAGGACGTGCTTCCGCGCCTGGCACGCGCCGAGCGTGCCGCGCAGCGCGCGTACAGCGCCGGCGCGATCAGCTACCTGGAATGGGCGCAACTGCAGTCCGAGCACACCGCCATGCAGCGGCAGCAGCTCGACGCCGCGCTTGAAGCACAAAGCGCCCTCATCGAAATCCAGCGCCTGACCGGCCAGCCCTTCGTGGCCGGCGCCGGCGCCTCCGGACAAGGAACCTCCCCATGATCCGTTCACTGGGCACCGCGATTTTCCTGGCCCTGCTGCTCGCCGCCTGCGGGCGCGGTGCGGCCGATGGCGAAGCCGGACACGACCATGCCGACGGCGGCCACGAAGGCGAACGCCTTGATGAAGCAGGTCGCGAAAAGCGGGGCGCCGCCAACAGCAACGCCAGAAATGAAGAAGACGCCGACCACGCGCACGATGCAGACGGCGCCGAGGAAGGCGAAGCGCATGCCGACAGCACGGTCATCGCCGCCGACATCGCCCAATCCTCGGGTATCCGCGTCGCGCCGGCGGCCGCGGGAATCATCGCCGACGAACACGAGGTGCAAGGCCTGCTGACCCCGGTCGAAGGCCGCGCCGCGCAGGTGTCGGCGCGCTATCCCGGTCCCATCCGCAGCCTGGCGGTGAACGTCGGCGACCGGGTCCGCGCCGGGCAGGCGCTGGCGGCCGTGGAAAGCAACCTGAGCCTGTCCACCTACACCGTCACCTCGCCGCTGGCCGGCGTCGTCCTCGCGCGCCATGCCAGCCTGGGCAGCGTCGCCAGCGAAGGCAGCGCGCTGTTCGAGGTCGCCGACCTGTCGCAGCTGTGGGTGGACCTGCACATCTTCGGTTCCGATGCCGGCCACATCGTGCCCGGCGCGCCGGTCACGGTGACCCGCCTGAGCGATGGCGTCACCGCGCAGACCACGCTCGAGCGCGTGCTGCCCGGCACCGCCACCGCCAGCCAGAGCACGGTCGCGCGCGCGGTGCTGGAGAACGAGGACGGTTTGTGGCGTCCCGGCTCGGCGGTCAGGGCGCGCATCACCGTCGAACAGCAGCCGGCCGCGCTCGTCGTGCCGCTGACCGCGCTGCAATCGCTGGAAGGCCGTGACGTGGTGTTCGTACGCGAAGGCGACCGCTACCAGGCGCATCCGGTGAAGCTGGGCAAGCGCGATGGGCAGAGGGTGGAGGTCCTCGAGGGACTGAATGCCGGCGACGAAGTCGTGGTCGAACAGAGCTACCTGGTCAAGGCCGACATCGGCAAGGCGGGGGCTTCGCATGAGCATTGAGCCCATGGGCGAGGCCCCGCGCGGAACGCTTGAACGCATCATCGGCTTCGCCATCGCGCATCGCTGGCTGATGCTTGCGCTGACCCTGGCGCTGGTCGCGGTCGGCATCTGGAGCGCGCGCCAGCTGCCGATCGACGTCACCCCCGACATCACCAACGTGCAGGTGCAGGTCAATACCGCGGCGCCCGGTTTCTCGCCGCTGGAAACCGAGCAGAGGGTGACCTTCCCGCTGGAGACCGCGCTGGCCGGCCTGCCCGGGCTGGACTACACGCGCTCGCTGTCGCGCTACGGCCTGTCGCAGGTGACGGTGGTGTTCAAGGACGGCACCGACCTGTACTTCGCCCGCCAGCAGGTGGCCGAACGCATCGCCCAGGCGCGCTCGCAGCTGCCTGCGGGGCTGGATCCGGAGATGGGTCCCATTGCGACGGGCATGGGCGAGATCTTCATGTACATCGTGCAGGCCGCGCCGGACGCTAGGAAGGCCGACGGCACGCCCTGGACGGCCACCGACCTGCGCACCCTGCAGGACTGGGTGGTGCGTCCGCAGCTGCGCAACGTGCCCGGTGTGACCGAAGTGAACACGCAGGGCGGCTTCGCCCGGCAGGTCCACATCACCCCCGATCCGGCGCGCATGGTCGCGTTGGGCTTCAACTTCGACGACGTGGTGCGCGCGGTGGCGGCCAACAACCGCAATGTCGGCGCCGGCTATATCGAACGCAACGGCCAGGAACTGCTGGTGCGCGCACCGGGCCAGGTCACCGACCTGGATGACATCCGCGACATCGTGCTCGACCGCCGCGAAGGCGTGCCGATCCGCGTGCGCGACGTGGCCCAGGTCGGCGAGGGTCGCGAGCTGCGCACCGGCGCGGCGACCCTGGACGGCGAGGAGGTGGTCCTCGGCACGGTGTTCATGCTGGTCGGTTCCAACAGCCGCGACGTCTCGCAGGCCGCGGCCGCGCGACTGGAGGACGCGAACCGCAGCCTGCCGGCGGGTGTGTCGGCGGTGCCGGTCTACGACCGCACCTCGCTGGTGGACCGCACCATCCGCACCGTGGCCACGAACCTGGTCGAAGGCGCCCTGCTGGTGATCGTGGTGCTGTTCCTGTTGCTGGGCAATTTCCGCGCGGCGCTGATCACCGCGGCGGTGATCCCGCTGGCGATGCTGTTCACGCTCACCGGCATGGTCCGCGGCGGCGTGTCGGGCAACCTGATGAGCCTGGGCGCGCTGGACTTCGGCCTGATCGTCGACGGCGCGGTGATCATCATCGAGAACTGCCTGCGCCGCTTCGGCGAGCTGCAGCATCGCCTGGGCCGGGTGCTCGACGAATCGGAGCGGCTGGCGACCACCGCCTCGGCCACCGCCGAAGTGATCCGCCCGAGCCTGTTCGGCCTGGGGATCATCGCCGCGGTGTACCTGCCGATCTTCGCGCTCACCGGCGTGGAAGGAAAAATGTTCCACCCGATGGCGATCACGGTCGTGCTCGCGCTGACCGGCGCGATGCTGCTCTCGCTGACCTTCGTGCCCGCGGCGATCGCGATGTTCCTGCGCGGCGACGTGCAGGAGAAGGACACCCGGCTGATGCAGTGGTCGCGTCGCGCCTACCGGCCGGTGCTGGACTGGGCGCTTGGCCATCGCCTGGCCGTGCTCGGCGGCGCCGTGGTCGTGCTGGTGGGCGCCGGCCTGCTGGCCACGCGGCTCGGCTCGGAGTTCGTGCCCAGCCTGGACGAGGGCGACATCACCGTGCACGCGATGCGCATTCCCGGCACCAGCCTCAGCCAGGCGGTGACCATGCAGGCGTCACTGGAAAAGACCTTCGCCGCCTTTCCCGAAGTGCGCAGGGTCTTCAGCAAGATCGGCACCGGCGAGGTGGCCAGCGATCCAATGCCGCCCTCGGTGACTGACACCTTCATCATGCTCAGGCCGCGCGAGGAGTGGCCGGATCCGCGCAAGTCCAAGGCCGCACTGCTGGAGGAGCTCGAAACCGCCGCGCGGCGCCTGCCCGGCAACAACTACGAGTTCACCCAGCCGATCCAGATGCGCATGAACGAGCTGATCTCGGGCGTGCGCGCGGACGTGGCGGTGAAGGTGTACGGCGACGACCTTGACACCCTGGTCGAGGTTGGCCAGCGGGTCGAGGCGCTGGCACGCGGACTCGAAGGCGCAGCCGACGTGCGCATGGAGCAGGCCGAGGGCTTGCCGATGCTCACCGTCACGCCCGATCGCGCGGCGCTGATCCGCTACGGGCTCAATCCCGGCGACGTGCAGGACACCGTGGCGATGGCGGTGGGTGGCGAAGTCGCCGGACAGCTGTTCGAAGGCGACCGCCGCTTCGACATCGTGGTCCGCCTGCCCGAGCACCTGCGCCAGGACCCCACTGCCCTGGCCGACCTGCCCCTCCCGCTGGGCAGTGCCGGCAACGACGACGAATCACGCAGCCGGCCCGCATGGGCCTCGGGCGAACCGCGCACGGTGCCGCTGCGCGAGGTCGCGAAGATCGAGACCGTGCTCGGGCCCAACCAGGTCAACCGCGAGAACGCCAAGCGCCGCGTGGTGGTGACCGCCAACGTGCGCGGCCGCGACCTCGGTGGTTTCGTCGCCGAACTGCGCGAGCGCGTCGGCACGCAGGTCGAACTGCCGGCCGGCTACTGGATCGACTACGGCGGCACGTTCGAGCAGCTGATCTCCGCAAGCCAGCGCCTGGCAGTGGTCGTGCCGGTGACCCTGCTGGTCATCATGGCACTGCTGTACTGGGCGTTCGGTTCGATCCGCGACGCGGCCATCGTCTTCACCGGCGTGCCGCTGGCGCTGACCGGCGGCGTGGTGGCGCTCGCCCTGCGCGGCATCCCGCTGTCGATCTCGGCCGGCGTGGGCTTCATCGCCCTGTCGGGCGTTGCGGTGCTCAACGGCCTGGTGATGATCAGCTTCATCCGCAAGCTGCGCGAGCAGGGCGATCCGCTCGACCTGGCCGTATCCGACGGCGCGCTCGGCCGACTGCGCCCGGTACTGATGACCGCGCTGGTGGCCTCGCTCGGCTTCCTGCCGATGGCCTTCAACGTCGGTGCCGGCTCGGAGGTGCAGAGGCCGCTGGCCACCGTGGTGATCGGCGGCATCGTCTCCTCGACGCTGCTGACCTTGCTGGTGTTGCCGGTGCTGTACCGGTGGCTGCACGGGCGCTCGCAGCCGGCCGCGTGAGCGGCTGCGGGCCGGCGCGCGCAACGGGTGCGCGCGCCATCACTGCACGACGACGGCCACCGTCGTGCAATGGGCCCCACGCTGCGCATGAGGACGCGACCATGAAACCCACGCCGGAATCCAATCCCGAGGGCGACCAGGCCAAGTCGCACACGCCCGACAAGCTGCGCAACGACAAGGCGCGCTGGAAGGACCACGACCAGCCCGACACGCCGCGCAAGGACGGACCCGACCCGGAAAGCGACTATCCGGACGCGCGCGAAAGCGTACCGCGCTGACCGCGCTCAGCTGCGGCGGCAGCCGCAGCCGCAGCTGCCACCCGTGTTCGTGCCGCGCGCTTCGTCGGCGTCTTCCGCGTACGCATCGCCGGACAGCTCGGCCGTTTCGCCCAGCGCCTGCAACACGGCCATCACCTGGGCGGGTGGCAGCACGGTCAGCACTTTCAACTTGCCGCCGTCTGGATCCAACGCGACCTGGGCATCGGGATCGAGCTCGCGCAGCGCGGCGTTCATCGCCGACAGGCGCGACAGCGCAATAGTGGGATCGGTCGGGGAAGCCGGTGCGATGGACATGGGTTCTCTCGTTCGGAGGGGCGTTCACGGGATCGTTCAAGGACGGACACGGCCGCGCGCGCATGGCGTGCGACCGGTACTGGAGCGACTGTAGGCAGCGGCGGCGCTCGCGGCCTTGACAGGGGTCAAGGCGCAGCACGGTCGCACGGGGCGGCCGATCAGCGCCGGCCTGACGTGGGTCAAGGCATCGCTTGCGTCCGCGTCGCAGACTGCGGCCATGCACATCGAGGTCGCTCCCCCGCCCCGTCCCCACCGCGCTGGCGCATCGCCGGCCTGGCTGGCGCATGCACCACACCGGCTGATGTTCTTCATCGGCGCCTCCAACGTGCTGCTGGCGATGCTGTGGTGGACGCTGTGGCTGCTGTCGGTGCGCTTCGGCCTGTGGACGCTGCCGGCGATGGCGGTGCCGCCAGGGTGGCTGCACGCCTTCCTGATGCAGTACCTGGTGCTGCCCAGCTTCGTATTCGGCTTCCTGCTGACCGTGTTCCCGCGCTGGCTTGGCCTGCCCGACCTGCAGCGCTGGCACTACGTGCCGGTGGGCCTGGGCCTGATGGGCGGGCAACTGGCGATTCTGCTCGGTGCCGCCGGCTGGGAGGTCGGACTGACCGTGGGACTGTGGATGGCGCTGGCCGGCTGGACCGCGGCGCTGGCGATCCTGGGCCGCCTGCTCGCCGACGAGAAAGGGCGCACCTGGCACGCGCGCTCGTGCTACGCGGCGCTGGTGCTGGGCTGGCTGGGCGTGGCAATGTTCCTGGCCTTCGTGCTCGGCGCACCGGCGAACTGGGCATTCGCCAGCATCAAGCTGGGCGGCTTCGGCCTGCTGCTGCCGGTGTACGTAACCGTCGCCCATCGCATGTTCCCGTTCTTCGCGGGCAATGCCGTGCCGGGCTACAAGGCGTGGCGGCCGCTGGCATGGCTGGGTGCGGTGTGGGCCTTGGCGATGTTGCACCTGGCGCTGGAGCTGGTCCACGGCTACGCGTGGCTTTGGTTGGCCGACGTGCCGCTGCTTTCGTTGACCGGCTACGCGGTGTGGCGCTGGTGGCCGCGCCGCGTCGCAGGCGCCCCGCGCATGCCGGGCCTGCTGGCGGTGCTGTTCATCGGCACCGCGTGGCTGCCGGTGACTTTCGCCCTGTACCTGGCGCAGAGCCTGGTCTACGCCACGAGCGGCGAGTTCATCCTCGGGCGCGCGCCGATGCACGCCTTGTTCATCGGCTTCTTCGGCAGCGTGCTGGTGGCGATGGTCACCCGCGTGACCCAGGGCCACTCCGGCCGGCCTTTGCAGATGTATCCCATCGCCTGGTTCGCCTTCATCGCGATCCAGCTCGTCGCCACGCTGCGCATCCTCGCCGATGTACTGCCCGACCCGGGCCTGTGGCAGGCGCTGGCCGCGGTCGGCTGGCTGCTGGCGCTGTCGCCGTGGGTGGCGCGAATCGGCCACATCTACCTGACCCCGCGCCGCGACGGACGTCCCGGCTGACACACCGACTCCGCGATGATCACCTTCTATCCCGACATCAAGCTCGTCCACATCGCCGCCGCGCTGGCCAGCGGCGCGTTCTTCGCCTTGCGGGCGATGGCCCTGCTCGGCGGCATGCGCTGGCCGCGCCTGGCCCCGGTCCGCTACCTCAGCTACACGATCGACACGGTGCTGCTGACCGCCGCTTTCATGCTGCTGACGATCCTGCCGCGCGAGCTGTACGCCAACGGCTGGCTGCTGGTGAAGCTGTGCTTCGTTACCGCCTACGTGGTGCTGGGCATCCTGGCCTTCCGCCCGCAAAGGCGCACCTTGCCGCGCGCCGCACTCGTGGCCGCCGCGGGCCTGTGTTTCCTGCAGGTCTACTGCATCGCCCGCGTGCACCATCCCCTGGGCGCGTTCTACCTGCTGGCGGGCTGACACCCGCGGAGTCACACCATGGACCTGAGCGAACTGGAACTGCCCGATCCCTGCCTGCCGGCCTGTCCCCTGCTGCAGGAATCCTGGCAGGCCGCCGGCCTGTCGACCGACACCCCTGAAGCGCGGTCAGCGGACGATCCCTGGCACGACTGAGCGTGCCGCCTCAGTCCATCCCGGCTCCCACCGTGCGCCGTACCGGTATGCCCTCCGGATCGAAACCCTCCAGGCAGAACACGTTGATGCCCAGGTAGTCGGGCGTGACGCGCTTGCGGTGGAATGGATAGATGCCGCAGGTCTTGCAGAAGAAGTGTCGCGCGGTGCGGGTATGGAACTGGTATTCGGCCAGCGCCTGCTCACCGGCGAGCAGCTGGAAGGCGCTCTCGTGCACCTTGACCATCAGCGCGTTCTTGCGCAGGCAGATCGAACAGTCGCACGTGGTCAGCTCGGGAAACCCGGTCTCGATCTGGAAGCGCACCGCGCCGCAATGGCAGCCCCCCTGGTATTTCTGCAACGGACGATTCATCGGTCGTGCGCTCCGGAACCCTGGCATGCGGCGGATGCGGGCATGCGCCTGGCCGGACGTGCCGGCGGCGGCAGCCGACGATACGGCAAAGGTGCCGCTGCTGCAGCTGTCAGCCGCTGCGCTTGCGCCCGCGACCGCGCGTTGGCGCGCGCGCGTCGGCGCCCGCCGGGACGGTACTTTCCCGCAGCTGCTGCAGCGAGGAAAGCGTGTCGGCATAAGCGATGAAATGCTGCAGGTAGCCCGGGGCGGTGGCCTGCATCAGTTGCAGAGCGCGATGCACGAGCATGCCGGAGTTGAGCGGGCCGGCATCGGCAGGCACCTGCTCCATCGATTCGCGCATCTGGCTGTCGTTGCGCAGGCGCGACCAGACCGTGCGCAGTTCGTCCAGCACCGGCAACTCGGGATACAACGGCGCAGGCGCAGCCTGCAGGTCCGCTGACGCAGGATCCGCCACGACCGGCCGGGCCAGCGACGCGGACAGTGCAGCAAGTGCGCTGCTCGCGATCGCGCCTTGCTTTGCCACGGCGTCGCCCGGACTGGCGGACGCAATGGTGTCCGCGTACGCCTGGACCAGGCGGGACAGGCGCTGCTCGAGAAGTGCGCGCGCCGTACCCGCGTGGTCGTGCACGCGCGCGGCCATCGCGGCGATCAGGTCGAAGCGCAGCGGATCGATGCGATCGGCACCCTGGGCGCGCCAGGCCTCGAGTGCGGCCTCTGCCGTCGGCGGCGCGTCTGGCTGGCTGCGCACCGTGGCGTGCACCGCATCACCGTCCATCGGGCGTCGTGGTCCTTGATGGCCGCGGCACCGGTGCGATCTCCACCCGGCGGTTGCGCGAACGCCCGTCCTCGTCGGCATTGGTGCTGACCGGCTGCTGCGCACCGAACGCGGCCGCGAACACCGAAGCCGCCGGCACGCCTTCTGCCACCAGGACGCGGGTCACGGTCAGCGCGCGCTGCGCCGACAGCTCCCAGTTGTCGGCGAAGCGGGCATTGCCACCGCGCACCTGGCGGTCATCGGTGAAGCCGCTGACCATCAGGATTTCCTCGCGCGAAGCCAGGTAACCGGCCAGTGGCGCGGCCAGGCTGCGCAGCAGCTCGTGCCCTTCCGGCTGCAGCTGGTCGGAATTGAGTGCGAACAGCACATTGCCGCGGATGCCGATGCGACCGTCAACCAGGGTCACCCGGCCCGCCGCCAGCGGCGCGGCCAGTGCCTGTTCGAGCGCATGGCGCTGTTGCGCTTCGGCTTGGCGCCGGCGCACTTCTTCGTCCAGCCGGCTGGCCAGCTGGGCCTGGATGGCGATGACGCCGACCAGGACCAGCACGAACGCGCCCAGCAGCACCGACATCAGGTCGCCGAAGCTGGCCCAGACGGTGGTGCCGAGTTCGGCATCGTCACTCTCCACGCTCATGCCGCGTGGGCTCCGGCGGACGGCTGGCCACCGATCCGCTGCAGGTCGGCCATGATCTGCTTCTGCGCGAGCAGGCTCAGGTCGATCACCTCGCGCGCCTGCGCCACGTAATAGGCCAGCTGCTCGTCGCTGCGCACCAGCGAGCGGTCGAGCGCGCCTTCGATCGCGCCCAGGCGCTCGACCAGGATGTCGTTTGATGCGCCGAAGCGTTCCACGGCCATGCCGAAGGCGTCGCTCAGGCTCGCCACTTCGGTGGCGCCCGCGGCGACCTGCGCGGCGACTTCCTCGAGCTTGCCGGTGCCGGCCTCGACCTGGTCGGCGAAGCGGTTGCCGACGCGGTCGAGCAGGTCGGCCGAGGTGGCGACCAGCGCATCGATGGCACCACGCTGCTCGGTCGATGCGTGGTTGACCGCGGCAAGCAGGGTGTCGAGGGTGGCCAGCATCTGGTTGCGTTCTTCCAGCATGGCGGTGTCGCGGACCATGCTGTCGGAAAGTTTCTGGCGCAGCTCGGCGATGACTTCGGCGGCGGCGCGCGGCGCTTCGGATGCGACCTGGACCAGCCGGGAAATCTCGGCGATCGTCTCGCGGGCGTGCGCCTGCGCCTGCGCGGTGATGTCGGCCGCGCTGCTGGCCAGCGCATCGCAGATTTCCTGCTGGCGCGCGGCGGTGTGCGCGCCGGCGTGCTCCCATTCCTCGCGCAGCGCCACGCCGGTCGCCGAGAGCTGCCCGGTCCAGGCTTCAAGCCGCTGCTGGTCCTGCCCGGCCAGCGCGGCCTGCAGCTCGTCGTGCGACTGCGCCAGGCGCGAGATGAGCGCATCGGCATGCCGCTCGAAAGTCGTGGCCGCGTTCGCCAGCGCCTGTTCGTTGCGGCTGGCCAGCGCCGCACCAGCGGCGTCCTGCTGCGCCAGCGCCTGCTGCCAGGCGGCCGCGACGTGGCCGGCGGTCGCATCGAGGCGCTGCGAGACGCCCTCCACCAGGTCCACCGAGCGCTGCTCGAACGTCGAGGCAAAGCGCGTCAGCGCTGCTTCCAGCTCGCGGCCCTGGGCTTCACTGGCGCCTCGCTGGCCCTCCAGTGCCGTGGTCCAGGCGGCGGCGGCGGCCTCGCGCGTCGCATCGACGCCAGCGGTCAACGCTTCCAGCTGGCGCTGCACGGCCTGGTTCACCGTGTCGTGCAGCACCGCGGTTTCGCGCGACAGGCCCGCCATCGTCGTTTCGATCGCCGGCTGCAGGACCGCGGCGGCGGCACGCGTGCTTTCGGCCACGCCGGCGCGCATCGACTGCTCCAGCGAGTGGGCCAGCTGCGCGTAGGCGCTCTCGGTGCGCGCGTGGAACTCGGCCTGGTGCGCGGCCAGGCGATCGCCGTTGGCCACGCCCTGACGTTCGATCGCCCCGACCATCGCCTGCAGCTGTTCCACCAGCGCCGGCACCACCGTCGCCTGCTGCTGCAGGAGCCGGAACGCCTCTTCGCGCTGCCAGGCCTGCGAATGCACGCGCAGTGACGTGGCGATCTCCACGTCCAGCTGCTGCACCGCCTGCAGCCGCTCGCGCCGGCACAGCGCCGAGAGCAGGCCGAGCACCGCGGAGCTGGCGACGCCGGCGATGGAGGTGCCGAAGGCGAAGGCCAGGCCCTTGATCGGTGCGGCGAGCGATCCGCGGATCGCGTCCAGGTCGGTCGCGCTTTCCAGCGCCAGGCCGGTGCCGCGCAGGGTCGCCATCATGCCCATCAGCGTGCCGAGCATGCCCAGCAGCACCAGCAGGCCGACCAGGTACGGCGTAAGCGCGGGCGCCGGCAGGGCGACGCGCTCGCCTTCGATGCGCAGGCGCACCGCGTTGCGCAGGCCCGGATGCAGTCGCGCAAGCCAGGCGTCGAGCATGCCGCCGGCGGCGGGCATCTCCTGCAGCGCGGCGGACAGCGTCGCCGTCGCCTGCCGGTAGCGATGCAGTTCGATCCCGCCCGCCAGATAGCAGGCCGCGATGACCCCGGTGACGAGTGCGCCGAGCGGATTGGTGACGACGTAGCCGGCGCCGATCCAGCCGGTCACGCCCAGGCCGGTCAGGTACAGGGCGAAGTAAGGGGCGAAGTAGGGGGAATGCCGGTTCATGTTTTCCGCAAGGTCTGGGGATCGAGCGCTGCGAGCAGCGCCTGGATCGGTTGGAAACGGACATCCAGTTCGGCCAGCAGCACCGCCTGCATGTCGCGGCTGAACGCATCCAGCCAGGTGTGTGCGGGCACCGAACCGGCGCCCGTGGATGCCTGCGCCAGGCGCAGGCGCTCGAAATGTTCGCCGAGCATCGCCGGCACGCCCGACAGCAGTGCCTGTTCGCGCGGACTGAGGGTCAGTTCCATCACCGCGTCGACTTCGGCCAGCCGGGCCAGGTCGGCCGGGCCGTGGGCGAGCTGGTCGCGCAGGCGACCGCGCAGCTGGCCGGTGGCCGCCTGCATCGAGCGCTGCCGGGCCAGGTGGAACTGGCGGAAAGGGGCGTAATCGGGCGCCTCGCCGCTGGACGCGCAGCGTTCACGCACGCGGGCGAGGGCCGCCGCGCCTTCGTCGACGATCGCACTGGCCTGCATTTCGCGCGCACGGGCGCAGGCCGCGGTCGCGTCGTCGTCGGCAGCCGGTGCGCCATCGCCGGCCGGCGCTGGGAGCCGCCCGTCGAGCGCCCGCGACAGCACCACGGCGCGGTTCCAGTCGAACCACTGGCCCAGCCGCCCTGACAGGGCCGGGCCCGACGCCGGGAGTTCAGCCCCGGTGACCCGCGCCAGCAGGCGGGTGAAGGCCGGGCCCGGAACGGGCGTTCGATGTCGCGCTTCTGCCACTCTGCCGCTCAAAAGACGGCGATTTTACATGATGGGCCGGCCCCGGCCGGGTATCCGGGGCTGGAAGACCCGCCGGCGGCCGGCGGTCAGGGAGGCTTCCGGCGCCGGCCGGAGGGACCCGGACGGCCCCGGCACCCGCCGGGACGGGCCAGGACAGGCTCAGTAGGTGTACTGCAGCTGCAGCCAGAGCTTGTCGGTATCGACCGTGCGGCTTCGGTCTTCGCTGCGGTAGCGGGCCAGCTTCAGCAGGCCGGAAAGGCCCTTCAGCGCGGGGATCGGGTGGGCGTAGGACAGGTCGATCTCGTCGCCGTAGCGTCCGCCGCCGCGCTGCGGCGAGAAATCGTGGTACCAGGCCTGCAGCGTGCCGCCGGCCAGCGGCACGCTCACGCCGGCGTAAAGGTCGTCGACGCCCTGCGCCGGGGTGGTCAGGAACATGTCGGCCCAGCCCTGGAACAGGTGCTTGGTCGCCAGCGGGGTCTGGAACGCGCGGTTGCCCGTGCCCTCGCCGCCGCCCAGCGATTCGAAGCCGGCCTTCAGGGTGGCGCCGCGGACCTTGTAGCCCAGCTCGGCCAGCAGGTAGCGGCTGTCCAGCGTCCACGGGTTGTCCGCCAGCTCCTGCTGGCGCGCGTACTCGGCGGCGTAGCTCCATGCGCCCTGCGCGCCTTCCAGGCGCAGGCCGGTGGTGTGGCTGGACAAGGTGCCAGGCGGCGCGGTCGCAGTCACCGCGATTCCGTCGAGGTCGAGCCGGTAGTGATAGGCGCTGGCCGACAACGCAGGCGCGAACCGCAAGCCGACCTGCAGCAGGTGACTTTGGCCTTCGATGTCCGACGGATTGCTGCGGTTGGAGGCGGCGCTGTCGTCGGGCCCGAACACCGTATTGATCCCGTCGACGAAGCTGTAGTCCACGCTGAGGCGTTCCAGCGGCGCCAACTGCACGCGCACGCCATCGTAGGTCTGCTCGTTCTGGCGCCAGCCGACGCCGCCGACGAAGCGCTGGTTACCCAGGTTGATCCGCTGGCGACCGAGCGTGGCCGTGTTGCTGCCACTGGTGTAGCGCAGCAGCGCCTGGTTGATCTCCGCGCCGGGTCGGTCGGCGATCACCGGGTACTGGCGCTGGCCGTTGCGGGTGTCGTTGTAGCGGCCATCGCCCAGGCCGAGCACGGCGTCCGCCTCGGCCAGCGCCGTCCAGCCGTGCCAGGCCGCAGTGGCGTAGCCGGCGCGCACGCGCAGCGTGTCGGCATGGGCGTCCTTCGCGAAACCGTCCTGGTCGACGGATTCGTGCCGGTAGCGCAGGTCGAGGATCGGCGTGCCGGCGTCGGCAGCCAGTGCCTGTCCGGCGGCAAGTGAGAGGAGGATGCATGTGGCCAAGGTCGAACGGATGGCGTGACGCGACATCGGAAGCTCCTGCTTGGAAGATGCGCGCACCGTAGGACCGGTGCCATCGCGTCCTCCATGATCAGGATCAATTCCGGCGCCTCCCGCGCGCCGATGCCGCGCCCACCTGATGCAGGTCAAGGCGCGCGCATCCGGGGGTTGCGATGGTGGCGCCATCCGCGACCTGCCGTATACGCCATGCACGCCTTGCTGGACCTGCGCCACCTGCCCCCGCCCGCACCGATGGAACGCATCCTCGACGCGCTCGATGCGCTGCCGGCGGGCGCCTGCCTGCACGCACTCACCCCGCACCGGCCCGGACCGCTGCTGCCTATGCTGGAACGGCAGGGTTACGCCTGGCGACTGGACGACCTGGGCGACGGCGGGGCGCGCATCGCCGTGTGCCGGCTCGAAGACGCCGCGGTGTTGCCGGCGCAACCACCCGCTTCGTGACGGGGTGATGCGATGACTGGCCTGGCGCTCACGCGTGCGCCGCCCGCGCCGCGGCCGCTGCGCTTCCTGTTGACCGCGCCGCTGTGGGGCGTGGTTGCCGGCGTGCTGCTGGCCGCATCGCCGGACACCCTCGCCGGCGGACGCTGGTCGCCCACGGCGGTCGCGCTGGTGCACCTGTTCACCCTGGGCGTGCTGGGCAACGCGATGCTCGGCAGCCTGCTGCAGTTCCTGCCGGTCGCCGCGGGTATCGCACCCTCCGCGGCGCGACTGGCGCCGGTCGCGCATGTGGCGCTCAACCTCGGCCTGCCGGTGTTCGTGGCCGCGCTGTTCTTCAACCACGCTTTGCTGCTGCCGGCATCACTGCTGCTCGCCGCCTCGCTCCTGCTCGTCATCGTGCCGCCACTGCCGGCGCTGCTGCGTGCAGGCGCGCAACGCCTGTTGCGCGCGGGTATCGGCGGCGCGCTGCTGGCGCTGCTGGCCACGATCGCGCTGGGCCTGCTCGCGGCCCTGGTGCTCGGTGGCCATGCCGCCCTGCCCTTGGACCAGGTGGTCGATGCGCACGCCACGCTCGGCGCCGGCGGCTGGATGCTCGGCCTGCTGGCCGCGGTGGGCAGCGTGACCGTGCCGATGTTCCAGGGCACGTCGCCGGTCCCGCCGCGCGCGTTCGCGGCATGGCTGGTGCTTGCCCTGGGACTGCCGATCGCCGGGGGCCTGGCGCGCCTGGCGGGTGCGCCGGTGCTGTACGCCGCGCTGTCGCTCGCGCTACCGGCGATGGCCTTCGCCGCGGCGCTGCTCTGGCTGCAGTGGCGCGCACCGCACCGGCGCAATCGGACCCTGGTCCGCTTCTGGTGCGTGGGCAGCATCGCGCTGGCCCTGGCCGGGATCGCCGCGTGCGCGTCAGCGGCCGGTGCGCCCGCCATCACGACGGCGCTCGCGGGCATGCTCGCACTGGGTATCGGCGTGCCGCTGCTGGTCACCGGCATGCTGCTGGAGATCACCGCATTCATCACCTGGATCGCCTTGCGCGGCCAGTGCCCGCGCGGCGTGCGTATTCCCGCAGTGGGCCGGCTGGTCACCGATGGCGAAAAGCACGGAGTGCTGTGCGTGCACCTGGCGGCGGCCGGGCTGCTGCTGGTTGCGCTGGCCTGGCCGCCGCTCGGACGGATCGCCGGTATCGCGCTGGCGGTCGCGTATGCAGGCAGCGCCCTGTGCCAGTGGCGCTGCCTGCAGCGCGCCCGCGCATTCGCACGCCAACACGGGGAACCGCAATGACCGGAAAACTTCCGCTCGTCTACAGCTGCTCGGGCTGCTCGAGCGCGGCGCAGATGGCCAACCAGATGGCGCTGTGGCTGGACCGCGCCGGCGCCGCCGAGATGTCGTGCATCGCCGGCGTCGGCGGCGGCGTCACCGGGCTGGTGCGCACCGCGCAGTCCGGCCGGGCGATCCTGGCCCTGGACGGCTGCGTGCTGCATTGCGTGCGCGCCTGCCTGGAGCGCGCCGGCGTGAGCGCCGACACGCACCTGACCCTGTCCGACCATGGCGTGCGCAAGCGCAGGCATGCGGACTTCCTGCCGGAACAGGCGGAGACCGTCTACCGGCAGACGGTGCTGCCGGCGGCACGGGCACTGCATGCCGCCGGACCGGTGCCGGTTGCCATCGATCCCGAGGCAGGAGAGGAAACCCGCGCAGTGCCGCCTTGATCGACCGGCCACCCGCCCACCCGTGCGCATGCCATATCGCGGCGCGCTTGATCTGGATCAGAAGCCGCGCGCAACGGCGCCGCTAGCATCGTCGCGCTCGCCACCTACGCGGACCCCGCATGGAAACACCCCGAGGGCTGCCACCGTTCCCGCTCTCCCCCACGGGTCCGGCGCAGCACATCGCTTCCGGAACGCTGGTCGGCGCACGCCATGCGATCGACCACGTGGACGACGCGGTGGTAGCCCTGGCCGGCCTGCGCCGACGCCTGGTCGGAGCGGTCCATCGCAGCAAGCGCGTGGCTGGCCTGCCGGTCCGCGATGGCGAGCGCGAGGCGGGGGTACTGTCACGCGCAAGGCGGGTGGCCGCGCGCGTGGCAGTACCCGGCGATACCGCCGACGCACTGATGCACGCGCTGATGTCCGATGCCTGCCGACAGCAGGTCCAGGCCGGCAACGCCGGTCCCCGCCCTGCCGTCAGGATCTCCATGTCCACGCCCGTCGCATCCCGCTCCTTTTCCGCTGCGCGCCTGCTGCGCCTGCTGCCCCCTCCTCGCCGGCTGCGCCCGCTGCTGCGCCGCCTGCCGCGCGTCGCCCACGAGCCGCTGGCCGAGCGCATCCTCGCCCGCGCCGTCCGCCGCGTGGATCCGGTCACGCTGGATCTCGTGCGCGGACGACGCCTGGGCATCGAGCTCGAGGACCTTGGCCTGGCCTGGGTGTTCGCGTGGAGTGGTGAGCGGCTGCTCGCCTGCCATGAACCGGCCGAGGCGACCGTGCGCGGCAGCGCCACCGACCTGTTCCTGCTGGCCAGCCGCCAGGAGGATGCCGACACCCTGTTCTTCCAGCGTCGCCTGATCCTCACCGGCGACGTCGAACTGGGCCTGACCGTGCGCAACCTGCTTGATCGCCTGCCCTGGGAAGACCTGCCGCTGGGGCTGCGCATCGTCCTGCACCGCGGCAGTCACCTGTTGCGCGCCGCGCGCGACGCACACCGCGCCTGACCGGAACCCACGCATGCACCACACGGCGGCACGACCCGGCCTGAGCTGGCACCCCGAGCTGGAGGCACGCTACGCGGAACTGGGCGCGAAGCTCGAACCCCTGCTGCCGTGCCTGGAATGGCCGCTGCACCTGCCCTGGATCGACGCGATCCGCACGCTCAAGCGCGAGCGCGGCGCGGTGATCATGGCGCACAGCTACCAGTCGCCCGAGATCTTCCATGGCGTGGCCGACGTCACCGGCGATTCGCTGGCACTGGCCCAGGCCGCCGCCGATTGCGACGCGGACATCATCGTGCTGTGCGGCGTGCACTTCATGGCCGAGACGGCGAAGATCCTCGCGCCCGGCCGCACCGTGCTGATCCCGGACCTGGAAGCCGGCTGCTCGCTCGCCTCATCGATCACCGCCGCCGACGTGCGCGAACTGCGCCGCCTCCACCCCGGCGCCCCGGTGGTCAGCTACGTCAACACGACCGCCGAAGTGAAAGCCGAATCGGACGCCTGCTGCACCTCGGCCAACGCGGTGCAGGTGGTCGAGGCGATGGCCGCCGAATCCGGCTCGGAACGCGTGATCTTCCTGCCCGACCGGTTCCTGGGCCACCACGTCGCCCAGCACACCGCGATCGAGCTGGTGCTGTGGGACGGGCGCTGCGAGGTCCACGAACAATTCACCGCGCAGCAGGCACGGCACGCCCGCGAGCGCTTCGACGCGCGCCTGGTCGCCCATCCCGAATGCCCGCCCGAGGTACAGGCCGAAGCCGACTTCGTCGGCTCCACCACCGCGATGGGTGCGTGGCTGGAGAAGGAACAGCCGCAACGGGTCGCGCTGATCACCGAGTGCTCGATGGCCGACAACCTGCGCGCGCGCTTCCCGAAAGTGGAGTTCATCAAGCCCTGCAACCTGTGCCCGCACATGCAGCGGATCACCCTGCCCAACATCCACGCCTGCCTGCAGCACCTGCAGCACGAAGTGGTGGTGCCCGATGACGTGGCCCGCCGCGCGCGCCACGCGCTGGAGCGGATGCTGGCGGTGGGCCGGCGCGACCGCGTGTGAGCGCCCGTCCCCACCCGCTGGTGGTGGTCGGCGGGGGCGTAGCGGGATTGTCGGTGGCGCTGGCCGCCGCACCACGGCCGGTGCTGGTGATCGCCCGCGGTACCCATGGGCAAGGCAGTGCCAGTGCCCTGGCACAGGGCGGCATCGCCGCGGCCCTGGCCGTGGGCGATACGCCGGCCGCGCACGCGCGAGACACGCTGGAGGCCGGCGCCGGGCACAACGACACCGCCGTGGTGGAGTACCTCGTCGAGCATGCGCCGGCGGCGATCGGGCGCCTGCAGGCGCTGGGGGTGCCGTTCGATTGCGACGACCACGCACGACTGCGCCTGGGACGCGAAGGCGGGCACCGTGCCGATCGCATCGTCCACGCCGGTGGCGATGCCAGCGGCGCGGTGCTGCTCGCCGCGATGTTGCGCAGCGCGCGCGCGGCCGGGCATATCGAACTGCGCGAAGGGGTCGAGGTGCAGGCCCTGCTGCTGCGCGACGGCGGCATCGCCGGCCTGCGCGTGCGCGATGCGCACAACGTTACGACCCTGGTCGGGGCCAGCGAGGTGGTGCTGGCCACCGGCGGCATCGGCGCGCTGTTCTCGGCCAGCACCAATCCTTCCAGCGCCGATGGCAATGGCCTGGCCCTGGGGCTTGCGGCCGGCGCAGCCGGGCGCGACCTGGAATTCGTCCAGTTCCATCCGACCGCGTTGGCCGTGCCCGGCGACGCGGCGGGCGGCGAGCCGCTGCCGCTGGTCACCGAAGCCCTGCGAGGCGCGGGCGCGCGCCTGTACGACGCGCGCGGCCGCCTGCTGATGGCGGGACTGCATCCGCTTGCCGACCTGGCGCCACGCGACCTGGTCGCACGCCGCGTGTGGCAGGCGCTGCGCGAGGACGGGCAGGCCTGGCTCGATGCCACCGCGCTGGGCGATGCCTGGCCCACCCGATTCCCGACCGTGCACGCGAGTTGCCGCGCCAATGGCATCGATCCGGCGCGCGAGCGCATCCCGGTGACGCCGGCGGCGCATTTCCACATGGGTGGACTGGCCACCGACCACGATGGACGCACCGGCGTGCGCGGGCTGTATGCGGTCGGCGAAGTGGCCTGCAACGGCGTGCACGGCGCCAACCGGCTCGCCAGCAACTCGCTGCTGGAAGGGCTGGTCTTCGGTGATCGCCTGGGCCGCCGCCTGGCGGACATCGACACGCTGGCCCAGCCGGCGCGGGGCCGATACGCGTGGAGCGGACATGGCGCCGCGGCCGACCCGCAGGCGCTGGCCCACGTGCGGCAGTTGCTGTGGAGCGCGCTCGGACCGGTGCGCAACGGTAGCGACATGGCCGCGGCGCAGCACGCGCTGGCAGCGGATGCGCCGGCCTGCGGCTGGCAGGGAAGGCTGGCCCGCCAGCTCCTGGCCGCCGCATCACGGCGTGCCGCCAGCCTCGGTGCGCATTACCGCAGCGACGACGCCTGACCGCGCGGATGCGCGATCGCAACCCTGGCCGGACTCAGGCGACGGCCAGTTCGGCCAGCGACGCCTTGCCCGGCAAGCCGTCCCAGTAGCCGTTGCGCGCGCCCAGTCGCGCCGGCGGCTCGGCTGCATCGAGCGCGCCGCGGAAACGCGCCACGACTTCTCCGGTGCCCTCTGCCTGCGGCGAAATCCGCAGCACGCCCACGCCGCACGCGGCCAGTTCGTCGCGTTGCGGCGCCAGGTCGATCACTTCGCTGCCCTGCACCTGGATGCCATTGATGGTCAGGAACGGTTCGCCCTCGCGCGTGGCCAGCGGCAGGCCATCGGGATGCTCGATGCAGCGGAAACCGCACTGGTCCTTGGGCAGGTCCAGCGCGCGGGCGGTGAAGCAGCGCGCCGAGTAGGCCAGCGGCAGGCGGCCCCAGGCCAGCATCTCCAGCTCGGGCATGGCTCCGCCCTCGCCTTCGCGCGCCGCACGCATTTCCTGCAGCAGGGCCCGCCCCTGTTCGGCACCGGGCACCCAGCGACGCATGCCGTCTTCCATGAGCAGGGCCAGCGCGCGATGGTTGTAGACGTTGAGCGAAGGCCCGCCGACGAAGGGCACGCCGCGCTCGCGGCACAGCTGCACCGCCGACAGGTCGTTGGCTTCGACCAGGTAGCGTCCGTTGCCGACCTGGCGCCGGACCACGCCCAGCTCGGATTCGGCCTCCACCAGCGCCAGCGTCGACAGCACCACTTCCTTGCCGGCCTCGCGCAACGAATCGGCCAGCGCCAGCCAGTCGCGCACGCCCAGCTCGCGGCGCTTGCTGCACACCGTTTCGCCCAGGTAGACGATGTCCACCGGCCAGCTGCCGACGGCGTGGTAGAACGCCAGCGTGGCCTGGCGCGGCCAGAAATACTGCAAGGGTCCCAGGCTCAGCTTCATCGCAGGCTCCGCGTCGGTGCGTCGATCGTCAGGGTTCAATGCCAGGCCCGGTGGTACGGCCCGAGCGTGGTCTGCTGGCCTTCCGCATGAGCCGACAGCGCCTGCTGCCAGGCCGCCTCGCTGGTCCAGTGGTCGGGGCCGGCGCGATAGCGGTCGATCGCCTTGCGCCAGGTGGAGGCCACCGTACGCACGTAGGCGACGCCGCGCTGGCGGCCTTCGATCTTCAGCGCGGCCACGCCGGCCTGCGCCAGTCGCGGCAGCAGCTCCAGCGTGTTGAGGCTGGTCGGTTCCTCCAGCGCGTGGAACACCTCGCCGCCGACCTCGTAACGACCCTTGCATACGGTCGGATAGCCCGCCGGCTCGCCTTGCGCGAAGCGGTCGATCAACATCCCGTTGACCCGCACGCTGCGGCTGTCGTCCGGGTGCTCGTCCCAGCGCACGAAACTGGCCGGCGAGCACACCCCGTGCCGGTTCGGCGACATGCCCGTGACGTAACTGGAAAGCTGGCAGCGCCCCTCGACCATGATGCACAGGCTGCCGAACGCGAACACTTCCAGCGGCACCGGCGAAGCCATGCACAGGCGCTCGACCTGCTGCACCGACAGCACCCGCGGCAACACCGCGCGGGCGATACCGAAGCGTTCGTATGCGTACTTGAGCGCCGGCACGGTGGTCGCCGAACCCTGCACCGACAGGTGCCGGGCCAGCTGCGGATGGGTGCGGCAGGCGTAGTCGAGCACGCCCATTTCCGCGGCGATGATCGCGTCCACGCCCAGTTCGGCGGCGTGGTCGACCGCGGCCTGCCAGTGCGGCAGGCGCACGCTGTCGGGATAGGTATTGAGCGCCAGGTAGACCTGCCGGTCCAACGCGTGCGCATAGGCGATGCCCTGGCGCAGCTCGCGCTCGTCGAAGTTCAGTCCCGGGAAGGCGCGCGCATTGGTCTGGTCCCGGAAGCCGGCGTAGACCGCGTCGGCACCGGCATCGATGGCCGCGCGCAGGGCCGGGAGGTTGCCGGCCGGACAGACCAGTTGCATGGGCGTCTCCGCATCGAAGGGAAGGCCATGCTAGGGGGCGCCGACGCGCTGCTCATTGATCCATGTCAGGTCCGAGCGTGCGCAGCAGCGACGACCACAGCGCATCCACGCGCTTCTCCACCTTCGGATCGAGCGCGATCGCCCGGCCCCATTCGCGCGCCGACTCGGCCGGCCACTTGCGGGTCGCATCCAGGCCAAGCTTGGAACCCAGCCCGGACACCGGCGTGGCGAAGTCCAGGTAGTCGATCGGCGTGTTCTCCACCAGCATGCTGTCGCGCGCCGGGTCCACCCGGGTGGAGAGGGCCCAGATCACCTGGCCCCAGTCACGCACGTCCACGTCCTCGTCGGTGACGATCACGAACTTGGTGTAGGTGAACTGGCGCAGGTAGGACCAGACCGCCATCATGATCCGCCGCGCGTGGCCGGGATACTGCTTGCGGATGCTGACCACCGCGATGCGGTACGAGCACGCTTCCGGCGGCAGATAGAAGTCCACGATTTCCGGGAACACCTTGCGCAGGATCGGCACGAAGATGTCGTTGAGCGCCATCGACAGCACCGACGGCTCGTCATGCGGCGAGCGGCCCATGTAGCTGCCGTGGTAGATCGCGCCGCTGCGCATGCGCATGCGCTCCACGGTCAGCACCGGGAAGGTCCCCTGCGCGTTGTAGTAGCCGGTGTGGTCGCCGAACGGCCCTTCCAGCGCGGTGTCGCCCGGATGGATGAAGCCTTCCAGCAGGATCTCCGCGCCGGCCGGCGCATCCAGCCCGGTCAGCTCGCTGCGCCACACCCGGCTGCGCGAGCCGCGCAGCAGGCCGGCGAACTCGTACTCCGACAGCGTGTCGGGCACCGGCGCGACCGCCGCCAGCAGCGTGGCCGGATCGGCGCCGATGGCCACCAGCACCGGGAAAGGCTTGTCGGGATAGGCGTACTGCCACGACGCGTAGTCCTGCGCGCCACCGCGGTGCGGCAGCCAGCGCATGATCACGCGATTGCGGCCGATGAGCTGCTGGCGGTAGATCGCCACGTTCTGGCGAGGTTGGTGCACGCCGCGGGTGACCACCAGGCCGAAGGTGATCAGGCGGCCTGCATCCTCCGGCCAGCAGCGCTGGATCGGCAGCATGCCTAGGTCGATGTCGCCGCCTTCCACCACCTGCTCGCAGAACGCCGGATCATCGACGTGCTTCGGTGCGACGTTGGCCAGCTGGGCCAGTTCCGGCCAGCTGTCGAGCGCATCGCGCAGCGAAGCCGGCCAGCGCGGCTCCTTCAGCGAGGCCAGCAGCTCGCCCAGTTCGCGCAGCGAGGCGATCGGGCGGTCGCCCAGCGCCAGTTCGATCCGACGGCGGTCGCCGAACAGGTTGCCCAGCAGCGGATGCACCGATCCGGTGGGGTTGTGCATCAGCAGCGCCGGACCGCCCTCGCGCAGCGCGCGCAGGCTCAGGGCGGTGCTCTCCAGCTCCGGATCGACCGGAGCATCGATCTCCAGCAGTTGCTGGTGGCGTGACAGGTGCTGCAGGAAGCTGCGCAGGTCGTGCATGGCGTGGCCGGGGGCATTGTTGACGTCCCGTACGCTAGTGCCGCTGCCGGTCGCCGGCGATGACGCAGGTCAAGCGCCTTGACCGTGATCAACGCGGGGACCGCGCGAGCCGGACACACTGCCGCCACGCCCTCGCCAGGAATCGACCCTATGACACTGCGCCCACGCGCGCGCCTGCTGTGCCTGCTGCTGGTCGCCGCTGCGGCGCCCGGCTGCGGCGGGCCGGCCGGATCCGACGCGACGACCTCCACCCTGGCCGCCGCGGCAACGGCGGCGCCCGTACTGCCACCTGCGGCGTCACCGGTCGCCACGCAGGACGGCCTGCTGCCGTTGCTGGAGGTGTTCAGGTCGCCCGCCTGCGGTTGCTGCGGTGCCTGGGTCGAACATATGCAGCACGCCGGCTTCCCCGTCCAGGTGCGCGAGGTCGACGACCTCGAAGCGGTGCGCCGGCAGATGGGCGTGCCGTTCGGCAAGGGGTCGTGCCATACCGCGCGTATCGATGGCTACATCGTCGAAGGCCACGTACCGGCCGCCGACATCCGGCGCCTGCTGGCCCAGCGCCCCAACGCGCGCGGCCTGGTCCTGCCGGGCATGCCGGCCGGCTCGCCAGGCATGGAAATGCCGGACGGCCACGTGCAGCCGTATACCGTCGAACTGGTGGGGCACGACGGCGTCAGCCGCGCCTGGTCCAGGCACGGCGACTAGGAGCGCGCGGGGCTCGACCGGGCACGCCATCGGCACCGAAGACAGGCCGGCCGGCAAAGCGCCGGCGCGGGTCGCGAACGCGTACGGCGCCGCGACGCCGTTGGCGCTGGCGGCAGTCAGCGCCTGCAAACAGGCGGCGTCGAGGACCGGCTCGGGCAACGTGCCCGGATCAACCGTCGTGACCCTCGTGGTACAGCTGGCCGCGAGGTTGGTGACGTCGGCGGCGATTGCGATGCCACCGGCCGGACTCACGCTGCACAGCTGTCCAGGTGATGAGAGGATGCTGGCGCTCCCGTTGGCGCCCGTCGGCAGCCGCGCGGCGAATGCGAAATTGCCGTCACCGGTGGCTACGGCCGCCTGCTGGGTGCTGGCGGGATTGCTGGCCCCCAGCTGCAGGACGACCGGCCCGGACTGGCCACTGGCGTGGCCGCGCACCTCGTACGCGAGGCCCCGAGCAGGTCAGTGCAGCGCCGTTGCCGGCCTGCACCTGCACCTCATTGTTGAAGCTGACGCCGGTCCGTCCGGTCGCCGAGGCGCCCCCAGCACCGTCGCCGCTAGCAGGAGGCCAGCGCTACGCCCGCGTCGCGTCAGTACTTGAAGTTGAGCTTCACCCAGGCCGTGCGACCGGGTTCGTTGATCCGTTGCGGATCGGCGGGATAGCCGAAGGCGCTGTTGCCGGCGAGGTTGAGGTGCTCGCTGTAGGCGCGGTCGAACAGGTTGTCGATGCCAGCGGTCAGCTGCACGTGCTCGCTGAAGCGGTAGCCGCCGTTGAGCGAGAACACCGCGAAGCCCGGGCTCGGGCCCAGGTCGCGTCCGACGACATTGCCCTGGTCGGTGCTGACCCGGTCCTGCGCGGCGGCGATCCGCAGCAGCGTGCCCCACGACCAGTCGCCATGCTCGCCACTGGCGGACAGGCGCGCTTCCAGCGGCGGCATCTGCGGCAACGCACCTTCGGCGGTCTCGCCCCAGGCATAGGCCAGCACGCCGGACAGCTTGAGTCCGTCGCGCACCTTCCAGTCCAACCCCGCTTCGCCGCCGGCGATGTCGGCATCGACGTTCCGTGCGCGCGTGGTCGAGCCCATCGCCATGCCGCCCATCGGGCCGCTCATGTAGTCAAACAGGATGTAATCGTCGATGCGCCCCGCGTAGACCGAAGCCCACGCCTCGAGGTTGCCACGGCGGAACTGCAGGCCCGCGTCCAGCTGCGTGGTCCGCTCGGGCTGCACGCCGGCGAACGCGTTGGCCGCGCCGGCCGGTCCGCGCGTGGGCGAGAACAGCTCCCAGTAGTCGGGCATGCGCTCGGCATGGCCGACGCCGGCGTACCAGCCGAATTCGCCGGCCATGTCGTGCTCGTAGCGGACGAAGCCGCCCGGCAGCGTCTCGCTGCGGCGCTGGCCGGCGGTCGGATTGGGCATCGGCATCATGCCGCTGCCGGTGGTGGCGCGCAGGTCGTCGGCCTGGGCGCGGTCGATGCGCAGGCCCGACATCAGGTGGTGCACCTCGCTGATGTGCCAATGCGATTCGGCGAATACGCCCAGCGTGCGGAAACGCGCATCCTCCGTCCACGGCTGGGCCTGGTAGGCACCCCGGCCCATCGCGCTGCGCTTGCGGTGCTCGCTCTGGCGGCCGTCGACGCCGGCGGTCACTTCCCAGCGGTCCTGCTGCCAGGTCAACGCCACGCGTCCGCCCTGGGTGGTGTCGCCGACATTGCTGGCCATCGGCATCGGCATGCTGCCGGTCGGGTCGGGGTCGCGCAGGCTGTAGTTGTCCATCACGTGGTCGACCTCGTTGCGGTAGACGTTCGCCGCCACCGCATCGAGCACGTCGCCGATGTGCTTCTTCTCGAAACGCAGGCCCAGGCCGTCGCGACGGAAGCGCGCGCCGTCCATGCCACGTCCGGCGTAGCGGGCCTGCGCATCGCCGGTACCCGCGCTCAGCTCCAGCACCGTGTCCGCATCGGGCGTCCAGCCCACCGCCGCGTCGGCGTTCCACTTGCGCCAGGCCGAGGGCACCTCGTCGCCGTTGCCGTCGCTGTAGTCGTCGGCCTCCGAACGGTTGGCCGACAGGCGCGCATAGCCGGCCGGCGTGCCGGCGCTGATGTCGGCGACCTGGTCGTTGCGGTTGTTGCTGCCGCCCAGCAGGCTGCCCTGCGCCTGCACGCCGGGCCGGTCGAAGTACGGGATCTCGCGCTCGAAGCGGACCGTGCCGGCCGATGCTCCGCCGCCCCACAGCACCGTCTGCGGGCCCTTGATGACGGTCAGCCGGTCGTAGGTCTCCGGGGCGATGTAGGACATCGCGTTGTCCATGCGCGAGGGGCAGGCGCCGCTGAGCGCGCCGTCGTTGGTCAGCAAGGCGATGCGCGAGCCGAACATGCCGCGCAGCACCGGGTCGCCGTTGGTGCCACCGCTGCGCAGCGTGGAAAAGCCGGGGATGGTCTTGAGGTAGTCGGCGCCGTCGCTGGCCGGGACCGGCTGGCGCGGCAGCTTCGGGTCGGTGACGAAGGTGGAGGCGGCGATCGGGGCGACGCCCAGCACGACCACGCCGTCCAGCTGGGTGACCGCCGCGGCTCCGGCGGCGCCATGCACGTGGTCGGTGGCGGGTCGGGCAAGGGCCGGCGCCGACACCGCCGCGCCGAGTACGGCAACGGCCAGGGCACGGGACAGCAGGGTTCTCTTCATGGCGCGTTCTCTTCTCTTTTCTCTCGTTCGATGTGGGCATTGTTTTGCCCGGGGTGCGCCCATGCCTTGATCCGAGTCAAACGTCCGCTGTACTCGATCACGCGCTTGACGTGGATCAAGCCGCACTTCGAATCGTTGCGCGTACGCCCCCGGATTGATGCAAATCAAGGACGCCCTGCCTTGCCCCCCGCAACCTTGGCCCCGTCAACCAACGACCCACAGAGAGAGCCCATGAAATCCCGTCACCCCCGTCTTGGCCGCGCCCTGTTCGCCGGTGCCCTGGCCGTCGCGATCTCTTCCGTCTTCGCCGGCCAGGCCATGGCGGCCAAGCCCGCCGCGGTCGCAGCCGATGCTTCGCTGCCGACCCTGCAGGCGGTCCTGACCTCGCCGCCGATGGTGCCGGCCCCGATCACGCGCAAGACCCCCGCCAAGGTCGTCGTCGACCTGGAGATGGTCGAGAAGGAAATGCGCCTGGCCGATGGCGTCACCTACAACTTCTGGACCTTCGGCGGCAGCGTTCCCGGCAGCTTCATCCGCGTGCGTGAAGGCGACACGGTGGAGTTCAAGCTGAAGAACCACCACAGCTCGCACATGCCGCACAACATCGACCTGCACGCCGTCAGCGGCCAGGGCGGCGGCGCCGAAGCCACCTTCACCCTGCCGGGCAAGGAAACGCAGTTCACCTTCAAGGCGCTCAACCCGGGCCTGTATGTCTACCACTGCGCGATGGCCCCGGTGGCCATGCACGTCGCCAACGGCATGTACGGCCTGATCCTGGTCGAGCCCGAGGAAGGCCTGGAGCCGGTCGACAAGGAGTTCTACGTGATGCAGAGCGACTTCTACACCGAAGGCGCGCACGGCGAACCGGGCCTGCAGCCCTTCAGCCTGGAGAAGGGCATCGCCGAGAACCCGGACTACGTGGTGTTCAACGGCTCGGTCGGCGCACTGACCGGCGACAACGCCCTGACCGCCACGGCCGGCGACAAGATCCGCATGTTCGTCGGCAACGGCGGCCCCAACATGGTGTCGAGCTTCCACGTCATCGGCGAGATCTTCGACAAGGTCTACTTCGAGGGCGGCTCCAAGTACCAGGAGAACGTGCAGACCACGCTGGTGCCGGCCGGTGGTTCGGCCATGGTCGAGTTCAAGGTCGACGTGCCGGGCAACTACGTGCTGGTCGACCACAGCATCTTCCGCGCCTTCCACAAGGGTGCGCTGGGCATCCTCAAGGTCGACGGCAAGGAGAACCACAACATCTACAGCGGCCAGCAGCACGACATCGACTACCCCGAAGGCGTGCCGCAGGGCAGCCACCACAAGTAAGCGGCCATGGAACTGACCCGTCCCCTGATGCTTCTCCTGGCCCTGGCCGCGGCTCCCGCCGCGGCCACGGGCCCGACCGGCACGATCGCCTACCGGTCGATCGAGGGTGGCCAGTTCCGTTCCGCGGTCCGTTTCGAGGAGGCCATCGGCACGGTGCCGGTGGCCTCTTACGCGTTGATGGCCCGTCCGGTCAGCAACCGGGATTTCGAAGATTTCGTGGCCCGCCAGCCCAAGTGGCGGCGCGACCGCATTCCCGCCCTGTTCTCCGGTGCGGGCTACCTGGACCACTGGGCGCAACCCGATGCCGCCGGCGCCGGGCTCGACCCCGACGCCGCGGTCACGCAGGTGAACTGGTACGCCGCCGATGCCTACTGCCGCGATCAGGACGCGCGCCTGCCGACCTTCCTGGAATGGGAATACGCAGCCGCCGCCGACGCGAGCCGGCGCGACGCCCGCAACGACCCGCGCTGGCGCATGCGCCAGGTCAACGACGGCACCCCCCATGCCATCGACGCGTCGCCGCAGGCGCCCGCGAATGTGTACGGCGTGCATGGCCTGCACGGCGCCAACTGGGAATGGGTCGCAGACTTCGCCTCTTTGCTCGGCGATGGCGACCGCCGTGGCCAGGAGGATGGCGACAACCTGCGCTTCTGCGGCGCCACCGCACTGGCCTTCAACGACCCGGGCGACTACGGCGTGGTCAAGCGCTTCGTGCTGCTGTCGGCGCTGCAGCCCCGCAACTCCCTCGGCAACCTCGGTTTCCGCTGCGCAAGGAGCCAGCCATGAACCCCACGATCCGCCCCCTCCTCACGCTCGTGCTGCTGCTGTGCGGCGCGGCCGCATCGGCCCAGTCCCCGCAGGACGCCGCCACCGACACCACGACTGCGGCGCTGCCGGGCGATTCGGTCTACCAGCTCGATGCGCGTGCGATCGATACCCAGGGCCGCCTGTTGCGCTGGTCCGACCTGCGCGGCCAGCCGCAGCTGGTATCGATGTTCTATGCCAACTGCCATCTGATGTGCCCGCTGATCATCGAGAACGCCAAGGCCGTGCGCAAACAGCTGCCCGAGGCAGAACGCCAGCGGCTGGGCGTGGCGATGATCAGCCTGGATCCCAAGCGCGATACCCCCGCCGCACTGGCCGAAGTGGCGCGCAACCACCGCACGCCGGAGGACTGGCGCTTCCTGCGACCGGCACCCGATGACGTTCCGGGTCTGGCCAGCGTGCTGGATGTACGCTACCGGTTCCGCGAAGACGGCAGCATCAACCACACCAGTGTGCTGGTGCTGCTCGACGCGCAGGGCCGCATCCTGGCCCGATCCGAGGTCGTCGGCGCCGCACCGGACCCGGCCTTCCTCGCCCAGGTCCGCGCTGCGCTGGCTGCGGCGAACTGAATCCTTCCACCCACCCAAGCACGACAAGTCCTACAGGAGCACCCCCATGAAACTCACCCGCACCCTCGTTGCCATCGCCCTGTTCGGCGCCGCCGGCCTGGCCCAGGCCGCCGGCAACTGCACCATCTCGCTCAAGGGCGACGATGCGATGAAGTTCGACCTCAAGGAAGCCACCGTCTCGGCCGGCTGCGCCACCATCACCGTCGAACTGACCCACACCGGCAAGCTGCCGGCCGCGGCGATGGGCCATAACGTGGTCATCACCAAGACCGCCGACCTCGCCGGCCTCGCCCGCGATGCGATCAAGGCCGGCGCGGCCAAGAGCTACGTGCCGGAAGGCGACGCCCGCGCGATCGCCCACACCAAGATCATCGGCGGCGGCGAGAAGACCAAGATCACCTTCCCCGGCAAGGCGCTCACCGCCGGCGGCGACTACACCTTCTTCTGCAGCTTCCCCGGCCACTCGACCCTGATGAAGGGCAAGCTGGTCGTCACGAAGTAAACCACCCTCCCCGGTGGCTTACCCCGTGCCGCCGCTCCGGCGGCGGCACGGGTCTTTTTCTTCCCGGTTCCGCGCCAAGGCGGCGGAACGCACCACGCGAGGCTCCATGGAACTCGACATCATCCTTCGCACCGGGCCGGTCGACGTCGGACACATCGAACGCCTGCTGCTCGAGGCCGATCCGGCCGGGGTCGTCGACCTCGATGCCGCGAGCGGGCACCTGCGCATCTCCACCTGCGCCGCGCGCGACGAGGTCGCCGCGATCCTGGCCGCGGCCGGGCATCCGGTCGAGGTGCCTGACATCGTGATCGTGCCGTCGGTCTGCTGCGGCGGCTGCAGCGGCTGAGTCGCCTCAGTCCCACTCCATCCGGAACCAGGCCTGCAGGGACTCGCCTGGCTCGAGGATCCGCGGCTCGAGGTTGAACGCATCGGCCGGGCCGGTCTGGGGTTCGATGCAGGTCGAGTGCGCGGTTTCGTCGTAGACCACCCAGCGCTCGCAGTCCGAGGACAGGCGCAGGCGCTGTCCATCGCGATGGACCACCACCTCGCGTGTGTTGACGAAGCAGTCGTCCCAGGGACCGGGCGTGGGCGGCACGGTGGGCCGCGTGGCGATGCCCTCGTCGTCGCGCGGATAGATCGCCGACGGGTGGAATTCGATGCGTCCGGGTTTGCGCAACCACGGATGCCAGCCCAGTGCCACCGGCATCGCCTGCGCACCCGCGCGCACCGACAGGATCATCGCCAGGTGGCGGGGACCGGCCTCGATCCGCTGCCGCGCACTGCCGCCGAAGGGCCAGCGCAGGTCATGCGGAAGGCGCAGCGAAAGCTCGACCGAATGCGGATCGTGCGCCTCGACCGTCCACGGCAGCCACATCGACACGCCGTGGATCGCGTGGCCTTCGAGATTTCGCGGCAACTGCCACTGGCGTCCCGCGAAATCGAAGCGACCGTGGCGGATGCGCCCGGCCCACGGCAGCATCGGATAGCTGCCCCAGGCGATTGCCGCGGGGAACCCGTCGCCGGGCCCGACCAGCTGCGCGACATCGCGATAGTGGATTTGCGCGATGCGCCCACCGGCCTGCGGCGCGATCTCCACGCGCAAGGTGTCGTCGCCAATGTGCAACAGCGATCCGGGCGCCAGCGGCGCATCCGGATCGCCGACGGACGATGCGCCGTCCTCAGACACCATACGGATCGATCGGTACGATCCTGCCCTGCGCGTCGTGGTGCAGTTCGGCCACCTTGATCGAACGCAGGTGGGTGACGCCGCCCGACAAAAGGGAGTCGTGGTAGAACAGGTACCAGCGGCCTTCGAACTCGCAGATCGAATGGTGCGTCGTCCAGCCGACCACCGGTCGCAGCACCTGGCCCTGGTAGGTGAACGGCCCATACGGGTTGTCGCCCACGGCATAGCACAGCAAGTGGGTATTGCCGGTGGAGTACGAGAGGTAATAGCGGCCCTCGTACAGGTGCAGCCACGGCCCCTCGAAATAGCGCCGGTTGTGGTCGCCGGCGCTCAACGGCTGCCCGTGCTCGTCCAGGATCAGGATCTCGCGCGTCTCCTCGACCAGCTCCTTCATGTCCGCGCGCAGGCGGCCGATGCGCGGCCCCAGCGCCGGTGCGTCGCCAGTGGGTTCCTCGTGCGCAACGGCGTGGACGTTGTCGCGGTACTTCTGCAGTTGCCCGCCCCAGATGCCGCCGAACAGCAGGTAATGCTCGCCGTCGGTGTCGGCGAACACGGCCGGGTCGATGGAGTAGGTGCCGGCGATCGGCTGCGGCTCGGGCTTGAACGGCCCGGCCGGATGGTCGCCCACGGCCACGCCGATCCGGAACAGCCCATCGGCGCACTTGGCCGGGAAGTACAGGTAGTAGCGTCCGTCGCGGTACGCGGCATCGGGCGCCCACAGCTGCCGCTCCGCCCAGGGCACCTCGCTCACGTGCAGCGCCAGGCCGCAATCGGTGGCCGGGCCCTGAGGCGAGTCCATGGACAGGACGTGGTAGTCCTCCATGCAGAAGTGGTCGCCGTTGTCGTTGAACGACACGCCGCCCTCGATGTCGTGCGAGCAGTACACGTACAGCTTCCCGTCGAACACGTGCGCCGACGGGTCGGCGGTGTAGATGTGGGTGACCACCGGCGCGGAGATGGCCCGCGCGGCGAGCTCCTGCAGTTCCTCGGTCAGTGCGGTGCGTTCGGTGGGGGAAGGTTCTGACATCGGCTTGTCTCCGCAGGTCACGACGTTGCGCCGGCGAGCGCGCGACGATCGCCCAGCTCGCGCTCGATGCGCGATTCCATGGGCTTGTTGATTTCGTAGAAGAACAGCAGGGCCACGCACACCAGGAACGGCAGCGAGGCATAGACGCTCACCGCCAGGCGGATGCCATCCACGGCCTGTTGCGGCTGGCTGTCGGCGCCGGCCTGGTAGGCGTAGTGCGCCAGGATGCCGGCCACCAGCGCGCCGCCGATGCTCAGGCCAAGCTTCAGTCCGCACAACATCGCCGAGAAGATGATCGCGGTGGCGCGGCGGTTGTTCTTCCACTCCGAGTAGTCGGCCACGTCGGCGATCATCGCCCACAGCAGCGGGATGGTGATGCCGTAGAAGAAGCCGTGCAGGATCTGCGACACGAACACCAGGCCGATGCGGTCCGGCGGGTAGACGTAGAACGCAAGCATGAACAGCGTCGAGACGAACAGCGCCGCGCCGAAAACATCGCGCTTGCCGAAGCGGTCGGCCAGCCTCTTGGAGAAGCCGATGCCGACGATCATGAAGATGATGCCGCCCGCGTTGAACAGGCTGAAGGCCGAGGTCGGCGCATCTTCCGGCCACTGGAACGAGGTCAGGCCGATACCGGTGAGCACGGAATTCAGGCCGGCGATGAACGCGTTGAAGCCGATGCCCTGCAGGAACGCCGCCAGCGCCGCCTCGTCCAGGTAGTACTGGAAGTAGTAGACGTACATGCCACCCTTCAGCGCCAGGGTGGTGAACACCAGGATGGTCAGCAGCAGCATCACCACCCAGGGGCGGTTGCGCGCCAGGTCCGACAGGTCCTGGGCCACGCTGGACTTCTGCTCGGGGGCCGGCACGATGCGCTCGCGCGTGGTGAAGAAGGTGATCAGCAGGAATACAGTTCCGACCACCGCGAACAGCAGCATCGCGTTGTGGAAGCCCTGCACCTTGTCGCCGCCGCCCAGGATGAGCACCAGCGGCAGCAGCAGCGACTGGACCACCAGCTGGGCGACCATGACCGCCACGAAACGATAGGCCGACAGGCTGTTGCGCTGGGCCATGTTGCCGGTCAGCACGCCGCTCAGCGCGGCATACGGCAGGTTGCTGGCGGCATAGACGAGCACCAGCAGCGTGTAGGTGGTGGCGGCGTAGGCGACCTTGCCCGACGGCGCGAGGTCGGGCGTGCTGAAGGCCAGCAGTGACAGCACGCCGAACGGAACGGCGGTCCACAGGATCCAGGGGCGGAACTTGCCCCAGCGGGTATTGGTGCGGTCGGCCAGCAGGGCGATCACCGGGGTGAACACGAAGGCGCCGAGCAGGCCGACCACGAAAATGATCGTAGCCGCGGTCGCGGCCGGAATGCGGAACACGTCGGTATAGAAGAACGCCAGGAACGTCACCAGCGTCTGGAAGATCAGATTGGCCGCGAGGTCGCCAAGGCTGTAGCCGACCTTTTCCCTGACGCTGAGGATTTCCGGGTTGTTGCTCATGTGTCCTCGGGCTGTTCTAGGTTGATCCGGGTAAGACTGGGCCACCGGTGTTGTGCAAGGAAGCGGCCCGCCCCGGCATGACGCCGGAACGGGCCGCTGGTTACCGCTGCATCATCCGTCCCGTGACTCAGAACGTGCCGCGGATGCCGATGGAGTACGTGGTGCCTGGATCGTAATAGTCGTTGACCGCATTCGGGAAGGCGAAGTAGGAACGACGCTCCTCGCCGGTGATGTTGAGGATGTTGAAGGTCAACTGCGGCTTGCCGGCGACCCAGTCCAGCGTGTACGAGGAGGACAGGTCGAGCTGGCCCCGGTCCTCGCCGTAGATCTGGGCGAACGGGATGCCCTGCTGGTTCGGACCGGTACCGGTGGCGCCCTCGGCCCAGGTGTACGACAGGCGCACCGAGGCGATGTCGTTCTCCCAGTACGTCGTGGCATTCCACATCGACGGCGACACGCCATAGACGTTGCCCGCCAGGGCCTTGGCGTCCGCGCCCAGCGTCTTGATGTCGATGTCGGTGTAGTTGGCCATGAAGCCGAGGCCTTCGAAGACGAAGCCCAGCGGCTGCACCCAGATCGCCTCCCAGCCGCGGATCTCGAGCTCGGCGTTTGCGTTGACCTGCTGGTTCACGTTGACGGTGGCCACGTTCGGGCCGCCGCGGTTGTTGATCGCCAGCTGCTGGGTGTCGTTCAGGTCATCGAACGGGATGCCCAGGTCGGTGAACGGACGGGTGGTCACGCCCTGGAAGGTGTAGCCCTCGATGCGCTTGTTGAAGAGGGTCAGGCCGACGAAGCCCTCGTCGCCCGTGTACCACTCGCCACCCAGGTCGAAGTTGTTGGAGATGTACGGGGTCAGGTCGGGGTTGCCCTGGTTGGCCACCTGCGCCGACTGGTCGGTGAAGGTGGTGGCAGGCAGCATCGAGCTCGGGTTCGGACGGGTCATGGTCCGCGAACCGGACATGCGCACGACCACGTCATCGGCCACGTCCCACGCTGCGCTGAACGACGGCAGCCACTCGCTGTAGTCGCCATCCAGGGACTGCCACTGGCGCACGCCGCCGATGGTGACCGGGCCGGATACGATCTGGTCGGTCTGGGCGTAACGCACGCCGAAGTTGAAGCGCAGGTTGCGGTTCCAGATTTCCGATTCGCCGTTCACTTCCACGTAGGCGGCGAAGGTGTCCTCGTCGAAGCCACCGGTGGCACCGCCGGTGTTCGGACCGCCGGACTCGGGGGCGTTGTCGCGGAAGAACGCATAGTTGGTGTCGTTCTTGAAGCGGCTGGCATCGGCCACGATGAAGCCGTGCGGACCCGGGCGCAGGTAGCCGGCCAGCTCCGCGTTGGTGACCGCCGCCAGCGGGCCGCCGGCACAGGCCGGGCGCGGCACGGGCACGCTACCGTCCGCGTTGAGGCCACGGCAGGCCAGGTCTTCCCAGGCGCCGCTGTTGTCGAAGCCCTGGATGCGGCGCTCGTTCTGGTCCCAGGCCACGCCGACCTTGACGTTCTTGTTGTCCTCGCCGAACTGCAGGTCGGCGCGCACGCCGCTGGTCTCGGTCACGCGCTTCTCGTTCTGCACGTTCAGGCGGCCGCCCACCCAGGTCCAGCCCAGGTTCGGATCATTGAGGTCCAGGCCGGTGTTCCACGACGGGATGGCTCCGCCGTTGGTGTACTCCAAAGTGGTGAACGGCGAATTGACCAGGATCGTGGGCGATTCGCGGAACATCCAGCTGCGGCTGGTGTTGGCCTGCACGTCGAGCCTGATGTTCTGCTCGTCGCCGAACCAGAAGCGGCCGCCCGGGGACACCTGCCAGTACTGCACGTCCTCGATGTACTCGCGGTGCTCGAGGAAGAACTGCGCGTTGGTGAAGGTGGCGCTGGTGACGACGTTGTTCGCGTCCAGCTGCATGTCCAGCGGGATCATGCCGCCGTTGCGGCCGACCAGGTTCATGTCGACGCGGCTGTTGGTGCGGCGCGCCTTGGTGTACATCGAGTCCAGCCAGAAGTGCATGGAATCGTTGGGCCGCCATTCGAACGAACCCAGGAAGCCGTCACGGTCGCGGTCGCCGCTCATGTGCACCGGGCGACCCAGGCGCGGGATCAGCGCCTCGCCGATCTGGGCGGGGGTCAGGCCGGGGTTGTTGGCCTGCAGCCAGGCTGCGTCGATGGGCGTTCCGGGGGTCAGTCCGGCAGCGATCGTCGACGGGTTGTTCGGAACCACGTCGGGGATGCGCCAGCCGTTGCCGCCGGTCACGTTGCAGGGCTGTCCCAGGGCCGGGAAGCCACCGGCCGCGCCGCCGTTGCCGCACTGGGCGTTGGTCAGGTTCGGGTTGGTCCAGCCGATGGTCTCGTAGCCTTCCACGCCGATCTTGCCGCGCGTGGAGGTGAGGCCTACCAGCGCGCCGAAGGTGCCTTCCTCGTTGGTCCAGTTGCCGATCACCGAGCCGCGCGGGCTGACGCCGCCGGAGTTGGTGTTGTGGTCGGCCTGCAACGAGTAGGTGATGTGGTTGCCGGAGATGTCGAACGGGCGCGAGTTGCGCATGTCGACCACGCCCGACGCGCCACCCTCGACCAGGCTCGCGGTGGGCGACTTGTACACGGTGACCTGGTTGAAGAACTCGGTCGGGAACAGGTTCAGGTCGACTTCGCGGTTCTGGTTGGTCGCATCCAGGCCGATCGAGGCCGTGGCGACCGACGCACCGTTGATGGTGGTCTTGGTGAAGCTGTTGGGCAGGCCGCGGATGGCGATGTTCAGGCCTTCGCCGTTCACGTCGCGGTTGAGCTGGATGCCCGGCACGCGCGCCAGCGACTCGGCGATGTTGGTGTCGGGGAACTTGCCGATGTCCTCGGCGAAGATCGAATCGGTGAAGCCGGTCGAATCGCGCTTGGCTTCGGTCGAGTACTGCAGGCTTTGGCGGAAGCCCTTGACGACCACGCTGTCCAGGTCGGTGACCTGTTCGGCCGGCGCGGCCTGCGGGCCGGATTGCGCTTGCGGGGCCGCAACTTCCTGTGCCATGGCGGCGGTGGCGGCCATACCGAGGATCGCCGCGCTCAACGCGCGCGACAGCGTGTTTCTTGCAAGATGCTTCTGCACCGTACTCCCCTCCCGTTTCTGGTGATGAACCACCTCCAGAGGGAGGCGGCGCGTTTCGTCCCGTACTGATACCCGGCTGGATCGCGTCCTAAACCGGGTCCCGCGAACGATGGCGGATGGTAGCGCTACCATATTTTAACGCGCACGCTGCATAGCAACATAGGATTCCAGCGCACCTGGCGGCGGCGTCGCGATTGATGCGATGCACCATGTTTTCAGGGTTTTTTCGTCGCAACAGCGGATCAGGCCTGTCGCGCTGGGCGCAACCGCGCGGCTGTGTTAATGATAGCGCTATCAATTTTTCGGCCTCGGCCAGCCCTGGGAGGGGCGCTGCATGTACCGACTGCATGACCACCGCCGCTGCGTACAGGGCGCGAAATGAGCGCGGGTGCGATCGCCGACAAGGCCGCCGACACGCCGGGAGGCCGCTACCGCTGGCGCGTCTGCGCAATGCTGCTGGCCGCGACCACCATCAACTACATCGACCGGCAGGTGCTGGGCGTGCTGGCGCCGTTCCTGCAACAGGACATCGGCTGGAACGAAATCCAGTACGGCTACATCGTCACCGCCTTCCAGGCCGCCTACGCCATCGGCCTGCTCTGCGCCGGCGCGATCATCGACCGGCTCGGCACGCGGATCGGCTATGCGATCGCCATTGCGGTGTGGAGCGTGGCCGCGATGAGCCACGCCCTGGCCGCGACGGTCGGCGGTTTCATCCTCGCCCGCTTCTTCCTCGGCCTGGGCGAGGCCGGCAACTTCCCGGCGGCGATCAAGACCGTGGCCGAATGGTTTCCGCGGCGCGAGCGTGCCCTGGCCACCGGCATCTTCAATTCCGGCTCCAACATCGGCGCGATCGTAGCGCCGCTGATGGTGCCGGTCGTGGCCGTGGCGTGGGGCTGGCAGGCCGCATTCCTGGTCACCGGCGTGCTCAGCGCGACCTGGCTGGTGGTCTGGCTGCTGTGGTACCGCGCACCGGAGCGGCAGCCGCACGTGTCCGCCGCCGAACTGCAATGGATCCGCAGCGACCCCCCGGAAGCGGTGGTGCGCGTGCCGTGGTCGCAGATCGTGCGCCATCGCCAGGCCTGGGCCTTCGTCGCGGCCAAGTTCCTCACCGACCCGATCTGGTGGTTCTTCCTGTTCTGGCTGCCCAAGTTCCTGCACAGCGAGTACGGCCTGACCCTGACCGGCCTGGGCCTGCCGCTGATCGCGATCTTCGTGATGGCCGACGTCGGCAGCATCGGTGGCGGCTGGCTGGCCGGTCGATTCGTCAGGCGCGGTTGGAGCATCAACCGCGCACGCAAGACCGCGATGCTGGTCTGCGCGCTGTGCGTGGTGCCGATCATCTTTGCCGCGCGCGCCGACAACCTCTGGGTCGCGGTGGCACTGATCGGGCTGGCGACCGCCGGCCACCAGGGCTGGTCGGCGAACGTGTTCACCCTCACCTCCGACATGTTCCCGCGCCATGCGGTCGGATCGGTGGTGGGCATGGGCGGGTTCGCCGGCGCGGTGGGCGGCATGATGATCGCCACCTTCATCGGCTTCCTGCTGCAGACCACCGGCAGTTACGTGCCGGTCTTCCTGATGGCCGGTTCGGCCTACCTGGTCGCCCTGCTGGTGGTGCACCTGCTGGCGCCGCGACTGGACCCGGCCAGGCTCCAGCAATCCGGACCCGAACTCCCGGCGGCCTGAGCCGCCACGACCCAAGTGTGCAAATGACCCGATGCGATCGATGAAGACCCTGCTGCTTTTCCTCGCGGCCACGGCGATGCTGGCCGCTGGCCCGCGGGCGCACGCGGCGCAATCCACCGCCGCCCCGGCATCCATCCACGAGACCGGGGTGCGTGGTTCGCTCGCGCTGATCGACGGCGGCCATCCCGCCGCCGTGCTTGTCGACGCGGGCGACCATCCCGGCGTGCTGCGTGCCGCGCGCGACCTGCGCGCAGACCTGTCGGCGGTGGCCGGTGGCGAGGCGGCGTTCTCGACCGGCCAGTCCCCGCAGCGGCTGGCCGTCATCGCCGGCACCCTCGGCCACAGCGCGCGCATCGACCGGATCGTGCGCGAACACGGCATCGACACGGGCGACGTGGCCGGTCGCAACGAGGCCTACCTGCTGCAGGTCGTCGAGAGCCCCGAACCGGGCATCGACCGCGCCCTGCTCATTGCCGGTGCCGACAAGCGCGGCACGATCTTCGGCGTGTACGAAATCTCGCGCCGCATCGGCGTGTCGCCGTGGACCTGGTGGGCGGACGTGCCGCCGCCGCGCCACGCCAACCTGCACGTCGCACCCGGCCGCTTCACCGACGCACCGAAGGTCCGGTACCGCGGCATCTTCATCAATGACGAGGACCCGGCGCTGGGCGGCTGGCTCAAGGCCACCTATGGCGGCGCCAACCACCAGTTCTACGAGCGCGTGTACCAGCTGATCCTGCGCCACAAGGCCAACTATCTGTGGCCGGCGATGTGGCAGCCGCGTGCCTTCTATGAAGACGACCCGCGCAACGCCGAGGTCGCCGACGAATACGGCGTGATCATCGCCACCACCCACCACGAGCCGATGATGCGCGCCCACGACGAGTGGTCGCGGCACGGCACAGGCCGCTGGGACTACAACAGCAACAGCAAGGTCCTGCAGGAATTCTGGCGCGGTGGCGTCGAGCGTTTGAAGGGCCACGAGGTGGTGGTCACACTGGGCATGCGCGGCGACGGCGACGAGGCCATGGCCGAGGGCACGGCGACCGCCCTGCTCGAGCGCATCGTCGACGACCAGCGCAAGATCATTGCCGAGGTCACCGGCAAGCCGGCCGAACAGACCCCGCAGGTCTGGGCCCTGTACAAGGAAGTGCAGGACTACTACGACGCCGGCATGCGCGTGCCCGACGACGTCACCCTGCTGTTCGCCGACGACAACTGGGGCAATATCCGGCGCCTGCCCGATCCCGCCAGCAAGCGCGCGGGCGGTTCGCGCCTTGGTGGATACGGCGTGTACTACCACTTCGACTACGTCGGGGGTCCGCGCAACTACAAGTGGCTCAACACCACCCAGGTCGAACGCGCCTGGGAGCAGATGCGCCTGGCCTGGGCGCACGGCGTCGAACGGCTTTGGATCGTGAACGTCGGCGACATCAAGCCGATGGAACTGCCGATCAGCGCCTTCCTCGACCAGGCCTGGAACCCGGACGCCGCGGACCTGGAATGGATCAGCCGCTATCCGGCCGCCTGGGCCGCCGAACAGTTCGGCCCTGCGCACGCCGCGGAGATCGGCGCGATCCTCTCCCGCTACACGCAGTACAACGCGCGGCGCAAGCCGGAACTGCTGTCGCCCGACACCTGGAGCCTGGTCCACGAGCACGAGGCCGATCGCGTGCTCGCAGGCTGGGACGCCCTGGTCAAGCGCACGCTCGAACTCGGCGCGAAGATCCCCGCCAGCCACCGCGATGCCTGGTACCAGCTGGTCGAATACCCGGTGCTGGCAAGCGCCAACCTCAACCACCTGCACGTGGCCGTGGGGCGCAATCGCCTGTATGCCGCGCAGGGTCGCGCCTCGGCCAACCAGTGGGGCGACAAGGCCCGCGAACTGTTCGCGCGCGACGCCGAACTGCAGCGCGTCTACGAGCAGGACATCGCCGGCGGCAAGTGGACCAGCATGATGTCGCAGCCGCGCATCGGCTACACCCACTGGCAGTCGCCCGAACGCAATGTCCTTCCCGCCCTGGCCACCGTCGACGTGCCGGAGAAGGGCGTCACCGGCGTGGCCATCGAAGGCGACGCGCGCCGCTGGCCCTACCCGCTGCAAGGCCCGCGCCTGCCGGTGCTCGATCCGGTCGGTGCGCCGAGCCGCGAGGTGGTGGTGTTCAACGGCGGCCGCCAGAAGATCGGCTTCACCGCCAGCACGAAGACACCATGGCTGAAGGTCTCGCCCGCGTCCGGCGACGTGCAGGACGCGCAGCCGCTGAAGATCGAAGTCGACTGGAATGCGCTGCCCGAGGGGGAGCACGAGGGCCGGCTCTACATCCGCGGCAAGGACTGGACCGAGGTGACGGTCACCGTGCCGGTCCACAAACCGCCGGCGCACCGTGGCGTGCGCGGCTTCGTTGAAGGCAATGGCGTGGTCGCGATCGAGGCCCAGCACCACAGTCGTGCCGTCGCCCCGGCCGGTGGCGCGTGGCAGGTGGTCCCGAACCTGGGCCGCACGCTCTCGGGCGTCACCGCGTGGCCGGCGACCGGCGAACCGGCGACGCCCGGTGGCGACGGCGCGCGCCTGGAATACCCGCTGGTCATGGACCACGACGGCGAGGTCGAGGTGCGCGTGGTGATGTCGCCCACCCTGGACATCCGCCATCGCGGCGGCCTGCGCTACGCCGTTTCCATCAACGACGAAACGACGCCGCAGGTGGTGAACATGCGCCTGGACCCGACCCCGGGAGACCGCGATTTCCGCGCCTGGGAAGCGGCGGTGATCGACAACTCGCACGTGGCCAGTTCGCGCCATCGCGTCCGCGCCGGTGCCAACACCCTCAGGCTGTGGCTGGTCGACCCGGGCGTGGTATTCCAGCGCATCGAAGTCGTGCGCCGGCCTTGGCCACCCACCACCCTGGGACCGCCGGAAAGCGCGCGCCGCTGACGGCACCCTGGCTACTCCATCCCCACGCACCCGATCCGGATCCATCCCCATGAACGCCACCGGCCGCCCCCTCCAGCTGCACGAAGACCGCCTGTTCCCCACCGAGCCGACCCAGCGCGGCATCGCCCGCCGCCTTTACGCGCAGGTCGCCACGCTGCCGATCGTCAGCCCGCACGGCCACACCGATCCGGCCTGGTTCGCCGGCAACGCGCCGTTCGCGAATGCGACCGAACTGCTGCTGGTGCCGGACCACTACGTGTTCCGGATGCTCTACAGCCAGGGGATAAGCCTCGACGCGCTGGGCATCCCGCGCGCCGACGGCAGCCGCGCGCAGGTCGACCCGCGCGCGGCCTGGCGCGTGTTCGCCGAGAACTTCCACCTGTTCCGCGGCACGCCCTCCTCGATGTGGCTCAACCATGTCTTCCACGACGTGTTCGGTCTTCGCTCGCGCCTGGATGCGGGCACGGCAGACGCGTACTACGACACCATCACCGCGGCGCTGCAGACCCCGCACTTCCTGCCGCGCGCGCTGTTCGAGCGCTTCAACATCGAAGTGATCGCCACCACCGAATCGCCGCTGGATCCGCTGGAGCACCACGCGGTGATCCGCGAAAGCGGGTGGAAAGGGCGGGTCATCACCGCCTACCGGCCCGATCCGGTGGTCGATCCGGAACACGAGCAGTTCCCCGACGCGTTGCGCCGCTTCGGCGAGATCACCGGCGAAGACGTGCACAGCTGGCAGGGCTACCTGCGCGCGCACCGCCAGCGCCGTGCGTTCTTCGCCTCGATGGGCGCCACCTCCAGCGACCACGGCCATCCCACCTGCGCCACTGCCGACCTGTCGCCGGACGAAGCACGGCTGCTGTTCGCCAAGGTCGTCTCCGGCCGCTTCACCGCCGCCGAGGCCGAGCTGTTCCGCGCCCAGGTGCTGACCGAAATGGCCGCGATGAGCCTGGACGACGGCCTGGTGATGCAGATCCACCCGGGCTGCTTCCGCAACCACAATCGCGGCCTGTTCGAACGCTACGGCCGCGACAAGGGTGCCGACATTCCCTTGCGCACCGAGTACGTGCAGTCGCTCAAGCCGCTGCTGGACCGCTTCGGCAACGAGCCCGGCTTCACCCTGATCCTGTTCACCCTCGACGAGAGCACCTACTCGCGCGAGCTCGGTCCGCTGGCCGGCCACTACCCCTGCCTGTTCCTCGGCCCGGCCTGGTGGTTCCACGATGCCCCCGAGGGCATGTGGCGCTTCCGCGAACAGACCCTGGCCACCGCCGGCTTCTACAACACCGTCGGCTTCAACGACGACACCCGCGCGTTCCTCTCCATTCCCGCGCGGCACGATGTGGCCCGTCGCATCGACTGCGCGGTGCTGGCCAAGCTGGTGGCCGAACACCGGATCGACGAGGACGAAGCGACCGATGTGGCCATCGACCTGGCCTACCACCTGCCAAAGCGCGCCTACCGGTTGTGAGGGACTGCGCGGCCACGTTGCGTCCGCCGGCTACGCCACCGGCCTGCCCCGTAACGCGAGGCCCGTCCCTTTTCCCGGTGGGGGCGCGCGAGCGGCAGCGGAACAGGCGGCGCGCCCCGGGTCGTACAGGCCGGTCGCTTTTGTGGAGGTGTGGTGCCGCCACGAAGCGCATCGCATTGCTCATGGCCCTGGTCGTGTTGGCGCCGGTATCGGCGTCTGCCACCCAGCCTTCCCCTCGCGAACAGTTCCGGCTCGACAGTGGCTGGCGCTTCCACCGCGGCGATCCGCCGGGCGTCGAAGGCCGGCTTGATTACGACGTGCGCCCGGAGGTCGTGCAGAGCGCGGACGGCAAGGACGCCGACGCACGCCCGGATGCCGCGGAGAAGGTCGAAAGCACGCGCCAGGTGCTCAAGCTCTGGATCCTGCCCACCGCCAACCTGCTCATTGCCGATCCCGCCAGGCGCCACGCGCGCCCGTCAGCGGCGCCTGGTGCGGGCGATCCAGGCAGCGACGTAGCTTTCGTGCAGGCCGCGTTCGATGACAGCAACTGGGATGAAGTAACCCTGCCGCACGACTGGGCCATCGCCGGCCCGTTCATCGCCGACGGGCCCTATGGCGGCATGGGCCGCCTGCCGAGCTGGGGCGTGGGCTGGTACCGGCGCACGCTCGACCTTCCGGCAAGCGCGGCCGGACGCCAGGTATTCCTCGACGTCGGCGGCGCGATGTCCTATGCCACGGTCTGGCTCAACGGCCATCTCGTCGGCGGCTGGCCTTACGGCTACAACAGCTGGCGCGTGGATCTCACCCCGTATGTCGCATTCGGCGGCAACAACCAGCTGGCGATCCGCCTGGACAACCCGCCCGGATCGGCTCGCTGGTATCCCGGCGGCGGCCTCTACCGCGACGTGTGGCTGACCCTCGCCGACCCGGTGCACGTCGCCCAGTGGGGCACGTACGTCACCACCACCGACGTGTCGACCAGATCGGCCACGGTCAACCTGCGCGTGGACGTGGATAACGCCGGCGATCGCGATGCGCGGCTGCAGGTCGCCACCGACATCTTCGCGCTGGACCCGCACGGCGCCGTTTCCGGCAAGGCCATCGCGCGCATCGCGCCGCAACCGCTGGACGTCGCTGCCGGCGCCAGCGCGCGCCTGCAGTCTTCCGTCCGCATCGACACGCCGCGCCTGTGGGGCCCGCCGCCGAACCAGCAGCCGCACCGCCATGTGGCCATCACCACGCTCACCCGCGATGGCACGGTGGTCGACCGCTACGAAACCCGCTTTGGCATCCGCGAAGTCCGCTTCGATCCGGACCGCGGCATCGTGGTCAACGGCGAGCACATCCCGCTGCGCGGCGTGAACCAGCACCACGACCTGGGCGCGCTCGGCGCCGCGTTCAACCGGCGCGCGGCCGAACGCCAGCTGGAGATCCTGCGCGGCATGGGCGTCAATGCGATCCGCCTGGCGCACAACCCGCCCGACCCGCAGCTGCTCGACCTGGCCGACGGGATGGGCCTGCTGGTGATCGACGAGGTGTTCGATTCCTGGGAGCGCAAGAAGACCCCGCTGGATTTCCATCTCGTCTTCCCTGACTGGCACGAGGCCGACCTGCGCGCGATGGTCCGCCGCGACCGCAACCATCCCTCGGTCGTCCTGTGGAGCGTGGGCAACGAAGTCGGCGAGCAGTACACCGGCGAGGAAGGCGCGGCGATCGGTCGCCGGCTGAGCGCGATCGCGCACGAGGAAGACCCGACCCGCCCGACCGGCGCCTCGATGAACTGGGCCAAGCCGGACATGCCCTTCGCCAGCGCCTTCGACACCATCAGCCTGAACTACCAGGGCGAGGGCATCCGCCAGGAGCCGGAGTTCGAAGGCACCGATCGCATCCGCACGCCGCCGCAGTACCCGGCCTTCCGCGCCGCGTTCCCGGACAAGGTGATCATGGGCAGCGAGACCGCCTCGGCGGCCAGCAGCCGCGGCGTCTACCTGTTCCCGGTATCGCCGCAGGCGAGCGCGCCGATCCGCGATGGCCGTGGCGGCGACTCGACGCTCAGGCAGGTCAGCGCGTACGAACAGCACGCGGTGGATTTCGGTTCCAGCGCCGACAAGGTGTTCGCCGCGCTGGACCGCCATCCCTACGTGGCCGGCGAGTTCGTCTGGAACGGCTTCGATTACCTCGGCGAGCCGACGCCCTACTACGACGCGCGCAGCTCCTACACCGGCATCATCGACCTGGCCGGCTTTCCCAAGGACCGCTACTGGCTGTACCAGTCGCGCTGGCGCCCGGACCTGCCGATGGCGCACCTGTTGCCGCACTGGACCTGGCCCGGTCGCGAAGGCCTGGTCACGCCCGTGCACGTGTTCACTTCGGGCGACGAGGCCGAACTGTTCGTCAACGGCGTCTCCCAGGGCCGCAGGAAGAAAGGGCCGTACGAATACCGGTTGCGCTGGGACCAGGTCGTCTACCAGCCCGGCGTACTGCGCGTGCAGGCGTACCGCGACGGCAAACCGTGGGCGGACGACGCCGTGCAGACCGCCGGCGCACCGGCGCGGCTGGAACTGGTCGCCGATCGCACCCGCATTGCCGGCGACGGCCGCGACCTGTCGTTCCTGACGGTACGCGTGCTCGATGCCGCCGGCCGCATGGTGCCTGCCGCACACAACCGCATCACTTTCAGCATCGAAGGCCCCGGCCAGATCGTGGCCACCGACAACGGCAATGCCGCCGACCTGACCGCGTTCCCCTCGCTTGAGCGCGATGCCTTCAGTGGCATGGCGCTGGCCATCGTGCGCGGCGTGCACGGCCAATCCGGCGCCGTGACCGTGCACGCCCGGGCCGCCGGCCTGCAGGGCGCAAGCATCACTCTCGCTACGTCGCCCGCCACATCTGCCCCACGCAATCGCTAGGAGACCTTCATGCGCGTCCACCTGCTGACACTTGCCGCCGCACTGGGCGTAGCCTCGATGTCGATGCCCTCCCAGGCGCGCGCCGCCACGCCGGCAAAGGCCGCGACGACGCTCAAGGGCGCCTTCGCCGACGACTTCCTGCTTGGCACCGCGGTCAACGACGACATCGTCTCAGGTCGCGACGCGCGCGCGCAGGCACTGGTGCCGCTGCACTTCAACGCGATCACGCTGGAGAACGCGATGAAGGCCGAAGTGGTCAATCCGCGCCCGGGCGTCTACGACTTCGCCGGCGCCGATGCGTTCGTGGCCTTCGGCGAGCAGCACGGCATGTTCATCGTCGGCCACACCCTGGTCTGGCACAACCAGACGCCCGAGTGGTTCTTCAAGGCGCCCGATGGCACGCCGGTGGGCCGCGATGCACTGACCGAACGCATGCGCCAGCACATCCAGAAGGTCGCCGGGCGCTACGCCGGGCGCGTCGACGCCTGGGACGTGGTCAACGAGCAGATCGGCGAGGACGGCCAGTACCGCGACACCACCTGGGTCCGCGGAATCGGCGACGGCGATGAGCTTATTCGCCTGGCGTTCCGGTTCGCGGCGCAGTACGCGCCCGGTACGGAGCTGTACTACAACGACTTCAACGCCTGGCGGCCGGAGAAGCGCGACGGCATCGTGCGCATGGTGAAGATGCTGCAGGCGCACGGCATCCGCATCGACGGCATCGGCATCCAGGGACACTGGGGCCTGGACTATCCGGCCACCGCCGACATCGAAGCGGCGATCGACGCCTACGCCGCGCTCGGGGTCAAGGTGATGATCACCGAGCTGGACGTGGACGTGCTGCCGCTGACCAAGGAAGGCCAGATCATCGGCCAGGGCATGGCGCATCCGCAGTTCCAGCTGCCCGAGTTCAGGCGCTTCCTCGACCCGTACCGCGATGGCCTGCCGCCGGCGGTGCAGCAGCAGCTGGCGGACCGTTACGCCGAGCTGTTCCGGATCTTCCGCGGCCGACGCGACAAGATCGACCGGGTGAGCGTCTGGGGCGTGCACGATTCCATGTCGTGGAAGAACGACTACCCGATCCCGCACCGGATCAACTATCCGCTGCTGTTCGATCGCCAGTACCGGTCCAAGCCGGCGCTGGACGCGGTGCTCGCGGTGCCGCGCGAGTAACTCCCCTCCCCGCGCCGGGCTCCCGCGGGCGAGCTGCGGGTTACCTGGCGAGCTCGCCCGAGACGTGTGCGGCAATCTCGCGGGTGCTCCTGACGAACTCGGCCTCGAGGTCGACGCCGCACTTGTTGGCAAGAACCATAATTGACCAGAGGCAGTCCGACAGTTCGTGCGCGAGCTTCGCCTGGCAATCGTCGATCGTGCGGATGCCGGCATGGGCTTGAATGAGCTTGGCCAGATCGCCCACATCGCCGACGAAGCCCAGCGCAAGCTCTTCCGTGTTCCAGGCGCGCCCGTACCTTTTCACCTCGAGCTGCTCGTACAAGCCGTTGAGTTGAAGTGCAGCCTTTTCAAGATCGCTGAAGTTCATCACCCGCCCCATAACGATTGAGCCACGCCAACCCGCCTGGCAGGTGCGGCTCGAAGGAATCGTTGGTCGGCACGGCCATCAAGGCGCGTCCGCCACCGCCAGAATGTTGAGACCGGCATGTTGTCGTCACCGCTTGCGAACCCAATGCCAACGGATGTCCCCCGGCGCATGATCGCGACTGCCTGTGGTTCAACGCCTGAAACACGCCGATCCGCGAAGCGGGTGGCAGTTCCTACGAAAAAGTGGACACCGGCTCTCTAGCAGCACTGCTCGAACTCCACCGGTGAGCGGTACCCCAGCGCCGAATGCAGCCGCTGGTGGTTGTAGAACCTGACGTAGT
>NZ_PDWN01000019.1 GCF_010093205.1 Pseudoxanthomonas daejeonensis
CACCCCCACCTGGAGCAGCCATGGCGAGCAACGAACGCACGAACGGATCCCCGCCTGATGCCGGCGCCGAGCGCTACCTGCGGATCGAAGGCGTGCGCAAGGAGTTCGACGGCTTCGTCGCCGTCGACGACGTCAGCCTGGACATCCGCAAGGGCGAGATCTTCGCCCTGCTGGGCGGCTCGGGCAGCGGCAAGTCGACGCTGCTGCGCTGCCTGGCCGGCTTCGAGCGGCCGACGAAGGGCAGGATCGTGCTCGACGGCGAGGTCATGAACGACCTGCCGCCGTACGAGCGGCCGATCAACATGATGTTCCAGTCCTACGCGCTGTTCCCGCACATGACCGTGGAGCAGAACATCGCCTTCGGGCTCAAGCAGGACGGGATGGCCAAGGACGCGATCAGGAAGCGCGTGGGCGAGATGCTGGAGATGGTCCAGCTCGGCAAGCTGGCCAAGCGCAAGCCGCACCAGCTCTCCGGTGGCCAGCAGCAGCGCGTGGCCCTGGCCCGCTCGCTGGCCAAGGGCCCGAAGATGCTGTTGCTGGACGAGCCGATGGGCGCGCTGGACAAGAAGCTGCGCTCGCGCATGCAGCTGGAGCTGGTCAACATCATCGAAACCTCCGGGGTGACCTGCGTGATGGTCACCCACGACCAGGAAGAGGCGATGACCATGGCCACGCGCATCGCGCTGATGGACCAGGGCTGGATCCAGCAGGTCGGCAAGCCCGACGAGATCTACGAGCAGCCGGCCAACCGCTTCGCCGCCGAGTTCATCGGTTCGGTCAACCTGCTGGACGCGGTGATCGACGAGGACGAGCCGGACTACGTGACCCTGAAGGCGCCGGCGTTCGAAGCGCCGATCCACATCGGCCACGGCATCACCGGCTTCGAAGGGCAGGCGGTGTCCTTCGCCGTGCGCCCGGAGAAGCTTGGCATCGGCAAGGAAGTGCCGGAGCAGCCGAACAACAAGGCGCGCGGCGTCATCGAGGACATCGCCTACTTCGGCAGCCATTCGGTCTACCACGTGCGCCTGCCCAGCGGCATCAAGCTGATGGCCAACTTTGCCAACGAACAGCGCTGGGCCAGCGAGGCCCTGACCTGGGGCGACGAGGTCTGGCTGTGGTGGGGCGACAACGACGGCGTGGTGCTGACCTCATGAACGTGCGCGCGCTCAAGCGCCTCGTGCCCGGCGGCCGCTGGGCCGTGATCGCGGTGCCGTTCCTGTGGCTGGTGGTCTTCTTCGCGATCCCGTTCCTGATCGTGCTGAAGATCTCGTTCTCGCGGCTGGCCATCGCCATGCCGCCGTACACGCCGATCATCGAGTACGTGGACAAGGCGCTGACCCTGCGCCTGAACCTGGGCAACTACGTGGCCCTGTTCACCGACTCGCAGTACGTGGTCGCGTACCTGAGCTCGATCAAGATCGCCGCGGTCTCGACCCTGTTCTGCCTGCTGATCGGCTATCCGATGGCGTACTTCATTGCGCGGATGAAGCCGTCGACGCGCAACATCGCGCTGATGGCGGTGGTGCTGCCGTCCTGGATCTCGTTCCTGCTGCGGGTCTACGCCTGGGTCGGGATCCTCGACGCCAACGGCCTGCTCAACCGCGCACTGCTGGGCCTGGGCGTGATCGACACGCCCCTGCGCATCCTCTATACGCCGCTGGCCGCCTACATCGGCATCGTCTACTGCTACCTGCCGTTCATGGTGCTGCCGCTGTACGCCAACCTGGTCAAGCTGGACACCCGCCTGCTGGAGGCGGCCTACGACCTGGGCGCGCGGCCATGGCAGGCGTTCCTGCGGATCACCGTGCCTTTGTCGCGCGCGGGCATCATCGCCGGCTGCATGCTGGTGATGATCCCGGCGGTGGGCGAATTCGTGATTCCGGAGATGCTGGGCGGGCCGGATACGCTGATGATCGGACGCGTGCTGTGGGGCGAGTTCTTCAACAACCGCGATTGGCCGGCGGCATCGGCCGTCGCCATCGTGATGCTGCTCCTGCTGCTGGTGCCGATCCTGGTGTTCAACCATTACCAGCAGAAAGACCTGGAGGGCCGGCTGACATGAACTCGACCCTGGGGCAGCGGATCCTGCGCTGGTCGGTCCTGGTACTGGGCTTCGCCTTCCTGTACCTGCCGATCCTGCTGCTGATCGTCTATTCGTTCAATTCCTCGCGACTGGCCACGGTCTGGGCCGGGTTCTCGGTGAAGTGGTACGGCGAGCTGCTGCGCGACCGGCAGATCCTCGATGCAGCCTGGGTCAGCCTGCGAATCGCGTTCTGGACCGCCAGCGCGGCCACGGTCATCGGCACGCTCGGCGCGATGGTGATGACCCGGTTCCGGCGCTTCCCCGGCAAGACCGTGTTCGGTGCGCTGATCACCGCGCCGCTGGTGATGCCCGAGGTCATCATCGGCCTGTCGATCCTGCTGATGCTGGTCTCGGTCGGCGCGGCGATGGGCATCCCGTCCAAGGGCATGGTCGCGATCTGGATCGCGCACGTGACCCTGACGGTGTCCTTCGTCACCGTGGTCGTGTCCTCGCGCTTGCAGGAACTGGACAAGTCGCTGGAAGAGGCGGCGATGGACCTGGGCGCCAACCGGCTCAAGGTGTTCTTCCTGATCACCCTGCCGATCATCGCGCCGGCGCTGGTCTCGGGCTGGCTGCTGGCCTTCACCCTGTCGCTGGACGACGTGGTCATCGCCAGCTTCGTCGCCGGGCCCGATTCGACCACGCTGCCGATCAAGGTGTTCTCCTCGGTGCGCCTGGGCGTGAGCCCGAAGATCAACGCGATCGCCACGCTGATGATCATGGCCGTGTCGATCGCCGCGGTCATCGGCTGGTGGCTGATGTTCCGCGAGGACCAGCGCCGCCAGCGCGACATGCAGATGGCGCTGCAGGACAACGGCTGAGTGGCGCGCACAGGTCCACCGGAGCGCCTGTTGCCGGTGCGGCGGGCGCCGGACACGGCGCGCTAACCTGCCGCGGCCATACTGGACGCCCGGCGAAAGAGGCCATGCAACGATGACCGTCGAGACGATCAACCCCGCGACCGGCAAGGTCGAATACCGGCATGAACTGATGACCGCGGCCCAGGTCGATGCGGTGCTGGGGGCTGCGCAGGCGGCGTTTCCCGCCTGGTCGCAGCGCAGCCTGGCCGAGCGCGGCGGGATGCTGCGCGCGATCGGGGCCGAACTGCGCCGCCGCCGCGAGGACCTGCAACGGACCATGAGCGCCGAGATGGGCAAGCTGCGGAAGGAGGCGCTCGCCGAGATCGACAAGTGCGCCGATGCCTGCGACTACTACGCCGCCCATGCGGACGGCTACCTGGCCGACCAGGCGATCGCCACCGAAGCGCAGCGCAGCTACGTGCGCTACGAGCCGCTGGGCTGCGTGCTGGCGGTGATGCCCTGGAACTTCCCGTTCTGGCAGGTGTTCCGCTTCCTCGCCCCCGCCCTCATGGCTGGCAACGTGGCGGTGCTCAAGCACGCCAGCAACGTGCCGCGCTGCGCCGACCTGATCGGCCAGGTGCTGGATGCGGCCGGGTTGCCGGCGGGCGTGTTCGGCGTGCTGCACATCGACAACGAGCAGGCAGCCGGGGTCATCCGCGACGCGCGGGTGGTGGCGGTGACCCTGACCGGCAGCGAGCGCGCCGGCCGTTCCGTCGCGGGCAACGCGGGCCAGCAGCTGAAGAAGTGCGTGATGGAACTGGGCGGCAGCGACGCGTTCGTCGTGCTGGAAGACGCCGACCTGGACAAGACCGTCGCCGGGGCGGTGGCGTCGCGTTTCGGCAACGCGGGGCAGACCTGCATCGCGGCCAAGCGTTTCATCGTGGTTGAAGGCATCGCCGATGCATTCGTGCAGCGCTTCGTCCAGGCCGCTGCGAAACTGCGCCTGGGCGATCCGCAGGACGAGGGCACCACGCTGGCGCCAATGGCACGCCAGGACCTGCGCGACGAACTGCACAAGCAGGTGCGCGACAGCATTTCCGCCGGCGCGACCGTGCTGTTGGGATGCACACCCGACGATTCGCACGCCGGATATCCGGCCTCGATCCTCGATGGCGTGCAGCCGGGCATGCCGGCCTACGACGAAGAGCTGTTCGGCCCGGTCGCCAGCATCCTGCGGGTAGCCGACGAGGCCGAGGCGGTCCGCGTCGCCAACGACACCACGTTCGGGCTCGGCGGCAGCGTATGGACGGGCGACGCCACGCGCGGCGAGCGGGTGGCCCGCCAGCTGCAGGTGGGCGCGGCTTTCGTCAACACCATCGTCCGCAGCGACGTGCGCCTGCCGTTCGGCGGGACCAAGCGCTCGGGCTTCGGCCGGGAGCTCGCAGACCACGGCATCCACGAGTTCATGAACATCAAGTCCGTCTACGTGGCCTGAATCGGGGAGCGAGGCATGGCGACGCGCTGGAGAGGATTCGGCTGGTATGTGATGACAGTGCTGGCCCTGCTGGTGGCCGCCTACGCGTTCGCCATTTCCTTCATGCCTGACTGGCGGCCGCCGCTGGTGCGCGACCTGTTCGCACAGCGGCCATTGGCGGCATGGGGGCACTTCGTCGGCGGTGGCCTCGCACTGGCGACCGGTGCCTTCCAGCTCAACGGCGGCATGCGCAACCGCTGGCTGGGGCTGCACCGCGGGCTGGGTCGCACGTACGTCGTGGCGGTCGCCGTCGGCGGAATGGCTGCGTTGTCGCTTGCGCCGCATGCCATGACCGGCGCCGTGGCCGCCAGCGGCTTCGCATTGCTGGGACTGGCCTGGCTCGCAACGACCACCCTGGCGGTCCGCGCGATCCGCCGGCGGCAACTGTCGTCGCATCGCGACTGGATGGTGTGCAGCTACGCGCTGACCCTGGCGGCGGTGACGCTGCGGATCTACCTGCCCGCCAGCCAGGTCGCCGGAATCTCCTTCACGGTCGCCTATCCGGTGATCGCCTGGCTGTGCTGGGTGCCGAACCTGCTGCTGGCGATCCTGTTCCTGCGCTCGAGGCATGCGCGCGAGATGCTTGCAGCCAGCCGCCTCCCGCCCGCCTGGCGGGGGATCGGGGAGCGTCTCCGGCCCTGATCCGGCCCTGATCCGGCCCTGCATCGCTGCCGGCGATGGAACAGTCGGTTGCCGCGCGTGCGGTTCCGTTGCCGCACCGCAGGCATCATCTTCCACGTACCTGGAACCGGAACAGACCCATGAGCATGACCATCGATACCACCCCCGCGCGCGTCGTCCGCAAGGTCCACGGTCGTGCCACGTCCGACGGCGCCGGGGTCAAGCTGACCCGGGTGATCGGTGGTCCCGACCTGCCCGAGCTCGATCCGTTCCTGCTGCTGGACGAGTTCGGCACCGACAAGGCCGAGGACTACATCGCCGGCTTTCCGAGCCACCCGCACCGTGGCTTCGAGACGGTGACCTACATGCTCGACGGGCGCATGCGCCACAAGGACAACCACGGCAACGAGGGCCTGCTCACCCCCGGCAGCGTGCAGTGGATGACCGCCGGGCGTGGCCTGGTGCATTCGGAGATGCCCGAGCAGGAGTCCGGCCGCATGCGCGGCTTCCAGCTGTGGGTGAACCTGCCGGCGCGCGAGAAGATGACCGACCCGCGCTACCAGGAGTTCGCGCCGGAGCGGATCCCGGTCGTGCAGCCGGACGTCGGCGTGACGGTGAAGGTGATTGCCGGCCGCGTCGGCGACGTCGCCGGCCCGATCACGCAGCCGGCGACCGACCCGCTCTATCTCGATATCGCGCTGGAAGCGGATACGGCATGGACGTACGCATTGCCCGAGGGGCACAACGCGTTCGCCTACGTATTCGAGGGCGCCGCCACGGTGGGCGAGGGCGACAGTGCACGCGCACTGGAAACCCACGAGATGGGCGTGATCGGCGGTGGCAGCGCGCTGGCCCTGCGCGCGGGCGCCAGCGGCGCGCGCCTGATCCTGGTCGCGGGCACGCCGTTGCGCGAGCCGGTGGCGCGGCACGGGCCGTTCGTGATGAACACCCGCCAGGAGCTCATGCAGGCCTTTGTCGATTTCCAGGAAGGCAAGTTCTGACGCCGCGGTGGACGGCGGGCCGGATTTCGCGCCCGCCGCATGCCTGCCGACGTTAGGGCAGGCTCCCTGGGACGCGGGAGAGTCGCGCGAGGCCGTCCCCGCGCCGGGGCGTCGGTTCAGTTCAGCGCGATGCCCTGCGCCAGCGACAGCAACTGCTGCAGTTCATAATCGTTGCTGGCGTCGACCCAGACCTGCGCGTATCGGTCGTCGCCCAGTTCGACGATCGTGATCCGCCGGCGTTCGGAACCCTGCACGGCGACCTCCGGCTGGTACCAGCGCACTTCGTGCGCACCGATCGTGCCTTGCTCTTCGCGATTGCGGCGCAGGAGGTTGACGGTCGGCTGGCTCGTCAGCATCAGGCCCAGCACCTGGCGTTCGCCGTCCAGTGCCCGGCAGACGGTGAAGCCGTTGCCGGCCTTCGCTTCCCAGTGCAGGTTCGATCCTGCCGGCAGCGAAGGACACGCGGCGGCGTCCTGCGCGCGGGCATCGAAGGTCGGCGACGCTGCGAGCAGCAGTCCCAGGCAGTAGAACTTGTTCATCACGCATTCCCCTTGCCTGCGCGTCGCAGGCGTACTGACGGATCGCGTGCGGGCGGCATGGCCGCGTGGCGAGGGCGATGCATGCCGCCGCCGGCGCATTCGCAGCGCCCGCACGTTGCTTTCCCCCCTTCGCCGGTTCTCCCGCACCCCGGCCCCCGCACCGAACTTACCCAGCGTGGCGCGGTGATGCAAACATCCGGCTCAGAAACTGCGCTGGAAGTCGAATTCCTGGCGACGTCCATCGGCGACCACGGCGACCTCGACGCGCACGGTTTCGTGTGGGCCGATCCGCACCGTGCCGACGTGGTCGACGTAGCTGCCGGTAGCGACCCTGCGCAGGGCCACGATCTGGCGGCGGCCGGCGAGGTCGACCACTTCGGCGGTCACCTCGCCTTCGGCCGCGGTTTCGTCGCCGTCGGCGGTCGGACGGCGCAGGGCCACGACCAGCAGGGCCGAACCGGCGTCGCGGGTTACCCGGTACTCGCGCGCGACCGCCTCGCCCAGGGCCAGGGTCGGCAGCAGGTTGTAACGGGCGCGCAGCGGGCCTTCGAGGTCGGTGACGCTGGGCGGCGGCGGGACGAAGCGCGCCGGTTCCGGCGCCCGCCCGCTGCATGCGGACAGGCACAGCGCGAGGGCCAGCGCCGCCAGCGGGGCCATCCGTGGGCCGCTCATTGCGCACCCGCCGCGGCCAGGGCGGCGCTGCGCTGGCGCGCGGCGTGGACGGCGCGGGTGACCAGGGCCTCGAAGCCGCCCGCCTGGAACGCCTCGATCGCGGCCTGGGTGGTGCCGCCGGGCGAGGTGACCCGTCGTCGCAGTTCGGCCGGTGCCTCGCCGGCTTCGTCGAGCATGCGCCCGGCGCCCAGCAGGGTCTGCACGACCAGCGTGCGTGCATCGGCGGCAGGCAGGCCTTCGGCCACCGCTGCCGCTTCCATGGCCTCGGCGAGCAGGAACACGTAGGCCGGGCCGCTGCCGGAGACGGCAGTGACCGCGTCGATCAGCGGCTCGGACTGGACCCAGACCGTCGCGCCGGCGCTGGACAGCAGGTCTTCGGCGCGCCGGCGTTGTCCGGGGTCCACGCCTTCATCGGCATAGAGTCCGGTCACGCCAGCGCCGAGCAGGGCGGGGGTGTTGGGCATGCAGCGCACCACCGGCACGTCCCCTCCCAGCCACTGCCGCAACCGGGCGACCGGAATGCCCGCGGCGATCGATACCACTAGGGGCCGTTGCGTCCGCGCCGCGGAGGCCAGCGGTTCGCAGGCCGCACGCATCATCTGCGGTTTGACCGCCAGCAGCCACAAGTCGGCACCGGCAACGGCATCTTCGCCGCGTTCGAACACCTGTACGCCGAAGTCCGAGGCCAGCGCGTCGCGCAGTGCGGCGACCGGCTCGACGACGCGGATCCGGCGGGTGTCGGCGCCACGCCGGGCCAGGCCGCCGATCAGGCTGCGCGCCATGTTGCCGCCGCCGATGAAGGCCAGGCCGTCGTGCGCTGTCGTGGAGTCGGTCATCGGGGCAGGGTTCCGTCGGGAGGGGGCGGGGGCAGGCTGGCGCTCATCGTGTACGCGCACCGAACAGCGCGGTGCCGATCCGTACCAGGGTGGCGCCTTCGGCGATGGCGATGGGGAAGTCGTCGCTCATCCCCATGGACAGGGTATCGACATGCGCATGGTCTGCCGCCAGGGCCTCGAACAGCTGGCGCATGTGCTGGAAGGCCGGCCGGCGCTGCTCCGGGTCGGCGTGCGGCACCGGGATCGACATCAGGCCGCGCAGCAGCAGCCGCGGCTCGGCGGCGATGCGCCTGGCCAGGGCGGGAAGGTCTTCGGGGCGGCAGCCGGCCTTGCCGGTTTCGCCTTCGGCATTCACCTGGACCAGCACGTTCAGCGGTCCGCGCGTGGTCGGGCGATGGCGGGCGAGGGCATCGACCAGGCTGGGCCGGTCGATGCTCTGGACCCAGTCGAACACCTCGGCGGCCAGCGCCGCCTTGTTCGATTGCAGGTGGCCGATGAGGTGCCATTCCAGGCCCGGATGCGTGCCGGCCAGCGCTTCGCGCTTGGCCGCCGCTTCCTGCACGTAGTTCTCGCCGAACGCCCGTTGGCCAGCGGTGGCCAAGGCGGCCACCGCGTCGGCTGGCTGCGTCTTGGAGACCGCCAGCAGGCGCGTCGGTGGCCGGCCTGCCGCGTCCGCCGCGTTCAGGATGCGCTGCGTCACGTCGCGCAGGCGGTCGTTGGACATGGATGGACGGGCCATTGGCGCCAGCAGCGGGAGCGCTATACTGCCCCGCGGGGATGTATCGTTCCAGCCTGCGGGGATCGCGGGCTATCAGTGGATCACGGGGGATCACGCGCATGGATATCGCCGAACTGCTGGCCTTTTCGGTCAAGAACAAGGCTTCCGACCTGCATCTGTCGGCCGGCTTGCCGCCGATGATCCGCGTCGATGGCGACGTGCGCCGGATCAACATCCCGGCGCTGGACCACAAGCAGGTCCACGCGCTGGTCTACGACATCATGTCGGACAAGCAGCGCCGCGACTACGAGGAGTTCCTCGAGGTCGACTTCTCGTTCGAGATCCCGTCCCTGGCCCGCTTCCGCGTCAACGCGTTCAACCAGAACCGTGGCGCCGGCGCGGTGTTCCGCACCATTCCGTCGGACGTGCTGACCCTGGAAGACCTGGGCTGCCCGCCGATCTTCCGCGAGCTGATCGACCAGCCGCAGGGCCTGATCCTGGTCACCGGCCCGACCGGCTCGGGCAAGTCGACCACGCTGGCGGCGATGGTCGACCACATCAACAAGAACGAGTACGGGCACATCCTCACCGTCGAGGACCCGATCGAGTTCGTCCACACCTCGCAGAAGTGCCTGATCAACCAGCGCGAAGTGCACCGCGACACGCACGGCTTCAACGAGGCGCTGCGTTCGGCGCTGCGCGAGGACCCCGACTACATCCTGGTCGGCGAAATGCGCGACCTGGAAACCATCCGCCTGGCGTTGACCGCCGCGGAGACCGGCCACCTGGTGTTCGGCACCCTGCATACCTCGTCGGCGGCCAAGACCATCGACCGCATCATCGACGTGTTCCCGGCCGGCGAGAAGCCGATGGTCCGCTCGATGCTGTCCGAATCGCTGCGCGCGGTGATCTCGCAGGCGCTGCTGAAGAAGGTCGGCGGCGGGCGTACCGCGGCATGGGAAATCATGGTCGGCACCCCGGCCATCCGCAACCTGATCCGCGAGGACAAGGTCGCGCAGATGTACTCGTCGATCCAGACCGGCCAGCAGTACGGCATGATGACCCTGGACCAGCACCTGCAGGACCTGGTCAAGCGTGGCCTGATCACGCGCCACCAGGCCAAGGAATACGCCAGGGACAAGCGCCTGTTCGAGTGACGGCCGCCGCTTGACCGGCCCGACACCCACGCATTCCAGGAGCACCGCCATGAGCAGCATCGATTTCACCTCGTTCCTCAAGCTGATGGCGCACCAGAAGGCGTCGGACCTGTTCATCACCGCCGGCATGCCGCCGTCGATGAAGGTCCACGGCAAGATCAGCCCGATCACGCAGACGCCGCTCACCCCGCAGCAGAGCCGCGACCTGGTGCTGAACGTGATGACGCCGGCGCAGCGCGAGGAATTCGAGAAGACCCACGAGTGCAACTTCGCCATCGGCGTGGCGGGCGTGGGTCGCTTCCGCGTGTCGTGCTTCTACCAGCGCAACCAGGTGGGCATGGTCCTGCGCCGGATCGAGACCAAGATCCCGACGGTCGAAGAACTGAACCTGCCGCCGATCATCAAGACGCTGGCGATGACCAAGCGCGGCATCATCCTGTTCGTGGGCGCCACCGGCACCGGCAAGTCGACCTCGCTGGCCTCGATGATCGGCTACCGCAACCAGAATTCGACCGGGCACATCATCACCATCGAGGACCCGATCGAATTCGTGCACAAGCACGAGGGCTGCATCATCACCCAGCGCGAGGTCGGCATCGACACCGACACCTGGGAGAACGCGCTCAAGAACACCCTGCGCCAGGCGCCGGACGTGATCATGATCGGCGAGGTGCGTACCCGCGAGGGCATGGACCACGCCATCGCCTTCGCCGAGACCGGCCACCTGGTGCTGTGCACCCTGCATGCGAACAACGCCAACCAGGCGATGGACCGCATCATCAACTTCTTCCCGGAAGACCGCCGCAGCCAGCTGCTGATGGACCTGTCGCTGAACCTCAAGGGCGTGGTCGCGCAGCAGCTGATCCCGACCCCGGACGGCAAGGGGCGCCGGGTGGCGATGGAGATCCTGCTGGGCACGCCTCTGGTGCAGGACTACATCCGCGACGGCGAGATCCACAAGATCAAGGAAGTGATGAAGGAGTCGACCAACCTCGGCATGAAGACCTTCGACCAGAGCCTGTTCGAGCTGTACCAGGCCGGCGAGATCTCCTACGAGGATGCGCTGCGCTACGCCGACTCGCAGAACGAGGTGCGCCTGCGCATCAAGCTCTCCCAGGGTGGCGATGCGCGGACCCTGGCGCAGGGGCTGGACGGCGTGGAGATCGCCGAGGTTCGCTGACCCGGGATCGGGTCCAGTGGATCGAAGGGCCGCCGCGAGGCGGCCCTTGCTTTTCCGGGCTCGGGAGCCCGCCTCCTTTTACCGCGCGAAGCGGCAGTTCGCCTGGCGAAACAGCTGCGTCTCGGGAAGCCGTGCCGGCGTTCCGGGGCGCTGGCGTCCGCCGGTGCGGCGGGGCGGCTCGGTTAGAATGCGCGCCCCCACTGCGTCGCCGACTCCCGTGAAAACCACCGATCCGGACCTCCGGCCCGGGCAGGAACCGCTGCCCGAAAACGGCGCCGTCGTCACCGCCGGCCCGCTGACCCCGCCTCCCGATTCGGCGGGCACTCCGGCCGACGGCCGTGCCTTCCACCATTCGGTGGCCGAGGACGTGCAGGGCATGGTCCTGGCCACGCTGGTCGCCTCGCTCGGGCTAACCGTGTTCGCCCAGGGCGGGATCATGATCGGCGGCATGGCCGGGGTGTCGTTCCTGCTGCACTACACCCTGGGTTGGAACTTCGGCCTGCTGTTCGTACTGGTGAACCTGCCGTTCTACTGGATCGCCGTGCGCCGGATGGGCTGGGAGTTCACCCTCAAGACTTTCCTGGCGGTGGGCGCCTGCGGCCTGCTCACCGGCCTGCTGCCGCGCTGGGCGGGCTGGTCGCACATGACCGGGCTGTATTCGGCGCTGGTCGGTGGCGCGCTGTGCGGACTGGGAGTCCTGTTCTTCATACGCCATCGCGCCAGCCTGGGCGGCATCGGCGTCCTCGCGGTGTACCTGCAGCGCGAACGCGGGATCAGCGCGGGCAAGGTGCAGCTGGCCTTCGACGCGCTGCTGATGTGCGCGGCGTTCTTCGTGCTGTCACCGTCCAAGGTGATGTACTCGGCGTTGGGCGCGGTGATGCTGAGCGTGGTGTTGATGTTCAACCACCGTCCGCACCGCTACATGGGCGTGTAGTCGCAGCGATGCCATGGAGCCGGCCGTGCCCGGTCGCCCATGCTGGCGCAGCGGCAGGGCCGGAAGCATCAGCGCACAGCGGGGTGGGCCCCGATCTGCGCGAGCCAGGGCGGTCCCAGCGTGGCGATGCGCGCATGCACCGGACAGGTTTCGCGGTGCGCGCCGGGCAGGTAGCCCAGGCTCATCAGGAATTCACCGGTGATCTCGCCCCCGGTGAAGCGGAAAGTCTTCCTGAACAGCTTGACCCAGCCGGCCTTGTCCAGCGGGTGATGGGCATCGAGCCAGGCGGCGAAACCACCATGGGAAACACGCAACGTGCCGATCACGCCGGCGTTGTGGATCGCGGCGTCGACCTTGAGCCGGTTGCGGATGATGCCCGGATCGGCGAGCAGGCGCGCACGGTCGGCCTGGCCATAGGCCGCGACCTTGTCGACGTCGAAGCCGTCATAGGCCTGTCGGAAGCCCTCGCGTTTCTTCAGCATCGTTTCCCAGCTCAATCCGGCCTGGTTGATCTCCAGCAGCAGGCGCTCGAACAGCACGGATTCCTCGCGTTGCGGGAAGCCGTACTCGTTGTCGTGGTAAGGGCCGTGCAGCGGATGGCCCGGAGCGGAGTCGCAGTAGCCGGACATGGCGGGTTCCCTGAAGGTCGCGTGTCGATTATCGCAAGCCGCGGGGCGCATCCGGCACGGCGGCGCTAGAATGCAGGCATGTCCGCACCGAACGACAACCTGGCCAACCAGTTGCTGATCGCACTGCCTGCATTGGCAGATCCCAACTTCTCCCGTGCCGTCGCCCTGATCTGCCAGCACGACGAGCAGGGCGCGATGGGCGTGGTGGTCAACCGCGCTTCCGAGTACACGCTGGGCCAGGTGCTGTCGCAGATGGGGATCGGCAGCGACGACGAGGCGCTGTGCGCGAGCACGGTCCTGCATGGCGGACCGGTGCACCAGGAGCGCGGCTTCGTCCTGCACGACGGCGGGCAGGAGTGGGAGTCGAGCCTGCAGGTGGCCGATGGCCTGTTCCTCACCACCTCGCGCGACATCCTCGAGGCGATGGCGGCGGGCGAGGGCCCGGCGCACGCGGTCGTCGCGCTGGGCTGCGCCGGCTGGGGCGCCGGGCAGCTGGAATACGAGCTGGGCGAAAACACCTGGCTGACCGCGCCGGTGGATGCGGAGCTGCTGTTCGAGCTCCCGCTGGAGCGGCGCTGGCAGACCGCCGCCGGCCGCATCGGGGTGGACGACCTGTTCCGGCTGGCCGACTACAGCGGGCATGCCTGAGCCGTCCGCGATCGCCACGATGCCCCCGGTCGACGCGATCGTGCTGGGTTTCGACGTCGGCTCGCGCCGGATCGGCGTGGCCGTCGGCAGCAGCCTGGGCGGTGCCCGCGCGGTAGCGGTGGTCGACGTGCGGGATGGCGCGCCGGACTGGAAGGCCTTGGACCGCCTGCACGGGGAATGGCGTCCGCGTGGACTGGTGGTCGGCGATCCGATGACCCTGGATGGCGGCGACCAGCCGATCCGCCGTCGCGCGCGCGCGTTCGCCGGAGAGCTCAAGGCGCGCTACCGCCTGCCGGTGGTGCTGGTCGACGAGCGCTCGAGTTCGGTCGAGGCGGCGCAGCGCTTCGCCAGCGACCGTGCCGCGGGCAATCGCCGCCGTCGCGATGCCGCCACCCTCGATGCCGCCGCGGCAGCGGTCATCATCGAGCGCTGGCAGGCCGCGCCCGGCGACGCAACACCGGTTTAGGGCGGCCCCGGATCCGTTCGATGCCTGCCAGGCCCTTGATCGCCGCTACATCCCGCAACTGGAACCGCACGTGTCGCCGGCCCCTGCCGGCTCCCACCAGAGAATCCGAACGACGCCATGACCCAACAACTCGATTCCGACGGTCGCCTTCGCCATCTGCTGACCCTTGAGGGGCTGCCGCGCAGCACCCTGGTGCAGCTGCTCGATCGCGCTGGCCAGATCCGCGACGCGGCGGTCGGGCGCGTCGGCAAGCGCACCGTGCTCGCGGGCAGCGCGGTGTGCACGCTGTTCTTCGAGCCGTCCACCCGCACGCGCAGCTCGTTCCAGCTGGCAGCGCAGCGGCTGGGTGCCGACGTGCTCAACTTCGATGCGTCCACATCGTCGACGCGCAAGGGCGAGACCGCGCGCGACACGCTGAAGAACCTGGAGGCGATGGGCGTGCGCGGCTTCGTCGTCCGCCATCCCGACGACGGCGCGGTGCAGGCGCTGGCCAACGTGGCCGGCGAGGGCACCGCACTGGTCAACGCCGGCGACGGTCGCAGCGCGCATCCGACCCAAGGCCTGCTCGACATGCTCACCCTGCGCCAGGCCTGCGGCGGCGATTTCGCCCGGCTGAAGGTACTGATCGTGGGCGACGTGAAGCACTCGCGGGTGGCGCGCTCGGACCTGCATGCGCTGCGCACGCTGGGTGCCGGCGAAGTGCGGGTCTGCGGCCCGGCGTCGCTGCTGCCCGATGCCGATACGACGGCGGGCTGCCAGGTCGGCAGCGACCTCGATGCGATGCTCGAGGGCGTCGACGCGGTGATGATGCTGCGCCTGCAGCGCGAACGCATGGAGGAGGGCCTGGTGCCCTCGCTCGAGGATTACCACGCCCGTTACGGCCTGACCGCCGACCGGCTGAAGCGTGCCGCGCCGGGCGCGGCGGTGCTGCACCCGGGACCGATCAACCGCGGCGTGGAGATCACCGACGAAGTGGTCGACGGGCCGCAGTCCTGGGTGCTGCGCCAGGTCGCCAATGGCGTGGCCGTACGCATGGCGGTGCTCGAACACCTGCTGGGTTGAGCGACGCGGCCGGTTCCCCGGCCGCGCCGCCTCGTCGTCACTCCACCGCGATTGCCTGCACCGGTGTGCCTGTCGCGGCGGTCACCCGGCGGGCCGATTCGACCAGTCCGCTGAACTCGCCACGCAGGCCCCAGCGATCATCGCCGCTCGCAGCGCGGGCCTGGGCGGCGACATCGTCCCAGTTCCAGTCGCCCACGTTGCCACCGCCACGCAGCAGGTCGGCATAGCCGGCGACGGCGCTGGCGAAACGCAGCGCCTCGCCCGGCTCGCGCCGCAGCGACGAACGCAGCACCGGTGTCTCGATCAGCTGGCTGTGCGCCTGTCCGGGCGTCTTGTAGCGCAGACGCAGGTGGGCGATCTCGCCACTGGATGCGCCGCCCGGCGTTGCGGTGCCGCCGTAGCGCAGCGGCGGCAGCCGTTCGCCACCGGAGCCGACCAGGGCGACCTCGTACAGCGCGGTGACCTCGTGCCCGGCGCCGATATCGCCGGCATCGACCTTGTCGTTGGCGAAATCCTCGCGGTCCAGCATCCGGTTCTCGTAGCCGACCAGCCGGTACTCGGCCACCAGCGCCGGATTGAACTCGATCTGGATCTTCACGTCGTTGGCGATGGTCAGCAGCGTCGACTGCATCTGCTCGACCAGCACCTTGCGCGCCTCTTCGGGCGTATCGATGTAGGCGTGGTTGCCGTCGCCGGCATCGGCCAGGCGTTCGGCCATCGCATCGTGGTAGTTGCCCTGGCCGAAGCCCAGCGTCGACAGCGCGATGCCCGACTTGCGCTGGTCGGCGACCCAGGTTTCCAGGGTGCCGCGATCGACGGTGCCGACGTTGAAATCGCCGTCGGTAGCCAGCAGGATCCGGTTGACGCCGCCCTCGACGAAGCCCTGCCGCGCCACCGCGTAAGCCAGGCGGATGCCATCGCCGCCGTTGGTACTGCCGCCGGCCTCCAGTCGATCCAGCGCGTCGAGGATCTCGCCGCGACGGTCGCCCGGCGTGGGCGGCAGCACCAGCCCGGCCGAACCGGCATAGACCACGATCGAGACCCGGTCCTGCGCGCGCAGCTGCGATACCAGCTGGGCGAAGGCCTGCTTGAGCAGCGGCAGCTTGTCGGGCGACTGCATCGAGCCGGACGTGTCGACGAGGAACACCAGGTTCGCCGGCGGCAGGACGGCCTTGGGCACGTCGTAGCCCTTGATCCCGACCATCAGCAGCTGCCGCTTCGCGTTCCACGGCGACGGCGCCAGTTCGGTGGTCACCCGGAACGGCACGTCGCGGTTGAGCGGTGCCGGGTGGCCGTAGCTGAAGTAGTTGAGGAATTCCTCCACCCGGACCGCATCGGCGGGCGGACGCACGCCCTCGCGCAGCATGCGTCGCACGTTGGCGTAGCTGCCGGTGTCCACGTCGATCGAAAAAGTCGACAGCGGCTGTTCGCTGGCGCGTTGGACCGGATTGTCGTGGCGCGCCTCGTAGCGTTCGGTGTTGGCTGCCCCGACGATCCCGGCCACGGGCGTGGCCGGTGCGAATGCGATGGCGGGAGCGGCCTGCATCTGCTGGGCCATCGCCTGTCGCCGTTGCCGCTCGGACTCGGCCCGCGCCGCCTGCGCCATCGGTGGCGCGGGCGGCGCGGGCGCGTGGAAGACATCGGTGGGGCGGGGCTCGGCCACATCGGCCACCACCTTCGCGGGGGGCGGCGCGGCGGCATCGGCGCGCGAGGATGCCGGCCCCGTGCGGCAGCCGGACAGCGACAGGGCCAGCAGCAGGGTGCTGCCGGCGGCGAGGGCGAGCGTGGGAAACGTGGACAGCGGTGCGGTGCGCATATCGATACTCCCGGTTAGGACGGAAGATCGAACGCGCGGACGGTGGAGATGGGGTTTGGCCCGGCGCGGGCGGGACCACGCATCCGCGGCGAGCCGGGATCAAGGGCGACCTGGTCCAGGCCGCGGGAGGCGGTGCGACGGCAAGCCTGCCGCGCGTGCCGGACGCCCGTGCGGGTCAGGCCACCATCGGCTGGAAGTCGATGCCCAACCCGGGCATGCCTTCCTTTTCCATCAGCAGGTCGGCGCGCAGCAAGGGGCGCGTCCCGATCCAGTCGCGTTCCAGCACCAGTTGCAACCGGTCGCCGTCGGCAGCCAGTTCCAGACGGGGGATCTCGTCGCTGTCGTGGGCACGGTGCAGCAGCACCGCCAGGCGCAGCAGAGCCGCCTTGCGTTTGGCGGCAAGCAGGAGGCGGTCGGGCAGCGCGTCGAAGGCGCTCTTGGGCACGCCGCGGCGGTGCGTGCGGACCAGGGCGGCCAGCACCTGCTGTTCCTGGCGCGAGAAGCCTGCGATGTCGGAGTGTTCAAGTACGTACGCGCCATGTACGTGGTACTGGCTGTGGGCGATGGCCAGGCCCAGTTCGTGCACGCGTGCGGCCCAGCCGAGCATGCGCGCATCGTCGTCGTCCAGGCCCCAGGTCCCGGCGACCTGCTCGTACAGCCGCATCGCCGTGGCCTCGACGCGGGCCGCCTGCGCTTCGTCTATCCCGTAGCGCTGGGTCAGCGCATCCACCGAGGCATCGCGCGGGTCGTCGACGCCGCCGCGGCCGAGCATGTCGTAGAGGATGCCCTCGCGCATGGCCGCCTTGCTGACCAGCAGCTTCTGCAGCCCAAGCGCCTGGAACGCGGCCTCAAGCACCAGGACGCCACCGGCGATGATCGGACGGCGGTCGCTGGACAGGCCGGGCAGGTCGATCTGGTCGATGCTCTCGGCCTGGAGCAGGCGCTCGCGCACCTGCGGCAGCGCTTCGGCGGTGATCGCGCCCTTGGTCAGCTTCATCGCCGCGCAGATCTCGCCGATCGACTTGTGCGTGCCGGACGAGCCCAGCGCTTCCTGCCAGCCCAGTGCGCGATACAGCCCGGCGAACCGCTGGAACTCCGTGCTGATCTCGGTCAGCGCATCCTTCCATTTCTTCTTCGACAGCCGGCCGTTGGGGAAGAAGCGCCGGGTACTTGCAATGCAGCCTGCCTGCAGGCTCTCGCGTTCGACCGGTTCGAAGCCGCGGCCGATGATGAACTCGGTCGAGCCGCCACCGATGTCGATCACCAGGCGCAGTTGCCCGTCCTTGGGCGGCTGCGCATGGGCCACGCCCAGGTAGATCAGGCGCGCCTCCTCGCGGCCGGAGACCACTTCGATCGGATAGCCCAGCACCGCTTCGGCCGGCGCAAGGAAGGCCTGGGGATCACGCAGCTGGCGCACCGTATTGGTGGCCAGTGCGCGCACGTGCAGGCGCGGGACTCCCCGCAGGCGCTGGCCGAAGCGGGCCAGGCAATCCAGCGCGCGCAGGCGCGCCGGCTCGGACAGCCCGCCCTTGCCGTCCAGGCCGTCGGCCATGCGCACGGTTTCGCGCAGCCGGTCCACGACCCGCAGCTGGCCGAGCATGTGCTGGGCCAGGACCATGTGGAAGCTGTTGGAACCCAGGTCGATCGCGGCCAGCGCATCGCCGTCCTGGACCGGGGCAAGGGTGGCGGCGCGCGAGCTGGAGGTGCTGGGCATGGTGGGAATGGTAGCGGATGGCCGCCGCCATTCCTCCCCCCGCGCGGTCACGCTACAACGCGTCCAGCAGCGCCTGCTGCGCCGAATAGGGCGCTTCGCCCTCGGCCGGCACGCACTTGCGGTAGCGGCCGTCGGCACCGAGCTCCCACGCGTTGGTGTTGTCGGCCAGGTAGTTCTGCAACGCTTCGCGGCCGACGCGGTCCACCAGCGCCGGATCCAGGATCGGGAAGCAGGTCTCCACCCGCCGCAGCAGGTTGCGCTCCAGCCAGTCTGCGCTGGCGCCGTAGAGTTCGGGCTTGCCGTCGTTGCCGAACCAGTAGACCCGGCTGTGTTCGAGGAACCGGCCCACGATCGAACGCACCCGGATGTTGTCCGATACGCCCGGGATGCCCGGATGCAACGTGCAGGCGCCACGCACGATCAGGTCGATGGACACGCCGGCCTGCGAGGCGGCGTACAGCGCGCGCACCACCTGCGGCTCGTTGAGGGCGTTCATCTTGGCCACGATCCTTCCCGGCCGGCCGGAGGCCGCGAGCCGGGTCTCGCGCTCGATCCTTTGCAGGATCCCGCTGTGCAGGGTGAACGGCGATTGCAGCAGGCGCTTGAGCCGGTTCGAAGGCGCCAGGCCGGACAGTTGCTGGAACAGCAGGTGCACGTCGTTGCCGATGTCCACGTCGGCGGTCAGCAGGCTCAGGTCGGTGTAAGCCCGCGCGGTACCGCTGTGGTAGTTGCCGGTGCCCAGGTGCACGTAGCGGCGCAGGCGCCGGCCTTCGCGGCGCACGATCAGCAGCATCTTGGCGTGGGTCTTGAAGCCGACCACGCCATACACGACCTGCACGCCGGCTTCCTGCAGGCGATCGGCCACGCCCAGGTTGGCGTCCTCGTCGAAGCGTGCCCGCAGCTCGACCACCACGGTCACGTCCTTGCCGTTGCGCGCGGCCTGGACCAGCGCCTCGACGATCGCCGAATCCTTGCCGGTGCGATACAGGGTCTGCTTGATCGCCAGCACATCCGGATCGACCGATGCCTGCGCGAGCAGTTCCAGCACCCCGGAGAACGAGTCGAAAGGATGGTGCAGCAGCACGTCGCCACGGGCGACGGTCTTGAACACTTCCGCGCCTTCGAGGCGGTTGCGCGGGGTGAACGGCGGGTACTTCAGCTCCGGTCGCTGGACCAGGTCATGGACCTGGATCACCCGGTTGAGGTTGACCGGGCCGTCGATGTAGTACGCCGCGTTCTCGCCCAGCTCGAAGTTGAGCAGCAGCGTGCGCACGATCGCCTTGGGGCAGTCGTGGGCGATCTCCAGGCGCACTGCGGGCCGGTAGCCGCGGCCGACCAGTTCGGTGCGCAATGCCGAAGCCAGGTTCTCGACCTCGTCCTCGTCCACCACCAGTTCGGAGTTGCGCGTCACCCGGAACTGGTACGCACCGCGCACGGTCATGCCCGGGAACAGCTCGTCGACGAACGCCGCCAGCATCGAGGACAGCAGCACGAACGCCTGCTTGCCCTTGCCGGCCAGGCTCGGCGGCAGCTCGACGATGCGGCTGAGCGAACGCGGCGCGCGCACGATGGCCAGGTGCCCAGGCCGGCCGAACGCGTCCATGCCCTCCAGCACGACCACCACGTTGAGCGACTTGTTGAGGATGCGCGGGAACGGGTGCGATGGGTCCAGGCCCAGCGGTGACAGCACCGGCATGACCTTGTTGCGGAAGTAGGCGCGCAGCCAGCGGCGCTGGCGCGCGTTCCAGCTGTTGCGGCCAAGGACGCCGATGCCGGCGTCGGCCAGCGCCGGCCGGATGACCTCGTTCCAGCATCGGTATTGCGCGTCGACCAGCTCGGCTGCGCGGTCGTGGATCAGGTCCAGCAGCTGCGCCGGGGCAATGCCATCGGACTGCGCCGGCAGGCCCAGGTCCAGCGCATGGCGCACCGTGGCGGCGCGGATCTCGAAGAACTCGTCGAGGTTGGTGCAGGAAATGCACAGGAAGCGCAGCCGTTCGAGCAATGGCACCAGCGGATCCTGGGCCTGGGCCAGCACCCGGAAATTGAAATCCAGCTGCGACAGCTCGCGGTTGAGGTACAGCGCCGGGTCGCGCAGGGCATCCGCGCCGCCGTCGTGTTCGTGCGTGCCGTGGGATTCGTGCTGGCGGCTGTCGTTGTCCATGGGGCTCGGGCCGGGGAGGGGGTCAGCGGGCGACATGTTCGGTCGCCGGCAGGGCAAGGGGGTCTTCCTGGCGCGCCTGCACGCGCTCGGGACCGAAGTGGCAGGCGAACACGCTGCCCTGGCCGACCGTGCTCTCGATCGACAGGCGTGCCTGGTGCAGGCCGAGCACGTGCTTGACGATCGACAACCCCAGGCCGGTGCCGCCGCTCTCGCGCGTACGGCTGCTGGAAACCCGGTAGAAGCGCTCGGTCAGCCGCGGGATGTGCGCCTCGGGGATACCGTAACCGGAATCGCGCACCGACAGCACTGCACCACCATCGGGCGTGCGCGCGAAGTCCACCTCCACCCGGCCGTCGGCAGGCGTGTAGCGGACCGCGTTGGTCACCAGGTTGGAGAACGCGCTGTGCAGCTCCTGGGTGGAACCCAGCAGGTCGCAGCCGGCGTGGTCGTGCACTTCGATGGCGTGCCGGCCCTGGCTGTAGGCCTCCGCCTCGCGGCGCAGCGTGGCCAGCATCGGCGCCATCGCCACCGGTTCCTCCGGCAGGCTGTCGCGCGACTCCAGGCGCGAAAGGGCCAGCAGGTCCTCGACCAGCCGGGTCATCCGCTGCGACTGCTTCTGCATCTCGGCCAGCATCGGCTGCCAGGGCGGGAAGTCGGCCGGGTCGAGCATGTCGAGATAGCCATGGACCACGGTCAGCGGCGTGCGCAGTTCGTGGGAGACGTTGGCGACGAAATCGCGGCGCATCTGCTCCAGGCGCAGCAGCTTGCTGACGTCGCGCGCGACCAGCAGCCAGTAGTCCTCGGAATAGGGGATCAGGCGCAGGTTCAGGCGCATGCGCTCGTCCACCGGCGAGGGCGCGTCCAGCATCGGTTCGGCGTTGCGCCCGGCCACGAGCCAGCGCGCCAGGGGCAGCGGCTGCAGGCGCTCGACCACCGGTGCGCCGAGATCGTGCGGGTGGCGCAGCCCGAGCAGGTCGGTCGCCGCGCGATTGAACCAGATCGTGCGCTGGGTGTTGCGGTCGACCACTACCACCGCGTCGGGCAGCGCTGCGGCGGCGGCGCGGTAGGCGCGCAGCATGTCCAGCAGGCGCCGCTTGCGCGCGCGTATCTCGACCTGGTTGCGATGGAGCAGGTGGTCCAGTTCGTTCCAGGCCCCGCTGCCGCGTGCCGGTTCCCAGCGGCGGCGGGCGGTCAGGCCGAGCAGGACACGGCGCAGGCGCCAGTAGTGCCATGCCAGCACGCCCAGGGCGGTGATCGCGAGCACCCAGCCGACCTGGCCGATCGCCAGGCCCACGAGGACCGCCGCGCCGAGCAGCCCCGCCAGCACCGCCAGGGTGCGTCGCCATGCCGCGCGCAGGTGCGGCGGCATCCGCCCGTCAAGGCTGGCGTCGTTCCGGGTGCGCGCTGCAGGCATGGCGTTGGGATCGTTCATCCGGTGCGGCGCGTCCGGGCACTCAGGTGGCGCTGGAGAAGCGGTAGCCGGCGCCGCGCACGGTCTGCACCATGTTCTCGACGCCGAACGGTTCCAGCGTCTTGCGCAGGCGACGGATGTGCACGTCGATCGTACGTTCTTCCACGTACACGCTGCCGCCCCAGACGTGGTCCAGCAGCTGCGCGCGGCTGTAGACGCGCTCGGGATGGGTCATGAAGAAATGCAACAGCCGGTATTCGGTGGGGCCGATCGGCACGGCCGCATCGCCGGCGAACACGCGGTGCGCGGCACCGTCGATGCGCAGCAGGCCGACTGCGACGCTGCCGTCCTCGTCGTCCTCGCGTGCGCGCCGCATCACCGCGCGGATCCGCGCCAGCAGTTCGCGCGCCGAAAAGGGCTTGACCACGTAGTCGTCGACGCCCGCTTCCAGCCCGCCGACGCGGTCGTTCTCCTCGCCGCGGGCGGTGAGCATGATGATCGGGACCTCGCGGGTCAGGGCCTCGCGGCGCCAGCGCCGGGCCAGGTCCAGGCCGCTGGTGCCGGGCAGCATCCAGTCCAGCAGGATCAGGTCGGGCACGCGGTCGGCGATGGCGGCCTGCGCTTCGCGCGCGTCGCCGGCATGCACCGGTGCGTAGTCGCCCTTGCGCAGGGCGAAAGCGACCATGTCCCGGATCGCGGGCTCGTCATCGACGATCAGGATCTGCTTCTGCACGGCTTTCCCGGAAGTAGGGGCGACGGCGGAATTAGACTACCGTCCGATGACCGAATTGTGACAGCGCCTTTCGAGGCGTGGGCGCCGTTTTTCAGCGGCGCTGCATGTCGGGGTCGCGGATGCCCTGGCGGCGCAATTCCAGCACGGTGGGCGTGATGGCGACGATGCGGGCGTCGACCCGGGCGCGGGTGACGTAGTCCAGGTCGCCGCGCTTTTTCAGCGTTTCCAGCTGGATCAGCGCCTGCTCGGGGCGACCATTGAGGAAAGCGGCCTCGGCGTAGGCCTCCGCGGCCCGGCTGGTGTCGCCCGCCAGTTCGCTGGCGCGGGCGAAGGTCTGCTGGAACACCGGATCGCTGCCCGAACGGGCCAGCTGCGGGCGCAGGATTTCCTGGGCCCGTCGTCCGGCCTGCTTGCCGCCCTGTTCGACCAGGACACGTGCGTAGGTCAGGGCGACCGGCCGGCTGCCCGGCATCTTCCGCAGCAGCTCGTCGTAGCGGCGATTGGCCTCGGCGGCATGGCCCGAGCGCGATTCGGCCTCGCCCAGGGCCAGTTCCAGCCACAGGTTGTCGGGGTGCCCATCGAGCAGGCGCGACAGTTCGGTCGCGGCTGCCGCCGGCTGGCGGTTCAGGCGGGCCAGGGCCAGGCCGTACTGCTGCGCGTCCGACAGGCCCTTCGGACCGGACCGGCGCAGCGATTCGTACTCGCGGATCGCCTCGTCGGGGGTGTTGGCGGTCAACGCCCGCAGGCGTTCCTGGGCCCATCCGAACTGCGCGCCCACGGCCTCGGCGGTGGGGTCGAACGGGTCGATGCGAAAACCGGCAGGCAGCAGCGGATTGCTGCTGGAGGGAGGAGGGGCCTGGACCTTGAACGGATCCATGCGCTCGATCCGCTCGCCACCGCCGGGGACCGACGTGACCGCGGTGACCGAGCCGCGCTTGAGTTGTTCGGCGCGCTGCTTGGCCTCGCTGATGCGGGTCGTATTGACCGGATGCGTGCGCAGGTAGTCGGGCGCGCTGTACCCGCCTTCGTTGCCGCGCATGGCGAAGGACATGCGCTCGAAGAAGCCGGCCATCGCGTCGACGTCGTAGCCGCTGCGCGACAGGGTGCGGATGCCGAGCCGGTCGGCTTCCGATTCGTTGGAGCGGGTGTAGTCGATCTGGTTCTGCTGCATCAGCGCCATCGCACTGGCGACGGCTGCCTCCGAGGCTTCGCCGGCGGAACTGCCGCCGGCGGCCTGCGCGGCGACGATCGCGGCGAGCATGCCGAGCAGGATCGGGATCTGGTCGCGCTGCGCGCGTTCCACGCCGCGCAGCACGTGCTGCTGGGTGACATGGGCGACTTCGTGGGCCAGTACCGCCGCGACCTCGTCTTCGCGCTGCGCGGTGAGGACCAGCCCTGCGTTCATGCCGATGTAGCCGCCCAGGGTGGCGAAGGCATTGATCTGCCGGTCCTTGAGCATGAAGAACGTGTACGGCTGTTCGGGCCGGTCGCTGTTGGAGCCGAGCCGGTTGCCCATGGATTGCAGCCAGTCGTCCAGCAAGGGGTCTTCGAGCAGGTAGCCGTAATTGCGCAGTTCGCGCAGCATCATCCCGCCGTACTCGGCCTGCTTGGCCGGGTTCAGCAGTTCGCCCGCCGACGAGCCGATGTCCGGCAGGCGCGGTTCGTCCTGCGCCACCGTGCGCATCGGGGCCAAGGCCAAGGTAAGGGCGGCAGCCAGCAGCAGGTAGCGCAAACGGGTTCTCCGACGGTCGGCGTGAGCATGGCGGCGGCGCCTGGGGCGCGGGTGAATCGGCGGTTAACCCGCTGTGTTCCACCCGTGGAGGCTGCCTGCGGCGCCGCCGCTACCATATCGGTATTGACCCCAATCGTCCCGCGGAGTTTCCCGTGTCCCCGTCTGCCCCTCCGATCGTGATCTATTCCACCGCCATCTGCCCGTATTGCGTGGCCGCCAAGAATTTCCTGAAAAGCCAGGGGCGCGAGTGGACCGAGGTCCGCGTCGACCTCGACCTGGAAGAGCGCCGGAAGATGATCGACCTTGCGCGCCGCACCAGCGTGCCGCAGATCTTCGTCGGCGACGTCCATGTCGGCGGCTACGACGACATGATGGCGCTGCATCGCAAGGGTGGCCTGCTGCCGCTTCTCGATGGGCACGGCCAGGTCCCGGAGGCCTCGGCGTGAGCGGGCAGGGGGAGGACGGCGCCGACCGCGTCCGCGAGTTCACCGAATTCCGCCAGCGCATGAACCAGCGGATCCTTGCCGAGCCCAACCAGGTGGTGAGGCGGTTCTTCGCCCTGGACGCGCAGACCTACCAGGCCGGTGCGCTGGACCTGAAGACCAAGGAGCTGCTCGGCCTGGTGGCCTCGATGGTGCTTCGCTGCGACGACTGCATCAGCTACCACGTCGCCCAGTGCAAGGAAGCCGGGGTCTCGCGGGACGAGTTCTTCGAGACCTTCTCGGTCGGCCTGGTGGTGGGTGGCTCGATCGTGATCCCCCACCTGCGCCGGGCGGTGGACTTCCTGGACCAGCTGGAAGCAGGGGCGGCGGACCCCGCGGCACCTGCCCACGACCACGGTTGAGCCGGTCCGCGGGCCTTCCCGTCCGCGCACCCTCCCAAGGTCGATGTGGGGTGTTCACCGGGGATCGGGCATAATTTCACGACAAACTTTCCCTTCCCCACGTGCCGTGCCCGCTTCCAGGGCCGGCGCGCCTGTTCCGGAACACTACCCATGACCCAGAAGATCACGGTCATCCGCGGCGACGGCATCGGCCCGGAGATCATGGACGCGACCCTGTACGTGCTCGACCAGCTCGGCGCCGGCCTGGAGTACGAATTTGCCGAGGCCGGCGTGGCCGCGCTCGAGAAGCACGGCGACCTGATGCCGAAGGAGACCCTGGACTCGATCGCGCGCAACACCGTCGCGCTGAAGAGCCCGCTGTCGACCCCGATCGGTGGCGGCTTTACCTCGATCAACGTCAGCCTGCGCCGGCACTTCGACCTGTACGCGAACGTGCGCCCGGCGATCTCGTTCCCGAACACGAAGTCCCGCTACGAGAACATCAACCTGATCACGGTGCGCGAGAACACCGAGGGTGCCTACCTGGCCGAGGGCCAGGAAGTGTCGGCCGACGGCGAGACCGCCATTTCCGGCACCCGCATCACCCGCAAGGGCTCCGAGCGGATCGTGCGCTACGCCTTCGAACTGGCGCGCAGCACCGGCCGCAAGAAGGTGACCGCGGTGCACAAGGCCAACATCATCAAGTCGACCTCGGGCCTGTTCCTGGCCGTGGCGCGTGAGGTCGCGGCGAAGTACCCGGACATCGAGTTCCAGGAAATGATCGTGGACAACGCCTGCATGCAGCTGGTGATGCGCCCCGAGCAGTTCGACATCCTGGTCACCACCAACCTGTTCGGCGACATCATTTCCGACCTGTGCGCCGGCCTGGTCGGCGGCCTGGGCCTGGCCCCGGGCGCCAACATCGGCGAGCACGCGGCCATCTTCGAGGCCGTGCACGGCACCGCGCCGGACATCGCCGGCAAGGGCATCGCCAATCCCTGCGCGCTGCTGCTGGCGGCCGCGCAGATGCTCGACCACATCGGCCAGCCGCAGAACGCCGAGCGCCTGCGCAAGGCGATCGTGGCCACGCTGGAGGCCAAGGACTCGCTGACCGGCGACCTGGGCGGCAGCGGTACCACGATGGGCTTCGCCCAGGCGATCGCCACCCGCCTGTAATCCGGCGCTGGCGGCAACACGCAACGACGGGACGCACAGCGTCCCGTTTTTGTTGGAGGCTGTGCCATCCATGGCGTTGGCCGGCGCCGTGATGCGACGCACAATCCCCGGCCCGCATCCGAGGCCCGGCCATGTCCGTCCGCCCCAGCGCGCTGGCGCTGACCCCGCTTCTGCTGTTCCTGGCGCTGTTCTTCGGCGCCGGGCTGTATTACACCGCCCAGGGCGAGCCGATGGGCTTCTACCAGTTGCGCGCGCCGGTGGCGATCCTGCCGGCCCTTGCGCTGGGCCTGTGGCTGGCGCGCCGCCGCGGCGTGCCGGCGCAGCCGACCCTGCTGGCCGGCATGGGCGACAGCAACGTCATGCTGATGTGCCTGATCTTCCTGCTGGCCGGCGCCTTCGCCGTGGTGTCCAAGGCGATCGGCGCGGTCGACGCGGTGGTCGCGCTCGGGCTGGGCGCGCTGCCTGCCGCGCTGATCCTGCCAGGGCTGTTCCTGGTGGCGTCATTCGTTTCGTTGTCGATCGGCACTTCGATGGGCACGGTCGCGGCGGTGGTACCGATCGCACTGGGCGTGGCCGATGCCTCGGGACTGGACCGCGTGCTGGTGCTGGGTGCGGTATTGGGTGGTGCGATGTTTGGCGACAACCTGTCGATCATCTCCGACACCACCATCGCCGCCACCCGCAGCCAGGGCGCGGAAATGCGCGACAAGTTCCGCGAGAACTTCAAGATCGCCGCGCCGGCCGCGATCGCGACCGTGATCCTGCTGGCGACGCTGGGCGACAGCGTGCCCGTGCCTGAAGCGGCGGAGGCATCGCCCTGGCTGGTGCTGCCCTACGTGCTGGTGCTGGTCCTGGCGCTGACCGGGCTGGACGTCGTCCTGGTACTGGGGATCGGCCTGGTGGTGACCGGCGGCTTCGGCCTGGCGATGGCGCCCGGGTATGGAGCCGTCGATTTCGTCGGCGACATCTATGCCGGCTTCGAGAGCATGGTCGAGATCACCCTGCTGTCGATCCTGATCGGAGGCCTGGCGGCGCTGATCAAGGCGACCGGCGGCCTGGCCTGGCTGGCGCAGGCGATCGCCAGGTTCGCCCGCGGCCATACCGGCCGCCGCTCCGGCGAGTTCAGCATTGCCGCGCTTGCGGCCGGCACCGACGCGCTGACCGCCAACAACACCGTGGCGATCCTGGTCACCGGCAGCCTCGCCAAGGACATCGCCCAGCGCCACGGCATCAGCCCGCGCCGTGCGGCCAGCATCCTCGACATCTTCGCCTGCGTGGTCCAGGGCGTGCAGCCGTACGGTGCGCAGATCCTGTTGGCCGCATCGCTCGCCGCGGTCTCGCCGCTGGCCCTGGCAGGCAGCGTGCACTACTGCTGGCTGCTGGCCCTGTCGGCGATCGTGTTCATGCTCTGGCCCGCGCGGAAGGCGTCGACTCCGGCCACGCCGGTCGATTGAGGGCGTGAAGTGCTGGAACGGAAACGGGGCGCCGAGGCGCCCCGTTTCCGTTCCAGCGGTGCCGCCGGGGTTCAGCGCGACTGCAGCTTCGACAGCAGGCGCAGGAACTCCAGGTACAGCCACACCAGGGTGACCATCAGGCCGAACGCGCCGTACCACTCCATGTACTTGGGCGCGCCCTGGTCGACGCCGTTCTCGATGAAATCGAAGTCCAGCACCAGGTTCATCGCCGCGATCACCACCACGAACAGGCTGAAGCCGATGCCGATGATGCCCGACTCGTGGATCAACGGGATCTGGATGTTGAAGAAGCCCAGGACGATCGTGGCCAGGTAGACCAGCGCGATGCCGCCGGTGGCGGCGACCACGCCCATCTTGAAGTTCTCGGTGGCCTTGATCATTCCGCTGCGATAGGCGAACAGCATCGCGAACAGGGTGCCCATGGTCAGCAGGACCGCCTGCATGACGATGCCGTTGAACCGGGCGTCGTACATGGCCGAGATCGCGCCAAGGAACACGCCCTGGGCCAGCGCATACAGCGGCGCGGTGACCGGTGCCCAGGTCTTCTTGAAGATGGTGGCCAGGGCCAGCGCGAAGCCGGTGAGCAGGCCGCCCCACAGATACAGGCCGATGTTCGGGTTGACCGTGCCGTCGGCGCCGAACGCCTGGCTCCACGACCAGCTGCCGGTAAGTACCGCCAGCAGCAGCAGCAGGCCGGTCTTGTTGCTGGTGCCGGCGAGCGTCATCGCACCGCCATCGCGCGAAACGACCGCGCCGCTGCCAAGGTCGAGGAAAGTGGATTCCTTGAAAGCCGGATTTCCGCTGCGCATCGTGGAGTCGCTCCGTCGGTATGGTAAGTCGATCGACCAAGGATACACGCAGCGGGGCGGTCGGTCGGATCGCCTGCAGGGCTACCTGTCCGCATCGCAGAGGGGGCGATGGCTCGCTGTGGCTCGCGCATGGTGTTTCGACTTGGAGGCGGCAAGTTGCCGACGACATGCGGGCGATGCGTAAACACGGGGTCGCTGGGCGGCGGGTGGCCGTCGTCGTCAGGCTGGTCGCCCGGCGGCAGCGGTAGGGAGCCTGTGCGCTTCCAGGGTGTCGTGGCCCGGGGTTAGATTCATTCCCGGGCTGGTGCGAAAGGCGGGACTCGAACCCGCACGGGGGTTACCCGCTGGAACCTAAATCCAGTGCGTCTACCAGTTCCGCCACTTTCGCAGTTCGCCCGCATTCTAACCGTGCCGCCGATCATCGCGCGGGGGTGAGGCGGACACAAAAACGCCCGGACAGGCCGGGCGCTTTCTTCGGGATGGTGGGCCGTGAAGGATTCGAACCTTCGACCTATTGATTAAGAGTCAACTGCTCTACCAACTGAGCTAACGGCCCGATGAACCCGTACAACCGAGCTGCACATTCTAGCGAATTACGCTTTCCTGGCAAGCTCCGCGGCATGCGCCGCGTCAGAACAAGTGGGGTGGCTGAGGGGATTCGAACCCCCGACCACTGGAATCACAATCCAGTACTCTAACCAACTGAGCTACAGCCACCACAAAAAAACCTGTATCCGCCGACGCCCTGTGATGGCGCGCCCGGCAGGACTCGAACCTGCAACCGCCGGCTTAGAAGGCCGGTGCTCTATCCGGTTGAGCTACGGGCGCACAACGCGGTCTCACATCACCCGCCCTGCGGCGGGATGGTCGGGGTAGAGGGATTCGAACCCCCGACATCCTGCTCCCAAAGCAGGCGCGCTACCAGACTGCGCTATACCCCGGTGTGCTGGGTCGGTCCGGCGTCAGTCCACTGAGTCCGGCCTGCCGGTCCCGGCTTCATGCTGCCCAGTGGGCCTCAGGAAGGCCGGCTATTGTTCGGGAAGCGCGCCGGGCCTGTCAATGCCGGGAACAGCTGCAGGCTGGCGCAGCCGCTGCCGATAGGCGAAACTAGCGCGTTCCGCGGGGCCGGCAGGAAAGCCGGTGCCTGACCCTCGAAAACCCGTTGATTTGCGCTGTGGGCAGGAGCCCCGGCGGCAGGAGCCAGACCACCATGCAAGTTTCCGTCGAATCCACCAGCAATCTCGAACGCCGCATGAACTTCAGCCTGCCGGCGGAGCAGCTGGAGTCCGGCGTCAGCGGGCGCCTGCGCGAGATCGCGCGCACCGCGAAAATGAAGGGCTTCCGCCCCGGCAAGGTGCCGGCCAAGGTGATCGAGCAGCGCTACGGCGAGCAGGTCAAGGCTGAAGTGCTGGGTGGCCTGGTCCGCCAGACCTTCGATTCGGCCGTGCGCGAGCACGACCTGCGCCTGGCCGGCAATCCGCGCATCGACCGGGCCAGCGAGGGCGACCTGGACTTTGTCGCCACCTTCGAGGTCGTGCCGGACTTCGGTGACGTCGACGTCGCCAAGCTCACCGTCGTGCGCAATACCGCCGAGGTGACCGACGCCGACATCGACCAGATGATCGAGAACCTTCGCCAGCAGCGCCGTACCTGGAACAAGGTCGAACGCGCCGCGAAGGAGGGCGACCTCGTCGCCGGCTCGTTGTGGACCCAGGTCGAGGATTTCCGCCAGCCGGCAGAGGGCGTGGAACAGTTCACCACGGTCATCGGTTCCGCCCAGTTGCTGCCCGCGCTGGAGAACGCGCTGGCCGGGCTGGAGATCGGCGTGGAAACGGTCATCGACGTCGCTTTCCCGGAGAACTGGCGCCAGCCGCAGCTGGCCGGCAAGACCGCGAGCGTCCACGTGACCCTGGCCCAGGTGTCCGAGCCGGTGCTGCCGGACGTCGACGCGGCTTTCGTCAAGAGCTTCGGCGTGCGCAGTGGCGACAAGGACAAGTTCCGGGACGACATCCGCAGCAACCTCGAGCGCGAGCTCAAGGGCGCGCTGATGGGTCGCCTGCGTCGCGAGGTCGGTGAGCAGCTGACCTCCACCTACGCCCACGTCGAACTGCCGCCACGGCTGGTCGAGAACGAGGCGCGGGCCATGCTGGCCCAGCAGTTGGAGCAGATCCGCCGCGGCGGTCGCGACCCCGGCCAGCCCCCGGCCAACGCCCATGAAGCGTTCCTGGAACCGGCGCGCAAGCGCGTCCTGGCCGGCCTGCTGGTGGGCGAGGTCGCTCGCCGCCACGACCTGCGCCTGGACCCCAAGCGCGTGAACGAGACCTTGCGCCTGATCGCTTCGACCTACGAGCAGCCCGAGCAGGTCATTGAGATGTACCGCAACGACCCCCAGTTGATGCAGGGACTGCAGGGTCGTGTGATGGAAGAGCAGGTGATCGACTGGATCGCCGAGCGCGCCCAGCACACCGAAACGCCGCTGTCGTTCCAGGAAGCGATCCGGGGATGACGGCGACGACGGGTGCGGCATGACCGCCGCGCCCGTTACCCTGCCCAAGGGCGTCCGGAATCCCGGGCGCCACCCCCAAGACAGGCACGCCCAGGAGCGTACGCACCGATGAACATGATCCCGACCAAAGCCCTCAACCTGGTCCCGATGGTGGTCGAGCAGACCAGCCGTGGCGAGCGCGCGTACGACATCTATTCGCGGCTGTTGAAGGAGCGCGTGATTTTCCTGGTCGGCCCGGTCGAAGACCATGTCGCCAACGTGATCATCGCCCAGATGCTGTTCCTCGAGGCCGAGAACCCCGAGAAGGACATCAGTCTCTACATCAATTCGCCCGGTGGCCTGGTCACGGCCGGCATGGCGATCTACGACACCATGCAGTACATCAAGCCGGACGTGAGCACGATCTGCGTCGGCCAGGCGGCCAGCATGGGTGCCGTGCTGCTGGCGGCGGGCGCGAAGGGCAAGCGCTACGCGCTGCCCAATTCCAGGGTGATGATCCACCAGCCGCTGGGCGGTTTCCAGGGCCAGGCCACCGACATCGACATCCACGCCCGCGAGATCCTGAGCATGCGCGCGCGGCTGAACGAGATCCTGGCCCACCACACCGGGCAGTCGATCGAGACCATCGCCCGCGACACCGAGCGCGACAACTTCAAGAGCGCGGCCGATGCCAAGGCCTACGGGCTCGTGGACGAAGTCCTGGAGCGTCGTACGGACGAGTCGATCCAGGCCGGCTGAGCCAAGCGTCGGCCTTCCCGCGGAACCGCCGGCCCGGGGTTCCGCCACCGCATTCCGCAGGGTCCGGCGCGCCGCTGGCGCGGTTCCGACCCTGTGTTATTCTCGAACCGGAACCCGTCTCACACGGGTTGCGATACTGGACACACCAAGCATGAGCGAAGACCGCCAGGGCCGTTCCGGCGACAGCACCAAGATCCTCTACTGCTCTTTCTGCGGGAAGAGCCAGCATGAAGTGCGCAAGCTGATCGCCGGTCCAAGCGTGTTCATCTGCGATGAATGCGTGGAGCTCTGCAACGACATCATCCGCGAGGAACTCGAGGAGAAGGCGCAGTCGGCGCGCAGCTCGCTGCCCAAGCCGCGCGAGATCCTCGAGGTGCTGGACCAGTACGTGATCGGCCAGCAGCGGGCGAAGAAGACGCTCGCCGTGGCCGTGTACAACCACTACAAGCGGATCGAGAGCCGCCAGCGCAACGAAGACGTCGAGCTGGCCAAGTCCAACATCCTGCTGGTCGGCCCGACCGGCTCGGGCAAGACGCTGCTGGCCGAGACGCTGGCGCGCCTGCTCAACGTGCCGTTCACGATCGCCGACGCGACCACGCTGACCGAAGCCGGTTACGTGGGCGAGGACGTGGAAAACATCATCCAGAAGCTGCTGCAGAAGTGCGACTACGACGTCGACAAGGCGCAGCAGGGCATCGTGTACATCGACGAGATCGACAAGATCTCGCGCAAGAGCGAGAACCCGTCGATCACCCGCGACGTGTCCGGCGAAGGCGTGCAGCAGGCGTTGCTCAAGCTGATCGAAGGCACCGTGGCCAGCGTGCCGCCGCAGGGCGGGCGCAAGCATCCGCAGCAGGAATTCCTGCAGGTGGACACCAAGAACATCCTGTTCGTCGTCGGTGGCGCGTTCGCCGGGCTCGACAAGATCATCCAGCAGCGCAGCACCGAGGCCGGCGGCATCGGCTTTGGCGCCAAGGTGAAGAGCCAGGCGCGCAAGGCAGACACCGGCAAGTTACTGGCCGAGGTCGAGCCGGAGGACCTGATCAAGTTCGGCCTGATCCCCGAGTTCGTCGGCCGCCTGCCGGTGGTCGCCACGCTGGAGGAGCTGGACGAACCGGCCCTCGTCAAGATCCTGACCGAGCCGAAGAACGCCATCACCAAGCAGTTCCGCAAGCTGTTCGAGATGGAAGGCGTGGAACTGGAGTTCCGGCCCGACGCATTGGCGGCGATCGCCCGCAAGGCGCTCAAGCGCAAGACCGGTGCCCGCGGCCTGCGTACGATCGTGGAGTCGGTGTTGCTGGATACCATGTACGACCTGCCGTCGCAGGAGAACGTCAGCAAGGTCGTGGTCGACGAGTCGGTCATCGAACACAAGACCGAGCCGTACCTGATCTACCAGACGCCTGCGGCCCCCGCGCCGAAGGTCGCCTCCGCCGAGTAGCGCAGGCGGCGCCTGATGGGCGCGACGTTCAGGAAGTTGAAGAAGCCCCGGTCCTCCCGGGGCTTCTTGTATCTGCATGATCGGAAACGACATTGGAGTCCTTCTTGCATCCCTTGGGGCTTGCCCCCATAACGGGGGGCAGGATGGCAACAGCCGTCACCCCCACATCCCGGAGTCTTCATGTCCCGCAACAGATCCGACGCCCTGGAGCTGCCAGTCCTGCCTTTGCGGGATGTCGTCGTGTTCCCGCACATGGTCATCTCGCTGTTCGTCGGCCGCGACAAGTCCATGCGCGCCCTGGAACAGGCGATGGAATCCGACAAGCAGATCCTCCTGGTGGCCCAGAAGTCGGCCGAAACCGACGATCCGGATGCCGGTGACCTGTATGCGGTCGGTACCCTGGCCCAGGTGCTGCAGTTGCTGAAGCTGCCCGACGGCACGATCAAGGTGCTCGTGGAGGGTACGTCCCGGGTGCATGTGGACCAGATCGTCGAGCGTGACGGTGCCCTGCACGGCCGCGGTGAACTGATCGAAGCCGGCAGCGGGCGCAGCGAGCGCGAGGTCGAGGCGGTGGCGCGCACCCTGACCAGCCTGTTCGAGCAGTACGTCAAGACCAACCGCAAGCTGCCGCCGGAATTGATGCAGACCCTGTCGGGCATCGACGAGCCCGGGCGGTTGGCCGACACCATCTCCGCCCATATTGGCGTGCGCCTGGCCGACAAGCAGCGGCTGCTGGAAAGCGCCGACATCGGCGAGCGGCTGGAATTGCTGGTCGGCCTCGTCGAGGGCGAGATCGACGTGCAGCAGATGGAGAAGCGCATCCGCGGGCGGGTCAAGTCGCAGATGGAGCGCAGCCAGCGCGAGTACTACCTCAACGAACAGATGAAGGCGATCCAGAAGGAACTGGGCGACCTGGACGACTCCCCGGGCGAGATGGAGGAGCTGGTGCGTCGCATCGCCGAGGCCGGCATGCCGAAGGCTGTCGAAACGAAGGCACGAGCGGAGCTCAACAAGCTCAAGCAGATGTCGCCGATGTCCGCCGAAGCCGCGGTGGTGCGCAATTACCTGGACTGGTTGCTGGGCGTGCCGTGGAAGAAGCGCAGCAAGGTGCGCAAGGACCTTGCTGCCGCGCAGGACACGCTGGACGCGGACCACTACGGGCTGGAGAAGGTCAAGGACCGCATCCTCGAGTACCTGGCGGTGCAGACGCGGGTGAAGCAGATGAAGGGCCCGATCCTGTGCCTGGTGGGCCCGCCTGGCGTGGGCAAGACATCGCTGGGACAGTCGATCGCCAAGGCCACCAACCGCAAGTTCGTGCGCATGAGCCTGGGTGGCGTGCGCGACGAGGCCGAGATCCGCGGCCACCGTCGCACCTACGTCGGTTCGATGCCGGGCCGGATCGTGCAGAACCTCAACAAGGTCGGCACGAAGAACCCGCTGTTCGTGCTGGACGAGATCGACAAGATGTCGATGGACTTCCGCGGCGATCCGTCCTCGGCACTGCTGGAGGTGCTCGACCCCGAGCAGAACCACTCGTTCAACGACCACTACCTGGAGGTCGACCTGGACCTCTCGGAAGTGATGTTCGTGGCGACGTCCAATTCGCTGAACATCCCGGGCCCGCTGCTGGACCGCATGGAAGTCATCCGCATCCCCGGCTACACCGAGGACGAGAAGCTCAGCATCGCCCTGCGCTACCTGGTGCCCAAGCAGCTCAAGGCGAATGGACTGAAGCCCGAGGAGCTGTCGATCGCCGAGGATGCGGTGCGCGACATCGTGCGCTACTACACGCGCGAATCCGGCGTACGCAACCTGGAGCGCGAGATTTCCAAGATCTGCCGCAAGGTGGTCAAGGAGATCGCACTCAAGGGTCCGCAGCCGGCGAAGAAGGCCGCGGGCAAGAAGACTCAGGCACGCAAGCCGAAGGCGCCGCTGGTGCAGGTGTCCTCGAAGAACCTGGACAAGTATCTGGGCGTGCGCCGCTTCGACTACGGTCGGGCAGAGGAGCAGAACGAAATCGGCCTGGTCACCGGGCTGGCATGGACCGAGGTGGGTGGCGACCTGCTGCAGATCGAAGCCACGCTGGTGCCGGGCAAGGGCCAGCTGATCCTGACCGGCCAATTGGGCGACGTGATGAAGGAGTCCGCTTCGGCGGCGCTGTCGGTGGTTCGTTCGCGTGCCGAACGGCTCGGAATCGAAGTCGACTTCCTGCAGAAGCAGGACGTGCACCTGCACGTGCCGGACGGGGCCACGCCCAAGGACGGCCCCAGCGCAGGCATCGCCATGGTCACCACGCTGGTCTCCACGCTGACCAAGGTTCCGGTGCGCGCGGACCTCGCCATGACCGGCGAGATCACCCTGCGCGGCAAGGTCACCGCGATCGGCGGGTTGAAGGAGAAGTTGCTCGCGGCGCTGCGCGGCGGCATCCGCACCGTGGTGATCCCGGAAGAGAATCGCAAGGACCTGGCCGACATCCCGGCCAACGTCACCGAGGGTCTGAAGATCGTGCCCGTGCGCTGGATCGACGAGGTGCTCGACCTGGCCCTGGAGCGTCCGCTGCGACCCGAGGCCGGCAAGACCGGCGGTCGCAGTGGCAAATCCGGTGGACGCCGCCAGCGGGCCGCGGAGGACCGGACGGGCGTCAAGCACTGATCAACCGGGTGCTGGAATCGCGGCGGCGCGGGAGGCAAAAACCCGCGCCGTTGCTGCATTTCCGGCTTGCGGCAGGGGGGCGGCGCCCTGTATAACGGGCGCACCTGCCGACGGTCCAGACCGTGCGGTGGCACCGGACCTACGGGTTCGCCCTGCATGGCGCGGATCCGGTCACTCATCTCGCGGCAAGGCCGCACAGGGAGCAAAGAAGAATGAACAAAACCGATCTGGTCGACGCCGTCTCCAATGATGCCGAGCTCACCAAGGCGGAAGCCGCACGCGCGGTCGACGCGGTGATCAACAGCGTGACCAAGGCGCTGAAGAAGGGCGACGCGGTGACGCTGGTGGGCTTCGGTACGTTCCAGGTGCGCAAGCGCGCCGCCCGTACCGGTCGCAACCCGAAGACTGGCGAGACCATCAAGATCAAGGCGTCGAAGAATCCGGCGTTCAAGGCTGGCAAAGCCCTGAAGGATGCAGTAAACTGATCGTCTCGCTCGGGTGCTTAGCTCAGCGGTAGAGCGTCTCCTTTACACGGAGAGGGTCGGGGGTTCGAAACCCTCAGCACCCACCAAGTCACCCGACACCAGCATGTACTTCGGTGCTGGCGAGTTTCAAAAGCGGAGTGGTAGTTCAGTCGGTTAGAATGCTGGCCTGTCACGCCGGAGGTCGCGGGTTCGAGTCCCGTCCACTCCGCCACTATCCGAAAGGGCCCCTGGGAAACCAGGGGCCCTTTCTCTTTGTGCATCCGCTCCAGGGCCGACCAGGGCCGGGCCCATGCCCAGGCCGCCAGACTGGGTCCGTTCCACACGGCGCCAGGGCCGGTCCCGACGGGTTAAACTGCGCCGCTTACTTTTCCCGCTTAATCACCAGGCAGGCAACAATGCTGCAGAAGCTCCGCGACCGGACATCGGGCTGGGTCGCCACAATCATCATCGCGCTGCTGATGGTCCCGTTCCTGTTCGTCATCGACCAGCGCTACATGGGCGGCATGGGTGCCAACAACGTGGCCCAGGTCAAGGCGCCGCCGACGTGGTGGGAAGGCGCCCCGAAATGGTGGCCGGCGTCGACGCTGTGGGAGCACCGCGAAGTCGGCGTGGACGAATTCCGCCAGCGTTTCGAGCAGGAGCGCATGCGCGTCCGCCAGGAGCAGGGCGAGGCGTTCGACCCTCGCGCTTTCGAGACGGTGGAGAACAAGCGCAAGGTGCTGGACCAACTGGTCGACGAGAAGGCGCTGCAACTCGCCGCCGAGCGTGCCGGGGTCGTGGTCGGCGATGCCGCGGTCAGGGACTACATCGCATCGATCCCGGCTTTCCAGGTCGAAGGCAAGTTCGACGCGAACCGCTACCAGCTGGCGCTCGCATCGCAGGTGCCGGCGCAGACGCCGACGCAGTTCGAACTGCTCGTGCGCGATTCGCTGCAGCAGTCGTTGATCCCCGTGGGCCTGGGTACGTCGGCGTTCGTGACCGATGCCGAGTTCGACCGCATCCTGCGCCTGTCCGGCGAGAAGCGCGACGTCGAGCTCGCGTTGCTGCCGGAGGTGCCGGAAGACACCGCCGCGGTGGACGAAGCGCAAATCCAGGCGTGGTACGACGCGCACCCGGCTGATTTCGTCCGTCCCGAATCGGTGACGATCGAATACGTCGAGGTGGATGGAAACAGCTTGCCGCCTGCCGTTCCCGCCGACGAGGCGACGTTGCGCAAGCGCTACGAGGACGAGAAAGCGCGCTTCGTCGAGCCCGAGCAGCGCCTGGCATCGCACATCCTGATCCGGGTCGAACCGGATGCCGACGCGGCTGCGCTGAAGGCGGCCGAAGAAAAGGCGCAGCGCCTGACGGCCGAAGCCAAGGCGCCGGGCGCCGACTTCGCCGCGCTGGCCAAGGCCAGTTCGGAGGATCCGGGTTCGCGCGACAGTGGCGGCGACCTGGGCTGGGTCGAGCGCGGTGCAATGGTTGCGCCGTTCGAGGAGGCCCTGTTCTCGATGCAGTCCGGCGAAGTCCGCGGTCCGGTCAAGACCGACTTCGGCTTCCATGTGCTGCAGCTGCGCGAACTCAAGCAGGGTGCACAGGTGTCGTTCGAGGAGGCGCGCGAGGAACTGGCGCGCGAACAGGCACAGGTGGATCGCGAGCGGGCCTTCAGCGACTTGACCGGCCGGTTGACCGACCTGGTCTACCAGAACCCGTCATCGCTGGCTCCCGCGGCCGAGCAGGTGGGCCTGCAGGTGCAGAAGCTGGGTCCGTTCACCCGCGAGGACACGATCGGTATCGGCGCTTCGCCCGAGGTCAAGAAGGCGGCCTTCTCCGAAGCGTTGATCGAGGACGGCACGGCCAGCGATCCGATCCAGCTGGGCCCGGAGCACAGCGTCGTGATCCGCGTGATCGAGCACGCTCCCGAACAGCCGCGACCGCTGGCCGAGGTCAAGGACCAGGTAGTTGCGGCGATCCGCGTCGATCGACGGCAGGCTGCCGCCGGCGCCGCCGCCGATGCGCTGGCCAAGCGCGTGCAGGCAGGCGAGACCATGGCCGACGTGGCCGCCTCGGTGGGTGCGCAGGTGATGCCGCTGCCGGGCCTGCCGCGTGGCGTGCCGGCACCGTCGCCTGAGGCCAACCGCGAGATCTTCGCGGTCGCTCCGCCGGCCGAGGGCAAGGTCGCTGCGGGTCATTTCGAAATGCCCGATGGACGCTTAGCGCTGTTCGCAGTGACCGGCGTGCATCCGGGCGATGTGGCGGAACTGCAGCCCGAGCAGCGCGAGCAGCTGCGCAAGCAGTTCGCACAGATCGACGGTGCGGCGGCCGCGGAAGCCTACGTCCGCCAGATCCGCAAGAGCTTCGACATCGTGATCGAGGAAAGCCAGCTGTAAGCATCCACGCGATGCATCAGTCGCAGGCAAGGCGCGGAAGAGTTTCTTCCGCGCCTTTCTCGCTTATGGGATGGGAGGGCCGATGCGACTGTCGCTGGTGCGGCCGCATGCAAGCGATCCCGGCGCCCTGCTCGGACGATTCTGGGGAGGGCGGATGAGCGCCCCAGCGATCACTGCAGGCGCAGCACCATGCCCGGGCGCAGCACGCTGTTGGCTTTCAAGTCGTTGAGTTCCAGCAGGCGGCGCGTGGTCACGCCGTAGTGCCTGGCGATGCTCCAGGCCGAATCGCCCTTGCGGACGGTGTGCGTGGCCGAGCCGGCAGTGGCATCCGCCTCGTCAGTGCCGCTGCGCGCAGACGTGGCTGCAGCCACCGACATGTCGCCCTGGACGCCAGTAGGCACCAGGGCCAGTGGCACGCCGCGGCTGGGCCAGTGGCCGGCCAGTGCTGGATTGAACCGGCGCAGCACCTTCGCATCCTGGTCGTTCTTTGCCGTCCAGGCATCGAGCGACTTCGCGTTCTCCAAGGGCACGGCACGCAGGCGCGGGACCGGCTGGTCGAGCCCGGCGCGCCACTGTGTGCGCTCGCCCGATTCTTCGAGCAGGCAGGCCAGCGCATGCAGCTTCTCGACGTAGGCATACGTCACCGGTGACAGGCCCTTGATGCTTTCAGGCGTGGCGCTGGAGATGTTGCCGCCGCTGCGTCGCAGCGCCTGCAGTACGCGGTACTCGCCGGCGTTGTAGGCCATCGCGACAAGCCGCCAGTTGCCGTCGAAGGTATCGTCCAGCGATTTCAGGTAGCTGACTGCCGCGCGGGTCGACTCGGCCGGCGAAAGCCGTCCGTCGTAGCCGGGCTCGACCCGCAGGCCATGGCCACGTGCGGTCACCGCGATGAACTGCCACAGGCCCGCGGGACCGGCCTTGCTGCGGGCGCCGGGGGCGTAACCGCTCTCCACGAACGGGATCAGGGCGAACTCGGTCGGCAGACCGGCTGCGCGCAGCGACTCGACCACATGGGCGAACAGCAGCAGCGTGTCGGTACCCGGATCGCCGAGGCGCTGGGGCGCATGGGCGAAATGCTTGCGCCAACGGGCCTGGGAATTGCCGCATTGCGGCTCGGCCAGTCCGGTACGGAAGTCTTCGTAGATGGCCAGCCCGTTGCCGGGGGATGGGCCTGCCGCTTCCGCCGCTTGTACCCCATGGGCTGGCGGTTCGGTGGAGACGGCTGATGGAGCAGGTGACGGGGTGGGCGAGACAGGTGACGGGGTGCCCGCATCCGGCGACCGGACAGCGGGCGTAGTGCACGCGGTCAGCATGAGCGCGGCGAGCAGGCACGGCACGTGGGCGCGACGGGGTAGGGTCATGCGCGGAATCCATCCTTCCAGCTGCGCAGCGCGGCAAAGGTTTCCACCGGGGTGGCGGGCGCATGGCCGAGCCGGCGCGCGACGGTTTCGCGTACCGCCGGCACGTTGCAACGCAGGAACGGGTTGCAGGCGCGCTCGCTCTCGAGAGTGGTGGGTAACGTGGCCAAACCCGCCGCGCGGTGGCGCAGCACCTGGGCGCGACGCGTGGCCAGGTCGGGATTGCCGGGTTCGACCTCGCACGCGAACGCCGCATTGGCCTGGGTGTATTCGTGCCCGCAGCACACCTGCAGGTCGCCGGGCAGGGACGCAAGCCGCTGCAGCGAATCGTGCATCTGCGTGGGCGTACCCTCGAACATGCGGCCGCAGCCGAGGCTGAACAGCGTATCGCCGCAGAACAGATGGCCATCGGTCACGTATGCGACATGGCTGCGCGTATGCCCCGGCACGGCCATCACCTGCACGTCGCTGTCGAGTATGCGCAAGCGGGAGCCCTCGCCGACACGTTCGCACTCCACGGCTATCCGCTCGTCGTCCGGCGCGAACACCTGCAGCCCGGGCCAGCGCTCCAGCAGCGCGGGCACGCCGCCGCAATGGTCCGGGTGGTGGTGGGTCAGCAGGATCGCGGCCGGTTCCAGGCCCTCGCGCGCGGCGGCCAGCACCGGCGCCGCATCGCCCGGATCCACCAGCAACGCACGCCGTGAGTCCCGCAGGACCCAGATGTAGTTGTCCTCGAATGCGGGCAGCATGCTCAGTCGCATAGAATCCGACGATGCCCGTCGCCGCGCCTAGCCGTCAACCCGGCGCCTCGATCCGGTTCAGCGGGAAGGAGGCGCAATGGCTGCTCGCCGAAGAGCGGCGCTGGCTTGCGACCCAGCTGGCTGCGCGACCGGCCCGCCCCTGGCTGTGGCTGGTTCCGCCGTCGGAATCGGCGCCGGACTGGGTCACGCCGCCACCGCGTGGCCTGCTGCTCCGGCCGGAAGGCGGCGTCTATGCCGGTACGGTGCGCTGCGGGCTGCCCCTGCCATTGCCCAGCGAGTGCCTGGGCGACGTGGTGTTGCAGCATCCCGGCGCGTGCAATGCAGGGCCGCTGATCGAGGAGTGCGCGCGCGTGCTGGTCGATGGCGGCCGCCTGTGGCTGTTCCTGGCCAATCCGTGGAGTCCCTACCGCCTGCGTTGCTTGCGCGACCTTCCGGCTTCCGCGGCAGGTCCATGGCAGAAGCGGCTGCGCGACGAGGGCTTGCAGGTCGACATGACGCGCTTCATCGGGCCATGCTGGCGGATGCTGCAGGACGATGCCGGCGACGGACCCGGCAGCGGCGTGTCGCCATTGCGCGCCTGTCGCGTGATCGTGGCCGAGAAGCGTGGACTGGCGCCGGTGGCGCCTGCGCCCCGGGGCTGGCGCCACGGTGCCGCACCCGCGGCATGAAGTAGAACCACAGGAAAACAATGAAGAAGATCGAAATCCACACCGACGGTGCCTGCCTGGGCAACCCCGGTCCCGGCGGCTGGGCCGCACTGCTGCGCTACAACGCCCACGAACGCGAGCTGGCCGGCGGCGAACCCGATACCACCAACAACCGCATGGAGCTGATGGCGGCGATCCGCGGCCTCGAGGCGCTCAGCGAACCATGCGAAGTGATGCTGCAGACCGACTCGCAGTACGTACGCCAGGGCATCACCGAGTGGATGGCCGGCTGGGTGCGGCGCGGCTGGAAGACTGCCGGCGGCGACCCGGTCAAGAACCGGGACCTGTGGGAGCGCCTGAACGCTGCCGCCAGCCGCCACCGGATCGACTGGCGCTGGGTCAAGGGCCACAACGGCGATCCGGACAACGAGCGCGTTGACGTGCTCGCGCGTACCGCCGCCGAGCAGGTGCGCGACGCCGGCGCGGTACACTGATCGCGCATGCGACAGATCATCCTCGATACCGAAACCACCGGACTAGAGTGGAAGAAGGGCAACCGCGTGGTCGAGATCGGCTGCGTCGAGCTGCTGGAACGGCGCCCGAGCGGCCGCAACTTCCACCGCTACCTGAAGCCCGATTGCGACTTCGAACCCGGTGCGCAGGAAGTCACCGGCCTGACCCTGGAGTTCCTCGCCGACAAGCCGGTGTTCGAGGATGTCGTCGAAGAGTTCCTCGCCTACATCGATGGCGCCGAACTGATCATCCACAACGCGGCCTTCGACCTGGGCTTCCTCGACAACGAACTGTCGCGGGCGGGTAGCCAGTACGGGCGGATGGCCGATCGCACCACGGTGGTCGACACGCTGCTGCTGGCGCGCCAGCGGTATCCGGGCCAGCGCAATTCGCTGGACGCGCTGTGCAAGCGGCTGGGCGTGGACAACTCGCACCGGCAACTGCACGGCGCGCTGCTCGACGCCCAGATCCTCGCCGACGTCTACGTCGCCCTGACCTCGGGCCAGGAGGAGATCGGCTTCGGCGACGCGCAGGCGCACGACGCGCGGCCGGCCGCGGCGGCCAGTTTCATCCCCGCGACTGGCGAGCGTCCGCGCATCGGCCTGCTGCCGGGCGAACAGGAGGCGCACCTGCGCCGACTGGAGACCCTGCGCAAGAAGGCGGGGCGGGCAGTGTGGGATGCGGTCGTGGAATCGCCGGCCGTCACGGACGGCGTGCCGGCCTGAGCCGCCGCCGCGTGCCGGGCGCTACTGGCAGCGCACCAGCACCGCGGTGACGTTGTCCGACCCACCACCGTCCAGGGCGGCGGCGACCAGCGTGTCGACGCATTCCTGGGCGCTGCATTCCTGCTCGCCCAGGGTGGTAGCGATATGACGGTCGTCCACTTCCTCGGTCAGGCCATCGCTGCACAGCAGCAGCTGCATGCCCGGCCGCAGTTCGCCGGCCATGGTCGACACGTTCAGGTGGTTGGGGTCGGTCACGCCCAGCGCCTGGGTGACCACGTTGCGATGCGGATGGGAGCGGGCCTGCTCGGGCGTGAGCGTGCCCTGCGCGATCAGGTCCTGCACGTAGCTGTGGTCCTGGCTGAGCTGGGCCAGCTTGCCGTCGCGCCACAGGTAGGCGCGGCTGTCGCCGACCCAGGCCACTTCGAAGCGCTGGCCCTGGACCCGGGCGGCGACCACGGTCGTGCCCATCGGCAGGGCGTCGTTGCGCCGGCGCGAGACCCGGATGATCTCCTCGTCGGCGATGCGGATGGCCTGGGTCAGCGGGGTGCCGCTGCGGATCTCGCGGACGATGGTCTCGCGGGCCAGGGCGCTGGCGACTTCGCCGCAGGCGTGTCCGCCCATGCCATCGGCGACCAGCCACAGTCCCAGCTCGCTGTCGCCGTAATAGGTGTCTTCGTTGAGCTGGCGGCGCAGGCCGACGTGGGTCAGGTGTCCGAATTCGATCATGTCTGCCGGCGGGCCGGGGTGCTCAAGAAATGCATACGCAATGATCCGGACGGACAGGACAACGGGCAAGGCAGGTTACGCGATGGCGTGCCGGCACGTCATTCGCGAACGGTGTCGCGGGGGGTAGGGCCAGCTTGTCCCGGGCAGGCCGTATCCGTATCATGCACGGCCCCGGTCATGCCGGGGACCGCGGAGAGGTGGCAGAGCGGTTGAATGTACCTGACTCGAAATCAGGCAGGCGTTTATAGCGCCTCGAGGGTTCGAATCCCTCCCTCTCCGCCAGATTATTCAAGGGGTTGCGCTTCCGGCGTGACCCCTTTTGTTTTGGGGCCGTTACGCGGACCCCACGGATGGGGGCGGTAGACTGTGTCGATCCCATAGACGCATCGACCCATGTCCGAAATCATCGTGCCCGTCTCGTTCGGCGAACTGCTCGACAAGATCTCGATCCTGCAGATCAAGGCCGAGCGGATGACCGATCCGGCCAAGCTGGCCAATGTCCACAAGGAGCTGTCCGCGCTGGAGCGCACCTGGATGCAGCATCCGGCGGCCGGCGGCGACATCGCCCTGTTGCGGGCGCAGCTCAAGGCGGTCAACGAGCGCCTGTGGGACATCGAGGACGAGGTCCGGGTCAAGGAGAAGGCCCAGGCCTTCGACGACGAATTCGTGCGTCTGGCGCGCAGCGTCTACTTCGAGAACGACGAGCGCGCGCGGGTGAAGAAGGACATCAACCTGGCGCTGGGCTCGGCCTACGTCGAGGAGAAGTCGTACCAGGACTACCGGAGCGGCGCCGCGCCCTGATCGGCCCTTGCGGGCCGCGACCCGCGCCGGCTCAGCCGTGGTCGGCCCGGTAGCGCTCGAACGCCCCGATCGCGTCATCCACGGTGACCAGGTCCATCACCCCGTCGTGCTCGATCTTGGTGCCCCACTTCAGCGCCGACGCAGGCTTGCCCAGGTATTTGCGCGCGGCGTCGTCGTAGCGGTCCACGCAGTAGCGGCGGTCGGAGTAGGGGCCGCTGCGGGCCGGGTTGCTGGCCGCATGCAGGCCCAGCACCTTGCTGCCCATCGCATTGGCGATGTGCATCGGTCCGGAGTCGGGGGTGACCAGCAGGCGGGCGCGCTCGAGCAGGGCCGGCAGCTGCTTGAGCGTGTCCTTGCCGACCAGGTCCAGGGCCGGGCCGCGCATCGCCGCCAGGATCGCGTCGGCCGTGCTGCGCTCGAGTTCGCTGCGTCCCCCGCACAGCACCACCCGCCAGCCGCGCGACACGGCGTGGTCGGCCAGTGCGGCATGGCGCTCGGGATACCAGTTGCGGCGCGCGTGGCTGGAGCAGGGCGAGATCATCAGCACCGGCGTGCCGTCCTCGGGCCATTGCGCCCGGGCCCACTCGCGCGCCGCATCGGGCACCGGCAGGTCCCAGGTGACTTCCGTCTGCTTCAGGCCCAGGGGTTCGCAGAAGCTGCCGATCGCATCGAGCACGTGGATGCCCGGCCGGTCGGGGATGCGCTCGTTGATGAAAAGCCCGTGCAGGTCCTTGGAGCGCGAGCGGTCGTAGCCGATCCGCCGCTTCGCGCGGACATGCGCCGACAGCAGGTTGGCGCGGAACGCCACCTGCATCTGCAGCAGCACGTCGAAGCCTTCCGGCGGCAGCGCGGCGCGCAGGGCGCGCATGCCGGCCAGGCCGGTGCGCTTGTCATAGACATGGAAGACCACGCCCTCGAGCCCGTCGAGCAGGCGCTTGCCGGCAGGGTCGATGATCCAGTGCAGCGGCGGCGTCCTGTCCGGCGAGCCGGGCCAGGCGCGCTGGAGGGTGCGCACCAGCGGTACGACATGGGTCACGTCGCCGAGGGCGGACAGGCGCAGCAGGCAGAGTGATGGGCGCATTCGCTTGCAGTGTGTTGTTAGACTCGTGCGGATGGTCGCATTCGACGCCAGCGAAGCCTTGACGCCGTACCGTGCCGAGCGCGGATACGGGGCCATTCTCTTCGACCGTCATCGGCTGCGGCAAGCCGGCGCCGAGCTGTTCTCGCCGGCGGCCTGGGGCGAGCGAGCGCGGCCGGTGACCTCCGGTGGCCGCGGTGGCGCCTGGTTCGTCGATGCGCCGTTCGGCCCCAGCGTGCTGCGCCAGTACCTGCGCGGCGGGCTGGCCGCGCGCTTCAGCCGCGACGGCTACCTGTGGCGCGGCGCGGCGCACACGCGCAGCTTCGCCGAGTTCCGGCTGATGCGCGAACTGCTGATGCGCGGCCTGCCCGTGCCACGCCCGCTGGCGGCCAGCTACGTGCGCGACGGCGGCTTCCAGTACCGCGCCGCGATCCTGCTGGAACGGCTGATGGACGTGCGCTCGCTGGCCGACCGCGCGCTGGTCGCCGGCAACGGCGCGCCGTGGGAAGAAGCCGGCCGGCTGATCGCGCGCTTCCACCGCGAAGGCCTGGACCATGCCGACCTCAACGCCCACAACCTGCTGTTCGACGGCAACGGCCGCGGCTGGATGATCGATTTCGACCGCGGCCGCCTGCGCATCCCCGCCACCCACTGGCGCGAGGAGAACCTGCGGCGGCTGCTGCGTTCCCTGCTCAAGCTGCGCGGCGAGCGTGCCTCCGACGAGGTCGAGGCCGATTACGCCCGCCTGCGCCGCGCCTACGACCTGGCCTGGAAGCGGGGCTGCTGATGGCCGCCTGGGCGCTGCAGCTGCATGGGGTCGGCAACGCATCGGCGGTGGAGCTGGGTTCGGCGATGGCCAGCATCGAGCGCGACGGGCGGCCCTGGCTGACCATCGATTGCGGTGCCGAGGGCCTGACCGCGTTCGAGGCCCTGTACGGCCGCCCGCCCGACGCAGTGTTCATCACCCACGTGCACCTGGACCACGTCGCCGGTCTGGAACGGCTGTTCGTGTCCAGCTATTTCGATCCGCAGCGCCGTGGCCGCATCCGCCTGTACGTGCCCGCGCCGGTGGTGCCCTTGCTGCAGCGGCGCGTGGGCGACTACCCGAACGTGCTGGCCGAGGGCGGCGCCAATTTCTGGGACGCGTTCCAGCTGGTCCCGGTCAGCGATGCGTTCTGGCACGACGGCCTGCGCCTGGAAGTGTTCCCGGTCCGCCACCACTGGCCCGACACCGCGTTCGGCCTGCGCCTGCGCGGCAGCGTCGTGTGGAGCGGTGATACCCGGCCCATTCCCGAAATGCTGGCGCGCCACGCCGATGCCGGCGAGCTCATCGCCCACGACTGCGCGCTGCACGGCAATCCATCCCACACCGGGCTGGACGACCTGGAACGCGAGTATTCCGATGCGCTGCGCAAGCGCATGCTGCTCTACCACTACGCCGGGCACGCCGATGCGGCCACGATGGTCGCGCGCGGCTACCGCGTGGCGCGACCGGGCGAGTCGTGGCCGCTGGCCGAGCACACCGCGATGCTGGCGCTGCCATGAACCTGGCCCGGCCGCTGCAGGCATTGCCGCACGACCAGCTCGGACGGCCGCTGCGCGACCTGCGCCTGTCGGTCATCGATGCCTGCAATTTCCGCTGCGGCTACTGCATGCCCGCCGACCGCATCCCGGACGACCACGGCCTGGATTCCGCCGGGCGCCTGTCGTTCGACCAGATCGAAGCGCTGGTACGGGGCTTTGCCGCGGTGGGCGTGCACAAACTGCGCCTGACCGGCGGCGAGCCTTTGCTGCGCAAGCGGCTGCCCGAGCTGGTCGCGCGGCTGGCGCGCATTCCCGGCATCGACGACCTGGCCTTGACCACGAATGGTTCGTTGCTGGCCGCGCAGGCACGCGCGCTGCGCGAGGCCGGGCTGCACCGGATCACCGTCAGCCTCGATGCGATCGACCCGGCGGTGTTCCGCGCCATGTCGGGCGGACGCGGCGAGATCGCCGCGGTGCTGGACGGCATCGCCGCCGCCGAGGCCGCCGGTTTCACCGCGTTGAAGATCAACTGCGTGGTCCAGCGTGGCGCCAACGAGGACCAGGTGCTGCCGCTGCTCGAACACTTCCGCGGCAGCGGGCACGTGGTCCGCTTCATCGAATACATGGACGTGGGCACCTGCAACGGCTGGAGCAGCGAAGAGGTGGTGTCCTCGGCGCAGCTGCGCGACCGCATCGCCGCGCGCTGGCCGCTGCGCGCGCTGCAATCGCGCTATCGCGGCGAAGTCGCCGAGCGGTATGCCTTCGAGGACGGCGCCGGCGAACTGGGCTTCGTCAGTTCGGTCAGCGCGCCGTTCTGCGGCGACTGCCATCGCGCCCGCGTTTCGGCCGACGGCCGCATCTACACCTGCCTGTTCGCCGGCGACGGGCATGATCTCAAGCCGGCGCTGGAGCAGGGCGAAGCGGCGCTTGCGGCGCACGTGGCCGCTTTGTGGAGCCGGCGCGAGGATCGCTACAGCGAGATCCGCGGCAATCCGCTGGCGCCGCGCAAGCACATCGAGATGTACCTGATCGGAGGTTGAGTGGCCACCCGCACGTCCCCCAAGCCGGCACCGCCGCACCTGACCCACCTGGACGCCGAAGGGCGCCCGGCGATGGTCGATGTCTCGTCCAAGGCGGTCTCCGCGCGCAGTGCCATTGCCGAATGCCGCGTGCGCTTCCCGGCCGAAGTCGCCGCGCAGCTGCGAGCCAATGGCCTGCGCGGGTCCAAGGGCGGCATCGTCGAGACCGCGGTGATCGCCGGCACCCTGGCGGCCAAGCGCACCCATGAACTGATCCCGTTCTGCCATGCGCTGCCGCTGGAGGGCCTGCGTATTTCCATCGACTGGCACGGCGAGCGCGAGCTGCGGATCGAGTGCAGCGCACGCACCACTGCGCGCACCGGCGTGGAGATGGAAGCGCTGACCGGCGCGACCGTGGCGGCGCTGACCGTGTACGACATGAGCAAGGCGCTGTCGCACGCCATCGTGCTGGGTCCGGCGAAGCTGCTCGGCAAGCGCGGCGGCAAGCGCGATTTCGGGGCGCAGGCATGATGGCGAAGGTGCGACTGCTGTACTTCGCCAGCCTGCGCGAAGCGACGGGGCAGGACGTGGAAGTCGTGGACAGCGCCGCGCCCGACTTGGCCACGCTGTATGCGGAGGCCGCAGCCCGGCACGCACTGGCCTGGCCGCGCGAGCGCCTGCGCGTGGCGGTCGATGGCGCGTTCGCGCAGTGGGACGACGCGCTTCGCGATGGCAGCGAAGTCGCGTTCATCCCGCCGGTTTCGGGAGGCTGACATGACTGCTCACGCTGCTGGAACGATTGTCGCCCGCTTTGAACTGGCCGACGCACGTTTCGAAGTCGAGCCCTTGCGCGCGCAGCTGCTGCGCGACGCGGCCGGCGCCTATGCGAGTTTCGAAGGCTGGGTCCGCGACCATAACGATGGCCGCCCCGTGCTGGGCCTGCGCTACGAGGCCTATGCCGCGCTCGCCTCGGCCGAGGGGCGGCGCATCGTCGAGGAAGCCGTTGCGCGCTTCGCCATCACCGGCGTGCATTGCGTGCACCGCACCGGCGACCTGGCGATCGGCGACCTGGCGGTATGGGTAGGCGTGAGCGCCGCGCACCGTGGCGCGGCCTTCGACGCGTGCAGGTTCGTGATCGATGAAGTGAAATCGCGGGTCGCGATCTGGAAGCACGAACGCTACGCCGACGGCGACCTTCAGTGGCTGCATCCGGAGCCGGCTGCCGCGGGTAGCACTGACGAACCGCGTGGAGAAGGCGCGCGATGAATCGCATCTCAAGAAGCGGGTTGGCCGCAGGGCTGCTGGTTGTGCTGTTCGCGGCTCCCGCCGCAGGCGCGGCCGAACTGCTGGTCGGCAACAAGTCCGCCGATACGCTCTGGCGCCTGTCCCTGGAGGATGGACGCAAGCTCGGCGAATCGCCGACCGCACCCGGCCCGCACGAGATCGCAGTCAGTCCCGACGGCCGCCTGGCGGTGGTCAGCGAGTACGGCCGCCAGGCGTCCGGCAACACCCTGGGCGTGTACGACACCACCGACGGCCACCTGCTGCGGCGGATCGACCTGGGCACGCATTCGCGGCCGCACGGCATGCGCTTCGACGCCGATGGCCAGCACCTTCTGGTCACCACCGAAGGCAGCGACGCACTGGTCGTGGTCGACATCGCCGGCAAGGTCGATCGCGCGATCGACCTGGGGCCGGGCAAGGGCCACATGGTCGCGCTGTCGCGGGACGGCAAGGTCGCCTACGTCAGCAAGGTCGGCGCCGGCACCGTGGTGCGCGTGGACCTGGCCGATGGCGCCACGCTGGAGAAGCCCGCGGGTGCCGGTGCCGAAGGCATCGGCGTGGCGCCCGATGGCAGCGTCTGGGTCAGCAACCGCGAGGACGGCTCGGTGACCGTGCACGATCCGGCGACATTGGACGTCCACGATACGCTCGACAGCGACGGTTTCCCGATCCGGGTCGGCTTCACCCCCAGCGGCCGCCATGCGCTGGTGACCAACGCGCGTGCCGCGACGCTGGCGGTGTTCGATACCGTCTCGCGCAAGCCCGTCGCCGTGGTCGCTCTGGCCAAACCAGGCACCGAGTACCGCGAAACAATGCTCGGCCGCGCCGCGTTGCCGATCGGCGTGATCTCCGATCCCTCGGGCAAACGCGTCTACGTCGCGATCAGCGGCGGCAACGAGATCGCCGTGGTCGACACCGCAAGCTGGAGCGTGGTCGAACGCTGGCCGACCGGCGACGAGCCCGATGCGCTGGGGATCGTCACGGATCCGGCGGCACCGGCGCGCGGAAAGGCGAAGTAGGGCGCGCCTGCCTGCAAGCGGGCGAAGGCGTTCGCCGCGTGATCTGGCACGGGTCCGCCATCAGCGGCGATTTCACCCGCTCAATGCAGACGACTGACCCACGCTGATCGGCAGCATGAGCCACGCTCAAGGCTGGCTTGTGGAATCTCCGCTACGCACCGTGATCGCGGCCGGCTAAGGTCGCGGCGATCCCCAGGAGATCCTTCATGCCCGTGCGCCCGCTTTTGCCCGTGCTCTGCTTGTTGCCGGCCGTGGCTTGCGCCACGGGGCCATCGCAGGATCTCGATGTCCCGCCGCCCGCACGCTGGACGCCGCCGGCGCTGTCGACCGACCAGTACGAATCCTCGCCGGTGTTCTCGCCCGACGGCCGCGAGCTGTTCTTCTTCCGCGCCCCGCCAACCTTCGACCGTTACCGTCTCCTGTACTCGCGCTGCGAGGGGACGCAATGGGGCGCGCCGCGCGCCCCGGCGTTCGCCGGTCCGGCACAAGCCCTGGAAACGGATCCGGCCTACAGCCCCGACGGCGCGTGGCTGTATTACGCCAGCGACCGCACCCACCCGGGCGACCTGGACATCTGGCGGGTGCCGCGCCTTGGCGACGGCAGCTGGGGCGAGCCGGAGCGGCTCCCGGCACCGGTGAACTCGGCGCAGGCCGAACTCCTGCCGCGGCCGCTGGCCGATGGGCGCGTGCTGCTCGGCTCCCATCGCGCGGGTGGCATGGGAGGGCGCGATGTCTACCTGGCCACGCCACGCGACGGCGGTGGTTGGGACGTCGCGACATTGCCTGCGCCGGTCAACACGCCGCAGGACGAGTACGAGGCCGACCTGTCCGCCGATGGCCGCGTGCTGGTCGTGGTCGCCAATCGCGGCACGCGTTCGCACCTGTACGTGTACGACCGCGAGGGCGAGGGTGAAGCCTGGCATGAGCGCGGCCGCGTGCCGGCCTACGCCGATGTGTTCCAGGTCGGACCGTTGCTGTCGCCGGACGGAAGGCGGCTGCTGTTCGCGCAGGCCGATGGCGCGGCGTCGGGCGAATTCTTCCTCGTGGACCTGGCGCCGGGTGCCGATCCGCGATGGCCGCCGGTCTGCGGCGAATAGCCTGGGAAGATGGCGCCTTCCGCTGATCTCCGCGCCCAGCGCGTGGTGCTACCCGTGCGAGATCGCTTGGGCCAGCGCCGCAGCCATGCGGCATCGGGAAACTGCCGCACTTTTCCGCGGCCCAAAAAGGTGGCGGCCCCGCCGGCTGACCTCGGCGCCCGCATCGACCGATACCGTTGCTGCCTTCCGGCCCTGGCGGGATTTTCGATCTAGCGTCGCGAGGGGCCGACGGGGCCACCATAGGACTGGAGCGCGCGGGGCGATCCATGGTTCCGGCGAGCGGGGCAGGCCGCCTGGGGCGGCCGCCGCGCGAGCGGGGACGCGAATTCTAGCCGATCCCGGCGACGCGCCGCCATGCCGGCGGCCCGTGCGCGCGGTCCGGCCGTTCAGCGGCAAGGGGTGCGGCGGCGGCTGATCCCGCCGCACGCCCCGCCGCATGCCTCCGCTGCCCCGGCTCAGGCCGGCACGCGTTCCTTGCCCGGCGCGCCGTTGCCGCGCTTCACGAACGGCACGTCCACGGTCAGGTAGGTGCCGGCGCGCCACACCCATTCCAGCGGCCCGTAATAGAAGCGCCGGAACCACAGGTGCGCGAACAGCACCTGCACGGCGAACGCGGCCAGCCCCAGCAGCAAAGCCTGCACCTGGGTCATCGACGCATGCAGGCCCAGGCCGTAGCCGTAGAACACCGGCACGAACAGCAGCGACTGGGCGATGTACAGGGTCAGGGTCATCCGCCCGGCCGGGGCGAGCACGCCCAGCGCCCGGTGCGCGCCGCCGTGGTACAGCGCGACGAAGCCCAGCATCAGCACCGCCATCACCGCCAGGTCGAACAGGCTGCCCAGCAGCGCGCCGGTGAGCGCGCGCGGCATGGGCATCGCCTCGCTCGCTGGCACCCAAGCGGCGAGCGGCTCGCGCGCGAAGTACAGCGCCACCGCCACGCCCAGCGCGATCAGCAGGCCGGTCACGCGTGCGCGGGCGAACTCCTGCGGCCGGCTGAAGAAACCGATCCGCCCCAGCAGCATGCCGACCAGCGACAGGCCCAGGATCTGGCTCAGGCGCCCGGACTCGTACATGAAGAGCCACTTGAACGCCCAGCCTTCGGCGACGTTCATGCGCAGCGTGTCGACGAAGCCGCCATCCAGGTAGACCTGCGGGATCGTCGCGCTCCAGAAGCGCAGCGGCTGGTTGGCCCAGTCGGCACCCGCGAGGCCGGCCACGATCCGCACCAGCATCAGCGGCTGCAGCAGGAACAGCACCGCCACCGCCAGCAGCACCCGGTTCGAACGCACGCGATGGAACGGCAGCAGGAACAGGCCCATCACCGCCAGCACTTCGAGCACGTCGCCGCGGTACCACAGCCCGTGCAGCAGGCCCATCGCCGCCAGCAGCACCAGCCGCCAGACGAAGCGCCCGGTGAAGTCCACGCCGCGCCGCGCGGCGCGGTCCATGATGATGAAGAAGCTCACCCCGAAGCACAGCGCCAGCAGGGCGAAGGCCTTGCCGGCGAAGACCAGCCAGACCGCGTCGTGCACGGCCAGCTGGAAAGGATCGGTGGCCGGATGCGCCCAGTACAGCTCGAACAGCTCGGGCATGTGCACGATGAACAGCCCGAACAGGGCGAAGCCGCGCAGGGCGTCGAGCCCTTCCATGCGCGGGGTGTAGGTGGTGTCTTGCATGGGGTTCCCCGTCCAGGCGCGAACACGCCACCCGCCGCGCAGGCAGGCACGTCCACGGTGTTGCTCCCAGTGCGGCGAGCATAGCGGGGCGGGCGGCGGGCGGCGAGGGTGATCCGGTTACGCTTGAATCGATCCCGCCCGCCCGCGCAATGCCGGCATCGGCCCGTCGATCCTGGATGCACCGTCTCGTCGTCCCTGCATCCCACTCCAACAAGGACATCCCAATGAAGTACCTCGGCCTGGCCTATTACACCCCCGAAGCCTTCGCGGCGATGACGCCGGAAGCGGTCGAGTCGCTGACCCGCCAGTGCCCCGCACTGGACGAGAAGATGCAGGCGACCGGGAAGATGCGGGTGTCTGCTTCGCTGGGCGAGCCGCACACCCGGCGCACGCTGCGCCCGCACGGCGGCAGGACGCAGGTCAGCGACGGGCCCTATACCGAAGCGAAGGAGGTCGTCGGCGGGCTGTTCGTCATCGAGGCGGACAGCGAAGACGAGGCGCTGCGGATCGCGTCGATGCATCCGGCCGCGACGCTGGGCGAGGAATGCGGGTGGACGGTGGAGCTGGTGCCGCTGGAGTTCTATCGGGGGTGGTGAGGCGCTGGCGAAGTTGCACCTGGCCGGCGCATGGATGTGCACGCCGACACACTTCTGGCTCCGCCGCAGGCGGCCTGGCAGCACGGCGTGCGGTGCGAGAGTGAGGGCGGAGAGACCATGCCGACCGCCTGGACATTGGAAGACCGGTATGGCCTTCCTGGCTGATGATTGCGAGGAGTCGAAGAGGTCCCGGAACATCCGTCACTGGAAGAATTGCTTGCCTATTAAGGTTTCCGTTCACCGGGGCATTGCCGTGGCCGGGCCGTGACGGCCGATCGAATGCCCTGGGTTCGCGGCGACGGATGGTTCGAGCGGCCAGTCGCGAATCACCACCTCTTCACAGTCCATATACGTACTCCAACGTCAGATGAAGGCGAGTCATGGCTCCGGCTAAAAGGTCGCTATATTCCCGGGGTCCCACACGAAGGAGGATTGCAAATGTTCATGACCAAGCAACATCTCACAACGGCGCGTACGCTCGGCGTGGCACTCGTCGCCGCCCTGGGTCTCGCCAGCTGCGCCACCTATGACGACGAGTTCGCAACAATCAACTCGCGCCTCGATCAACTCGACACGAGGGTGCAGGGCGCGGCCCAGAGTGCCGAATCCGCCAACCAGTCCGCCCAGCAGGCCAACCAGCGGTTGAACCAGCTTGAAGGCCGCGTCCAGCAGCTCGAAAGCGCACCCAAGCGCGCGCCGCGCGGCTAGTCGCTCTTCCGCGATTTGTGACCAAGGTTCGAACCTGGGACCGGTTGCCGTTGCTGGCAACCGGTCTCCTTCCTTGCCCGATCCCGTTCATGAGGAATCGTCCCATCCGTACGTCCATACATCCTGCTATCCGGGGCGCTTGTGGTGCGCTGCTGTTGGTTTTGTCGTTCGCCAACGTCGGCGTGGCCGACGCCGCGCCTGCCCCCGCGCCCGCGCCCGCGCCCGCGCAAAGCGGGGCCGCCGTCGACCAGCTTCCTCCTGGCCAGGAAGTGTCCGACACGGTGATCGAACTGGCCGGCTGGGTCGTCGCAAGCGGCGACAGCCAAGGCTATCCATTCGCGGTCATGGACAAGGCCGCTGCACAGATCCTGGTGTTCGGCGGTGACGGCCGGCTTCGCGGCGCAGCGCCCGGGCTGTTCGGCTCGGCGACCGGCGACCATGCGGCGCCCGGCATCGCCGGCCTGGCGCTTCGCGAGATTCCCGGCCGGGATCGCACCACGCCTGCAGGTCGCTTCGTGGGCGGGTATGGCCCATCGACCGACGCCGGACGCGTCCTGTGGGTGGACTACGATTCCGCGGTTTCCATGCACCCCACGGCGACCGGCGTCCCGGCCGAGCGGCGCGCCGAACGCCTGGCATCGCCTTCGCCGGACGACAACCGCGTCACCCATGGCTGCATCAACGTCGCACCCGATTTCTACGAGCAGGTCATCCGTCCGACGTTCGAGCGGGGCGGGGTGTTCTACATCCTGCCGGACAAGGCGTCACTGGCCGAGACCTTCCCGGAGTTCGTGCAAAGCAACGGGACTGCGCAACGCGACGATGGAAAGCGCGCACGGCCCGCCCGCCATTGACGGGCACGTTGGCGTATTGCCGGTGGCGTGCGAGGCAGCAGCGACTGACGCTGCTCGTGGCCCGGCCACTTCTGCGGCGCAATGCTCGGCCTTCCTTGCAGGGTCCGGCATCCGTGCTGACAGTGCAGCCAGCGTGAGATCGGTTGGGCGCCTCTGATCCTGGGAGACCGGACTGTACGAGGCGCCGCACCCGCCCGGGTCAGGGAGTACTGGAGGCCGCGTTGCCTCCGGCAGCCGGTGCCACTGCCGGGGGTGCCAACAGGCCCAGTTGTTTCATCAGTCCAAGCGAGTCGGCGCAGGTCCATTCCTCGGCGATTCGTCCGTCCGCCATCCGGAACAGCGTCGTGCCCGTGATCTGCACTGCGCGACCGGTGGCCGGGATGCCGTTGCCGGCACCCGTGTTGGTTCCCCGCGCGCTCCAGCGCACGGCCACAAGTTCGCGCTCGGCTACCTGCTTGTCGACCGTGATGTCCAGGTCCGGGAATGCTTGGCGCCATCCCTTGGCCTCGGCCATGCCGTCGGCATGCGTGAAGGTCTTGCGGCCGCCGTGCCCGACGAAGTCTTCGCTGTACGGCACGTCGAATCGCCCTTGATTGAGGCCTTCCTCGTACACCTTGCGGGTAATCGACTTGTGAAGCTCCAGGGACTCGGCGTGCACGCTGTCGGGGACGGCTGCATTGCATGGAACCAGCCCGGTGGCGGCGGCGAAGGCGGTCACTGCGGACATCAGGATGTTGCGGATTTTCATGGTCATCTCCTGTGCGCGGATTGCGTGTCGGGGATGATGGGTGCTCGAATCACCGCCGGCGCTGCTCATGCCGTCCTCCGTGGTGCTGGTGCCGCCCCCCGGGCGCGTGGATCTGGGCAACCATTACAACTGGTGGCAGTACGTCGCCGGCGCCGACTGGCGCCACCCGCGCGGCCCGGACAGCGCGATCGAAGGAATGGACAACCACCCGGTCGTGCACGTGGCCTACGAGGATGCGCTGGCTTATGCGCAGTGGCTGGGCAAGGACCTGCCCACGGAAGCCGAGTGGGAATTCGCTTCCAAGGGTGGCAGCGACGGCACCGAGTTCGCCTGGGGCGACGAGCTCGTTCCGGATGGCCGCTACATGGCCAACACCTGGCAGGGCGAATTCCCGTGGGAGAACCACAAGCTCGACGGCTGGGAGTTCACAGCGCCGGTCGGCTCGTTCCCGGCCAACGGCTACGGCCTGCACGACATGATCGGCAACGTCTGGGAATGGACCAGCGACTGGTACCAGGAGCACGGCCGCATCCAGCGCAGCTGCTGCACGCGCGAGAACCCGCGTGGCGGCAAGCGCGAGGACAGCATCGACCCGCGCAGCCCGCAGATCACGATCCCCCGCCGGGTGACCAAGGGCGGCTCGCACGCCTGCGCACCGAACTACTGCCGTCGCTACCGTCCCGCCGCGCGCATGGCCCAGCCGGTGGACACATCCACCAGCCACGTGGGGTTCCGTTGCGTGGTGCGCGAGCGGGCGGGGGGCTAGGCGATGTTCAGGGACTGGCTCTACGCGCTCAGCGAACCGGTGATCGCCGCCATCGACCTGATGGCGCTGGTCCTGATCGCGGGGGCCACGGTGTACACGTTCTTCGCCGGCTTGTGGATGGTGGTGACCCGCGGGACCGTGGACGGCCACGAGCGGCGCACGCTCTGGCTGGCCTACGCACGCTGGCTTGTGGTCGGGCTGACCTTCCAGCTCGCGGCCGACATCATCGAATCATCGATCGCCCCGTCGTGGGAGGCGATCGGCCAGCTCGGCGCCATCGCGGTGATCCGCACCTTCCTCGACTATTTCCTGGAGCGCGACGTCGCCGAGATCCGCGAGCGCGACCATGTGTCGTTGCATCGGGCCGCGCCGGAGGACAAGTAGCCCCGTGGCGCTCGTGCCTGCCATGGACATGCATGAAGCGGCGGCGGGCACCTTCGGGCCTGCATCCGCGCGCGTGCGGTGGCACGTGCGCCCGACGATGCTGGCGGTGGCCACGCTGGCCGGATACCTGACCAGGTCGCCTCCTTCCCGCTGTGGATCGAGCCCGGCCGGCGGACCTTCGCGTGGGTGCCCGGAGGGCTGCTGCTGGCGCGTCGTGAGTGGATGGCGTTGATCGTATGAATCGTCCGCTGCGAATGAGCATAAACCTGCGGGATTAGTGGCTGCTATCGAGGGTAGGGGACGCCACACCTGAATCAGCAGACGGGGCGCATGTGCATTTGAATCACCTCTTTGATTGCTGAGGTCTATTGGGGGTAGGAAGGTCCGCTTCCGACCATAGCGGACACCCGCATGCCGGGATCCATATTCCCGGGTGACCACGCAGGGCACGCCGGTGAAGCCCTGCAGGGCCACGCGCGCGGGCATGAACGAATTCAGTCGAGATCATGGAATGCCCACCGATGCCGCAGGCTGAGCCTTAGTCTGCTCGGTAGGCACCGACTGGCGAGGCAGGTCGTGCGTTCACGCAAACGTGCGGCGTCTTGGCCATGCGCATCCGGGGGACGTTGAAGCGGGCATCGTCGCCTTCCGGTCGATCCCCGCGGTGCCGCGTGCACCGCAAATTTAACAACGCGCCCCGCTGGTTCTGGGATTCTCCACGTGGGGACGGGATGCTTTGATTCGATCGATGCGGACGGCCATGCGCCGGCCAGCGATCCGCGACAGCTTCATCCCGAAGCCGTGCAGTCGAGTTCGACGTAACGCGTTGAAATACCACCTGTCACAGAGAGGCTCGAGCATCCAGTAGTCAGCACCGGGCGCTACGACCCGGACGTCGATGACGACTGCGCGCCGGGTGGTCATCGCCGCGATGCCCGATCATGCCGTACGCATCACGCCTGCTTTCAGCCGATTACCACCCTCGGGAGTTTGGTCATGCAGACATCCAGAATCGTGCAACACGTCCTCGCACTCGCCCTCCTCGCCGCCGCGGCACTGGGCACCGGCTGCGACCGGAGCAAGGACGCCGTCAGCCAGGCGGCCACCGCCGATGCCGCGCAGGGCGTGCCCGCGCCCGGCATCGCCGAGACCCGGGCCATCGCCGAGGAGGGCTTCATCTACGGCCTGCCGCTGGTGATGAATTACGCGGTGATGCACGAGTTCGCGGTGGATTCCGGTTCCGCGGAGTTCAAGGCGCCCTTCAACCAGATCAGGAACCTGAGCTCGGTCGCCACGCCCGACGACACGGCCGTCGTCACGCCCAATAGCGATACACCCTATTCGATCCTGTGGCTGGACCTGCGCGCAGAACCGATGGTGATCTCGGTGCCGGAAGTGGATCCGAAGCGCTACTACTCGGTGCAGCTGATCGACGGCAATACCTACAACTTCGGCTACATCGGCAGCCGCGCCACCGGCAGCGGCGCGGGCCACTACCTGGTGACCGGCCCGGACTGGAAGGGCGACAAGCCCGAGGGGATCCAGCAGGTCTTCACTTCCACCACGCCGTTCGTGTTCGCCAACTTCCGCACCCAGCTGTTCGACCCGGCCGACATCGAGAACGTGAAGAAGGTGCAGGCCGGCTACAACGCGCAGCCGCTGTCGGCGTTCCTCGGCCAGCCCGCGCCGGCCGCTGCGCCTAAGATCGAATTCCTGCCTGCCACCACCGCCGGGGTCAAGGACAACTTCTTCGATTACCTGGGCGCGGCGCTGGAGCTCGTTCCGCAGACGCCCGAGGACCAGGAGATCCGCGCCCGGCTCGCGAGCATCGGCGTGGGGCCGGGCCGCAAGTTCGACTTCAAGGAACTGTCACCCGAGCACAAGGCCGAGGTCGGCCTGGGCATGAAGGCGGGCGACGAGAAGGTGGACGCGTTCGTGGCCCAGGGGATCAAGAACGTCAACGGCTGGAGCATCGGTTCCTTCTTCGGCGACCAGGCTTTCTACAAGGGCGACTGGCTGCTGCGTGCGGCCGCCGCCAAGAGCGGCATCTACGGCAACGATGCGGTGGAAGCGACATACCCGCTTACGCGGACCACGGCCGCTGGCGAGCCGATCGACACCAGCCAGCACAACTACACGCTGACTTTCCCGGCCGGGCAGCTGCCGCCGGTCAACGCCTTCTGGTCGGTCACCATGTACGACGGCAACAGCCAGCTCCTGATCAAGAACCCGATCAACCGGTACCTGGTCAACTCGCCGATGCTCGATTCGATGAAGAAGAATCCCGACGGCTCGCTCACGCTGCACATCCAGAAGGACTCGCCGGGCAAGGAGCTGGAATCCAACTGGCTGCCCGCGCCCGATGGCCCGGCCTACCTGGTCATGCGCCTGTACTGGCCCAAGGACACGCCGCCGTCGGTGCTGCCGGCGGGCACGGGGAGCTGGAAGCCGCCGGGCGTGGTGGCTGCCTCGTCGGGATCTTGATCGCCAGGAATGGCTCGGCGGGCTGGCATGCGCCGTCGAGCCCTGGGCCAATACCCTACCGCATCCAGCACGCCTACTTCGTGGACAGCCAGAATCCCGAATACAGATCCCCGCGAGTTACCGCGGAGCCTGTCCAGTCAATGCCTTGGGACGGTTCGCCCATCAGCTGCGTAACCTTTCGGTGAAGCCGGACTGGACGCCGCGCGGGACTTCAGCGGTTGTCGTATTGGCGATCAAGGGGAATCCATGCGCCGCGAGGAAAAACTGAAGAGCTACCTGGCTCAGGCCGAAGCTTTGGGGATCAATCGGTGGCAAGCAGCCCCTCCGCTTCACAGGTTGGCGTGGCGCTTGGGCATTCCGCTAGCCCCACCCCTGTGTATGAGCTTTGCTGGACTCACCCTGCTGTTCGGCGGCATGTTCGGGCTGGCGATGTATTTTGTCCTCAACGCGCCGTACTGGTCACCGATCGAATCGCCTATGGCCACGGTTGTGGGGGCTATTGTCGGAGGAGTTCTCTACGGGCTGGCCATGGCCGCAGTTTTCAAGAGTCAGCAACGAAACAGCCGCTTCCCTCTTTGGCGAGGCTTCCAGTAGGGTCTTGGTTCTGGGCATTACCGGGCTGGTCGCCATGATCCGTTACTGGTTCTCGTCGGCCAGTTCCATGTTTGCCCTATAAGGTAGTTGGCCCGCTGACATGATCATCCGCAACTTCATGCCAGGCGAAGAAGAGGCTTTGCGGGGTGTCTTTGTGTCGTCGGTGCACGATCTGGCCGCAAAGTTCTACACGCCAGAACAGATCAACGCATGGGCGCCCATCGCTTACGACAGGCAGGAGTGGGCCAGCAAGCTTGCTCGACTGCGGCCATTCGTCGCAGTGTCGGAGGGTCAGGTAGTCGGCTACGCAGACCTCCAGGGGCCTGGCTACATCGATCACTTCTTTGTATCGGGTAGATTCGCCGGCCGTGGCGTTGGCAACGCTCTCATGGGTCACATCTGTGGCGTTGCCGCCAGGCGCGGCATTTCCGAGCTGTCTGCCGACGTAAGTCTTTCTGCGGAGCCGTTCTTCTCCAAGCATGGTTTTGTTGTGGTTGAGCGTCAGACGGTGGCCGTCGCAGGTGTCGAACTGGCAAATGCGCGCATGTGCAAGGCACTGCGCCATCAGATGGGGTGATGCGACATGACGCACGGGGCGACCCAAAGCATCGGGTGACCTCGCCGGTGCGCCGGGTTAAAATTCCTTTGTCGAAAGAACCGTCATGGCTGGCCCATGAAGGGCTTTCATTCTTGCTGCTCCCATTGGGTGAAGATGAACAGGCCTTTCATTTCGCTGTGTCCGGAAATCACCCGGACGGATGCGCTCACGCTGATGGACTGGCTGGAGGACGAGTGCGTCACCCGCTACCTGAGCGACTCGCGCCATGTCTCACGGTTCATCGAGCAGGTCATCGGCCGGGTCCAGTTGCCGATCCTGACCCCTCTTTTCAACCAGGGTGGCCGGTTCTTCATGGCCTACGACCGGCATGACGCGCGGGTGGGTTTCGTCCGCCTGGTCAAGACGGGACCGGATTGCGAGATGGTCCTGGTCATCGGCAACCGCAACGACTGGGGACGCCAGCTCGGCGCCGCCGCGATCCGCGAAAGCATGAAGCTCGCCTTCCTGGAGATGCGCGCCGAGAGGCTCATCGCCAGGATCCACCCGGACAACGCGCGTTCGCTGAGAGCCTTCGAGCGCTGCGGGTTCGTGGCTGAAAGCCAGGCACCTGCCCTGAAGTCCTTCGCCATGACCGCGATGCGCTATCGCCAATTCCTGCGCGAAACCCCTGCCGGGCATGCCGCCAACATCCACATCACGGAGATCGACAAGGATCGGCTCAGCAGCCTGCTCGCATTCGTGCGGGACCCGGCTGTTTTCGAACTGGAGCATGAGATCGAGCGCGCCACCGTGGTCGATCCCGGGCAGGTGCCGGGTGATGTGGTCACGATGAACTCCAGGGCCTTGCTCCAGCTCGATGACGAAGCCGTGGAGGTGACCCTGGTCTACCCGGAGGACGCTGACTGCAGCGCCGGGAAACTGTCGGTCTGCTCGGGCATCGGCACCGCGATCCTGGGCTACCGGGAGGGGGACGCCCTCGACTGGCGGATGCCGGACCGGACCCGCCGTATCCGGATCGAGAAAGTGCTCTACCAGCCCGAAGCCACGGGCAATTTCCACCTTTAGCCTGCGCGCTGCGGACCTGGGAGGAGATGGCCTGGAGACGATGGCCATTCGACAGTCCGCTCCTGGCCGAAGGCTGCCACCTTCCCGTCGTCGAGGGGGACAGACGCGCTAACGTTGGATGTGGCGCGGACGCAGGACGCTCGCAACCAGCCCCAACGGACGGCAAACCCAAGCACGATCAGCACGGGGGCCATCTTCGCGTCCTTGAGAGCCAAGCCTGACGGTAATGGCCTGGGCGGAGACGCATCCGCAGAATTCGGCGATGGGCGCGATGACGAGCGCTGCAACCGGCCGCGCGCGGGGTGCGTGCGATCGGGATTTTCCCTACGTGATGTCAGGCATTCCCCGATAGGCGGCGAGCCTTCACAAGCGGATAGTGCGCGCACCAGCACCGCGTGTCGCCGTGAACTGTCCGGATGAGCCTGCGCGCGGGCCCTGCCTACTTTCCCCGGTAGGCAGGGCCGCTGGTTACTCCGAGTGGCGCGGCGCTCGCCCGCAACCCGGTGCGGCATTACCGGGACCAGGGTCGCGACGTTGCCGAGCCACGCCAGTCCGGGCAGCGTGGCCGCGCACGGCAGCGAGGCCGCGAGGGTTCCGGCCAACCGGATCCAACCCTCCCACCGAGCGTCCGCTTCCGACCCCTTGCGACATCGCCCTCCGATGGGCGGGCTGTCGAACCCGTGCGGGCCCCGTCCGGGATTCCCGCGCAGCCGCAGGCGCCCGCGTGCGCCACCGCCGACCGCCTGTAGGAAAACTCCGAATCCCGCCGGGCATTTCTCCTACGTGCGGGGACCGCTTTCCCTGATATCGAACTTCCGCAGCGTCGGCATCCTTGTGCCGCCACCCGCGGTGGGGACTGGAATCCCCCCATCGACCTGGCACCGGCGGGCGAGCGGCGGCGCCGGTGGCCAGGAGCGGGGGCATCCCTTCCCGATGCAAAGGAACCTGCACATGAAGAACCTCGTATCGCTGTCGTTTTCGGCCGAAGACCTGGCCGCGCTGGATGCCGCCTTGCTCGTGATCGAGCAGAAGCTGGGCGGCCTGGTCTCGCTCACCACCGCGGAGGTGCGCGGCCTGGCCAAGATGGGTGAGAAGTCCGAAGTGTTCTGCCGCAGCGTGCTGCAGGTGCTGCAGCAGAACCCGCAGGTGGTCACCCCGGCCCTGGGCCTGCCCGAGGCCAACGACGACCTGGCCGCGCTGGACGCGCTGCGCCCGCGGTTGCGCCGGCTCAAGCTGCTCACCACCCGCGGCGAGGACACCCTGCTGGCCCTGGGCGCGGACGTGATGTCGGCGGCGCTGGAGGGCTATGCGCTGCTGAAGGTCAGCGGGCGGGCGAGTGGGCTGGAGGACCAGCGGCGCGAGCTGGGCAGCCGGTTCGCGCGCGCCGGGCGCAAGGAGGACGAGGACGAGGAGGCGGTCGAGCCGGTGTGATCGCTGCCCGGTGCGGCCGGGCAGGTGGTTGACCGAAGCCGGGCGGAGGCGACTCCGCCCGGCTTTTTCGTGCCCGGATGGCGGGGAACGCAGGCGGGGCGGGGGGTTCGAGTTCCCGGCACTGGCGCGCGAGTGTCGGGAACCGGGGCGCGAGTGTCTGGAACTGGCGCGCGGGTTCCGGGAACTGGTGTGCCAGTGTTTTCCATACGCGAATGCATGGAAAACACTCATGCGCGAGTGTTGGGAACTGGCGCGTCAGTATTTTCCATACGTGCGCGCATGGAAAATACTCATGCGTGAGTGCCTGGAACGGGTGCGCGAGTGTTTTCCATGCATGGGCGTATGGAAAATGGTGGTGCGTGAGTGTTGAGGACTGGCGCGTGGGTTCGGGCGATGCGCGGGGGGGCACCGAGCGCCGGGGGTTCGGTGATTGGAACGGGCGGGCCAGTTACCGGAGCTACGAAGCTGCTGGCTGGGGAAAGTGCACCCTGACCCCTGTTTCACTTCACTTCACGGGGGCGTGGAGCCGTTCAGATCGTCTGGCGACTTGTCGACCCGGAAGAATCCGCGGGCGTCGGCCAACGACATCAGGCCGCTGTAGGTCTCCACCTCCTTGGGGGTGAGTTCGTCCCGGTCGACGCGTCCTTCCAGCTTGGCGTTCGCGGCTCTCAGTTCGTTGTCGAACTCAGCGGAGGTCTTTCCCGTCGGATCCCACGCGACGATCCAGTCGTGGAGCTTGTCAAGCAGGGCGGGCGTATTGCTCATGCAGCCTTCCGGTGTTCGCAGTAGGGGGGCGCTTGCTATCGAGAACGGGACGGAACGCGGCCAGGGTGGCACCGGGTGGCTCGCTTCGCGTGTCTCGCTCCCGCTTTATCTCACGGATGCACCAGCTCCGGCCGCCAGTGGGGTCATTCGTGGTCTTGTCCTGGAATCAGCCCCATTCGCTGCAATTCGTGCTCAATCCAGGCTGCATCCTGTTCGGATAGCCAGAGCGCGGCGAAATGGAGCCTGCCTTTGCCGATGCGATCTCCGAGCATGGTCGGCTGCGCTCCCGGGTTCCCGAACTCGATGTCAGCCAGCATGCGCAGGATGTCCGGTCGCGGCGGGGATCGGTGCCGGTTAACTGGCATGCCGCCCGGAATCTGGTGGTTGCGAATCAGCTCTTCGTCCGGGGGTTCGCCGCTCTGCGCGAAGCGACTGAGGCCGAGACTGGCGATAGTGTCGTATAGCTCATGGCGGCAGGTCCGCAGGTCCTCCGGAAGATCCCTGAGCTTGAACAAGGTCTCAAGGGTCTTGGCCGCCTTCTGATACTCGTCCTCGAACTGCCGGTACGTTTTGTCGTTGCCGTTGTAGGAACGCAGCCACTCCATCACCGCGTGGAATTCGTGTTCGAATTTTTCACGCGTCCTGTAGGGTCGGATCGACATTCCGGTGGTCATGCTGCGAGCCTGTGGCGGGGAAGAAGCGAGGGCAAGGCCCGGTGCCGACCTTTGCGGTTGTCGACTTCGGCTGACAAAAAAGCCGCGCAGTGCGCGGCCTTCCATATAACATGCGACGGCACATCTAGACCCTCTGCTTTCCGGCTTCGTCCGACGCCTGGCCCTGAGCCTTCCGCTCGCATCCACAGTGGACCTGGCGCGGTTACGTCACTGTGAGGCACCCCCAAACTTGATGGCCGCGCTCGCGGCGGCATCATTTGAAGTGGGTAGAGGGTCGGCTCACGGTGCAGCTGGAACGCGCCTCGAGCGCAAGCGCCCTGCCAGAAACGCGGGTCAGGGTGCACTTTCCGGAGTTGGTCCGGGCCGGGTATGTCGTCGCGGACAAGCAACCGGGAAAAGCACACTCTGACCCCTGTTTTCAATTCTTGTCCCAGATGGGGGCGGACTGGAGTAAAAGTGAACCTGACCCCATTCTTCGCCGGATGACTCGCAGATGGCGCACAATGCGGCGCCGATCATCATCCGGACGCTCCATGGACGCTGAAGCACTGATCCACACCGCTCTCCGCGAAGCCGGTTACGGCCAGGACGCCATCGGCTCGGCGCTCCCCAGGATCATGCGCATCCTGCAGGCGGAGGACATCCGCCTGGAGGTCGGCCGCCCGCTGTCGCGCAAGGAGCGTGATTACGTACGCGTGCAGCTCGAGATCGGGCTTGGTGTGCCGGAGATTGTGGCGGGGCTGAAGCGCTGAATCCGCTTCGGACGGACACCCGGGCCCAATCCAGGCACTGGAAGCGGGGTCTGGAAGCGGGGGTCGGAGTGCACTTTCCGGAGCTGGCCCAGGCTGGGTATGTCGTCGTCGCGGATCAGCATCCAGGGAAAGTGCACTCTGACCCCTGTTTTCAAACCTGACCTCGTTCTTCCCAAGGTTCGACTCTGTTTCCGCTTCTAAGACCCAAGCTCGGCGCTTGCACCTTGTGATTGTTCCGGCTTATTCGACGTTAGGATCTCTGCCATTTCACTCATTAGTGCGCGCACAGCAACGCAATCAAGATTGGGTCAGGTTCACGTCAGGTCGGGTTGTTTGTCAGATGCACGCCGGTGCCCTGATTGCAGCATGCAGTTGGAGAGTTCAGCGGTGGTCCGCGACTGCATCATGGAAGTCCAATTCGTGGACGATGACCACGCGTACTCCTGCCTTCCTGAGCTTGACGGCCTTTTCTACCTTCCGCCCATAGCACGAGAAAGCCCAGCAAGGGTTTCCCTCGGCGCCAATGATTAGGTAGTGGACCTTCTTGGATGGAGTGGCGTGAGCTGTCCCACCTAGCTCCTGGACGAGTTCCTCAATCTGCGGCCGCGTAAATCGCGGCGAAGAGCCGGTAAAGCAGAAGCCGCGTTCGAGGAAGGTAATTTCTGGATCGACAGCGCATAGGCCGCGGATCGGCCCCGATTCGGCAATGGGAGCCTTGGTTATGGTTCTGGAGTCCAGGAGCGCGGTGAATTCCGAGAAGAACGCATGCAGCATCTCGTGCTCCTTCTCATCGATCTTCTTGTCCGCAAGCACAGCGGTTATGAGGCTGCCGATCTCGTCGAACGGCCAGCAACTTTTCAGGTGGGGATGCTCTTCCATCCAGTCCGAAAGTCCGCGCAGCTCCTCTTCTGATATTCGGGTGTCAGCAACGATGCCGCCGAGAATGGCATGGAGGCGCTGCAGGTCAGTAGTGGTTTGGTCGTAGAACTCCCGTGATCGAAGCCGCTTGCACAACCAAAGGATGTCTTCTCGTTCTTCCTGGTCGAGTACGCCGTCCGCCATGGCCGCTGCGACGCGCGGTACCAGTTCATTGAACGGGTGAAGGTTCTCTATCTCTCGATGTTCTGAGAGCCATAACGCCAGGTAGCTGATTTCCAACTCGTTGATACGGCCATCGATTGCAATTCCCTCGATGATGCCTAAGAGGGAATTGATCGACTTGTCCAAGCGAGCTTTGCCAGTGAACTTCGCGAATCTCTTCTGATCCGGATGCATGATCACCCTCCCGAGTGCCACGAAAGCCAGTAGCGACTCCCCAGTCGCCTTGACGGTACGGACTCTGCTGCAATCCCGACGCAGCTGCAATCGCTTTACCAGACGGCAGGAAAGCAGGTGCAGTGGCCAAGGTGGAGAGAGGGGGATTCACTGCGGCGCTTCGCGCCTTGCCCCTTCGGGGCGACGGCTTCGCCGTCGTGTCCACCCGCTGCGCGGGTGGTCGAACCGGGGGGTTCGAATCAAGCTCACCCCTCTTCGTCAGATATGAAAAGGGCCCCGCAAGGGGGCCCATTTCATATCTGGCGGAGAGAGGGGGATTCGAACCCCCGAAGCGCGGTTTAGACGCTTACACACTTTCCAGGCGTGCTCCTTCAACCGCTCGGACACCTCTCCGGATCCTGTCTGGAGCCCCGCAGGGCCCGGTCAGGGCCGCGAATTCTAGCGCCCGCGGGCACTTGCCACAAGCGCGGTCGGGGTCCGGGACCGGCCCGGGGGCGGGCGTGGCACAATGCCGTTTCCGGTCGAAACGGTGTCCGATGTCCTATCTCGTCCTCGCCCGAAAGTGGCGCCCGAAGCGGTTTTCCGAGCTGGTCGGGCAGGAACATGTCGTGCGCGCGCTGGGTAACGCCCTGGATACCGGGCGGGTCCATCACGCCTTCCTGTTCACCGGCACCCGCGGGGTGGGCAAGACCACCATCGCCCGGATCTTCGCCAAGTCGCTGAACTGCGAGAAGGGCACCAGCGCCGAGCCGTGCGGGGTCTGCGCGGCCTGCACCGACATCGATTCGGGGCGCTACATCGACCTGCTGGAGATCGACGCGGCCTCCAATACCGGCGTGGACGACGTCCGCGAGGTGATCGAGAACGCGCAGTACATGCCCTCGCGCGGGCAGTACAAGGTCTACCTGATCGACGAAGTGCACATGCTGTCCAAGGCGGCGTTCAACGCGCTGCTGAAAACGCTCGAAGAGCCGCCGGGGCACGTGAAGTTCCTGCTCGCCACCACCGACCCGCAGAAGCTGCCGGTGACGGTGCTGTCGCGCTGCCTGCAGTTCAACCTCAAGCGGCTGGACGAGGACCAGATCCAGGGCCAGATCACCAAGATCCTGGCCGCCGAGGAGATCGGCGCCGATGCCGGGGCGGTGCGCCTGCTGGCGCGCGCGGCCGATGGCAGCCTGCGCGACGGCCTGTCTTTGCTGGACCAGGCGATCGCCTATGCCGGCGGCGCGCTGGACGAGGCTGCGGTGCGGACCATGCTCGGCAGCGTCGACCGGACCCAGGTCGCGGCGTTGCTGGATGCGCTGGCCGATGCCGACGGTCAGCGGCTGCTGGCCACGATCGAGGCCGTGGCCGGGTTCGCGCCGGACTGGGGCAACGTGCTGGAAGCGCTGGCCGAGGCCCTGCACCGGATCCAGGTGCGCCAGCTGGTGCCGGGCGCGTCGCGCGACGACGAGGGTCTGGACGTGTCGGGGTATGCCGCGCGCCTGCGCCCGGAAGTGGTCCAGCTCTGGTACCAGATGGCGGTCAACGGCCGTCGCGACCTGGAACTGGCACCGGCGCCGCGGATTGGTTTTGAAATGAGCGTGCTGCGCATGCTGGCGTTCCGCCCGGAGGCCGATGCCGGGCCGATGGCGGGCGGGCAGGGTGCGGGGA